>JBBSUV010000014.1:0-81032 GCA_038234075.1 Flavobacteriales bacterium | reverse complement strand
CTTGCACCTCATACCCGGCTCATCTGTGGGGATCGTGTGACCTGTCGGCCCAAAATGGCCCTGAACAGGGCATCAAAAGCACAAAAAGAACCATGTCCGGATCAAGCCAAATCGCCCCTCTGCTCAAAACCGGTTCTTCGGGCTACCCTTAAGCTTCACTTGGCGACTATCTTTGGGTTGCATTGATGCTACCCAACATGCGAAAGGCTTCATTACTCTTGCTGTTCAGTCTTTTGGGGATTTCCGGGGTTCTTGCGAAAGAAAGCCACGCGAGCAGCTCTTTGACGATTACGCGAGAGGGTGGCGTAATTGAAGATTACATTTCCTCTCCTTTGGACACCACCTTTTATCTTGGTCCGAATGACTCGGCCATACTATGGACCAACGGCTCAACTGGAGAAGATGGTTGGTACTCTACTCATAACGTTTACTTGTTCAGGGATCAGGTGATGGTCCAAGTTACCGGACTTATGGGATTTTATGATGTGACAAGAGCTGGTCAGTATAGCACGGCCAGTTGGGATTTTACTTGGTTTTTCCCTTGCTTGTTCACCATTGTGCATGCTGAAGAACCACCCCTGCTCCTGAATGTGAAAGTTTGGTTACAGGGTGCGTATGACCCGAACAGCGGAATGATGCGGGATGATCTTCGTGAAGCATGGCCTTACCAATCCTATTTCTCGGATCATACTACCTCCAATTGGGCATTACTGGCCATCGAAGGCCCTGACGCCATAGTTGACCGAGTATCGGTGGAGTTGAGATCATCTGGCTCACCCCAAAACGTCTCCGATATTGAATTTGGCCTGTTGCAGCGCGATGGGGACATCGTTGGAGGCGACGGCACTTCACCCTTGGCTTTTCCTCTTCCTCCGGGAGACTACTTCATTGTGGTAGGACACCGCAATCACTTGCGCGCTATGACCGCCGCAGTCATCAGTTTGGACACACTTTCGACCACTGTGGACTTCCGTGATCCCGGACTTCAGACCTATGGAACGGATGCCCGGAAAATAGAAGGAAGTGCAGCTTTGTTATGGGCTGGAAAGGTGGCGAACCATTCAACCAGCATCAGCTATACCGGCAACTCGAATGACCGCGACGCCATCCTACAGTCAGTAGGCACCGACCCGACCCATACCCTCCATACGTTCAGCAATGCTGACGTGAACATGGACGGCATCGTGAAGTACACGGGGGCGGACAACGACCGCGACATCATTTTACTGAACCTCGGAAGCGACTTGGCTACTGGCGTACGTGAAGAGCAAGTCCCGTGAGCCGAAGCCGCTCCACCGGCGGGATCGCCGCATCTTCGCGGGCATGCGCTCTTCACCCACACGCTGGATCCTCCTTGCGGCCATCGCCGTCCATGTGATCACGGCGTGGTTCAGCACGGGTTTCCACAGCGCGGACGAGCACTACCAGGTGATCGCCTTTGCGGAAGCCAAGCTCGGCCACCAGCCGGTGAGCGGGTTGCCATGGGAGTATGAGGCGCAGATCCGTTCGGCACTGCTGCCCGCGATCGGCTGGGTCGTGTTCAAGGCCGCCCACGCCATCGGGATCAGTGATCCGTTCATCTTATCCTTTCTGCTGCGCCTGCTCACCGCGGCCTTGGCGGTGATCGCCGTGGCCGGCTTCATCAGGGCCGTGCGACCCCTCGTGCCCCCCAAGTTGTGGACCACCTTCCTGATCCTTTCCTGGTTCCTCTGGTTCCTGCCGTTCCTTCATGTGCGTTTCACCGGCGAGACCTGGTCGGGGCTGTTGTTCCTGTTGGGTCTTGCCACACTCCTTTCGCCGGAAGAACGCCGTGCCCGCTATTTCAGAACGGGCCTGCTCTTCGGTCTCGCCTTCCTGTGCCGCCCACCCGTGCTGATGATGGCGGTCGGCGTGGGAGCGTGGCTGTTCCTTGTGCAGCGCGAACGCCCGCATCATCTTCTCGCATGGATCGCCGGCATCTGTGCGATGGCGATCATGGGGATCGCGGTGGATAATTGGTTCTATGGCACCTCCACATTCACCGCATGGAATTACCTGCGCCTCGGCATCACGGGCAGCCCGGACCATCCGTTCACCGCTTTCGCTTGGTGGTACTATCCGGCGTGGGTCGTGAAGTACGCCATCCCACCGATCGGCTTGGCGATCCTGGCTGCCTTCGCAACGCTGTTGGTCCTCAGGCCGAAGAGCTTGCTGGTCTGGGTGATCTTCCCCTTTCTCGCCCTGCATCTGGCATTGCCACACAAGGACCTCCGCTTCCTCTATCCCTTGGTGGACCTGGTCCCATTGCTGATTGTGCTGGCGTGGGGCATTGCACAGGAATGGAGGATGGCGCAAGCCGTGACTCCCCGGACCTTGAAGGTCATCGTTGGCCTTATGGCGATCATCAACCTCGGCGCATTGGCGGTGATCATGATCTCTCCTGCTGGAACTGGGCGGACACGCTTGGCAAAAGCGGTCCAGAACCGATATGTCGATGGACCCGTCCGCTTGAATTACATAGCTGATGAAAGCACGGTTTGGGATATCCGCATTCCGCGCTTCTACCTGCCCGCGAGCGCCACGGACACCTTGATCACGGAACCCTGCAACCCACTGCAGCGGGAGCATGGTGCCATGCAACTGCTGGTGAGCGACGGGCCCATTCCCCAATGCGACCCGGCTTCCGACCGCCATTGGCAAGAGGTGGAGCGCGCGCTTCCTTGGTGGAAGGCATCGGTATTGAAAGCTTATGAAATGGAGGATGTGCGCGCCGTTTGGGTGTTGTATGAAAGCAAACCCGGGGCCGCGGCCCGCTTACCTTCGTCACCATGATCCGGCACGCATTCATCCTGTTCTCGATCTTCTGTATGACCCTTGCGGTCCAAGCACAGGACAGCACGGCCTACGTGTCCGAGAAGCCACAGAAGAAACCCTTTCTCCTCAAGGACCGCCTCTGGTTCGGCGGCGGGATCGGCCTCAGCTTCGGAACAGTGACCGCGATACAGCTGGACCCGATCGTGGGCGTCTACTTGGATCGGCCACGTAAGTTGTCGTTAGGATCCGGTCCCAGCTACACGTACTACCGGGACAACCGGTTCGCCCCTCCACTGGAACTGAGCCTTTACGGCTACCGGGTATTCACGCGTTATCGGGTGATCCCACAGGCCTACCTGCATGCGGAGTTCCTGAATATGAGCACCGTCTTCTACAACTTCGAGAACAGGCTTGTCCGGGGCTGGGTCCCACACCTATTGCTGGGCGCAGGCTATGTGCAACCGCTGGGCGCTAGAACTTCGTTCTATCTCCAAGTACTGTTCGAAGTGCTTCAGGACCCGCACAGCATTTACTACGGCCAAGGCCCGATCTTGAGCGGCGGTGTGGGCTTCGGGTTTTAGGAATTAAGCCTTTCACCGAAAGACCACCAATGCAAAAGCCCGCCGAATGGCGGGCTTTTGCATTGGTGGAGCCGGAGGGATCCCCCGGGTCTACGCCCGGGGTAAACCCCGAATACTTCGCTTCGCGAAGCGGTGCCGCTCACGCGTCACCACCCCGCCTCCTGTGGAGCCGGAGGGATTCCCCGGGTCTACGCCCGGGGTAAACCCCGAATACTTCGCTTCGCGAAGCGGTGCCGCTTACGCGTCACCACCCCGCCTCCTGTGGAGCCGGAGGGATTCGAACCCTCGTCCAAACGACCGCAACACGAGCTTTCCACATGCTTCTTCCTCCGTTGGTTTTCGAAAGCCAGCCGGGGAAGGACACCCTACTGACAGCTTAGGTCCTGTTGTCTCATCAGCGCTCCGGACCACCGCGCTGACCAGCTTCCCATGATGATATCCTTGGGCCGGGAAGGAGGGTTGCGGGCCTCCCCGAAGGATACTTGCCCCCGCTACTGTTGTTCACGGGGTAAAGCTTCATAGCCTTGGGCTATTAAGCAGCAAGTGCGTACTCAGTGTTGCCTGTTAGGGCTTGGAGATCGTTTTTAAGAGCCGTTCCCCACCGCTCTGCATGCTTACACGCACCACGTAGCCGCTGTCGAAACCATGTCGGCCCCAATACTGCTGTGTGCTTTTCAAAGAACACTGCAAAGATAAGGCGATCCAAGGCCAGTTCCTTGCACACTGTACACCGCGCGCACCGGCCACTGACGTGGAACAGGGAACGCCTCGGCAACAACTTCTACTTTCGCGGCCCGCAATAGACCACATGTTCAAGAAGATCGGCATCATCCGCGAAGGCAAACAGCCGCCTGACCGTCGTGTTCCACTGACTCCCAACCAGTGCCACGAGGCCATGCTCCAAGGCATCCACATCGCCGTGCAGCGAAGCCCCGTCCGGGCGTACACCGATGCCGAATACACGGCCCATGAGGTGCGTGTTACGGAGGACCTCACCGACCGCGACCTCCTCATCGGCGTAAAGGAAGTGCCGCTGGACATGCTGATGGCCGACAAGGCGTATCTCTTCTTTTCCCACACCATCAAGGAGCAGCCGCACAATGCCAAGTTGCTGCACACCGTGCTGGAACGTCGGATCACCCTGCTGGACCATGAACTGCTTACGGATACCAAGGGAAAGCGGGTGCTTGCTTTCGGCAAATGGGCCGGTGTGGTGGGCGCCTACAATGCGTTCCGCGCATGGCAGGCCACGGAAGGAGGTGGAGAAACGCTGAAGCCGGCGCATGAATGCCACGACCGTGCGGAGATGGACCTGCACATGGCCGCCTTCCCTATTCCCAAGGATCTGCGGGTGGTGCTCACCGGAACGGGTCGCGTGGGCCATGGAGCGATGGAGACCTTGGATCGCGCAGGATTGACCAAGGTCTCTCCAGCGGAATTCCTTGAAAAGACATTCGACGGGCCTGTTTACACCTTGCTGGGCAGCGAGGACCTGTATGTGCGCGACGATGGAAAATCGTTCGACCGCGATGCGTTCCACGCCGACCCGCGCGGCCATCATGCAAACTTCCTCCCCTTCGCGAAGCGGGCACAGATCTACATGGCTTGCCATTTCTGGGATGCGCGCGGACCCAAGATCCTTTCCACCGAGGACCTGCGCACCGCCGGTATCAGCTTGAAGGTGGTGGCCGATATCAGTTGTGACATCGAAGGCCCCATCGACAGCACCCTTCGGGCGAGCACGATCGACGAGCCTTTGTTCGGTTACGATATCGCAAGCGGAAAAGAGTGCCCTGTCGGAAGCGATGGCAGCATCACGGTGATGTCCGTGGACAATCTTCCTTGCGAGCTTCCACGTGACTCATCAAAGTCCTTCGGGCGCGACCTGATGACCAACGTGCTGCCGCACCTAACGGGCGATGATGCCGAGGGAATGATCGAGCGCGCCACCATTGCCAAGGGTGGCCATTTGACCGAGCGGTACACCTATTTGGCGGATTACGCCGCAGGATAGGGGCGCAATACCGGACGGTCCCTTCCCTCCCGACCACGGGTTGCCGTTCCCTGTTCTACAGGGACCTTTTCCCAGTTCATTAGCGGACCTATCAGGTGTGGGTATACCTTCACCCTGAGCCGATAATGCTCACCCCTGCTATGCATCTATCCGTCCCGTTCAAGCCGATGATGGTGGCGGCCATGCTTCTCTCCTGGGTTCCGCTCTCGGCGCAAACCACGATCGAGGTGGGTTCGGGGACCCAGCTCAACAACGCGGTCCAAAGCCCCTCGCCTTATGCGAACATCCAGCCGGGCGGGCGGATACAAATGCTCTTCCCCGCGGACGAACTTCAGGCTGCAGGAATGTCGGCGGGCCTGATCACCGGCTTGGGCTTCAAAGTGCAGGAGCCATCGGGTACCACGTTCTCAGACTACACCATCCGCTTGGGCACCACCGGATCGGCAACGCTGGACAGCATTTGGGAAACCGGAATGACCGAGGTCTGGGGGCCACAGAACTTCACCGACGGATACGGATGGAGTTCCCACACGTTCGCAACGCCCTTCAGCTGGGACGGCCAATCAAACCTCGTGGTGGAGACCTGCTTTCTTAACCCGACCTCCACGCAGAATGCCAGTGTCTTCCGATCCACTACTATCGGCTACGTCGGCAGCAGCACGCGTTCCACGTACAGCTCGGATGTCTGTACGGGGTCCGGAGGAACGCACCTCCTTTGGCAAAGCAGGCCCAACGCCCGTTTCCAATGGTTAGACCCGGATGGCCCACCGCTGGCCCTGCCCGTGGCCTCGCCCACCTTCAGCTGTACCGGCACCATTTCCTTCTCCGACCAAGGCACCGCACAGAACGACACATGGCAGTGGGACTTCGGCGACGGGGGCACCGCAACGGAGGAGAACGTGGCACACTCCTACACCGCGGATGGGACCTATACCGTCACGCTTGTCGTCACCAACGCATTCGGGTCCGATACCGCGCAGATCACCGTGACCGTAGGCCTGGCCCCTATACCGATGCCCATCTGTGCCGCACCCAGCAGTGTCGTCATCCAAGGGTTCGGGATCCTTGACGTCAACGTGGAGGGCGTCCCCCATCCCAGTGGTGACGCAGCTTCGGAAGGCTACTTGGACAACACATGCCCAACGGCGAACGTGCTCCAAGGCACCCCGCTGCACGTGGAGATCACCACGGCAACCGCTGCAGGACATGCCGTGCGGGCCTGGGTGGACTGGGACAATTCAGGCTCCTTCGCAGCCAATGAACTCATCGCCTTGGGCACGGGTCCTTACCTGTCCGTCGCAGCGCTGGTGCCAACGGACGCCGCACTTGGTGTGCCGCTGCGCATGCGCGTGATCGCCGCCTACGACCTGGTTTCCCCTTCCCCTACACCCTGTGATACAGTACGGTTCGGGCAGGCCGAGGACTATAGCATCACCGTGCAACCCAATCCCGAACCGCCCACGCCCCTGCTCTCGGCCAACCCTGCATTCTCCTGCGATGGCAACGTACAGTTCACCGACCTCTCGTTGAATGCACCCACGGCTTGGGCATGGGACTTCGGTGACGGAGGAACCTCCATCGCGCAATCCCCAGCGCACCAATATGCTTCCAGCGGCATCTATTCCGTGTCCCTCTCGGCGACCAATGCGAACGGGCAAGGGGACACTACTTATACGGATTTGGTTACGGTGGACCTTGCCGGAATGCTCCTTCCTGCTGAATGCACGCCGAACACCCAAGCGGCCTGCTGCGGATATGGCATCCTCGGCTTCCAGTTCGCGGACATCAGCAGTGCCAGTCCGGATGGCAGCGAGGGCTACCAGGACCGTTCCTGCGGGAATACGGCACATGTGCAGGAGGGGCAAGCGGTTATTTGGTCGGTTGTCACGGGCGATGAGTCCGCACAGGACATCCGCATTTGGATCGACCTGAACAATGATGGCTCATTCACCACGGATGAACTCTTTGTCACCGCCCTGAACATGAGCTCACCCACCGGCACCGGGATCATACCCGAAGGTCCGGTGTACGGCACACCGCTGCGTATGCGGGTGCAAGCGGACGTTGTGGGCCAGAGTGTTGGCTCATGTGATGCCCCGTTGTATGGGCAGACAGAGGATTTCAGCGCGGTCATCACCCCGAACCTTTCGCCGCCCCAAGTCGACTTCAGTGCTTGGCCGACCACTACTTGCGATGGCTTCACGCAGTTCAGCGACCTGAGCACCCATGTCCCCACGAGCTGGCTCTGGTCATTCGGTGACGGCAACACCAGCGATGAACAGAACCCCGGGCACACGTATGCGACACTCGGCCAATTCACAGTCACGTTGACCGCCTCCAATGCTTTCGGCGCCAACACCCTCACGAAGTACCACTATATCCGCTCGGTGGTGCCGTCTGAATGCGACACATTGGCGATGCCGATGTCAGGGCACGTGATCAACACCCAATGCAGCGGAGTGCTGGCCGATGATGGCGGACCCTATGGGTTCTATACCCGCGGCATTAGCGGGGCGTTCACCGTGAGCCCGCCCGGCGCCACCACCGTCATTCTTCAGTTCTCGCAATTCCTGTGGGGCTATTCGGACTACAGGAGCTTGAGGATCTTCGACGGGCCCTCCATCTACTCCCCACTGTTGGCGGATCTCTTCGGCGACGGCCTTCCCCAACCGGGTGGCATCGTGCAATCCACGGGACCTTCCATCACCGTGCAGCAATACGAGCACTTTTACAACGAACAACCCACAGGCCCCGGTTTCCTGCTCTCTTGGAACTGCTCCACCACAGGCATCGCCGAACGGCCATCCGATCCCATCGGCGGCATCCACCCGGTGCCGGCGCGGGAACGCTTCACCGTTGAACTCATCCCACAACCTGGTGAAGAGCGCACCCTCACACTGGTTGACGTGAACGGCCGGACGGTGCTGGAGCGGACCTTCTCCGGAGAACTGAACTCCATCACCGTGGAACGCGGTAGCCTGCCAGCCGGAGCTTATGCCGTTCGGCTGCGCACGCCTTCCGGACAATGGGTAAGGACGATCATCCTCCAATGAGCATGAAGCAGCTTCGCCTGACGTTGAAAGCCTTGTTCCTGGGCTTGGCGCTAATGCATGGCGGCGGGGCCTTTGCCACCCACATCCTTGGCGGCAACCTGGGATACACCTCCTTGGGCGAGACCAGCCCGGGCAGCCAGATGTTCCGATATCGGGTGAGCATGCAGTTCTATCTAAACTGCGGGAGTGACAGCAATTACCCCACGCTTGCGAGCCTCCTGAGCCTGAACGGTGGCAATATACCGGTGGGGGTATACATCGAGGATCCCGCTGCCCCCGACGCGGACAAAGCACGCTACACCGTGCTCAACCTCACCTTGACGGATAGTGCCGTCATCACCCCGCAGGTGCCCAGCGGCTGCAGCTTAGGCAGCGGTCTCTGTGTGTTGAGGGGCGACTTGACGGGAACGGTGGATCTGCCCTTGAACTTCGGAGGGTATCATCTGTATTTCCAGATGAATTCCCGCAACAACACCATCCTCAACCTGAACGATCCGGGCAGTGCGGGCATCGGCTTTTATGCCTTCATCCCCCCTCCGCTCCTACAGAACTCCTCGCCCATCTGGCTGGGTTCACCTACGCCCATGCTCTGCATCAGCGACACCAGCACATTCATCAACAGCGCTACCGACCCGGACGGTGACCAGTTGATCTTCTCCTTCAAAAGGCCATATGGCAGCGTAGGATCTGGAGGAGGCATCATCCAACCGCCCACCACACTTCCCGACAACATTCCTCTGGTGGACTATGCTCCGGGCTATAGCGTCACGCAATCCTTGGGGACCGGCGGCTATGCCTTCATCAACGGAGCCACCGGACTGACCCGGTACCGGCCGCCCAACCAAGGTTATTACGTGGTGGCCGTGGAAGTCCGGGAATTCCGCAACGGGAACCTGATCGGCATCACCAGGCGCGATCTCCAGCTGCAGGCCATGGTATGTCCGCCCAACGTAGCACCTGTTGCTATAGCGCCACAGCCAGAAACCTATACCGTGCAGGCGGGTGACAACCTCTGCTTCGGCTTGGGCTTCCAAGATCCGGAGGGTGATTCCCTTCACCTCCTGGCCAGCGGGACCATCTTCGATGTGGCGCAATACGATCCACCGGCGACCATCACAGCTCCGGCCAGTGGCAACGGCAATGTTTCCACCGCATTCTGCTGGGATACGCAATGCGACCAGAGCCAGACCCAACCCTACCTCTTCAGCGTCAGCGTGAGCGATATGGGTTGCCCTCCACGCACATTGGACGTGGTGTACCAAGTGTATGTTGCGGGTATCACAGCGCCTTCCACGATCACCGGACCTGAACAGGTGTGCTCCGGTCAACCTGCTAATTATACCTCTTCGATCACCTCTGGGAACACGGCCACTTGGACCATCAGCGGAGGGACCATCACTTCGGGGCAGGGCACCGGTTCGATCACTGTGGAATGGGGCATTCCGGGTGCTGGTTCCTTGAGCATTATGGCCAACAGCCCACAAGGTTGCATGAGTACGTCACAAAGCCTGCTCGTTACGATCGTCCCATTGCCCAATGCGGATGCAGGTTCCGACACGACCATCTGCGCCGGCAACATGATCGTGCTCGGCGGTGCGCCTTCCGGCCCTGCGGGAAGCGGTTTCCAATGGAACCCGAGCCAAGGGCTCAGCAACCCGGCCTCGGCAAACCCGATCGGCACTCCTTCCAGCACCACAGCGTATGTCCTTCAGGTGACGCGGAACGGTTGCACAAACAGGGATACCGTGCAGGTAACGGTCAGCCAGCCCTCCGTGGATGCGGGCGTGGACGTTGCCTTCTGCGCCGGGGGACAAACGCAGTTGAACGCCACCGGCATTGGATCGGTGTCATGGAGCCCGACCACGGGGCTTGATGATGCAAGCATCCATGCGCCTATCGCTGCACCCACGGTCACCACCACCTATATCGCTTCACTGACCGACCCGGTGGGATGCACCGCCATGGACAGCGTGACGGTGACCGTGATCCCCCAGCCTGACGCTGGCATCGATGGTGGCCTTTCCATCTGCGCAAGCGGGCAGCCCACAGGACTTACGGCCCAACTGGGTGGTAGCCCGGACGCAGGGGGCAATTGGCTCGACCCGGACATGATGGCGCACGGCCCGGACCTCGACCCCGCGACCGATCCCGCGGGATCCTACACCTATATCGCCGGATCGGGATCGCAGTGCGCGGACAGCGCCGTGGTCCTTGTAGTGATGGTGGAGCCGATCATCGCCTTCAGCGGTGTCAACAGCATCTGTGCCGGCGGCTCCACGCAGATCTCGGCCTCCGGTGGCGTGCAATACACATGGACCCCGGCCTCTGGGATCAGTGACCCGGTCAGTTCCTCGCCATTCTTTTCCCCCGAAAGCACCACCGCGTACAACGTGGAGGTCACCGATACCGCCGGATGTTCAGCCACCGCGCAGATCACTGTGACAGTGCATCCGTTGCCCGTGGTGAACGCCGGGAACGACACGATCATCTGTGCGGGCGCGCAAGCCACGATCGGAGGAATGCCCACCAGCCCTACCGCTACCGGCTACCAGTGGAACCCGGCCACAGGCTTGAACGATGCGACAACGGCCAACCCCATCGCGACTCCTGCGGGAACCACATCCTATTCTGTAGCTGTGACCGACGGCGCAGGATGCTCCAACACGGACAGCATGACCCTCACTGTCCAACAACTACCTGCCTTGGTCGCTGGACCGGACACCTCATTCTGCGCTGGTGGCTCCGTGCAGCTGAATGCCACCGGTTCGGGATCATTCCACTGGACCCCGGAAACCGATCTCAGCAACCCCGATACGGGCAACCCCATGGCCTCGCCTGCAGAAACGACCACCTACGTGGTTACGCTCACGGATGATATCGGATGCAGCAGTGTGGATACACTTACGGTGATCGTTCACGCGCTGCCTACGGTGAGCACAGGCCCTGATCCTTGGCTTTGCTTGGGGTCCAGCGTGACCCTTTCCACATCAGGTTCGGACGGCACATACGGGTGGTCGCCAGCAAGCAGCCTGAACGATCCCACATCAACGGCCCCAACAGCGACGCCGGGAAGTACCACCTCGTATACCGTGACCGTTACCGATATGAACAACTGCACCGCCAGTGACATGGTGACCGTGACCGTGGGGACGGATCCACCCATCAACGCCGGGCCGGAACAGCATGTCTGCGTCGGTGTTCCCGTGGAACTCGGTGGGTCGCCCACAAGTGTCCTTGGCAGCAGCTATCTATGGGCACCGCCAAGCGGGCTGAACGACCCGACTTCAGCCAACCCCATGGCATCGCCCACGAGTTCCACGGAATACACGCTCACGGTGACCAATGATACCTGCACCAGCACAGCCTCGGTCTTGGTCAACGTTGGTACGCAAGGACAAGCCGGGTTCACAGCAAGGCTCGAACCGGGATGCGATGCATTGCGCACCTTCCTCACCGACACCAGTATGGACGCCGTCACTTGGCATTGGGACTTTGGTAATGGGACCACCAGCGACTCTCAGAACCCACAGACCATGGTGCCGTACGGGACCAATACATTGATCAGCTTGGTCATCAGCGATGCCTCCGGTTGCACGGACACCATCAGCCAACTCTTCACTCCAGGCACCTATGACGCTTTGGTACGGATCTCATTACCCAACGTGTTCACCCCGAACGGGGACGGAGAGAACGATCTTTTCACCTTGGGCACGAGCGCATTCCTCGGCCCTTGTGCCAGCATGGAGGTGATGAACCGCTGGGGGCAGACGATCTTTCTGAGCCAAGGGAATGACATCAAATGGGACGGCACCACCATCGCTGGAATACCCGCCATCCCGGGTACCTATTTCTACGTGGTACGCGTGAAGGACCTCCAGTTCAAGGGTAACGTGACCTTGCTGCGGTAGATCCGTGAATGGCCCAAGGCGATCCCCACTTCCGATCCAACGGCGCGGGATCGTTGAAAGACCCGCCCCTAAGCCGCCGTTTGGTCCGAGTGATCCGTATCCCGGCACACGTGCAGCTCGATCGAAAAGAAGGAGGTGAACGGCCCCAGCGTATCGCTGGTGGTGATGATGGGCCGCATGCTTTTGCGGGCAAGCGTCAGCAGCCCCAATCCCGCGCCACCATTCGAGGAACGGGATTCATTGGCGAGCAACTTCATGTAGTGCTCCTTCAGGTCCTCCGCTCCCATGGCGTTCAAGATCTCCACCCGCCGGGAAAGAAGCATGGCCGTGGCGAAGGGAACGGCATTGCCTGTGGTGAAGCGGTATCCCTCCCTGTTCCGGACCAAGAGGGCAAATGAGGCATTGGCCAATATGCCCAAGGCATGTCGGTGCATGTTGTCAACCGCTTCAACCAGGACATGTATCAACCGTTTCCGCAACATGACCGGGTCACCGTAGGCATGACTATGCGCCTCCACCAGTTCGAGCATATTGGTGATAAGGTCCGTGTGGACCGCGCCGGAATGCTCAAAAACAACCATGTCCGAAGGTTCCAGAAGAAGACGCGACTTCGCCCTGTCCAACCAGTGATGACTCATTTCCGGAAGCGGAACGGCATGTTCGATCATATTCTTCAGTGCCAATACGGCGAAGTGGCTATTTATCCCTCCTTCCTACGGCCATCGGAAAGCTTTGGTTCCGCGATGTCCCGGATCCTTTATTCCTTTACACCGTCGATATTCGGACCGCCCGTTCAAACTTCAGCACAGACCATGAAGATCCTTGCTCTTGCAGCCGCTATGGCCCTCTTTGCCACCAGCTGCGAAATGAACTGCATAAAGGGCAGTGGCCCCGTTCAGGAACGGAATGTGGAGTTGGCCACGTTCACCGGTATCGAGGTCGATGGGTCCATACAGGTGACGATCGAAAAAGGGGCGGAACAGAAGATCACGGTGAGCGCGCAGCCGGAGCTGATCGCTCTGTTGAACACGGAAGTGAGAGGGAACGTTTGGAACATCCGCACCTCCCAGTGCTGGTCATCGGACGCAGAATACACCATCCACATCGTTACGCCCTCCCTGCTCAATTCCATCGACGTGCATGGAAGCTCTGACGTACGCTCCGATGATGTTTTCGACACCGGAAGCACCGAACTGAGCACAGGAGGCAGCGGGAGCATCACCGTATCGGGGATCAACGGGAAGAAACTGGACTTGGCCATCTCGGGCAGCGGCACCATTACCATCCGTGGTACCTGCAGCGAGCTCAATGCTTCGCTTTCCGGCAGCGGGGACTTGAACGGAAAGGAACTCACGGCCAATGAGGCGGACCTGAAGGTCTCCGGCAGCGGAAGCGCCACCATCACCGCCATCAGCAAGCTCAGCGCAAAAGTGTCCGGTAGCGGAGAGATCCGTTACGGTGGAAAGCCCAATGTCGAATCCTCTATCTCCGGAAGCGGTTCCGTATCCCCATTAGAATGAAAAGCTCACCGATCCTATTCGCCGCCTTGGTGCTGACCTCCTGCTCTTCACCGGAAGAAGCCCCTGTCAGCACAACAGCCACCGATACCACGGCCCAAGCTGCAGTGATCCCTCCATTGGAGCATGCCAAGACCTTCAGCCTGCAGGAACTTCCTAACTTGGACGAGAACGTCCACAACGACACGTTGCTCGTCTACACCACCCATGCCTTGGGCAACGGGGAGTTCGTAATGGCCGCCAAGAACGTGGAGGACAAGCGGGAAGGACTCCGGCTGATCCTATACCGGCTCAAGCCCAACAAAAGCGCCGAGGTGCTCGCTGTTTCCAAGCCGGCTTATGACAGTGAAGTGATGCTCCCCACCTACTTCTCCACCGGTGACACCGCCGACGGCATCATCATACTGGCCAACTACGGCGGGCTGGAGAGCTGGGGGCAGAACGCATTCTGGTTGAAGGACAACCGCTTCATCGACCTCGGCTGGTTGGACGTGGCCGACCGCGGATGGAAGACACGCATGGACAGCCTTCAGCAATGGCGAAGCAACATCGCCCCGCTCACCGTAGTGCAAGGCGTGGATGGCCAGTTCGAATTCACTTTCACCGGAGACAGCCTTCAGCTCTTTGATGACCTTCAAGGAGGAAAGGAAGTGATGTTCCCGAAAGACCGGGTGAAATACCGCTATGACGGCCACCGGTTGGAACTCGTAGTGGATGGAGTGCCCCGGCTCCCGAAGGGACCGGCTTGATCACTGCACGATGGGGATGAGGCCCCGGATGCCCATGTCCACCACCGTATCCCCGGCGAGCGGCTCATAGATATTGTCACCAGCCAGATCACTCCACTCGAAGCTCTTGTTCGTGCTGAGCGAAACAGTGATCGTGACATCCTGCGTTTCGTTACCCGTGATGGTGAGCGGCTGCGCGAACCCCCCGGTAACAACGCAGGACCCCGCTGGAATGGCCGATGTGCCGAACAAGGGATTGACCACCGTGGTGCCAGGGGCTTGGCCGGTGATGGGTGCCGTTGGCACTGGCGGGTTGTTCACCTCGAAGCCCCAGTAGCCTTGGAGTCTGTTGCCATTGACCGTGACCGACTGTTGGCCCACCTGATAGCTGCTGATGTAGGTGTTGTACCCGATGAAAGAGGCCAAGGATCCGGTGAGGTTGAACGGGCCGAAGGTCGGATCCGTGTAGCGGAAATTGACATCGTAATTCTGGTAGGCCAAGGACACCCGCAGCCATTCGTAGGTGCCCGGGTTCAGCGTGGATAGCGGGATATTGAGGAAGGTGCCGCCATTCCCCACGATCACCTCATGGGAAAAGTCGATCGCTGTGGTGCCGCCTGCAGTGGTAGAGGGACTTTGGTACACCACCGAGCCTTCGCCAAGCGCGGTCCATGCTGTTGGCGTGAACTCCACATAGTGCGAGCTCATCCCGTTGAAACGCGGGCTTTGCGCCCCGTGCCCCGCAGGCACTGACACAGGATCACCAAAGGCGCCCAAGCGCACCTGCGTGCTGTCGAACTTGAACTTCATGATCAAGCGGGGGCCCGTTTCAGCAGGCCCTGTAGGCACAGGGTCCGGTTGATCCTTTTGGCAAGCAACGAGAACAGCAATGGCGAGTAACGGAAGGATGTATTTCATGGTCATTTTGGATCTCATCAGGTCGATCGCCAAATATCGATCGGAATGCGGATCCGCGACACCTTCATGCAAAAGTCCCCAGGATCGATCGATCTCCCTACTTTGGTGATCTCTTCATAAAACGACAAATGATCCATTTCATTATTCGGCCTGTGCGCATCCTATTTATTCTGGCCTTTCTGACCATGGCTTATAGTGCTCGAGCCACCCATATCGTAGGCGGCGACATGGGCTACCAATACCTCGGCGAGACGGCACCCGGCACCGGGGAATTCCGGTATAAAGTGATCGTGCGCCTTTTCATCAACTGCGGTCCTTCCTCAAGCTTTCCTTCGATCCTCGACCTGATCGGTAGCACTACGGGCGGACTGCCTATCGGTGTCTATGCCGATGACCCCACGGCTCCCAATGCGGACAAGACCTGGATCAAGAGCACCACGGTCTATCTGACCTCCTACGGCGTGATCACGCCCAACGTGCCCGCCGGCTGCAACCTGGGCGATGGACAGTGCGTGGAGGAAAGCCGGCTGGAAGGTGAGGTGGTCCTCTCAGGCAGCAATACCGGATTCCACCTCTATCTGCAGCTCTTCGCACGTAATGGTGCGATCGTCAACCTCGTTGCTCCGGGTGACGCGGGCATGGGTTTCTATTCCTACATCCCGCCCACTTCCATCGCTAATTCCTCGCCCGTGTTCACCGGGACCCCGGTACCATACATCTGCATCTCCGACACCACGGCGTTCAGCAATGCAGCGATCGACAGCGACGGCGATTCACTCGTCTTCAGTTTCGCAACACCCTATCAGTCCCAAAACAGCGTCGGCGGCGTGATCGATCCGCCCAACTCTTTGGGATGGCCCCTGCAACCGGTGCAATACGGAGCGGGCATCACCACCGCCATGCCTTTCGGGCCCACGGGTTACGCCAGCATCGACCCGGTGACCGGTGCCACGGAATACGTCGCACCGATGATCGGCAACTGGGTGGTGGTAGTGGAAGTGAGGGAATACCGCAACGGCCAACTGATCGGCTTGATCCGCAGCGACCTGCAGCTCCTGAGTGTGCCGTGCAGCGGAAGCAACGCAGCGCCGGAACCCTTGGACGGCCAGTTCATCGCGAATTATGAAGTGGTGGCCGGTGACACCCTCTGCTTCCCGCTGACATTCACCGACGCGGACGGCGACGTGATCAACTTCAGCGCCATCGGCGGGATCTTTTCGAACGTCTTCTCAGACCCTCCCGCTGTGATCACCGGCCCTTCCTCCGGGGACAGCCTGCTCACTACGCAATTCTGCTGGCCAACTGTCTGCGCACAAGGAAGCACGGACCCTTACAACTTCTCGGTACTCGTGTATGATGAAGGTTGCCCGCCCGCGACCTTCAGCGCAACGGTGACCATCCACGTGCTGCCCAGCTCGGCGCCGCCCACCATCTCCGGCCAAGGCATCGGCTGCTCCGGACAGACCACCGCAGAATACTGCACCGAGCTGATCGAGAACGCCAGCTATTCATGGAACGTGACCGGGGGCACCCTCCTTTCTGATGCGGACGGCGATTGCATCACCGTCGCTTGGGGAGATCCGGGCATCGGACAGATCACCTTGGAACGTTCGTTGAACGGATGCATCATGGAAAGCATGCAACCGATCAACATCCTGACCACGCCACCTGCGGAATTCACCGTCACAACGGACACGACCTGCTTAGGGATACTCGCCCGGGCCTTCGATACCAGTCCGAATACGGTCGGGTCCTCTTGGAGCGTGAACGGATCGCCGACCACCATCGGACAGGACGGCCCTGAATTCCTGCTTCCCTTCAACGGACCCACTACCATCGGTCTGCAGACCACCACCAACACGGGCTGCACCGGCTACGCCGAACAAACGATCGAGGTCGCTCCTTACGGTGAACTCGTTCACTTCGAGCTGCCCAACGTGTTCACGCCGAACCGGGACAATGTGAACGACAGGTTCAAGCTGAAGTCCACCCAAACGCTCGACCCTTGTTTCCAGTTGCGGATCTTTGACCGCTGGGGCAAACTCGTGCATGAAAGCAAGGGCGGGAACAATGGCTGGGACGGCATGCAGGAGAGCGGCGGGCCTGCGAGTGAAGGGGTATACTTCTACGAGGTGCAGATCAACGACGAGAGCTTCCACGGCCATCTCAGCTTGATGCGCTAGGGCAATTCCTCCTGCCTTCAAGCGTGATGTAAGCACCGGATCCGGGCATCGTGTTCACGTCTGTTATTTTGTATGCACGCATACTATTCCTGATTACCTTCGGGCTTTCACCATGAGACCCGAGGAGACCGTAGACCACCCTATCCGCTGGGCGTGGCATCGCATCATGCGACGCTACAATGAGAAGGCCGCCCTCCACGGTGGTTCCATGAGCATCGGTTACGTGCTGTTGAACATCGATCCCGAGGGCACGCCCAGCACCAAGCTCGGTCCCAAGATGGGCATGGAGGCCCGCAGCCTCACGCGCACGCTGAAGAACATGGAGGAGGAAGGCCTGATCAAGCGCGTGTCGGACAGCTCCGATGGCCGAATGAGCCGGGTGATGCTTACGGCCAAGGGCAAACAGATGCGTGACCTGAGCAAGGACACCGTGATCCGCTTCAATGAGGCTGTACGCGCCAACATCCCAGCTGGCCAGCTCCAGACCTTCCACACGGTGATGAACAAGATCAATACGTTGCTCGACAACGACGAACTATTCAAATAATGGCAAACAGACAGATCAACAAAGTAGCCGTCCTCGGATCCGGCGTTATGGGCAGCCGCATCGCTTGCCACTTCGCCAACGTGGGCTGCGAGGTATTGCTCCTCGACATCGTTCCGAAGGAAGGCCCGCGCAATAAGATCGTGGACGACGCATTGGCGTTCGCGCTCAAGAGCAACCCCTCGCCCATCTACGACAAGCGCTTCGCGAAGCGCATCACCACCGGCAACTTCGACGATGACCTCCCGAAGATCAAGGATTGCGACTGGGTGATCGAAGTGGTTGTGGAGCGCCTCGACATCAAGCAGCAGGTGTATGCAAACGTGGAGAAATACCGCACGTCCGGCACGCTGATCACCAGCAACACCAGCGGCATTCCCATCCATGCCTTGCTCGAAGGCCGCAGCGAGGATTTCGCAAAGCACTTCCTCGGCACGCACTTCTTCAACCCGCCGCGCTACCTGCCCTTGCTGGAGCTGATCCCGAGCCCGAAGACCGATCCGTCCGTGATCGCCTTCCTGGAGGAATATGGCCGCCGCATACTGGGCAAGGTCACCGTGCGCGCCAAGGACACGCCCGCCTTCGTGGCCAACCGTATCGGCGTGTTCGGCATCATGGACATCTTCCACCTGATCAACGACATGGGACTTTCCGTGGAAGAGGTGGACCGCCTCACCGGTCCCGTGATCGGCCACCCCAAGAGCGCCACCTTCCGCACGGCGGATGTGGTTGGATTGGACACGCTGGTGAACGTCGCGAAAGGCGTGCACGAGAACTGCCCGAAGGACGAACGCAACGACCTCTTCGCCATTCCGGACTACCTCCAGCAAATGGTGGAGAAGCAGATGCTCGGCAGCAAGACCGGCAAGGGCTTTTACTTCAAGGACCGCAGCAGCAAGAAGGGCGACATCCTTTCCCTCGATCTGAAAACGCTCGAGTACAAGCCACAGGTAAAACCCAAGTTCGCCACGCTGGACGAGGCCAAGAAGGTGGACGACCTGCGCGAACGCACCAAGCTCGTTTACCACGGCACGGACAAGGCCGGCGAGTTCTACCGCCGTTCCTTCCAAGCGATGTTCGCCTACGTGAGCAACCGCATCCCGGAGATCAGCGACGAGCTCTACCGCATCGACGACGGCATGCGCGCCGGCTTCGGCTGGGAGCTGGGACCTTTTGAAGCTTGGGAAGCGATCGGGGTAAAGGAGGTGCTGGCCGACATGGATGCGAAGGGCATCAAGGCGGCACAATGGGTGAACGACTTCGTGGCAGGAGGCAACACACTCTTCTACAAGCGCGAAGGTGGCAAGCGGCTGTTCTACGACATCCCCAGCAAGAGCTATAAGCCGGTACCGGGCCAGGAAGGGCTGATCGTGCTGGCCGACATGCCGGAAAGCAGCATCGTCTGGAAGAACAAGGACACCACCGTGCGCGACCTCGGCGATGGCATCCTCGCCGTGAGCTGGAGCAGCAAGATGAACACCTTCGGCGCGGAGGTGATCCAGGGCCTCAACAAGGCGATCGACCTCGCCGAAGAAAGCTACAAGGGCCTCGTGGTCTACAACGACGGCGCGCTCTTCAGCGCCGGTGCCAACGTGGGCATGATCTTCATGATGGCCGTGGAGCAGGAGTACGAGGACCTCGACATGGCCATCCGCACGTTCCAAAATACCATGATGCGCATGCGCCACAGCAGCATCCCCGTGGTGGCCGCACCGCACCAGCTCTGCCTCGGCGGCGGCACCGAACTCTGCATGCATGCGGACAAGGTGATAGCACACGCAGAGACCTACATGGGCCTCGTGGAATTCGGCGTCGGCGTGATCCCCGGCGGCGGCGGCACCAAGGAATTCGCCCTGCGCCTCAGCGATGAACTGAAGGAAGGCGACATCCGCATCAACCGCATGCGCGAGCGCTTCCTCACCATCGGCCAGGCCAAAGTGAGCACCAGCGGCGAGGAAGCCTTCGACCTCGGCTACCTCCGCCCAGGCCAGGACGAAGTGATCGTGAGCCGCGCACACCAACTCGCCTACGCCAAGGCCTGCGCGCTCGACCTCTGGAGCAAAGGCTACACCAAGCCGCCGATGCGCCGCGACATCAAGGTGCTCGGCAAGGAAGGCCTCGGCATCGTCTACGTCGGCGCCAACAGCATGCAAAGCGGCAACTACATCAGCGAGCACGATGCGCTCATCAGCGAAAAGCTCGGCTACGTGCTATGCGGCGGCGACCTCTCGGAGATCACGGAGGTTTCCGAGCAGTACCTGTTGGATCTGGAGCGGAAGACGTTCTTGGAATTGTGTATGCAGCGGAAGACGTTGGAGCGGTTGCAGAGCATCATTACTACGGGGAAGGTGTTGCGGAACTGATCATGAACGCCGAGCAGTCTGTCATAGAATTGATCCCGTTCCGAGACATTCCGGACGAGCAAGAGTTCTGGAAGGGTTCACTATTCCGGCTCTACAATGTGGGGATGAACGTGACGGATAAGGAGGTGGATTTCTATGAGTATATGCTCGTCGGAGACAACAGCATTCGCGACTACATGATATTGGCAAACTCGAGCCGAGAAGCAGGACGTGCCAAACGTGGCTCCGTGATTTGCCATGTCAAGATGCTCGAAAATGTCAACCGCAAAGTCATCACAGGAGCCGTGATGAAATCTTCCTTCGGCATCGAACATGCTTATTGGGTCAAGGAATGAGCTCGCTGATCCATAGTGGTGATTATTTGGGCGTGCCCCTCGCAAAGCCTCGGGTCGCGCTTTCCTCTGCAAGTCCTCGCACGGATTACCGTGCTGTGGGCTTTCCGCTTCAATCGCTCACGCGAAATGCGACAGGAATTGTCCTCGTCCTATTAATCGCCGCATTCGTGACCGGGTGCTCATCAAATGAAGATGCGATCATGGGCAGGAGTTGGATAATTGACAAGGGAGAATACCTCGGAAACCCGATCGAGTTCCGTAGCACTGATTTCCTCCAGCTAACGGATGTCGCTGGAAACATTTTTGCGAACTTGGAATTCTCCAATGACGGTAGCATCGGACTTCCTGGGATCAACGGCCCGAATATGCGCGGGCTTTGGCGCATAGAGGATGACAGCATCTTTCTTTCGCTCGATTCAGCGCGCTATGCGAGAATACGAACCAACCTAACTCAGTGGCACAAGAACCAATTGGCCAAAGGAGATTCAACAGTCGTCTTGAACGATACTACTCCACAACCCGGAGAACTTGAATCGGGTGACTTCTCAGCCGCGATGGATATCTACAAGCACCCATTCGCATTCGTTATAGACGGCGAGCACATGGTGCTTCGATCTAAGACTACACGGATCACAGCTCATCAAGACCGAACTATCGACAAGATGTTCGAAGGTCTTTAGTCAGCACACGATGCGAACTAAAACACATAGGCAACTCATCGAACTCCGCGTGAGGGATAGCAGCGGAAAGCCCGGAGCGCCGTCTTCGGCGCGAGGACTTGCAGCGCCCCGATATGTATCGGGGAGCCCGACGGCGTTGCCCCCGGATGCGAACTCCGGGGTGAACGCCGGCACGCCCAAAAAGGCAACACGAACGACAATTGACCTCCTTTTCAAATCCCTCGAATTCGAGGGATTTGGGAACGCCGCCGTTCGCAATAGTTTCTATCTCTCGGTGAAGAAGTGGATCGATGCCGCCGCAGCGATAGGCAGTAAGAAACCCAAGACATAAAGCTACCAAACCATGGACGCATATATCATAGCCGGATTCCGTTCCGCAGTAGGAAAAGCCCCCCGTGGCAAATTCCGTTTCACCCGCCCCGACGATGTCGCGGCGCACGTGATCAAACACCTGATGGCCTCCGTGCCGAACCTCACCAGCGACCAAGTGGACGATGTGATCGTGGGCAACGCTACGCCTGAGGCCGAACAGGGCCTGAACATCGGCCGCTTGATCAGCCTGATGGGCCTGAACAACGAGAAGGTGCCGGGCATGACGGTGAACCGCTATTGCAGCAGCGGCAGCGAGACCATCGCGATCGCCAGCGCCAAGATCCACAGCGGCATGGCCGATTGCATCATCGCCGGGGGCGTGGAGTTCATGAGCCCCATCCCTTTCGGTGGCTGGCGCATCGTGCCGAACGCGAAGGTGGCGCAGGAACATCCCACGTGGTATTGGGGCATGGGCCTCACCGCCGAGGCCGTGGCGCGCGAGTACAACGTGACGCGCGAGGACCAGGATGCATTCGCGTTGAGGAGCCAGGAAAGAGCGCTGGCCGCTATCGCCGCCGGGCGTTTCAAGGACGAGATCGTGCCCTTCGAAGTGGAGCATGTGTACCTGGACAAGAACGAAAAGCGGCAGGTGGAGAAGTACATGGTGGACACGGATGAAGGTCCGCGCGCGAGTACGTTGGAAGGGCTTGCGAAATTGAGGCCCGTGTTCGATCCAAAGGGCACCGTGACCGCAGGCAATTCCTCACAGACCAGCGATGGCGCGGCCTTCGTGCTGGTGGTGAGCGAGCGCATGCTGAAGCAATTGAACGTGAAGCCGATCGCGCGCCTCCTCTCCTACCACGTGGCCGGGGTGCCACCGCGCATCATGGGTGTCGGGCCGATCCATGCGGTGCCGCCAGCCTTGGAGAAGGCCGGATTGAAGCTGAAGGACATCGGTGTCATCGAGCTCAACGAGGCCTTCGCCAGCCAGAGCGTGGCCGTGATCCGCACCTTGGGACTGGACCCGGAGATCGTGAACGTGAACGGCGGCGCCATCGCCATCGGCCACCCGTTGGGTTGCACCGGCACGAAGCTCAGCGTGCAGCTCTTCAACGAGATGCGGCGCCGGAAGCAGAAGTACGGCGTGGTGACGATGTGCGTGGGGAATGGGCAGGGAGCGGCGAGTGTGTTTGAGTTGTTGAATTGAACAGCTTCAACGAGCTGACAATGGAGCATCCCCTTCAACAGATTGTCCAACAGATAAACGGCATCATTCAAGCGCAGGAGTGGTTTGACTTTCATGTGGTCGAATACGATGCCAAGCACTTGATCATTGGTGGTGGTCAGGATCTCTCGTACTCCCACAACTTGGAGGTCATCTTCGAGGATGTATTCTTCTACTCCGGCGTGATCAACGAATGGCACACGGACACTAGCAAACCCGCCTTGGAGATGCCGGATGGAGAAAAGGTCGTCCAACTCAACAAGCGATTTGAAATCCAGCAAGGCTACCAACTCTTCATCATCCGGACCGAGGATCTCCAAAGCGACATTCACATAGCGGCGAAGAAGCTCTCATACAATACGGATACGGTATTCTACTACCTGAGGCCGGACCTGAAAGAGAACGAACGAATAGCAGACTTTGTCAAGAAGCAATGAGATCGGCTAACTCTTCCTACTTGAAGAAAGGTCCTCACAAGGTCTTCTCCGCAATTGACCCGGTTAGCTCAAAGTGCAGTATGTTGTACAACACCGATCGACGAGAAATCCGACGGTGAACTTCTGAACCCATGAGCGCCCTGCTACCCTCCGCCGCCCTCTTCGAGCAACACCAGATCCGTCGCCTTTATGATGAGGCCACGGAGACGTGGTGGTTCTCGGTGATCGACATCGTTCAGGCCTTGACCCAACAGCCGGACTACCAGCTAGCACGGAACTACTGGAAGGTATTGAAGCACAGGCTGGAGAAAGAGGGAAGTCAACTGGTTACAGATTGTAACCGGTTGAAATTGCCTGCCGAGGATGGCAAGATGCGCCTTACCGATGTAGCCACCGCAGAAACCTTGTTGCGACTGGTCCAATCCGTGCCCAGCCCGAAGGCAGAACCCATCAAACTCTGGCTCGCCAAGGTGGGCTACGAGCGTATGCAAGAACTGGCCGACCCTAGCCTTGGCGTAGACCGCGCCCGTGAACTATGGTTGAAGCACGGCCGCAGCGAAAAGTGGATCCAGCAGCGCATGATGGGCCAGGAGACCCGCAACAAGCTCACGGACTACTGGAAAGAGCACGAGATCAAGGAAGGCGAAGAGTATGCGATCCTCACCAACATCATCCATCAAGAATGGAGCGGGGTGACGGTGAAGGACCATAAAGGGATCAAGGGCCTGAAGACCCAGAACCTCCGTGACCACATGACCGAAGCAGAACTGATCTTCACAGCACTGGCGGAATTGAGCACGCGCCAGATCGCGGAGAGTGATCAGGCCAAGGGGATGCCCAAGAACAAAGTGGCGGCAAGGAAAGGTGGTGGCATCGCAAAGAAGGCACGGCTTGAATTGGAGGATCGCACAGGGCGTTCAGTCGTTTCGGGCAGTAACTTCTTGCCACCGGGGAAGAAGCAGATCACTGATCGGAAGAACAAATGAGCACAACCACCTTCAACCCCAAAACCCATTGGGAGAACATCTACACCACCAAAGGCCCGCAGGACGTGAGCTGGTTCCAGGCCATGCCGAAGGTCTCGCTGGACCTCTTCGCTGAATACGGGGTGCGCAGCGATGCGCGCCTCATTGATATCGGTGGTGGCGATAGCCTGTTGGTGGATCACTTGCTGGACCGGGGCTTTACCGACCTGACCGTGCTGGACATCAGTGGCAAGGCCTTGGAGAAAGCGCAACATCGCTTGGGTGATCGCGCCAAAGCGGTGGAATGGATCGAGGCCAGTGCCACGGAGTTCGAGGCGAAAGGTCCGTTCGATGTCTGGCACGATCGGGCGGTATTCCACTTCCTCACTACCGATACGGACGTGGAACATTACTTGGAGAAGCTGTCAAAATATTTGGCTCCCGCAGGGCTGTTGATCTTGGCAACGTTCAGTGAAAACGGGCCGGAGAAGTGCAGCGGCATTCCTGTGCATCGCTACAGTGAGACGGAAATGACCGCCCGGCTGGAACGCGTCTGCAACAAGATCAAGTGTATCACGGTGGATCATGAAACACCGGCCCAGAAGATCCAGAATTTCCTCTTCTGTGCGTTCCGGAAACCCGAGGTCGCATAGGCTAGCTCTCCTATTTGCAGGATATAGTATGCGTGCATACCTTTATCCGAACTAGCGCATACCACACTTCGTTGTAATACGTCATAGGCCACAACGGCCTGAACATCCGTACTGAACAATGGCAACCGAGAGCAAACCCAAAGCCCTCCAAGGCGGTGAATTCCTGATCCGCGAGAGCAACCCGCAGGACATCTTCATTCCTGAAGAGTTCAATGAGGAGCAGCGCATGATCGCGCAGAGTGCCCGCGAATTCTTGGAACAGAACGTTTGGCCCGACCTGGACCGCATCGATTCCATGGAAGCGGGCCTGATGCAGAGCCTGCTGGTAAAGGCCGGTGAGCTTGGGCTATTGGGCATTTCCGTGCCTGAGGAGTTCGGCGGTTTCGGCAAGGACTTCGTGACCACTATGCTGGTGACGGAGGTCACTGGTGCCGGGCATAGCTTCAGTGTGGCGATGGCCGCGCATACGGGCATCGGCACGCTCCCCATCCTCTACTACGGCACCGAGGAGCAAAAGAAGAAGTACATCCCCAAGCTCGCCATCGGCGAGTGGAAGGCCTCCTACTGCCTCACCGAACCTGATGCAGGTAGTGATGCGAACAGCGGGAAGACCAAGGCCGTGCTTTCGCCTGATGGCAAGCACTACATCCTCAATGGCCAGAAGATGTGGATCACCAACGCTGGTTTCGCTGACATCTTCACCGTGTTCGCCAAGGTGGTGGATCCAAAGACCGGCGAGATGGATAAGAACCTAAGCGCTTTCATCGTGGAAAAGGCTTTTGGCGGCATCACGCTGAATCCGGAGGAACACAAGATGGGCATCAAGGGAAGTAGCACGCGGCAGGTGTTCTTCAACGATTGCATGGTGCCCGTGGAGAACATGCTGAGCGAGCGCGGCAATGGCTTCAAGATCGCTGTGAACATCCTGAACATCGGCCGCATCAAGCTGGCGGGCGCTGCGCTGGGCGGGGCGAAAGCCGTGGTGGATATGAGCGTGAAGTATGCCAACGAGCGGCAGCAGTTCGGGCGTCCGATCAGCAGTTTCGGTGCGATCCGCCAGAAGCTGGCCGATCAGGCGACGTATGCCTATGTCGTTGAAAGCGCGACCTACCGCTGCAGCTACGACATGGAGCAAGCGATCGAAGCGTTGGAGGCATCCGGCGCGGACCACTCGAAGGCATTGCTGAAGGGCGTGGAGCAATTTGCAGCAGAAGCGGCCATTCTGAAAGTGGCGGGAAGCGAATGCTTGGACTATATCTGCGACGAAGGCGTGCAGATCTATGGCGGCATGGGCTACAGTGCTGAAAGCCCCGTGGAGCGCGCTTACCGCGACAGCCGCATCAACCGGATCTTCGAGGGTACGAACGAGATCAACCGCATGCTCACCGTGGACATGCTGCTGAAGCGTGCCATGAAGGGTCAACTGGACCTGATGGGGCCCGCACAGGCCGTGGCAGCTGAGTTGATGGGCATCCCCGATCCCGGGTCGATGCCCGGGACCGGAGCCGATGATTCACTGCTCGGTGAGGAGAAGCGCATGGTGGCGAACTTCAAGAAGGCCGTGCTGATGGTGGCCGGTGCCGCCGCGCAGACATTGGGCTTGGATCTGGCCAAGCACCAAGAAACGCTGATGCACATCGCTGATATGGTGATCGACACCTACCTGGCAGAGAGCGTGCTGTTGCGCACGTTGAAAGCCCAGAGCCTGAAAGGAGCCGCTGCGGGAGACCCCGCGACTTCGGGAACGGTGGCCATGACACAGCTCTTCATCCACGACGCTGCGGACCGCATCCACAAGAAGGCCAAGGAGGCCGTGAACAACTTCGCAGAGGGCGATGAGCAACGGGCGATGCTGATGGGCGCAAGGCGCTTTACCAAGAGCAGCAACCTGAACACGGCGGCGCTGCGAAAGCTGGTGGCGAAGCAGATGATCGAGGCGGGGAAGAACCCGTTCTGATGCCATGTCACATAGCTGAAAAGGATACGGTGTCTTTGTCGGCCATCTGCCGGACCTTGTGACGTAACAGGTCACCTTGATAGCGGTATCGCTATGCTCATTGCATTCAGATCGCCGTCTACATTTGGCTCATGCTACGAACCTACCCTCTCCTCGCTGCTGCTGTTATGTGCATCGCGATCAGCGATGTGCATGCACAGTGGTCCACTGGTGCTGCGTTCTCCTCTTCGCAACAGTTCAGCGCAGCACTGGCCTTCGATGCGGATAACGCGGTCTTCGTGAACGGCAATACGGACCCTTTCGGATACAACACGGAAGGCCAGATCGTCGTCACCACTTCGGGGAACCATGGACAGGGTTTCTTGATCTATTACCCCAGCGGAATGGTTCTTGAGGATGTTGATGGTTGGGCCGGCCTTACGCCCAGTCATGACGATGGGTTCTATTGGGCGGTAGGCAGTCAACGGACCATAACCAACCAGGTGCGGCGCAGTGTGGTGGTGCGCAACGTCCCCGGATATCTGCCCACGCCGTTCATGGAGGTCTACACCGGCATCAACCGCTACTACCGCTGTGTGGACATGCGCGAAAGCTTCACCGGATTCTGCGGCGGTGCGACGATGGCAGGCGACGGACTGATCGACCGCACCACGGACGGAGGGTTGACCTGGGCGCAGACGGACACCTTCCCGGGACAAGTGATCTCACGCATCCGCTTCGTGAATGACGACCTCGGCTTTGCGGTCAGCAATGGTTCGCATTGGCAGGTGAACGGCACGGTGGAACTACCGGACAGCGGCCATGTTTACCGCACCACTGATGGTGGCGATACATGGATCAGCGTGCTGTCCAACGGCCTGCATGGATTCTCGGGCGTGTGGTTCACCGATGCGCTGCACGGCTGCGTGACCCGTAACGATGGCGTGATCCTGCGCACTGCGGATGGTGGCGATAGTTGGTCGCCAACGACCATCACGCTGGCGCCGCCCTTCCTGCTGACGGCCGTTACAGGAACACCCAACGGCACCTTATATGCCAGCGGCTACCGGACGGATAACACGGGCGCCATCATTCTCGCCAGCCTCGACGGTGGTGCCACATGGCAGATCAACCACTACTCGAACTCCGGCGTTGGTCGCCGCATCAACAACATCTATTTCCTCAACGACGAAGTGGGCTACGCACCTGCATGGACCTGCGTGTGGACCACTGGTAATGGAGGTAATCTCGCAACGCACGTTCCCGATGCAGCCGCCAATGCTCATGCGTTGCTCTACCCTGTTCCTGCGAATGATCACATCACCCTTGAACTCGATGGACCAGCAGCGGGGTGGCGTGTGATCGATACTCAAGGACGCACACTTATCGCCCATGGTCCATCGGCCGACCCACGCACCACGGTCAGCATCGCATCGCTCGCATCCGGTGCATACCGCTTGATCCTGCAACAGGATGAACGGATGACCGTGTTGCCGTTCGTGAAGGAGTGAATTGCCTTGCGACCGGTGGGACATCCACCAATTGGAGAGATCACCAATGTCCTGAAAAGCATAGGACGCTATTACTTTCGGGTATGCGCAGCTTCCTTGTCTTTCTGCTCCTGCTCTCCACAGCGGTATCCGCCCAGACCTGGCAGCAGCTTCCGGACTTTCCCGGCACGGCGCGCGATGATGCAGCGTCTTTCAGCATTGGGAACAGGATCTATGTAGGCACCGGCATGGAGGTGGGCTGGGGCCTGACGAACGATTGGTGGTGCTTCGATGCACAGACGGGGAACTGGTCGGCCATGGCGGCCATGCCCACTACGTCTCGCCAATACTGCGCCGCCTTCACCGTGAATGACACGGGCTATGTCTTCGGCGGTGTGGATGCAGCTGGTGCCTTAAGTGAACTATGGGCGTACTATCCTGGATCTGACCAGTGGGTACAAAGGAGCTCCATGCCCGCCGAGGCACGCTTTGCCGCTGTAGCTGTGGAAGCCTGGAACTACGGTATCGTGGCTACCGGCATGCTGGCCAGCGGAGCGCCCACCAAGGAAGCTTGGAAGTACTTCCCTGCTACGAACTCGTGGGAGGCGATGAACCCGGTGCCCGGTCCTTCCCGGCACCGTGCGGTGGCTATTCAGGATGGCGGCGGTATGTTGATCGCCGGTGGTCGCGACTCGACGGGAACTGCACTAAGCGATACTTGGAGCTATAACGTTTGGTTCGAGTCCGGCGAGTATTTCCAGCGCTCCGACCTACCCGCTCCCCGGTATGAGATGAAGGGAGGAACGCAATACGTGATGGTGATCGTAGGCGGGGCGGACAGCGATTCCACCTTCCACGATGACACTTGGGGAGGGAACGGTAACGATTGGCTTGATCTTCCCCCCTTCCCCGGCGGACTGCGGCGCGGCGGAGTAGGTGCCGGGATCGAAGCGAGCAGCAATTGGAGCAATTCGTTCTTCTTCGGTCTCGGGCTGGATCAAGGCCTAACGCGCCACAAGGATTGGTGGAGACTGGACTTCGCTACAGGGATCGCGGAACAGGACCTGCCCCGGATCGGCATCTGCCCGAACCCCGCCACTAGCTCAGTAAACCTGACCTGGCCCAATGCATGGCCCGATGCCCGGGTCCGGATCCTCGATGCATTGGGACGCATCGTGCTTGACCAACAGGTGAACAGCGGCATGCCCATGGATGTTAGTCATCTGTCCCCCGGCCGCTATGTGGTGCTGGCCAAGCACGGACCGACGCAACTTCGCGGCATGATGACCAAACTTCCCTGATGCACTTCCTCGATCCCGCCCTCGACGCTTATTGCGAAAGCCACAGCGGCAACGAGCCCTCATACCTGAAGGAACTCACGGCAGAGACACAGGAGAAGGTCCACATGCCGCAGATGATCAGCGGTCATCTGCAAGGGCGCTTCCTCTCCATGCTCAGTCATTTATTGAAGCCGAAGATCATCGTGGAGATCGGCACCTTCACCGGCTACAGTGCGCTGTGCCTTGCGGAAGGCTTGGCCGAAGGCGGCATGCTGCACACCATCGACATCGACTCCTACCTGCCGGAGATGGTGGACCGCTACATCGAAAAAGCCGGCATGCAGGACCGCATCACCATGCACCATAAGCCAGCGTTGGAGATCATCCCCACGTTGCCTGTGCCCTTCGACCTCGTCTTCATTGACGCCGACAAGCAGAACTATCCCAACTACTTCGATGCGGTGATCGACAAGGTGCGGCCCGGCGGCCTCATAATCGCGGACAATGTGCTCTGGAGCGGGAACGTGCTCAAGCCCAAAAGTGAACAGGACGACCAGTGCAAAGCGCTGGTGGAATACGCCAGCCGCATAAACGCGGACCCGCGCATGGAGAAGGTGATGGTCCCGCTCCGGGATGGTCTGCTGGTGGCCCGGAAGAAATAGCCCAATGAACGAGTACGACCTGGTGTCCATCCGTTTCTATGACGACCCGCTCGAGGCGCACATGGCGCGATGCCTTTTGGAGAATGAAGGGATCGAGGCGTTCGTGCATGATGAGCACATCATCGGCCTCAACCGGATGTTCAGCTATGCGCTGGGCGGCATAAAACTGAAGGTTCCCGAGGGGTCCAAAGCGGATGCGCTGCGCATTCTGGAGGTCACTGAGCACCGCCCTTATCTCGATGAAGAGGAACAGCCCATCCGCTGCCCAAAATGCGGATCGGAAGAGTTGACGAACGGTGTTTCAAGACCCCGGACAACAAACGGCATGTTCCATTGGGCACTGGCCTTACTCTTCTCGGTGTATCCGATCTCGCTGGACCGCTCCATGCGATGCGATAGCTGCGGTCACCTGTTCCGGAACATGGATTGATCCTTCCGAAAAGCACAACGGGCCGACCGCATCGCTGCGATCGGCCCGTTGCCGTTCAGGGAAGTATGGATCACTCCACCACCACGTTGGTGGTAGCGATGCCCTTGTTGGTCACCGCACGAAGGATGTAGATCCCGGGGGACAGGTGCCCCACGTGCAACATTTCAGCAGGCTTGTCCACGTTCGGCACGAAGAGCACCTCACGCGAGGAAGCATCGTAAAGACGCAGTTCGGTCATCATCGCACCTCCGGCGTTCACCACCAGGTTGTCCGACGCGGGCACGGGGTAAGCGAACACGCTCACCGCGCTCTTGGGAGAGCTGATACCCACGGATGACGCCAGGTCGAGGCGGTATACACCGTTGTCCGTGGCAGCAAACACATGGCCTGATGCATCACGTGCCATGTTGAAGATCAAATGCTGGGAGATCTCCTCCTCCACCGGGGACCAGCTATCACCGAAGTCCAAGCTCTGGTAAAGGTTCACACCGTTGGTCATGCCGGCTTCGCTGCACATGAAGAAGACATGCCCTCCGCCCATGTTGAAGACCCTGGAACCCGTGAGGCCGACGTATGGGAAATCCACTGATGTAACGGTCCACTTCTCCCCATCATTCATGCTTCTCAAGATCCTGAGCCCGTTGGAGGAGTAGATGGTATGATCCGCATTGGAACTGGCCCCGGTGAGGTCGAACCGGATACCGTTGATTCGTTCCCAGGAATCGCCTTGATCCGATGAACGGAAGAGTCCGATGTCGAGATCGTCCGCAGTGCCGTTCGGGAAAGATTGTACAAGCGCTCGGCCTTGCCCGTCACGGCCGACCATGCGAACGTTCACACTCCCTGCGGAGGGGGATGCGGATGCCCACGACTCACCGAATTGATCGCTAATGATGATGGAACCCTCACCGACCATTCCGGTGGAAGCCATCACGCGGCCATTGTCGAACACATCGAAGTCCGTCACGATCCTGCCCAGGTCCGTGAAGGCATCCTGAAGCTCCATCCTGCGATAAAGTCCGTGCGGAGCGTTGCCCATTCCCCCGAAGTTGATGTACTCCGTCCGTTTGTAGGCATTGTATTTCCATGAACGGCCTGCATCCGCAAAATGCAAAGTCTGCCAGGTGGCCCCGGCGTCATTGGAACGGGAGATCACAGCATGATCCTCGGCCGAGTGGAAGTAAACAGCTCCGTCCACCACCTGAACACCACCGCTGGTGGATGATATTCCCTCCTGACCCACTTGCTGCCATTGAGCCATCACGCCGGTGGCCAATGCACAGGTAAGGATCATCGCGTAGTTACGTTTCATCTTTTCTTGATCGGTCGGCCCTGTTACGCCCTGACCATCGAAAGGTTCCTCGTTACTCTTCTGGATCCTTGCGGAAAGCCGGCACGACCGGTAGGGAGAGATCACGCCAACACTGGCAGCGAGGAAGAGCGCACCTCCGTCCCCCACCCCCTTCGCTTATGCATTACCTTTCGGCGTGGACCAGAAGAAATTCTATTCGGAATTCGGGCGGTTGCTTTACGCGATAGCTGCAGTGGACGGGCGGATCCATGCCAAGGAGGCCGCCACGATGAAGCGCGTCGTTACGGAGCAGTTGGTTCCGCAGGAAGCCGCGCGGGACCATTTCGGCACCGACCAAGCCTATATCACTGAATTCGAGTTCGACATACAGGTCGAATCGGGCGCATCCCCGGAAGAGGCATTTGATTCCTTCGCCACCTATCTCACCCAGCACAAGGAACGTCTGTGCACCGAGCAGAAGGAGCTTATCCTCCGATCCGCTGACGTTGTGGCGCATGCATTCCATGGAGTGCACGCCAAGGAAATGCGGATGCTCGCTGAATTGAAGCGTCGCCTGCATTGAAGCATCGCCCTTCCGCCTTTCGCGCCTTGTTACCTTGGCCCCTTCAATGGCGATAGATCTCCGTTCAGACACCGTGACCATGCCCACCTTGGCCATGCGCGAAGCCATGGCCAATGCCGTGGTGGGCGATGACGTCTTCGGTGAGGACCCCACGGTGAACGCCCTCGAGGAACGCATGGCCAAGCTCTTCGGCCATGAATCGGGCCTTTACTGCCCCAGCGGCACCATGACCAACCAGATCGCCATCAACGTCCATACGCGGCCCGGCGACGAGGTGATCTGCGAGGAAGGCGCACACATCTACAGGTATGAAGGCGGTGGCGTGATGGCAACCAGCGGCTGCAGCGTGAAGTTCGTGCCTGCGGACCGTGGCCGTTTCACCGCGGAAGCCGTTGCCGATGCCGTGAACGATCGGGACGCCGCCTATCTGGCCCGGACCCGATCGGTGAACATCGAGAACACCAACAACCGCGGAGGCGGAAGCGTCTGGGATCTCGGCGAGGTGAAGCGCATCCGATCCGTCTGCGACCGGCACGAACTCAAACTCCATCTGGACGGTGCCCGCATCTTCAACGCGATAAAGGTGGATGGGCACACTCCGCAAGAATGGGGCGCACCGTTCGACTCGATCTCGATCTGCCTGAGCAAAGGACTCGGTGCCCCCGTGGGCAGCATGCTCGTGGGCAGCAGCGACTTCATCCACCAAGCGAGGCGCGTTCGCAAGCGGATCGGAGGTGGCATGCGGCAGGTGGGTATCCTGGCAGCTGCGGGCCTGCATGCGTTGGACCACCATGTGGAACGTCTTGCGGAAGATCATGCCCGGGCCAAGCGGCTGGAGTCGTCCCTTAAGGAGCTATCTTTCGTTGATCATGTGCTGCCCGTGCAGACGAACATCGTGGTCACCGTCCTGAAACCGACCACCCCAGCGAAGGATCTGATCGCCAAACTGAGAACGAAAGATGTTCTCGCCTCGCAGTTCGGCACGTTCATGGTGCGCATGGTGACGCACATGGATGTGGACGATGATGCTATCGACCAAGCCATTGTCGCAATGCGGTCCTTCGACAAATGAAGAAATACCTCCTACTCCTTGCGCCGCTGATCGCTTCCGGCTGTGCCGCACCGCAATTCATCCAGGCCGGGCAAAAGAACGACGTGGCCGTGAGCTACCGCTGGAACCACAAGCCCGACAAGCCGAGCGAGCTTTTTTTGAAGATCGTCAATACGAGCACTTCCGCGCAGCACCTGCATTTGGGACTGGACGTCTACTATCAGAGCTTTACCGTGGAGCAGTTCACAGCGGACACCTGCATTCCCGCAGGGCGGACGTTCAACGGCAAGCTGAATGGCATCTACTTTATTCCACAGAAGCTGACGCCGGAACAGGCCGCCAGCCCCGACACCAAAGTTGAATTGACCGAATACGACGTGGAACGCGCGGTTTCATGCCCTTGATCTGCTCAAACAGCTGACAACGTGAGCAAAAAGCGCATTTCCGAACGGTGGACCATCATCGCTGTCGCCATACTCATGGTGTTGGCGCTGGGGCTTTTGGCGCGTGGTCTCTCACACAACGCCGAACGTGCCGAGCAGTTGAGCAAACTGGCTCTGGAACGCACAGTGGATGGACAACGCTGGCGTTTGGAACTGCTGACGAACACTTACACCTGGGACCTGGACGAAGAGTCGGGATACCTCCGCAACCACGACTCCATCACCGATCTGGAATTGATCGATCGTTGGCTACCGGTGATGCGCACCCGGTTCGCGATCCGTGCCATCGGTGTAGCCAACGACCGGGGTGATGAACGTATCCTGCAGTTGGTGGACAGCATGTGGCGGTTCACCTCCACCACGCGTTCCGGTGTTCCGGCGAGCACCCACCGGCGGGAATGGCCAGTGAGGCGCGGGGATATCCCGATGCCCGTGCCTGCCGTAGCTCCCCATGACCCACGGGAGGATATCTGGTTCAGCCAGGCCTTGGAGAACGGACGGGACCAGCCTGCTTGGTCGGAGGACCAGAACAAGCAAGGAGCGGAGTGCCTCCACGTCTCCATGCTGATACGTGGCCGGTCGGAAAACTCGGAATACAGGGTGGTCCACTTCGACATCGATGCCGAAGCGATGTTCTCCCGCTTGTCCCAGTGGTCCCCGATGATCTCCACGATCGAGCTCACCTCCAAAGGACAGATATTGACCAATGCGCATGACTCCTCAGCCGCTGGCCGGTTGTGGGGAAGTATACTGAAAGGCTGGGGCGGGGAACGACCGACCGTCGACTTCCAAGGATCGATCGATGAGGAGCCTTGGATCGGGCGTATAGTTCCATTGGAATTGAACGGGATCAAGATCTACACCGGGGTGATGATCGGCGCGAGCGAGATCGAAGTATGGAACCGCGAATCACGCATCGCTCTGTGGTCCGTACTCGTGCTGCTTGTATTGCTTGCAGCGCTTTTGGTGTTGGTGTTCCTCCAAAGCCAAGGCGCGGAGCAGCGCGTACGGCGGCAGGAACGGCGCACGAGCTTGCAGGCACGGCACTTGGCGCAGGCCATTGATGAACGCGAAGTGCTGGACCGTGAGGTCCATCACCGGGTAAAGAACAACCTGCAGGTGGTGAGCAGTCTGCTGAACCTCCAAGCCCAGCGTGTTCCCGGAAGCGAGGCACAGAGTGAGTTCATGCGCGGCAAGCGTCGCATCGATTCCATGGCGCTGGTGCATCATAAGCTCTACCGCCAGACCGATCTTTCCGCCGTGGATCTCGGTGTTTTTCTGGATGACCTGGCCAAGGCCATCGCTGCCATGTTCGACCCCGACAGCCGCTCGGTGAGCCACCACGTGGACGCCGCAGGTGTTCATTGCGACGCGGACACCGCTATTCAATTGGGCATGATCTTCTGCGAACTGCTCGCCAACTGCCACCAACATGCATTTCCATACGCCACTGGCGGGCATATCGAAGTCACTGTCCGCGATGCCAGCGATGGCAACTTCGTACTTGGCGTGAGGGATAATGGCAAAGGCTTCAGCACGGAGGATGTCAAGGTCACGCACTTGGGCCTGGAGGTGGTGGAGGCCCTTACCGACCAGCTCGACGGCACCATGCGTGTGACCCAGGACGGCGGCACGTTGGTGGAGGTCACCTTCCGCCAGAACAGGCATGCGCAATGAGCGGACGCATCAAATACTGACAACCCCCTAGCGGACCCACTCCAGTTCCACTCTGCGCTCGGCCGGGTTAGAGCCTGTGCTTTGGCTCGCACCGTAATAGTTCATCAGCACGCGGCTGCCAGCTATCCCTTGCCCGATCAAATAGGCTCGCACTGCCTTTGCTCGCCGTTCGCTGAGGACCAGGTTCAGCGCCGGATCACCGGTCCTGTCCGCGTATCCGGTCACCAGCAACCGGCCGGTGGGGACCTGTTTCATGGAACGCACCACTTCATCCAGCAAGTTCCTCTCCTCTTGCTCCAGGTCTGAAGTTCCTTTTCCGAAGCGGACCGTGACATTGCGCCCGGTGAGCCCGCTCAATGAAGCCACAGGGTTTTCAGTGGTGCCCGACGGGGTCCTGTCCGTCCTGAGCTCATCCACCTGCAGGCTGATGTCATCCATTCGCCCCTCCATGTCGTCCATCCGGTCGCGCAAGGCCCAAAGCTCCTTGCGTTGGTCGCTTTGATCGATCCTGCGGTTGATGGCATCCAGCTCGGTTTTCAACCATCTGTCCCGTTTGCGCAGTTTGGGTGTCGGTGGAGCCTCCTCGGAGTTCTTGGCCTTGGCAGCGATTTCCGAAAGCATCGCATCGGTCAACTTCACGTCCGGAAGTGCTTTGCTGCTGTCCAACTTCAGGTCCAAGGCGCAGAGGTAGTTGTCGTCATCGAACACCGTGCGGCATACGGTGGGCACGGGTTCGCTTTTGCCTGGATCCTGCAGGTCGGTTCCCTCGGTAGGGAGCACTTGCACCACGGATAGCGGCATCAGGTCGTTGTGCAACTGGCGCTCCAGCTCCTGCCGCTGCGCCTTTACATAGTAGTAGATCGCGAGGTACTTCTGCTGGTCATCGCCCCCGTCAACGCCGAAAGTAGCTTGGCTCCAATCGATCCGGGAGACACGGCCCAACTGTTCCTTGGTGGCGCTGGACAAAGGGATGGCGGGTGCGCCGAAACGCGCCGTAGCAGTGCCGATCATCCTGTCGATGCCGGAAGCCAATGCCGATACGGGGATATCCACCTTCACCCCGTCCCGTGTGAAGTGGACCCGCTGGTCCAGGTATTGTTCCACACCGGAAATGATCAGTTCGTCCAATGCAGTGCCGCCGACCTCATGGTGTTCGGTAAGCATCTTGAATTTGAAGGCGGGTGCTCGGCCATCCATGCCGGTCCAATCCGCACGGAATGCTGGTGAACCGCTCTCCGGAGCTCCCGCAAAACCAGTCACAGCGATGGAATCAACGGTCCCTTGCGCGACCAACGCCAGCGGCGATTGTGCGGACAGAAGACCGAAAGAGCCGATCAGTAAGAAGAGAAGGATCCCCCGTAGAGGAAAGTGCGGTGGCATTGACGGAGCTAACTTAGAGTACTGCACAACGCGGCGCCAGTCCCCCCCCCGTAAAAGGCATTAGAAAACTGGCCAAAAAGCCTGTCAATTCAAGCTTTTAAGGGAAAAACCGGCTGCAGTATCTTTAGGTCAGCCCTATTGAAAGTGATCACTTGGAGCTGATGACCTCGGGAACGACCCGTCCGTCGGCGGCATTGGGCAGGGCCATCCCCAGGATCGCGGAGACCGTGGGCGCGATGTCCGTGATCGACGTCCGACGCAGCACCTCCCCTTTCACCACGTGTTTTCCGAAGAAAATGACGGGCACCTGAGTATCGTAGTTCCACGCCGTTCCGTGCTCGGTGCCTGCGCCGTCATTGCCGTATTCCGCTTCGAAATAGCCTGGACGCAAAGCGAAGAGCACATCGCCGCAGCGCTGCGGCATGTAGCCTCGGGCCATGGCGCTCGCGATGCCCCGGAGCTGGCCCATATCCTGCAAGCGCTCTCCGGAAACGGCACAGGCGATCGCCGGGTTCATGCTCAGCGCATGCGCCAGCGCATCCGCAGTTCCCTTCGGCGCAGCGGCCTTCAGAAATACCTGCCCCTGCCGGACGGTGTCGATCATGCCCGCGAAGCCTTGCGCCCCGATCCAGGTCTGCAGCTCCGCCATTGATGTGTAGCCCGCGCTCCCTTTGAGGTCGCGCAGGTAGGCGGGCACATCGGCACCGCCATGATCGGCGGTGAGAAAGACCGTGTACTCTCCTTTCCCCACGTGCTCATCCAAGTAGTTGAGCAAGCGTGCGAATTCCAAGTCCAAGCGCGCGTACATGTCCTCCACTTCTAAGGAACGTTGCCCCATACTATGGGCGAGCTCATCCGGGCTGCTGTAGCTCAGAGCCAACAGGTCAGGCACATCGTCCATGCCCAATGAATCCCCGGCGATGGCGGCAAGGGCCATGTCCGTGGTGAGCGTGTTGCCCCACGGTGTGTAGACGAGCAGTCGCTGATCGGCCTCCGCTTTCCGCAGGGCGGTCAGGTCCACCGGCAACGTTGGGCGAAGTCCCTTTCCCAAAGCTTCCTCGTATGGATTATCGTCCGGCAAGGGCGTATGGTAGCGGTCCCGCGGCATGGAAAGCTCCCAGGTCCGGTCCAAGTATTCCGCAGCAAGGCCTTTTTGGTTGAAGGCGTCCAACCAGGCAGGGAGCTTCTTCCTGTACCACGAGCTTGTTACGAATTTCCCTTCACTGCCTCCCACGTACCAGTAGGCGGCATCGCCGGTGCGGCCTATAGGCATGATCGCGGAACGGTCCTTCAACGCGATGCCAACGGTGCGCGAGCGGCGGTCCGTGCGAAGTTCCAACTCATCGGCCAAGGTGCTGGCGAGCAACTGGTAGGGCGACCGTTGGGCGCTCTTATCGACCGTGCCCACAGACTCCACCATGGTGTCCTTGGCGCAATACCAGCTGCGGCGAAGGCTTCGGACGTAGGGATAGTTGGACACAATGCCGTGATGCGCAGGCGTAGTGCCGGTGTAGATGCTCGTATGTCCCGGTGCGGTGAACGTGGGCACGTAGTCGTAATGTGCATCCCGCTGGAAGGAGCCTTCACGCACCAGCCGCTTGAAGCCGCCATCGCCGAAGTCGTCCCAATAGCGATAGATGTTATCCACGCGCATCTGGTCCACAACGATGCCCACGACCAGTTTAGGCGGCTTGGTCCATTGGGGTTCCTGTGCTTGCGCGGCCAGGAGAAAGAGCGCACAAACCGCCGTCACTACCTGTCTCATACACTACGGGCCATAACGAAGAAGATGGCGAGGCAGGCCACGACGTTCACGGCGATGTTGGCCAACGCCATGCCTGGAAGGCCTTCCCGGATCAACAGGAAGTTCTCATAACTGAAGGTACTGAAGGTGCTGAAGCCGCCGCAGATCCCGATGGTGATGAACGCGCTGAGCGCAGGACGCTGCTGGAAATGCTCCGGGAGGCGAAGGAGTACCCAAGCGAGGATCACAACCGATAGCACGTTCGCGATCAGTGTGGCCCATGGGAACGCACCGCGTAGGTCCAGCGCCAGCAGGAGCCGTGAAACACCAAAGCGCATGAGGCTGCCGATGCCGCCGCCGACGAATACCGCTGCCCAGATGTTCATCGTTCGCCGGTGCGTTGGTGAATGGCACGGAAGAGTGAATAGGCCAAGCCGCCGATCAACGAGCCATATAGCGCCCCCACGATGACGTCGCCAGGATAATGCGCACCAAGATAAACGCGGCTATACGCGATCAAACCGGCCCAGAGGAGCAGTAGCGGTAAGACCCACCAGGGGTCGCGGCGCAGCATGCCGGCCATGAAAGCAGCCAGCGCGAAGTGATTCGCCGCATGGGAGGAGATGAAGCCGTACTTCCCACCGCAATGATCATTCACCAAGTGGACCAAGCCTTGCAGATCCGGCGCATGGCAAGGGCGAAGGCGCTGTACCGTGTCCTTGAAGAGCACTACGGATCCAGTGTCGCTGCAGAAGATCATCAACGCCGCCACAGGCAGTGACCACCACAGCCCGCGCCAGCCCCAACGCAGTTTGATCAACACCAGGAAAAGCACATAGACCGGGATCCAGACGCGGGGATCGCTCAATAGCGCCATCCACGGATCAGCCGCTGCGCTATGCGCACCGTTCACAGCCAGGAAACCCGCACGGTCGGCTGCAAGTATCGCATCCGTCCAACTCATCCAAAATGGCTTGGCGGAGGTTCCGGCTCCACCGCGCTATGGATCTTCGACCAGATCAGGTCTTTAAGGAGATCCAGACCTTGGTTCGCCACGGAGCTGATGAAGACGTGGTCCACATCCTTGGGCAGCTCTTTGCGCAGCGCAGCCATCAGCTCGTCGTCCAACAGATCGCTCTTGGTAACGGCGAGCAGGCGCTCCTTGTCCATCAGTTCCGGCGAGTACTGCGCCAGCTCGTTCAGCAGCACCCTGTATTCCGCAGCAATGTCCGGGCTATCGGCGGCTATCATGAAAAGCAACGCGCTGTTCCGCTCGATGTGGCGCAGGAAGCGCAGGCCGATGCCCTTGCCTTCGTGTGCGCCTTCGATGATGCCGGGGATGTCCGCCATCACAAAGCTCTTGTTGTCCCGGTAGGAGACGATGCCGAGATTGGGCACCAGTGTAGTGAAGGGATAGTCGGCGATCTTCGGGCGTGCTTCGCTCACCACGGAGAGCAAGGTGCTCTTGCCTGCGTTCGGGAAGCCCACGAGGCCCACGTCCGCCAGCACCTTCAGTTCCAGCACGAACCATTGCTCCAGCCCCGGCTCCCCGGGTTGTGCGAAGCGCGGTGTCTGAAAGGTGGAGCTGTGGAAATGCTGGTTGCCCAAGCCACCACGACCGCCTTGGAGCAGGACCACTTCTTGGCCCGGCTCGGTGATCTCGCAGAAGATCTCGCCGGTCTCGGGGTCTTTGGCAATGGTGCCAAGCGGAACTTCAATGATGCGGTCCTCCCCCATCTTGCCGCTGCTCTGGCTTCTGCTGCCGCTCTCGCCGTCCTTGGCGATCACGTGCTTGGTGTAGCGCAAATGCAACAACGTCCACAATTGGGGATCGGCGCGCAGAATGATATTGCCGCCACGACCACCATCACCACCGTCGGGACCGCCCCTGGGGATGTACTTCTCGCGCCGCATGTGGCGGCTGCCCGCGCCACCCTTGCCGGAACGGCATTCGATCTTGATCTGGTCGATGAAGTTCACTGAGGACATGCCGCAAAGGTGGTGATTGGCCGCGAGGATTGGTTTTCAGCCCGCGCAACCCATGAACCGGGAGTGTGCGCTGATCATAAGCAAGCTAAAGCAGCCACCTACCTACTGGATAGTCGGGAGCCCAGCCAAGAACAACTAAAGTCACTTATCAATGGCCCCAGTGAGCCGCGACGTGATGTCGGAGATACTTCCCATCCCGTTGATCCGCCGCAACTTGCCCTGCCCCTCGTAGTATTCCTTCAAGGGCGCCGTCTTGTTCTCGTATTCACGGATCCGCTTGCGCACCACCTCCTCGCTCTTGTCGTCCGGGCGGCCACTGGTGGCTCCACGGCCCAACAGGCGTTTCACCAGTTCCTCCTCCTCCACCTCCAAAGCAAGCATCAGGGAGATGTGGCTACCGATCTTCTCCAGTGTCGCGTCCAGCGACTCGGCTTGTGACCGGGTACGCGGGAAGCCGTCGAAGATGAAGCCTTTGGAATCCGGGCTTTCCTCCAGCAGGTTGCGGATCATGCCGACCACCACATGGTCCGGCACCAGTTCGCCCGCGCTCATCAGCTCCTGCGCTTGCAGGCCGAGCGGTGTTTCCGCCTTGATCTCCGCGCGCAACAGATCGCCCGTGCTGAGGTGTTGGAGCCCATAGCGCTCGTTGAGGAATTTGCTCTGCGTGCCTTTGCCTGCCCCCGGAGGGCCGAAAAGCACAATGTTCATTTTGCTCATTGGTGAACGCCGATCTTCGACGCTGGTATTTCAGGTGTTAACGATCCGATAGATCCCGGGCAGGTTGCGGCCAAGACCGTCATGGTCCAAGCCCGACCCCACCACGAAGACATTGGGGATCTCCTTGGCCACATAATCCACCGGGATGTCCTTCTTGTACACATCCGGCTTTAGCAACAGGCTGGCGATGGCGATACTGGCGGGGTGCTTCTCCCGCAGCGCCTCCACGATGTGCTCGATGGTGTTACCCGTATCCACGATATCCTCCACCACCACCACGTGGCGGTCCGCGATGCGTTCGTTGAGCCCGATCAATTGACTCACGGTGCCCGAACTGACGGTGCCGTGGTAGCTGGCCACTTTCACGAAGGTGATCTCGCAATTGATGGGCAACCGCTTCAAGAGTTCGGAGGCAAAGAAGAAACTGCCGTTGAGAACGCCAACGAACAGGGGCACCTTGTCCGCGTATTCAGCTGCGATCTTTTTGGCCACCGCATCCATGGCGGCGCTCAGGTCCGAGGCGCTGATGAAGGGCTCGAACTGTTTGTCGTGAAGGGTGACCTTATCCATGCAGGGGCCGAAGGTAGGGATCGGGGACTGTGGCGCTCCCCGATCGCCGTTGAAGACGATATTCAACCCACTAATGTGCCATTTGGGGTATCGAATATGAACAGGCGCGGCATCATTGTTTTTCAGCTTCCCCAAGTTTCGAGCTGTTCAATTTTTCTACCAATGCTCTGGATACCTACTTTCGGACCGATGCGCACGACGACCTTCCTCTTGGCAGCGGCCTTGCTTCCTGCCACAGTGCTCGCTGGGGGCGAGCAGATCCCTGTAGGTGCCCGCTTCGCCGGGATGGGCAATGCGGGGATCACCTTGGTGGATCTCTGGAGTGTAAGCAGTAACCAGGCGGGCCTTGCTGGATTGGAGCGTCCGGTGGCCGGTGCCTACTACCAACAGCACTGGCTCTCGCCGGACCTGGCCATGCAAGGGCTGGCATTCGCCCTACCGGTGGGCAAGGGCACCTTCGCCCTCAGCGCCAATTCCTTCGGCAATACGCTTTATGCCCAGCGCACCTTCGGCCTTGCCTATGCCATGAAGCTGAGTGACGGCCTCCGCGTTGGCGTGCAGCTCGACTACCTCAACCTGCGGCTGGGTGATGACTACGGAAGCACCAGCGCCATCACCGCCGAGATCGGCGTGCAGGCCAAACTGACCGAGCACCTTTGGATCGGCGCGCACCTTTACAACCCCAACCGCGCCAAACTTGGCGGACCTTACGATGAGAAAGTGCCCACGGTGGTCCGCGCTGGGCTGGGCTATATCTTCAGCGATCGAGTGACGTTGACGGGTGAAGTTTCCAAGGACATCGACCGCCCGGAGGAATACCACGCCGGCATTGAATACCACCCCATCTCGGCGCTCTTCCTGCGCACCGGCATCAGCACCGGCCCCACCAAAGCGCACTTCGGCGTGGGTGTGCGCGTGGGCCAGTTGGATCTTGACCTTTCCGCAGTGATGCGGTCCCAACTGGGCCTCACCCCGATGGTGAACCTGAACTACCGTTTCAAATGACGCGGTATCTGCTGTTGTGCATCGTGCTCCTTCTCGGGGCGAAGGCCGTGCATGCACAGGACGACATCTCCCCCGAGCTGCGCGACCTGATCGAACAGCGGATCGCCACCATCGCGGAACAGCTCGGCGATAAAAGCGACGTTGACCTCTCCGCACTGGCTGATCAGCTCACCGAGCGCCTCAGCGACCCGATCAACCTGAACCGCACCAATGCGGAGGACCTGGGATCCCTGCACCTGCTCACCGACATCCAGATCAACGCCATCCTCGCGCACATCCAGCGATTCGGCAAATTCATCAGCATCTATGAGCTGCAGACCGTGGATGGTCTGGACAATGCCACCTTGGAGATCCTGAGACCCTTCGTCACCGTGAGCGGTGAAGGCACCTCGCGTACCTCGCTGAAGGAGATGCTGGCCAACGGCAAAAGCGAAATGCTCTTCCGGACCCAGATCAACATCGAGCAGCGCAAGGGCTTCATCGGAGGCCACCGCGATCCGTTCAACAGTCCTTATAGCCCTGCAGAAGGCAGCACATTGCCGGACGTGGATGACCCGCAGGTGTATGACTCCTTGCGCGCGAACAACAAGGTCTACCTCGGCAGCCCATGGAAAGTCTATGCACGCTACCGCTTCAAGTACCGCCGCAACCTGGACTTCGGCATCACGGCGGAGAAGGATGAGGGCGAGGAATTCTTCAAGGGCAGCCAAAAGCAGGGCTTCGATTTCTATTCGGCGCATCTCTTCCTGCGGGACATCGGACCGATGAAGGCGGTGGCCATCGGTGACTATCAAGCGCAGTTCGGCCAAGGCCTAGTGTTCTCCAGCGGGCTCTCCTTCGCACGGAAGTCGGCCTATACGATGAACATCACCAAGAACGCGCAGGGGCTGTCACCCTACGCCAGCGTGAATGAGAACCAGTTCCTCCGTGGTGCAGGCGCCACCATGGGCTTCGGCAAGCACTTCGAAGGCACCGCGTTCATCAGCAAGAAGAAGTACGATGCCAATGTGCAATCCCTCAGCGACACCAGCAGTACAGGCTTCAGTGACGAGCAGACCACATTCAGCTCCTTCCTGGAGGACGGCTACCACCGCACCAATGCCGAGTTGGCCAAGAAGAATAGCCTCGAGGAGTTCATCTACGGTGGGAACATCAACTACAAGGGTAAAGGATGGACCTTGGGTGCCACGGCAGCGCAGGTGAACTTCGACAACACCTTGGTGAAGACCAGCACCCAGCCCTACAACCAATACGAGTTCCAAGGCAACGCCAACACCACGTATGGCTTCGATTGGAACGCGGTTTATCGCAACGTCACTTGGTTCGGCGAGGGTGCACGCAGTTCGAACGGGGGCCTGGCCGGCGTCACCGGCTTGCTGGTGGCACTGGATAAACGGCTTTCCTTGGCCATGCTCTACCGTGACCTGCAACGCGATTTCCAAGGTCTTTACAGCAGTGCCTTCGCGGAAAGCTCCAACCCATGGAACGAGCGTGGCCTCTATACCGCCATCGAGCTGAAGCCCAGCCGCAAGTGGGTGTTCAATGCCTATTACGACCAGTTCACGTTCCCTTGGTTACGCTACCAGACCAATGGTCCCAGCAGCGGGTACGAGGCTTTGGGCCAACTGACCTGGACGCCCAGCAAGGCCGTGCAGATCTATGTGAAAGCCCGCACCCAGATGAAGCCGCGCAATACTTCTGAAAGCGTCAGCGGCATATTACCGTTGGTGGACACCAAGCAGAACAACTACCGGTTCAATGCCAGCTATCGCGTCAGCTCCGGCGTCACTTTGCGCACACGCATCGAGAGCGTGGATTACTACCGGGGAAGCAACGCCGTGGATCACGGCTTCCTGATCTATCAGGACATCGTGCATCGCCCCAAACGGGGTAGGTTGGAGTTCACCGGCCGCATCGCCCTGTTCTCCACGGACAGTTATGACTCCAGACTCTATGCCTTCGAGTCGGACATCCCCGGCGTGTTCAGCCTTCCGCCGATCTACGGCCGCGGCATGCGGTGGTATGCCATGGTGCGCTGGTCCGTTGCACGTAACATCGACTTCTGGGCCCGTTATGGCATCACCATGTTCACGGACCGCGACAGGATCAGCTCCGGATTACAGGAGATATCAGGAAGCAATAAGAGCGACCTGAAGATGGAGCTTCGCTTGAAGTTCTAGCCCTTGCTAACGTCCTGGATCAAGGTGTCAACGGCGGGGCCTGCTGCTCGGGAACCGGAGGCAAAGCCTCCGAATTGCTATAGTGCTTGTAGGTGAACACGGCAATGACGGCCCCTACGACCAGCAGCAGTGCAATGATCAGGAACATGGAACGTGTTGCCGGGGCGTCGTTCGCGGCAGGTGGATGGAATCCGACATTGGTATCGCGCTCATTCGTGGTGGCTTTGGGGCTCATGATGTCGGACTGTTTGTTTGTGGTCCCTGTTGAAAACCGATGGGACCACTTGTCGGCTTTTGTGGTTTCGGGTCTGAAGGATGCTCACGCGTGGGTTGGGGCTTCTTCCCCGGTTCGGCGGGAACTTCCTCTGGAGTGATGGTGGGCGGGAGCCTCACGGGCTTAGGACCCGGTAGAGGGGACGGATCAATTCCAGGAACGGGTTGCACGGGTGGCTTGGTGCCCGGGGCTTGCGTTGTATTCTTCTTCTGCTGCTCCATGGATCAGTCCTGTGCTCTGAGTTATGCTTTGCTGAGCGTCAAGTTCACCGCTTGGATCTCCATCAGGTTCGACATGAGGTCGGCACGCTGGCCCACGAGCATTGTCCGCAGATCTTCCGACAATTCCGACAACTTCAAGGTAAGGTCATATCTTCCAATAAGATAAGATTCACCCCGTTCACATTCGGCGATCATGTTCACGTCGTCCGTGCTGGAGATGATGTCGCGCACTGCCATCCATGCCCGGTGAAGAGTGCCTTTGAATGTGCCATTCCGAGGAACCGATGTGCCGGTTCGTTCGATCGTATTGGCCACTTTCGCGATCATGCTCACTCGGGATTCCCCGATGTTGGCCAACAAACTTTTCAGGCGTGGATGATCGGCCCGGCGAGAAGCATCCCCGTATCCGAGCCGGCTGTCGATCAACAACTCGCATACTTCGCTTAGGTATCGGTCCGTGGATGTCATGGCTTTGCGTTTTGTACTTGAAGGTTCAACGACCGTACCAAGACCCGCGTAGTGCACTTCCTAGGCATAATGAGGAGTTCATACAGAGCAATATGAGCATTCCTTGCTGATGATGGGGAATTAACTGCACGCTGCGACCCTGGATCGGGGTATGGTGAGGCCCAATTTCATTTCGTCCTAGTGCAAGTCCGTTCACGGACGATCGATCATCGGCCTGCTCACAGCGGCCTTCACTCAATGTGATCCTCATTCGAACGGCTTGGGTGTAAGTGAAAGATCCATGGCACTTCCTTCGCTACATCGATCACAGGATGTAACGTTTACGTCCCACTGAGAAGTGCCCCGCCCGAAATGGAAAAACAGAACGCAGGCCGAACAGCAGTGAATCAACGTGATACCGGATTTGAACAGGAACTCCTTCAACGTTTTCTTGAGCGATCCCGGCCAGTGCCGCAACGCCCTCCCTATTCACGCACCTCCACCCTCATCATCCGAAAGGAATTAGTGCCTTTCTACTTTGCCATCTACGACCACGACAGGTACCGCTTCATCGAACTGCAATACAGGCTCGGCAGGGACAGCCCGCTGTTCTCCATACAGATACCCGAAAGCATGCAGCCTCCGGTCACCAGCGAAAGTGGAGAGGCACTGAAGAACTAACTAACACGGGAGGTGCTCGGTCATCGACCGCGACCGTTGTGAACTCAAGGCTTGGTAGCGGACGAGGGCTTGACCGTGGATGCGGGCTTGGCAGCGGACGAGTCCTTAGCGGCTGGAACCTTTATCGGGGATCCCTGCGTGCGTTCGATGTTGTCGTTCTTCACCGCTCCTTCGTCCGTGCCTGTACCATAGCCTCCATTGAGATCGTCCGCATCCGTATTGGTGTGATCGCTCTCTTGCGGGGATCCCTGCATGGCCGGGTTCAAAGGGGCATGTGATGTTTCGTGGTCACCGCCGAAGTTGCAGGCTGCGAAAAGCGTCACCGCTGCGATGGCAACAGCCATACCCAGCTTCTTCCGTCCTTCAGTGGCTGCTTTAGCCTTGCTGTTACTCCCTTCCATATGGTTCATCATCGTTGGATCTGTTTGCCGGTGGCCCATGGAATGCACAAGGGTCGGGCCGAAATTAGGATCCATTGGCCCAATTCCCAATTCTCCGCCATGATCATTTCCTTGAATTACTTTCGATGGCTTCCTTGAGCCACCCGACACCTGCACTCACCAAAACCTTTCGCATGAAACGTCTTTCCACTCTTGCTTGGTCCCTCCTCACCGCCTTGATCGGCGCGAACGCCCAATACTGCTCCCCGAACTTCTCCAACGGATGTTCGGGCTGGAATATCATGAACGTGAATGTGGGCAGCTCGTTCAACTGGAACAATACCGATTGCACCGTTTGGGACCAGACCGCAGACATGATCATGGTGAACCCGGCGGATAGCATCCCCATGTCCGTGACGGATGGTACGTGGTCCGGCTGCACAGTATGGGTGGACTGGAACAACAGCGGCAGCTTCGAGGACTCCGAGAACCTTTACCACAACTACGTTGGCGGCGATCCCAGCTTTACGTACAACTTCAATATCGGCATCCCTCCCGCCACTCCGGAAGGAGCATACCGGATGAGGGTGATCGGTGCATGGGGATCCGACGGATTCACGAGCGGGTCCTCCAACGGCTATGGACCTTGTGGCAGTTTCCAATATGGCAACTTCAACGACTTCACCCTACAGGTGGACAACTCCACTGCGGTCGCAGATGTGGTCGCATCCCCCGAAACGGCGTTCACCGCCAGCCCGAATCCCACCACTGGGCGCATGACCTTGAACTTCGGTCAGCAGGCCCCGAAGGACCGGATCACGCTGGAAAGCATGGACGGCCGCACGTTGCGTGCATGGAACGGTACGACGGCCATAACGCTCGATATGGATCTGAGCGCGCTCCCCGCAGGCCTCTACTTGGTGCGCAATACGGCCGACCAGGCTTCCCGCCCCCTGCGCATCGTGAAGCAGTGAGGGCGTAAGCCTTAACCGATCCCCTTCCCGTAGAACGCCCGCATCTTCGGCGGTACCACGCGGCGCATGCGCTCGATCATCCGCGCGTGTTCCGCCGGCGCAACCTCCGCTTCGGAAGCGCGTTGCAGCCAACGCAGCTCGTCGCCATCGTACACCGCCACAGGTGCACCATTGCGGTAGAGGATGCGCTCGCTGTTGCGCGATGCGATGCGCTCGCCAGGTGTGATCACCCCGGTGAGGTTGAGCGGATCAGCAGCGCTGATGGTGACGAGGCCTGCATCGCTGTTGAAGTCCGCATCCGGGGTTTGTCCCAGCTTCTGTTGCGCGCGCAGCAAGGGAATGGCATTCGGCAAGGCGAACTGCTCGCCCCACACCCCGCTGACAAACCTGCCACCGCGCAGCTCGCCACGGTCCTCCATGCGCCGCAGCACACGCAGCATATCGCGCCACGGCGGTGCGGTGCGTTCGCGCTGGACGAGCTTCCGGAAGATCACACCATAGCGCAAGAGCAACGTCCGCGTGAGTGCTTCCACGCGCTCGCGCTCGGCTTCCTTGTTCACTTCCGGTGGGGCATCAAAGAGCCACCAACGTCCGGCCTGCTCCAGGCTGAAGGGCACCGCGGAGCTGCGCCGGGCGCGCCTTTCCTTCAGTGCTGAACGCTTTCCCGCAGGAACGAGCAATGCACGGAGACCGGTAAACCCGTCCGCGCTGATGCGCCCTTTCGCCACCAGCCCGGCCAAGCCCTGCTCCACTTGGATCGGCAGCAGGTTGCACTGCTTCAGCAGGTCGGTGTGGAAAAGAGCGCCTCTTTCACGCAGTGCGGCCAACACTTGCCGTGCCGGTCCACCCAGCTCTTCCTCCTCCACCGGAACACCGACAAATAGCGGTAACTGTGTGCGCAGGCAGATGCTCAGTGGTGCGTTACGCAGGGATGACGGCGCGCCTGCATCGCCCATGTAAGGCGTGAAACGCCCCCAGGCCACCTGCCCGCTGAAGCAGAGCTGATCCATCCATTCCGGAGCATAGCCAGGAAGGCGCGTTGGGAATATGTCGCTTTCCCAAGCCACTGCGGGAGCTTCCGCGCCTTGCAGTTTTTCGATCACGGCCTGCAATGCTTGCGGACCTTCTTTCAATTCGCTCTGGCCGATGCCGTGCCAACCGAAGAGGAAACGCATGAACGCCGCAGGCGATACCGGTTCCACCTCGCGCCGCAACTTCTGCAACGTGTAGCGGTGGATCCGCGCCAACAGTCGTCGTTCGCACCATTGTTGGTCGTCCACATCGGGATCGAAGTAGCCGCGGAAGACCATGCCGTCCGCCTCCAAGTGAAGCATCGCGCCTTCGATCTGCGATGCTTCCATGCCAAGGCGATCGGCGAGATCGGCACTGGTGGCCGGGCCTTCCACTTCCATCCGGCCGCGCATCAGGTCGATCAACGGACGCTCCAGATCGTGCGCTTGGGCCACGGCGTCGGTCATGGCCACCAAGGGCGTGTAATCCGCAGCACCGATCACCGCAAGCACCTGCGGCAAGCGTTCCAGCGCGCACCATAGCACGGGCTTTCCTTCCCGCATGATCACCACGGCCCTGCCCTGCAGTTGCAGGTCGCCAAAGAAATGGTCCCAGCCGTGGGCCTTCCCTTCCTCTTCCGCCAGCACGCCGCATTGCACCAGCGCATCGTAGAGTTCGTCGTCATCGCCAGCGCCGGGCCAGGCCTCATCGCGGACCATCCGTACCGCGTTGCCATCCAGCTTGCCGAGGTCCTTCGCGGTAGCCGGGTCCAGTGCGTGGCGCGTGCGGATGGCGCGCGTGCGGCGCTCTTCCAGCGGTGCGGGATCCAAGAAGGCATAGGGCCGCGCGTTGATGATCTCGTGCGCAAATGGCGACGGTTCCCTCAGGTCGCGGGCGATCAGTTCCAATTCGTTGTTCTGGATCCGCGAGAGCACTTCCACTAGCCCATCGATGTCCATGGCCTCGTTAAGGCAGTCGTGGATGGTCTGCTGCACCAAAGGATGCTCCGGTACTTCGCGCTCCCCAACGATGTTCTCCAAACAGGCCAGCTGATCCGGGAAGACGAGCGCGACGAGGTCCTCACTCTGCATGCGCTGCAACTGCGGTGGTACGCGCTTGTCGAACCAGCGGCGTTGCACGGCCAATGCGCGTGTGGCGTTCCAGCGGAACCGGGTGCCGAACATCGGTGCGTCCAGCAGCGCCTGAACGAGCACGTCGGTCACGGTCTTCGGATCCAGATATTTCCACACATCATCCAGCGGGAAGCTGTGCGTGCTGCCAAGCGAAAGGATGATAGCATCCTCGGTGGCGGCGGCCTGCAGCTCGAAATTGAAGTTGCGGCAGAAACGCTTCCGCAGGGCCAAGCCCCAGCCGCGGTTCATCCGTGCGCCGAAGGGTGCGTGGATCACTAAGTGCATGTCGCCGGCCTCGTCGAAGAAGCGCTCCATCACCAGGCGTTCGCGCGTGGGCATGGCGCCGAGCGCGATCTGTGAGAGTATCAAATGCTCGGCCACTTGGTCCGCTGTACGCTCGTCCACATACACCTCGTTCACCAGCCATTGCACAGCAGGCCGCTTCCAGCTTTCATCGGTGTCGTCCTCGGAAGGTATGCCGGCGCGTTGCGAGATCTCCTCACGAAGACGCGATACGGCGATACTCATCTCCTTGGTGCGGCCGGGCGCTTCGCCGAGCCAGAACGGCATGGACGGTGCTGCACCTTCCGCATCCACAACGCGCACTTTGCTCTCGCTGACACCGAGGATCCGCCATGTGCTATTGCCCAGTTGGAACACGTCGCCGGGCAGGCTTTCAATGGCGAAGTCCTCGTTCAACGAGCCGATGAACACGTTCTCCGGTTCCGCGACCACGTCGTAGTCGAACAGGTCGGGGATCGAACCGCCGCACATGATGGCTTGCTGCCGTGCACCTTTTCGCGCACGCAGCCTTCCGGTGATGATGTCGCGGTGGATGTTCGCGCCGCGCTTGCCTCGCCGAGTGGTAAAGCCATCCGACAGCATCTTCACGGTGCTGTCGAACTCCTCTCGTTTCAATTCGCGGAAGGGATACGCACCGAGCATCACGCCGTAGAGTTCACCCTCGGGTATCTCTTCGCTCGCCACCTCCGCCACGATCTGCTGCGAGAGGATGTCCAGCGGCTTCTCGGGCATGATGATAGCGTCCAGCTCGTTGCGTCGTATGGCATCGAACAGCGCGACGCTCTCCACCATTTCATCGCGTGAAAGGGGGAACAGGCGCCCCTTCGGCAGACCGCCCACATTGTGGCCGCTGCGGCCCACGTGCTGCAAAAAAGCCGCGATGCTGAAGGTGTTCCCGATCTGGCACACCAGGTCGATGTCGCCGATGTCGATGCCCAGTTCCAAGCTCGCCGTGGCCACGAGCGCTTTGTATCTGCCGCTCTTCAGGTTGTCCTCCGCGTGGAGGCGTTGCTCGCGCGAAAGGCTTCCGTGGTGGGCGCCCACTTGGTCCTCGCCCAAGCGTTCCCGCAAGTTGAATGCGAGCCGCTCGCACATGCGGCGTTGGTTCACGAAGATCAGTGTGGTCTTGTGCTCTTGGATCAGCTTGACGAGCTTTTCATAGACCTCGCCCCACACCTCGTTGGCCATCACAGCACCAAGAGGCGCTCCGGGCAGCTCGATGGCTAGATCCATCCGGCGCTTGTGCCCAGCGTCGACGATGGTGCATTGCGGCGTGCCGTCACTGTTGAGGTGCTTGTTGCCGACAAGGAAACGCGCCGTGAGCTCGATGGGCCGCTGCGTAGCGCTGAGCCCGATGCGCTTGGCGGGTCTGTGCAACAAGTGGTCGAGCCGTTCCAAGGAAAGGCTGAGGTGCGAGCCGCGCTTGTCGCCGATCATGGCGTGAACTTCGTCGATGATCACCGTGCGCACGTTGCCCAGCATGCGCCTGCCGCCCGCGCTGGTGAGCAGCACATAAAGTGATTCCGGCGTGGTGACCAGGATGTGCGGAGGCTTGTCCTTCATCGCAGCGCGTTCCTTAGCCGTGGTGTCTCCGGTACGCACCTGCGCGCGGATCTCCACTTCCGGCAGGCCCTGTTCCTGCAGGATGGAACGGATACCGCGCAATGGTCCGCGCAGGTTCTTCTCGATGTCGTTGCTCAAGGCCTTCAGCGGCGAGATGTAGAGCACATGCAGGCTGTCGTCCAAGCAGCCGCCGAGGCCTTCGCGCACCAGCTCATCGATGGCCCAGAGAAACGCCGTGAGCGTCTTGCCGCTACCTGTGGGCGCGGCCACCAGCACATTCTTTCCGCTAGCGATGGCGGGCCAGGCTTGGGCCTGCACTTCCGTGGGTGCGGGAAAGCTGCGCTCGAACCAGGTGCGGACGGCAGGATGGAATTGACGAAGAGGCATGGATGCGTCGGGGTCCGACAAGTGTTGCAAATATCGCAGGGCATCGTCCGAACCACTTCGGACCTACATGGACTTTGAGACGATCAGAAAATGGGGGATCGACGGGGTTTCCGGCGATCGGGCGTTCCCAAGATAAGGTGACAGGGCATTGCTTTTTGACAGGATTACAGGATCCACAGGATCGGTACCCGCTGTTGGCAAGGTTCCCTTGGCCCCCAGCATTGAAGCTCGCGTGAGTTCCGAGGTTCGAGATCTATGGACGTAATGGACCGGTCCCAGTGCAGGGTCGTAAAGGATGACCGTGAAGTGACTCAATAAGCTGCTTCCCGCCTCATTGGAGTTGTGGATCACTCAAGCCTCGAGCCGTCCGCGCCTTACCATCAAACTGCCGGGAGGGGAAACATGCACATCATTCAGTAGGAGAATGCCAACCACAAAAAGAGTGATACCTCCCCCAAGAAAAAGTGCCGTGTCTACAGACAGCCCAGCCGCCAATTGGGATGTGTCAGCACCGGTAAAGCTGAGTATACCACAAATTCCGAAGAAGATGCCGGTGATCATCATGACTATGCCTACTGTTCTGTTCATCACAAGGCTCGCCTCAATCATCGTACCAATCCGGCAGCTCGACCACAACCGCCTGTTGGACAAATGGAAGCATCCGTACGGGCGGCCAGGCCTAGGAATCTGGGTAAATAATTCCTCGTCAAGCCCGATCGCACCCTTCCTCCTTTCGATATGGTAGATGCAGGACTAACGACCTACTTCGCCCCCATGCTCTTCATCCCTACTTATCCTTCCTCACCTTCTTCTCCTCCTTCGCTTCCTTATCCCCCTTCTGCTCTCCGTTAGGATTGAAGAGTTTCTGTAAGAAGCCGCGGTCGTCCTTCTTCGTCACCTCGCCCACGTCGTTGATGGAAATGTCCTGGTCGATAGCGGGGACGATCGCTTGGATAAAGGCATTGCGCAACAACTGGATGATCGCATAGATGGTGCTGGACTTCACATCGCTCAGTTTGCCCTTCAGCTCCACCTTCGTAGCTACTTGGTCCTTTTTCGGGTTGGTCAGGATGGCACCCGCTGTTCCTACGATACCCTCGTAGATCTTGTGGAAGAAGGAGTCGTTCTTGTCCTCGGGGCCCAACACGTCCAAGTCTTTGATCACAGGCTTTACATAGCCCGTGAATTCCCCGTTCCGCGTGGCCATTTCGGTGTACAGGCTCATGGTGCCTTTGTTCACGTCGAACTTCCCGTAAGCTTTCAGCAGGTCGTTCAGCTGCTTCAGATCGGTCTCCGTCAACTTCATGTTCATGTCGAAGGTGGGTTGCGCCGCCAGCAGGTCAATGCCCATGTTGAAGGTGAGCTCCCCTCCGTAAAGCCCGGCACTCGCGGTAACCTTGGATGGTAGCACCACCGCGCTGTCGGTGGCGTTGGTGAGGTTGGTGGCCAGCACATCCACTTTGCTCAACTGAACATCAACCTTCGGCTTGGAGGTGGGGTCCTGGTAGCGGATCGCGCTGTTGTGGATCTCCAGCCGGTTGATCTTGAGCGGCATGAAGTCATGAAGCAGGTCCGCGAAGCTGGCCGTGTCCTTCTGCAGGTCCGCAGGCTCGGCCGCTTCTTTCGTGAAGCGCACTTCCGCTGTATCGATCACCAGCTCGCCCACGATGGCTCCGTGGAACAACGCCTTCCATTCCACCGAGAGATCGATCATGCCGGCCCTCAGGAATTTCGTGCGCTTCTCGGTCACTGTATCCTTCTTGTCCAAGTAGAAGCCTTCAAGCTGGTACGCACCACGAATGATCGCCAAGTTCAGGTCGGCGATGTGGCCGAAGTATCCCTTGGTATGCTTCAAGCGGTCGTTGGCCACATGGAGCAGCACATAGGGAAGAATAATGCGGATGATCACCAGCGCGGCCACCACGATCAGCACGATGCGCCAGCGCTTCGTGCGCCTCGCTTGCAGTGGTTGTTCAGAGGAGGAGGACTTCGGGGAAGAAACTTGCTGGTCGTCGTGCATGGTGGTGAACCTAGTAGGGTTCTGTTCTGGAAAAGGCCCTGATGTTCGGGCATCTTGACCACACCGGTTGCCTTACCAAAACGGGACCACGCCGAATTACATCAGCGAAGCCTGAACAGAGCTCGTCGGAACGGTCATTTTTTCCCCCAGCTTACCGACCCATGCCCCAAAATGGGGGAACAATTCCACGCTTATTCGCTGTTTTCGCCTTGAAAACCATCCGGTACGATAGATGCCAATGGAACGTCGAACCAAAACACCACACCACAATGCTAAGATGGGTAGTCACATTCCTCGTTATCGCGATCATCGCCGGGATCTTCGGATTCGGTGGATTGGCGGCAGGTGCTGCCGGGATCGCCAAGGTCATCTTTTACATCTTCCTGATCCTGCTGGTCCTCTCATTACTTTTCGGATCGCGCATCTGGAAGAACGTACCCTGAGGCCTACGGTAGGCTTAGCTCTGAACGGCCCAAAGGTGGAGTGATCCACCGGAGGGCCGTTCTTGTTTCCTCGAAAGCAGAGATGGTCTGTGGGTAGTGACCGGAGGGTTTGAACTATCAGCACGGAACAGCGCTTTCCAGGCCTTATTGGCCATTTGGTTGTCGTGATAAGCCGTGCGGATCAAGGCGTTCTTCGCTACGGCTCCAAACTCACCGATACTTAGCGATGCCATGAGAGCACGAGGAAGTGTTGGTTAGTGGATTAAGTAAATTCCTCCATCACGGTGGCTGTCCTCGTTCGCTTAGAGCTTGAGGTCGCCTATGTGCGCATGGACTTTAATTTCTTAGCGGTGATCCGTAGAACGAACCAAAGGAACAGCGCGCATGTTCTCCCTCGGATCACCTTAACAGTGTCTTTATTGGATCGGGAGCAACTCACCAGTAGTGGATCACTTTTGTGCCATACTGTCCACTGATCTGACCGCTGTAGAGCAGATCCACAGGCTGTCCCTGTATGCTGCTATCGTTGCGGCGGTCATCTTCTTCGCAGTGCTGGGGTCGATACTGTATTCGCTCGTTCATTTCCGTGCGAAGAACAACCCTGGCGTACCCTCGCAGAAGCCCAGTAACGAGCGCATGGAGAAAGTTCTCCTCGTCATCGTCACGGCCATTACCGTGGTCTTCGCCTGGTTGACCTTTTCCGTGATGGCCAAAGTGCAGGACATTCCGGATGACCCCAAACCGGATGTCGTGATCACCGGGCACCAATGGTGGTGGGAGGCGAAGTATCCGGCCAACGGTGTGATCACCGCGAACCAGATCCACATTCCCGCCGGCAGAAAAGTTCTGCTCGAACTGCACTCTGCGGATGTGATCCACTCTTGGTGGGTGCAGGCACTGGGATTCAAGATGGACATGATACCGGGTGTCACGAACCATCTGTGGCTATATGCGGAAAAGCCCGGTGAATACATTGGGACGTGCAGCGAGTTCTGCGGGGCCAACCATGCCAATATGCGCATCCGGCTGACCGCTATGGACACCGCCGACTTCAGTCGATGGAGCCGGGACCAACTAGCCCCGGCCGTTTCGCTGAATGATCCGCTCTTCGTTGAAGGAGCGCGACTGTTCCAGCAGAAGACCTGCACCAATTGCCATAGCATACAAGGTGTCTCCGCCAAGATGACCATCGGCCCGGACCTGACACACTTCGCCTCACGCAAGCGCTTTCTCGCCGATATGATGGAGATCAATGACACGAACCTGCGTGCTTGGCTAACAGATCCCCAGAAGGTGAAGCCCGGTGCGCACATGCCCAACTTCATCCTCAGCAAAAAGGAACTGGATGCCCTTACCTATTACATCGGCCATTTGAAATGAGCTTGTTCATCGACATACCCGAGGGCAAGGACCAATTGCCGAGCCCGCGTTCTGAAAGAGGGCTGTTGCTCTGGTTCTCCTCCGTCGATCACAAGCAATTGGGCATCATGTACCTCTGGCTGGCCCTGATCTTCTTCGTGATCGGTGGGTTGGAGGCCATGTTGATCCGCACGCAGCTGGCTTTTCCCGATTCACCGATGATGACGGCCGAGATCTACAACCAGATCTTCACCATGCACGGTACCACCATGATCTTTCTGGTGCTGATGCCTGCCTCCATCGGCTTGGGCACCTACTTCATTCCGCTGATGATCGGTGCCAACGAGATGGCCTTCCCCCGGCTGAACGCGTTCAGCTTTTGGATGACCTGCTTGGGCGGGATCCTGCTCTACTTCAGCTTTCTCGCGGGTGGGGCACCCAATGCGGGTTGGTTCAACTACCCGCCCTTGAGCGAGGCCAATTATTCACCAGCGCTCGGGATCGACTACTTCACCGTGGGACTGATACTCACCGGGATGGGCAGTATCGGTGCGGCCCTCAACTTCATCTCCACCGTGCTCACGCTGCGCGCAAAGGGGATGAAACTGACCATGATGCCGCTTTTTGTCTGGATGATGTTCGTGAACAGCTTCCTGATGCTCGCCGCCTTTCCGCTGCTCAACGCAGGCCTCTTCATGATGCTCCTTGATCGGCAGATGTACGCCCACTTCTTCCTCCCCTCCACCGGCGGTTCGGCTATTCTCTGGCAACATTTCTTCTGGGCCTTCGGGCACCCGGAGGTGTACATCCTGGCCTTACCGGCATTCGGCATCATTTCCGAGGTGATCCCGGTCTTTTCGCGTAAACCGATATATGGCTACCGCTTCGTGGCCGCTTCTTCGGTGGCCATCGCGCTGCTCTCCTACACGGTGTGGGCCCACCACATGTTCGCCGTGGGAATGACCTATGCCATGAACGGCTTCTTCGCCATCAGCAGCATGTTGATCGGCATACCCACCGGCCTGAAGGTGATCAACTGGTGTGCTACCATGCACGGTGGCAGCTTGCGGCTCAGGGTGCCCCTGCTCTTCGCCATCGCATTCCTCATTGACTTCACATTGGGCGGGCTCAGCGGCATCTCCCTGGCCATTGTGCCCATTGACTGGCAGGTCACCGACACGTACTACCTGGTAGCACACGTACACTTCGTGTTCTTGGGCGGATCCCTCTACGGCATTTTCGCGGGCATCTATTATTGGTTCCCGAAGATGAGCGGACGCATGCTCTCGGAGCGGCTTGGCAAATGGCATTTCTGGCTGTTCGTGCTCGGCTTCAACATCACCTTCCTCCTGCAGCACGTACTGGGCGTCTTTGGGATGCCGCGCAGGGTGTACACCTACCCATCCGACCTGCCGTATTGGAGGGCCCTGAACGTGTGGTCCTCCATCGGTGCGGTGATGATGTTCGCGGGCGTGGCTGTATTCCTGTGGAACATTTATCGCAGCCTCAAACAGCCCCGCGCGGTGAAGAACAACCCCTGGGAGGCTTGGACCTTGGAGTGGTATCCCGCTTCACCGCCGCCGCTCAAGAATTTCGAAGAACTACCGCCCATCCACAGCCGCAGACCGTTGTGGGACTTGGCAAACCCCGAGAACCCTGATAAACGGTTGAACTGATGAAGGACAAAGGAAGAATATTGATCCTGCTGTTCATCAGCTCGGAGGCGTTTTTTTTCATCGCGCTCATCATCGCGTACGTGTTCTACCGCAACTTCAGCAATGCTACTGATACGGTCGCCAAACATCTGGAGGCCGGGCGTGCCACGCTGTTCACGCTTTGCCTGATCGCCAGCAGCGGCACCCTCATCCTTTCGAAGCGTGCATTGCGGAAGGGTTCCGAGGGTGGATACAAGACCTGGCTCGCGCTCACCATACTGCTCGGCATCGTGTTCATGGTGGGTCAGATCACGGAATACACGGGCCTTTATAAAGAGCAGGTGAAGATGAGCACCAATGTATTCGGCTCCAGCTTTTTCACCCTCACAGGCTTCCACGGATTGCATGTCATCCTGGGTCTCATCGCGCTGAGCATCCTGCTCGTCCTGTCCATGGGCAAGCTGAAAGACACCGGTCGCTCGGCTCTTGGAGGCATCGATGTCTATTGGCACTTCGTGGACATCGTCTGGCTCTTCGTGCTCACGTTCGTTTACTACGTCCCCCTGTTATGATCGACACGGACTACTTCTTGGATCCAATCCATTGGTCGTTCGCTGGAGCGGTGATCGCGCTAGCGGCCGTCTTCGCATATCTGTTTTTCGTCCGCAGCAACGCGCTGCAGAAGTTCGCCTTCATCCTCGCGACCGTGCTGCTGTATCTGGTACTGGGTTCTCCCCTCGCCACGCTGGACCACTTCGGGCTGGACAGCATCACCATGGCGCGCCACATGGTGTGTTTGATGGTGGTCCCTTTGCTCCTATGGACGGCTGTTCCAACGGCTTCTTTCCGTGGATCCATCGCGCGCTGGATCGATCGGGCCATGGCACATCGCAACTTCATTTTCTACGCATGGGGCATCGGTGCGCTGGCCATGTATGGTGGTCATTTCTTGGAGGCTTCGTTGCTTTCCGCGAAGATCGGCACCGTGATCTGTGGTGTGCCACCGATCCCTGATAAGTGGGCGGCGCTTATTCCTCCGAACGCCATCTTCCCGGTGTTGGTGTTGGCAGGGCTGTTCTTCGCCTTGCCTGTATTCCATCCGAACAAGAGCATGCGTATGCCGCCTTTTCAGCGCGTGGGCTACCTCTTCGCAGCATGCGTGAGCTGTGCCATCCTGGGTATTTACGTGGCCTTTCTGGCCAGCTCTCCCGCTGCACTGGCGGCCTCGCCGGTGCTCACCACGTTGCGCAACCCCATCCCATTGTCCCTGCGCACCGACCAGCAATTGGCCGGCCTGCTGATGTGGGTCCCCGGCTGCCTTCTGTACGTGACCATCTCGATGGGCATCCTTCTGGAATGGTTGAACGGCGACAGCGTGCAACAAGGAAGCGAAGCGACCATCTTCATATCCACTGAGCCATGAACGACGAAGCGCCCGACAAGGCCCGCCCAGTGCGGCTGCCGCAACCCACTTATTGGCCGTTCTTCCTGGCCTTGGGAACGGTCTTCATCTTCTGGGGCATCCTCACCACTTGGCTCATCACCGGCATCGGGGTGGTGGTGTTCGCGGTGGCCTTGGGCGGCTGGATAATGGACATCCATCATGAACTTAAAAAAGACGCGGGCAATGAGCTGTGACTGTGAACATCCGGACAAGCGGGAAGAACTGGATCGAAGGACCTTCTTCACACGCATCATCCTGGGTATCGGTGCGGTGATCGCCGGCTCCTTGGCGGTACCGCTGGGGGCTGCCATGTTCGACCCCGTGTTGCGCAAGACCGGCAAGGATTGGCGTCCCGTAGGTAAGCTGGATGATTTCAAAGTGAACGAAACGAGGATGGTCAGCTTCAAGAATGCATCGCCCTATAAATGGACGGGGAAGGTGGCCTATTCCGCCGCGTACATCCGAAGGAACCCCGATGACTCCCTCATCGCGTTCTCTGTGAACTGTGCGCATCTGGGGTGTCCGGTACGCTGGGAAGCGAAGTCGGAAATGTTCTTCTGCCCTTGCCATGGAGGAGTCTACTACAAGGACGGATCACGAGCTGCGGGGCCACCGACACGCGGCCTGTTCACCTACTCCACCCGGGTACTCAAAGGCCAAGTGGAGATCCAGACCGAGGACCTGCCGATCAGCACACTCTCAAATTCATGAAGGCGCGGCTCCGGAAAATATGGGCTTGGTTGGATGACCGTGGTGGATTCTCCGCCATGGTGAAGCCGCTGACCACACACCTGGTGCCACCCGGAGCCAAGTGGAATTACGTATTCGGGAGCGCCACGCTGTTCTGTTTGATCATCCAAGTGATCACGGGCATCTCCCTCGGCTTCCTCTATCAGCCCAGTGTGGACGTGGCCTACCAGTCCCTGCAATACATCGAGAACAGGGCCTTCATGGGAAGCTTCATCCGTGGGATGCACAATTGGGGTGCGTCGGCCATGATCCTCCTCATGGGTGCGCACATGGTCCGCGTCTACATCACGGCCGCATACAAGTACCCACGGGAGATGAGCTGGATGTCCGGAGTGGTGCTCTTGGGACTCACCATTGTGATGGCCTTTACCGGGCAATTGCTGCGCTGGGACAACAACGGCGTCTGGAGCGCGGTGGTGGCCTCCGAGCAGATGGGCCGCATTCCGTGGATCGGTGCCTCGGTCTCCCATTTCCTGCTGGGCGGCGATACGATCAATGGGGAATCCCTCAATCGTTTCTTCGCCATGCACGTCTTCCTCTTCCCGGCATTGCTCTTCCTGTTCGTGACCTATCACCTCTACTTAGTGTTCAGGAACGGGATCTCCGAACCTCCGAAAGTGGGCCGCCCGGTGGACCCGAGGACCTATCGCAAGTGGTACGATGAACTGCTGCAGAAAAAGGGCGTTCCATTCTTTCCCGATGTGCTCTGGCGCGATGCCGTGTTCAGCGCTGTGGTCTTCGTCGCGATCGTGCTCCTCGCCTATTTCGTGGGGGCGCCTGCCTTGTCCTCCGCTCCCGATGTCACCAACGTGAAGGCCGACCCGAAGCCGGACTGGTACTTCACTTGGATCTTTGCCATTTTCGCTTTGATGCCCCGGCAGATCGAGTCCTACGTGATGTTCTTAGGGCCGCTGATCGGCGTTCTTCTTCTCTTTTCAACACCCTTCCTCTCGCACGGCGGGGAACGGAGCCCGCTGCGCAGGCCGTGGGCCGTGGCCGGCGTGATCATGGTCGTGGTAACGGTTGGATCGCTCTGGTATGTCGGCACCATCGCGCCGTGGTCACCCCGCTTCAGCGCCCCACCACTGAATGTGGACACTACCGTTCCTAAACCCACCCCAAGCGTTCAGTCCGGGATCGCGCTGTTCAATTCGGAAGGCTGCCTGTTCTGCCACAAGATCGGTGGATCCGGAGGCATACGCGGGCCGGAGCTGACCCACGTGCAGGACCGCCTCACCCAGGAGCAGATCACCATCCGGATCGTGAACGGGGCGAAGAACATGCCCGCTTATGGTGGCTCGCTCAGCAAGAAGGAACTGGATGACATCGTGGCGTTCCTGCTCGCGCCGGATAAGAAATAGATGTTGATGAATGCGAATGGATCGCAAACAAGAAAGGCCCGTGAAGTGTTGTTCAACCAAGCCTGAATGATCATGTCCAGAATGCACAGCAAACGGCCTCCCATGGCTTCGGTGGCACAATCAGTGCTCCAACTGGAAGATCGCTGTCGCTACCGGACCGGTCATCGCGCCTTATCCACTTGCAACTGATGGAACAGAAAAAGATCGCACGAACGGTCATTGTCACCGGGGGATCATCCGGCATCGGTGCTGCGTGCGCCCGCGCTTTCGGCGAAGAAGGCGATTCGGTAGTGGTCTGTTACTACTCTGGCAGAGAATCAGCGGTGGCCATTTGTGCGGAGATCGAACAACGCGGCGGGCAAGCCATCGCCTTGAAACTCAATGTCCGCCATGAGGCCGAGGTGGAAGGCATGTTCGACAGCGCATTGAAGCATTTCGCCTCTCCACAAGTGCTAGTGAATTCCGCTGGCCTCAACATGTCCGGCAAGAAGGTCGTGGACATGGACAAGTCCACGTGGGATGACTTGATCGACACGGACCTGACGGGATCCTTCCTCACCTGTCGACGGATGCTGCGCGAGTTGCAGAAGTCCAAGCTCCCCGGCCGCATCATCAACATCAGCTCGATCCATGCCGTGGCCATGCGCAGCGGTGGGGCTGGATATGACTCCGCCAAGGCCGGGCTCGGTGCGCTCACGGCAACGCTGGCGATAGAGACCGCTGCCCACAACATCACCGTGAACGCCATCGCCCCCGGCATGATCCTTACGCCCATGAACGAACGCGCGATGGTGGACAAGACCTACTTAAAAACGGAAGTGGCGCACATACCCGTGGGCCGTGCAGGCAAAGCGGAGGAAGTGGCCCGCTTGGCCGTCTTTCTCGCCTCGGCGGATGCAGCTTACATCACCGGTACAACGATCACCATTGATGGAGGCCTGTCGTTGATGCAAGCGATCGGCGCTTAACATTTCAAACAAATGGCACAGATGCATAAGGTGACGGATAAGCACATCGACAAAAACACGGAGGTAGTGACCGATTTCAACGTGCAACAGATCGACGTGGTGCAGATCAATGCGAAAGGTTCCTTGAAAGGCCGGGACCTGATGAGCCCGTTCGCATGGGATATGCCGGATGGTCTTGTACACATGCTCCTACGGGGAGTTCCTCGCAAGGGGGATCACGAAGCCGAAGGGACCGGTAGTATCTACTACGGCACAAGCAAGGATGGTGTGACATTCGACATGGATCCTGAACCCGTGCTGGCACCGGACCCGGACCCGGATGCGCCGGATAATGGCGGTTGCGAAGACCCTACGGTGGTGCTTACCGATGGCCAGTACGTGGTATTCTACACCGGCGTGGAAAGGACACACACGCGTGGTTATATGCTTTGTGCCACCGGACCTGACCTGCGACATCTGACGAAGCATGGTGTGGCGCATGCTTCCACGAAGAACGAGGGGAACGTGAAGGAAGCGACCGTTGCGAGGACCAAGGACGGGTGGTGGCGTATGTTCTACGAATACGCGCATGACCAGCGGTCATGTATCGGATTGGGCGTGGGGGAAACCGTTACAGGTCCTTGGAAGGAGAGCCCGAATCCGTTCCTGGCGCGCAAGGACAGCTGGGACAATTGGCACCTTTCCACGGGACCCATGCTCCACAGTGATCCGAACCGTCCCGTGATGTTCTACAATGGCGCAACGCAGGATGCACGCTGGCGGATCGGATGGATCATCTTCGATAATGGCTGCCAAAGTGTAGTGGACCGATGCATCGAGCCTTTGATCACCCCGGTGCCGCCGGTGGAACGCACGGACACGAACATCGCATTCGCCGCCTCGGTGCTGGACCGGGGTGGACTGGCCCACCTGTACTACTCCATCGCGGACCGCATCATCTACAGGGCATTGATCCGGAGAAGCTGAGCGGGATAGTACGATCAGAGGGCGAGTACGCTGGCGAACCCAGGTACGAGATCGCGTCGTCGCAGAGCCTCCTCGCGATGACGAAAGAAGGGTTGACGAAACAAGGGTTGACGCCCACTGAAATTCACCAAAACCTCAAAGGGATAGAATGTAATGGGCAATCGCTCCATCACTGGCTGCGGCCTATTCCGGCGTAACCTCCCATGCACCCGACAGCACTTCCCCAGGTCCCAGTGTGACCAGCCCCAATGTCGGTTGGTTGAACGCATCCGTTGCGCAGGTCATCGGCTCGATCGCGAGCGCACGTCGCCGATGCGATACGGGCAGTGGATCGCCAGAGTAAAGCACGACATAGTTGAACGACGCGTCGAGTGAAACCGTGACCGCGCGCCCGGTGGTGGCATTACGGAGGCGGATGTGCGCAAGTCCAGCCTTATCGCGGATCGGGTCGACATAACAGGTATTGAACACCGTGTTGCCGATGACGCGCGGCTCGCGGTGATCGAACGGTGTGCCCTGCACGGGGAGTATCGCGCCGGTTGGCAGCAGGTTGTGGTATTCCTGCATGGTTCGGAACGTCACCTGGAGCAGGTCCTCGTCGATCACCCCATCCCCCACGGTGAAATACGGATGAAAGCCAGCACCGACCGGCGCATCGGTAATGCCGCTGTTCCGGATCCGGAACTCGCAGCGGAACCCGGTGCCGCTTAGGCTGTAGGTGACTTGCGCACGTAGGGCGAACGGGTAGCCAGCATGGGCGTGCTGATCGAACGCTGTTACGAATGTGACAGCGTCCGCGGTCAACGCCTGCTGCTCCCAAATAGCGGTGCGGAGAAAGCCGTGGATCGCAGAGGGCGTTTCCTTATCGTTCTTCACCATCTGGTGTTCGCGGCCCTCGAACGCATACCGGCCATCGCGCACCCGCCCGGGGAAGGGGATCAGGACATCCCCCTGCGCCCCTACTTTATGCTTGGCGCCGGAGTAGCCCGTGATGATCTCCAAGGTTTCCGTGTCAGCTACGCGGGAGAGGCCACGCAGCGACGCGCCATAGGGCGAGACGGTCAGGCGCAGATCGCCGCGCATCAAGGTCAATTCAGTGTCGGGTCCGTTCGGCATTGTGGTCATGTTATAGCGGCTTGCAGATATCGGCGGAAGTCTTTAGAACGCTGGAAGACCTGCTCAACCCATGGATCCCATGGTGCATTCAATTGAGCGGAGCCTCCTTTGTCTCCACGATGCCCGTCAGCCGTGCAAGGATGTAAGCGCCGATGGCCATTACGATATCGCGCACCGCGACATCCAAGTATGTTCCGCTGAAGATCAACGTGCATGCGATGGCCAACAGCCAAGCCGCCACGACATAAGCTCCTACGCGGGTGATGGACAACACCAGTATGCCAGCAATGATCTCGATCACTCCGATGACCATCATGGAGGTATCCGGGCTGAACGGCGATAGCGCTCTCAGGCCAGGTGCGAGATAATCGGCCCAATGGCAAAGCAGGTTCGTGAATTTATCCGCACCGGCAACGATCGGCAGGATGCCGTAGGTGATCTTGCTCAGGCGCTGTAGACTGAGAACCTGCGAGGAAAGCGTGCTAGTTGTCATGATCCGTTTTCTTTTTTTGAACTGTTCTTAAATTACATTGTCCGGAACGTTGCTTCGTTCACCTTGTTCTTTCATCCCTGTTCCACTGTCACGGTTTCCGGCTCAGGCAAATTGGCGGAGGTCTTTTGCACGTAAGGGCGTATGATCAGACGGATCGTGTTCTTCCAGCTCAGGTATTTCCACACCCAATTGGCCAGCACCATCACCCGGTTGCGGAATCCCACGAGGCTCATCAGGTGGACCAGTAGCCAGAGGTACCATGCCACCGGACCGCCGAAATGTAATTTCCCGATGTCCACGACCGCCCTGTTCCGGCCGATGGTGGCCATGGAGCCTTTATCGGTGTAGCGGAACACCTTCCACTCCCCTTCATGTTCCTTCAGCAGGTTCTTCGCCAACTGCTTGGCCTGTTGGATGGCGGCGGGCGCGACCTGCGGATGGCCTTTCGGCCAATGAGGATCATCGGTGGCTAAGGCGATGTCCCCAATGGCGTAAATATCCGGATGCCCGATCACCCTGTTGTACCCGTCCACATGATAGCGGTTTGAGCGTCCATCCACCTCATTCTCCAGTCCCGGAATGGGGCTGCCTGTTACGCCGGCAGCCCAGATCATCGTGCTGCTTTCCATGGTGCTGCCGTCCTTGAACGTGACCCGCCTGCCGTCATAGTCGGACACTTGGGTGATGAGCCGGACCTCCACCCCCAATTCTTTCAGGTACTTCAGTGCGAGCCGTTGCGAATTGGGGGAAAAGTGTGCAAGCACTGTATGCTCACTGTCCACTAAGTGGATCTGCATGCGATCCGGGTGCATTTCACGGAATTCATGCTTCACGATGGTCTTGCGGATCTCCGCCAGCGCCCCGGCCAACTCCACTCCGGAAGGTCCGGCGCCCACGATGACGAAGTTGAGCCGACGGCGCTGCTCGGCCTCGTTGTCCAAGTACAGCGCCGCCTCGAACTCTTGTAGGAAGTCGCTACGGATATCCAGCGCTTGGTTGATGCTCTTCAACTGCATGCTCTGCTCCGACACTTTCCGGTTGCCGAAGAAGTTGGTGACCGTGCCCGTGGCCAGGACCAAATGATCGTAGTGCATGCAGCCGTGGTCGGTGTCCACGCATTTCTCATCAGGACGTACACGGAGCACCTCGCCCATCCGGAAGATCACATTGGACATGGGACCTACCGTGCGGCGCAGCGGGTGTGCGATGCTGTCCGCGCCCAAGCTGCCCGTGGCCACTTGGTAGAGCAGTGGCTGGAAGCAGTGGTAGTTGTTCTTGTCCAGCAGGATCACCTTGTACCGCTTTCCTGCCAAGCGCTGCACCAGTTCCATACCGCCGAAACCGCCACCGACGATCACGACCGTAGGGAACATCAGCGCGTCAAATGCGGATCGTTCACTCGTGGACATGGGATGTAGGCATTAGGACCGTGTCAACCCAAAAGGAACAACGCGTGCGCGACCAAGAAGGAAGTTCGAAGCACCATGGTAGTTGAGTTAGCAGCATTGGAAGAACAGTTCACGAAGACGCATTGTTCCCGACCAAGGAACGGTTTCATCAGCTCCAGCACAGCCATTCTGAATTCGTTGATCGGACTCAAGACTCACGACTCCAGACTCAAGACTCAAGACTCACGACTCACGACTCCAGACTCAAGACTCCGGACTTCAGGACTTCATCCCCTCCGCTTCCTTCCACAACTTCCCGAATGCTTCCCGATTAGCCGCCATAAGCTTCTCCGTCGTCCAGTTCCATAAGCTGTCCGGCAGGCTTTTGTCCGAGAGCAGCTCGATGCACCACGGACCTTTGTATCCACCTTCGTCAAGCGCCTTGAAGATCATCGGAAAGTCCGCAGCACCCGTGCCCAGTACCAAGCGGTCCAGGAATATGCGTGGCCCTTCCATGGGATGATCACTCAGGTGTACCACCCTCACGCGTTCCGCGATCTCCTTCAATGTCTTGGCCAGCTCCGGCTCCCAGTACACATGCCAGGTATCGACGACGAAGCCCAGTTCTTCGCGGCCTACGGCATCCACCAAGCGGATCGCATCGTCGAGTTTCCACGTGAACGTGTCATTATTGACCAGCACGGGATGGATGGTCTCATAAGCCATGGTGAAGCCATGCTTCGCTGCATGGTCGCATAGCCGCGGAAGCATTTCCTTGAACGTGTTCTCGGCTTTACGCACAGCACCGTTCGGCACTACGCCGCCGATGACAACGCAAGGCATACCCGGTTCTTGGAACACTTCAGCGAACAGGTCCATGCCGTTGCACATCTCCTGCACCCGGTCCTTCGGGTCCTTCGGTGAGGCGGCCATGGAATCGGGGAAGAGTGAATGCACGCGCGGTTGAAAGCTGACTGGACGCACACCGATACCGCGCATGGTCTCCAACTGCTTGCGCGCCTCATGAGGTTCACGGCTCAACTTGGCCTCACAGAATTCCAACTGGCGCAGCGGTGTGTTATTACACAGTTCCACATCATTCTCAAAAGAGAAAGGCAGCGTGGTGAATTGGCTCATCCCGAGTTTCGGTACAGCGTTCATGGTGATGACGGTGATTGGTGATTGGTGATTGGTGATCGTTAAGTCCCCGCAGGGTCATCGCTTCGAGACCCTGCGTTGGGGCTTTCGTCAGTAGCGCCCAGCGCAGGGTCCGCTATGCGTCGGAGATGCCAGTCGGCGTGACCCTGCGGGGACGTTAAAGTCCCCGCAGGGTAATCGCTTCGAGACCCTGCGTTGGGAGCGCCTTCACCCATGTGCCTGTGAATACATGATCGCCTTTTTCAGGAACTCGGCGGAATGCAGTGGCGTCCGCTTTGTGCCTCCGACTATCTGCGTACGGCAGCTGAAGCCGTCCGATACGATCATCGTGCTCTCCGGCTCTTTGCGGACACCGGGCAATATGTTCATCTCCCCGATCTTCATGGAAAGATCATAGTGGTTGGTCTCAAAGCCGAATGCCCCCGCCATGCCGCAGCAACCTTGCTCCGGCTCGCTCACCTCCATGCCAACGCCTTTGAGCAGGTCACGCATGGCGCCCACTTTCAGCACCGCCTTCTCGTGGCAGTGCCCTTGGAAGACCACTTTGCCCCCCATCTTCGGCAGCGCCAGCTTGCGTTCCATGATGAATTCACCCAGCAGCTTAGCCTGCTTGCGCAGCTTTATGGCCGTGCGGTCGCCGGGGAGCAGCATGCCCATCTCGTCCCGGAACACCGAAGCTGCGGACGGTTCCGCAACGATCACCGGCACATCCTCTTCCAACCATGGTTTCAGAACATCCAAGGTCTTGCGCAACTGCTTCCGCCCCTCGGCGATCCACCCAAAGTGCAGCAATGGACGGACGGCACCAAGCCATTCTTTCGGGACGATGACGTGGAAGCCATAATGCTCCAGCACGTAAACACAGTCCTTCAAGGTCTCGGGCAGGAAGCAATCGTTGAAGACATCAGGGAACAGCACCACCTTCTCTCCGTCCGGATGCAGTGGGGTATGCTTGCTGAACCAATGCCGGAAGCTTTCCGCTGCGAACCGTGGGACTTCGCGGTTCTGTGATATCCCCGCCACCCATCGCGCCACCTCGCGAAGTCCAGGCGTGTGGGTGAGGAAATTCGCAACGCCCGGCATAGCTGTTCCCAGCCTGGCGGAGCTGCCGATCCATCCCATGGATAATGAGGTCCTGCCTTTGGCCCACAACGATTGATGGGAATGGAATTCGCTCTTGTAAGCGGCGATGTCCACACCTACCGGGCATTCCTTTTTGCAGCCCTTACAACCCAGGCACAGATCCAATGTTGAAGCCACTTCCTTACTCTTCCATCCCCCTTTGATCAGATCCCCGCGCACCATCTCATCCAACATGCGCGCGCGGCCTCTCGTGCTGTCTTTCTCCTCATGCGTGGCGAGATAGCTCGGGCACATGAAGGCATTGTCCTTGCGGCGGCATTTGCCTACGCCCACGCAGCGAAGGGTCGCATGGGCGAAGCTGTTCTTGTCATCGACGAAGGTGTAGTTGGTCTTGGGGGTCCAAGGCGCATAGGTCGGACCCAAGCGCAGGTGCTCGTCGGGCCGCCAAGGGTCCACGATCTTGCCCGGGTTCATTTTCCACTGGGGATCCCAAGCGTATTTCATCTTGCGGAACATTTCCACGATCTCTTTGCCGAACATCCGGGGCAGGTAGATCGCCTTGCTCTGGCCATCCCCGTGCTCACCGGAAAGCGATCCACCGTACTTCAACACCAGGTCTGCCGCATCCGATGTGAAGCTCGTATAGGCCGCTACACCCTTTTTGGTGAACAGGTCGAAGCTGATGCGGCAGTGGATGCAGCCGTCGCCAAAGTGTCCGTAGAGCGATGCGATGAGACCGTATTTGTTCAGGAGATCCCTGAAGTCCCGCAAGTATTTCCCCACATTCGTCGGATCGACGGCGGCATCCTCCCACCCCGTCCAGGAGTACGGCATGCCGGGAACATTCGCCGTGGCGCCCAAGCCGCTTCCACGCATGTCCCAGATCTCCTTCTCAGCGTCCTCGTTGTCATAGAGGACCATGTTGGGGGCGTTGTCCTTGTCCTTGAGCGCGTCGATGCATTTCTGCGCTTTCGCATCGGACTCATTCTTGTCCTTTCCACCGAACTCCACAAGCAACCAACCGCCTCCTTTTGGAAGCAGGTGCAGGTAATCGGTATACATGCCCTTCTTCTTCATGAAGCCAATCAACTTATCGTCGATGCCTTCCAAGCCGATGGGACCGGTCGCCAGGACTTCCGGCACATGGTCCCCCGCTTCGTAAACATCGGGATACCCCATTACCACCAACGTGCGTGCGGGCGGGCTGTGTACCAAGCGCACCTTGGCCTCCAGTACGGTGATCAGCGTGCCTTCGCTACCCACCAGCGCGCGTGCCACATTGAACTTGTTCTTCGGAAGCAACTGGTCCAAGTTGTAGCCCGAGACCCGCCGTGGGATGTCCGGGTAGCGCGCTTTGATCTGAGCTGAACTGCTGTCCCGGATGTCGCGCATGGTGCGATAGATCTCACCAACACGGTCCTTGCGGGAGCAGAATTCCTCCAATTCAGCATCGCTGGTCTCCCCCACGGTAAGCCGTATGCCGTCATACGTGACCACATCCATTGTGATGATGTTGTCCACTGTCTTGCCGGCCATGATGGAGTGAACACCGCAGGAGTTGTTCCCTATCATGCCGCCCAGCGTGCAGTGTGTATGGGTCGCTGGATCGGGTCCGTAGGTGAGGTGGTGCTTTTCGGCACGGTCGCGTAGTTCGTCCAGGATCACGCCCGGTTGCACACGTGCCCATTCTTCTTCCACGTTCACCTCCAGGATGTTCGTGAAATACTTGCTGTGGTCCATCACGATGGCCACGTTGGTGGTCTGGCCGCAGAGCCCGGTGCCACCGCCGCGCGAAACGATGGGCGCGCCGTACTTATGGGCTGCCTTCAAGGTCGCAATTACATCCTCCGCATCCCGTGGTATCACCACGCCGATGGGCACGTGGCGCCAGTTACTGGCATCGGTGGCATAAAGCGCGCGAGCGCCTGTGTCGAACCGCACCTCACCTTTTACCGTCTTGTGCAACAGCGCTTCTAACGCTGTGGCATCCACATTCAGTTCGTAGGGATCCTTTTCCTTGGGAAGATGCCAGTCCACGTTCATGATATTTTGTATTTGTTTGATTCAGGTATGTTCAGTTCCAGACCATGGCCGAGCCGGTTCGGGTCTGCGGTAAGCTTGCCATGCCGTTGTTCCATGGCTCCGTCCAAGAGCATTCGCTCGATGCGGACATGATCATGGAAATACTCCATGTGGATCAAGGGTGCTGCTGCCAGGCACGGGTGCAGGTGAACGGATGGGGCACAGTGGCTGCTCATCGGCACGCGGAACGCCGAACACAACGCAGCGGCCCGCATAAAACCTGTGATCCCGCAACGCGTGGCATCCACCTGCAGCACATCCACGGAACCTGTGCTGAGGTGCATGCGCGAATCATCCAGTGTGAAGCCGTACTCACCTGCGGCCACGGCCATTTGCGCCGGCACATGTTCCCGCACGGAACGAAGCCCGTCATAGTCCCGGTGATGCACAGGCTCCTCGAACCAGCGTACATCGAACTCCTGCATGCGCGACGCCATGGCCACTGCTTCGCGCACGGTGTATGCGGCATTGGAATCCGTAAAGAGTTGTGTGTGCGACCCGATGGCACGACGAGCGGAGGCGATCCGATCAGGATCCGCCTTCGCGTCCCGGCCGATCTTCATCTTCACTGCGAAAAACCCTTTGTCGGCCCATTCACCCAGCTGCTCGCGCAGCTCCGTATCGGTATAAGAGGTGAAGCCGCCACTTCCATAAAGATCCACCGAATCGCGCACACGTCCGCCGAGAAGATCATAGAGTGGAACGTTAAGCGCTTTCGCTTTCAGGTCCCAAAGCGCCATGTCCACCGCAGAGATCGCCATGGCGCTGAGACCATCTTCGCCGATGTTGCGCACCGCCGCACGCATTGCATCATAAGCTGCCGTCACTTCGTGTGCATCACGACCCATTACCGTGTCCTGGAGAACACCCCGTATGAGCGCTCCTGCCGAGGCGTCCGTGTAGCTGTACCCGAATCCGGTGGTATCACCTGAACGGACATGCACGGTAACCATCGTCGTGCTATCCCACTTCAACGTCCCGTCGCTCTCCGGCTTGTCCGTGGGCACCTTGAAGGCAGCCACGGATATCGCATCAACCGGTAACGGGGAGAAGGACATGTGAGCCGCGCACCGACCAAATACAGAGCCACTCCTTGTTTCCTGTCGGATGTGGGAGCTTGGAACTCTTTGATAGTGTTGCAGAGCAGAAATAAAATAGAAGGATAGTCGAATGACGAGCGTCGATCCAAACAGGCGATCGTGCAATTTTCTCCACACGGACCCGGTGCTTCTTCCCCACGCATTATTGGGACGATCCATGTGCACCGCTAATTCCAGTTCCGGCACAACAATGGCTCGGTAGTCCACCGCCGATCGCCCGCATACTGCTACGGACGTGAAGTTCCAGCGGGCGGGGACTTACACCGGACCGTTGGTTCAGATCTCATCAATTACGGAAATCTAAAAACCAACCAACGATGGCACGTACACTGGCGGACGCATTGATAGAAACACTCATTGACTGGAATGTACACGTGATCTTCGGCTTGCCCGGGGATGGCATCAATGGGATAATGGAAGCTTTAAGGACCCATCAGGACAAGATCAAGTTCTTGCAGGTCCGACATGAAGAGAGTGCCGCGTTCATGGCCTGCGCCTATGCGAAGTACACCGGTAGATTGGGCGTATGCCTTGCCACATCCGGCCCTGGCGGCATCCACTTGCTGAACGGCCTGTATGATGCGAAGCTGGACGGGCAGCCTGTGCTCGCCATCACCGGCGCGCACAACCACGACCTCCTCGACACACACGGGCAGCAGGACGTTGACCTTGACAAACTCTTCATGGATGTGTCGGTGTACAACTGCAAGGTGATGGGGCCCGCACATGTGGAACGCGTCGCTAATCTGGCGTGTCGCACGGCCATCGCCCGTAGAGGTGTAGCCCATCTCACTATCCCCACCGATCTCCAACTGCTGCCCATGAAGGACGACCACCGCTCCGAGCGGAACGTTCCCATGTTCAAGGCTTCCCCCTACTTCCGCCCCGCGCCGCTTGCCGACCCTGAAGGCATAAGGGCCGCTGCAGATGTCCTGAATAGTGGAAAGCGTGTGGTCATGCTTGTGGGACAAGGGGCATTGGGTGCACGGGATGAAGTGTTGCAGGTGGCCGAGCTGCTCGGAGCTCCCATCATCAAAGCGCTCTTGGGCAAGGCGGTGGTGCCGGATGAACATCCGCTGACCACGGGGTCGATTGGTTTGCTTGGCACTTCTGCCTCCGTGGAAGCCATGAAGGATTGTGATACCCTGCTCACTGTGGGATCCTCCTTCCCCTACATCGAATTCATGCCGGATAAGGACCAGGCCCGGTGCGTGCAGATCGACATCGATGCCGCGCGTCTCAGCCTCCGTTACCCAGCAGAAGTGGGTATCGTGGCGGATAGCAAGGATGCTTTGAAAGCACTGATCCCCCTGCTGAAGCGCAAGACCGACCGCAAGTTCCTCGAAGGCGCCCAGAAGACCATGGGCCAATGGCGTGAACTGATGGAAGAGCGTGGCACCCGCAACGACACCCCGATCAAACCGCAACGCTTGGCTTGGGATCTGGGCAAACGTTTGACCGACGACGCCATCGTTACTTCGGACAGTGGCACCATCGCTACCTGGTTCGCACGGCAGATCATGGCACGCGGCGACCAGATGTTCTCCTTGTCAGGAACGTTGGCCACTATGGCTCCCGGGCTCCCCTACACCTTGGCAGCACAGTATGCCTATCCGGGAAGGCAGTGCGTGGCGCTCGTCGGCGACGGAGGTCTGTCCATGCTGATGGCGGACATTTCGACCGCGGTGCGATACAACCTTCCGGTGAAGATCGTGGTGGTGAGCAACGGTACGTTGGGGCAGATCAAATGGGAACAGATGGTGATGGACGGCACACCCGAGTTCGGCTGCGACCTGCAACGCATCGACTATGCTAAAGTGGCCGAGGCTTGCGGCGCGCGTGGTTACCATGTGGAAGACCCGGACAAGCTCGGTGCGACCCTTGATGCCGCATTGGCCTACGACGGTCCTGCAGTGATCGATTGCGTAGTGGATGCCTACGAACCTCCGTTGCCCGGTGAGATCACATTCGCCCAAGCCCGCAAATTCGCCACCGCCATGCTGAAGGGCGAGAAGGACAGGGGCAAGATCATCGGGACTTTACTTGAAGACCTGTTGAAGAACTGAGAGCTGCAGGCTGAAAGGCGGAACGCGAAAGCTGGAAAGCGACCTCGGTGAGGATCGCTTTTCAGCTTTCTTAATTCCAAATGCGCTGTGAACTTCCTTCCCATCAAGGGTCCCTGTTCTTCCCCACTTCCAAGCCCATGGGAATATCCGGGAGACCGGAAATGTCCTGATAGCGCGACAACCCGGAAAATCGGTCTTTCGGCACGGCCTTCGCTCCTCGCGTAGCCGATCAAGTCCAACACCCATGTCAACCACCGCAACATCCACCGATGCCATCCCCATTACCCGCCACGGTGTGGTCCTTGAAAAGACCGACCACGGCTTCGAGAACGAGGGCGTTTTCAACCCGGCCTGCATCCGTGTGGAGGACAAGGTGCAGATGTTCTACCGGGCGGTGCGGCACGGCAACTATTCCACCATTGGGCATTGCGTCTTTAACGGACCGATCGAGCTGGAGAGCCGATCGGACAAGCCGCTTTTGATCCCTGAAGCCGTTTATGAGAGCCAAGGCATCGAGGACCCGCGCATCACCAAGATCGATGATACCTATTATATGACCTACTCGGTGTACGACAAGGCCAATGTGATGGGCACCTACGCCACCTCGAAGGACCTGATCACCTGGGAAAGGAAAGAACCCTTCACGCCAAGGTTCACTTACCGCGAATACAAAAAGCTGGTGGAATGCTGCACTGGCCTCAATGAGAAATACCTGTTCCATTACAAGATGCTCAAGGAGCACGGGCTTGGGGAAGAAATGGCGAACAAGCTGATGGTCTGGGACAAGAACCTGATGTTCTTCCCCCGCAGGATCAACGGCAAGCTCGCGTTGCTGCACCGGCTCCACCCCGGCATCCAGCTCGTCTATTTCAACGACCCCGCTGAGCTCACCCCCGCTTTCTGGGCGGACTATATCATGAACCTGAAGGAGCACATCGTGATGGACCCGAAGTTCCACCACGAGAGCAGCCACATCGGTGGTGGTGCCCCGCCCATTGAGACCGACGATGGCTGGCTCTTCATTTACCACGCGGCCCAGGACACGGCCAAAGGCTTCGTGTACCACTGTACGGCCGCACTGCTGGACCGCGATGATCCGCGCAAGGTCCTGGCGCGCTTGGACAAGCCCCTGATCTCACCGCTCAACGATTCAGAGCGCATCGGGATGGTGAAGAACATCGTCTTCCCCAGTGGCGCGGTGGTCTTTGATGATCTTCTCTACATCTACTACGGTGGTGCTGATGAACGCATCGCCGTAGCCTCCGTGAAAATGTCCGACCTCCTTCATCGCCTTCGCACCCTTGCCCACAAATGAACCTCATGGAACCCCGCCAAACCCTCGTTATTACGTCGTACCCTCCACGCGTATGCGGCATCGCCATGTATACCAAGGACCTCTTGCAGGCCTTGTGCCGCACGTACGGCTCAATGGAGTTCAAGGTATGCGCGTTGACACATGGGCCCTTGGAGTATGCATGGCCCAAGGAAGTGGACTGCACCTTGGACAGCATGGACCAAGCGGCCTACCAAGCGTTGGCCCATCGCATCAATGGCGACCTGCGCATCAAGCGCGTTTGGGTGCAGCACGAGTTCGGTCTTTACCCGGGCGGCGACGGCCGCTGGCTGATCGACCTGTTGCGCGCAGTGCGCCAACCCATCTCCATCACTTTCCATACGGTGCTCCCCCGACCCACAGCGCATCAGGAGGAAACGATCAAGGAACTGGCCGGGTTGGCATCGGACATCATCGTGCTCACCCATCGCACCGCGGAGCTCCTACATAAACGTTACGGCGTGGCCGAGGACCAGATCAACGTGCTTCCTCATGGGGTCCACTCAGTGCCCGTTGGGGATGTAGAGCAAGTGAAGCAGCGCTTTGGCCTGGAAGGCCGGAAAGTGCTCTCAACCTTCGGCCTGCTCAGCTCCAACAAGGCCATTGAGACCGCCATCGATGCGATGCCGGCCATTGTGCAGCGCGTGCCGCAAGTGATCTACCTCGTGCTCGGACGCACTCATCCCGAAGTGGTCCGCAATGAAGGTGAGGCGTACCGCAGGTCCCTGGAACAGCGCGTGGCCGACCTTGGCCTGCAGGAGCATGTCCGCTTCGTGGACGAATACCTGGAACTGCATGAGCTGCTTGAGTATCTGCAGGCCACGGATGTGTACCTCTTCACGAGCAAGGACCCCGGCCAAGCTGTCAGCGGCACTTTTTCTTACGCCTTGGGCTGCGGCTGCCCGGTGATCTCCACACGCATCCCTCATGCTGAGGAGATGATCGATGGCGCCGGCGTGCTGGTGGACTTCAACACTCCCGCACAAATGGCTGAAGCGGCCATCGAACTGCTGGAGAATGATGCGCTACGGCACAGCATGTCCCTCGTGGCCCTGCAACGCATGCAGGCTTGGAACTGGGACAATGTGGCCATTGCACACATGCAAGTCTTCACACGCGGTCTTGCCGGTCCTCGCATGCCCACCTTGCGTCACCCACCGGTGGACTTGGCCCATTTGCGCCACATGACCACCCCCCTTGGCATGCTCCAGTTCTCCCGCATCGCGGTACCGGATCCCGCGTCCGGGCATACCGTGGACGATAATGCACGCGCGTTGGCCGCTGTTTGCGCTGGCATCGCGCAGAACGGGACACCCGAGCTTTTCGATCTCGCGGATACCTACGTCTCGTTCTTGGAGCGGGCGATCCAGCCGGATGGGTCCTTCCTGAATTACTTCGACACCAACGGCAAGCCTACCGCTCAGAACAAAGGCGAGAACCTCGATGATGCGAACGGGCGCGCCATCTGGGCTTTGGGTGAAGCCACGGCCACGTCGGCGTTGCCATACGACTTCCGGATGCGGGCGCGCCAAATCCTCCTCCAGGCCATGCCCCACTTCCGTGAGATCCATTCACCGCGCTCCGCCGCATTCATCATTAAGGGACTGTACGCATTCCGCGGGACCTGTGAGGATGAGGGGCCCGTGGCGGAGATCGAGCTGCTCGGCAACCGACTGCTCAACGGTGCGGATGCCCATTTCTCCCCGCGCTGGAAGTGGATCGAACCGACCATCACTTACGGAAGCGCAGTGATCTCCGAGGCCTTGTTGCTCGCATGGCAGGCCACCGGCAAGCATGAGTTCCGGGAGACCGCCACCGCGACCATGCACTTCCTGCTGGGCCATCTCTTCAAGGACGGCCACTTCCGCGGTATCAGTAACAACGGTTGGTTACAGGCCGGTAGCGAGGCTCATCCCTTCGGGGAGCAGCCCATCGAGGCCGCGTACACCGTGCTCGCCTTGGACCGCTTCCACCAGATCCTGCGCGACGATTATTACCGCCAACGCCGCGACACCGCTTTTGCGTGGTTCCTCGGCGACAACCACTTGCACCAGACCGTATACGACCGCAGTACCGGAGGCTGCCATGACGGGCTGGAGGAACACAACGTCAACCTCAACGAAGGAGCGGAAAGCACCGTGTGCTACCTCCTCGCGCGCTACGCCGTGGAGCCGCGACCGCTGCCCACACAACTGGGGCGCAAGCGGATGGTCGGCACCACAAAGCATTCCGTGCAGCGCACTACGGGACCCGTGCGGTACAACCTGCCGGAATGATGACGTGGGCCCGTGGGAAGATGAACAACCGAAGACCTTTCACAATGCCGGACAAACAGAACCCCAAGAACGCCACGCGAACGGAGCGAAGCGAAGCCGAACTTCAAAGCACGCACGATCTGAGTTGAGCAACCGCCCTATCCCCCAACACTGCGGCCGGGGGGTCGGATGGACCTATCGGACGCAGGACCTGGATCATGGAAAAGCAAACTGCCACCGGACTGAGTAAGCTCTTGGAGAACCAGTTAGCTGACATGTACTATGCCGGAGAGCAGTTGGTGGACTTTCTTCGCAAACTGGACACGGCCGCGAAGAACGTTAAGCTCAAAGAGGCCTTAGCCAAGCACCGCGAAGAAACGAAAGGCCAGGTGGAACGTTTGCAGCGTGCCTTCAAGATCATGGGCAGAAAGCTGCACGGCAAGAAATGTCCCGCCATGGACGGCATCATCCAGGAAGGCCTGGAGATCATGGAGCAGTTCCGCGATGACCCGGCTCTGGATCTCGCTCTGGTCGCTGCCGGACAAAAAGCACAACTCTATGGCATCGCGACCTATGGCTCCATGTGCGAATGGGCCAACGAGCTCGGGCACACCACCGTACAGGACCTGCTGCACGAGACCTTGGAGGAGGAGAAAGCGAACTGGGAGAAACTCACCACCATCGCCGGGAACTTGATGAACAAAGAGAACGAGATAGCCTAAGGAGCCTGCCTGCGGATCCCGACCGCATGCCGGGACGATCACGAAAGCCCGGACGAACCTTACCACGCTCCCCGCGAACATGTTACCCATACCCGGTGTATCCTTTCCGCGGGGATGGACCTACCCGCTTTGCTCTGTGCTTATACAGGGCCCCGCATCGGCGTGATCGTCAATGCCGGACCGAGCGATCCAAGGATCCGCCTTCGACCAAGTTGACCTCTACTTCAACATGCCGCATTTTACAGAAGCCGAGAGAGCGGTGCACTATCCGGCGGATAGGGGGTTCCATATGGGCGTCAACCGTAGGATGACAGCCTTGTTCCTGGTCCTTATCCTTGGTTGCATCGGTGCGGCTTGGGCACAATACCTCTTGTTCGGCCTGCCCGCCGATCCGTCATCGGCTTTTCGGCCGGTACCATCGGTCGGCCCCTCCGGTTTCCCGCTCTGGATGAACCTCAGCCATTGGATCAACTTCTTCTTCCTGATGCTGATCATAAGGAGCGGGCTCTCTATCCTGTTCGACCATCCCCGGTTGTACTGGAACGACGCGTGTACACCCGATAAGGCTTGGATCCGGTTCACACCCTTGAAGAAGCCCAAGGACAAATTCTGGACCGCCAAGGAGGACGCCCGGTACATCAGTCCCATTGCGGGCTTACCGGGTTACCGGCACACCGTAGGCATCGCAAGGGTATGGCACTTCCTCACCGTTCCCTTCTTCATTTTGAACGGCGTTGCATTCATCTTCCTCCTGTTCTATACCGATCAATGGGAACGGCTGGTCCCTGTGTCCTGGCGGATCATACCGGACTCTTGGAATGTGTTCGTCCATTATGCCACCTTCCATTTCCCCATTGAACCCAATGGCTTCTACCACTTCAATGCGCTCCAGCAACTCTCCTACTTCGGCGTCATCTTCATTCTAGCGCCACTTGCCATGCTCACCGGCATGGCCATGTCGCCTGCTATAGACAACCGCTTCCACTGGTATCCGAAGTTGTTCGGCAACCGGCAAAGTGCCCGTTCCATCCACTTCCTGGTGATGATCGCCTATTGCGTCTTCATCGTTATCCATGTGGGCTTGGTGGCGGCCACGGGGTTGGTGCGGAACATGAACCACGTGGTGATGGGCACCGATGATACCCACAGCCTGACCGGCCTGTATATCGGCATCGCGATCGTTCTGGTGACCATCGCGTTCGCCTTTCTGGCGCACTGGCTTTCTTGGAACAGGCCGCGCTCCCTCCAATACCTGCAAGCCTCGCTGAACGGAAGGCTCTGGCATCTTAGCATCAACCGGTTCGCGGCCAAGAACTCCTATCAGAAAAAGGACATCACCCCCTACTTCTGGCTGAACGGCAAAATGCCCGATTCGGCGGAATGGAAGAAGCTGGCTGAAAAGGACTTCGTGGATTACAAGCTGAAGATCGGGGGTCTGGTGCAGAACCCGGTCGAACTCTCGCTGGAAGAGCTCAAGCAAATGAGCAAGGAGCAGAACATCACCATGCACCACTGCATCCAAGGCTGGTCCGGCATTGCCGAATGGGGTGGCTTGCCCATGCAGGCGCTCATCGACCGGGTGAAGCCGGACCCTTCCGCAACCACGGTGGTCTTCTACTCCTTTGGCGAAGGCCTCTATGGTGGCACCTATTACGATACCCACTCCTTGGCGAACTGTATGCGACCTGATTCCATACTCGCCTGGGAGATGAACTACGAGCCGCTTTCACTGGGCCATGGCGCACCACTACGGCTGCGCGTCGAAAACCAGTTGGGCTATAAGATGGTGAAGTGGATCAGCTCCATCGAATTCGTGCGCTCCGCCAAGGATGTGGGCAAAGGGTTCGGGGGGAAGAATGAGGATGACGAATACTTTGACCTCTTGGCCGATACTTGAAGCAAGCGCTCTAGCGTCCCGTCGCAGGGTCCGCTAGGGTCGGATATGTTAGTTGGCGTGGTCCTCCGGCGACGGTAGCCGAGTGGGCTGTCACCCCGGGCGAAGACCCGGGGTCACACGCGGCAGGCATTCGCGGCTGGCATCCTCCGGCACTGGTGGGTGGGATACCGTCCCGGCTCGTAGGCCGGGATGACAGCCACCCTGCGGGGCGGCCATCCCTCCGGGAGCTACTGTGTGTACACATCTTTCGCCAGTTCCATGCCCTCCATGATGTAGGCCAATCTATCCAAGCCTCTTCGCAGAGCGATCACTCCTGGTGGTCCTTGGGAGTCGTAGCCTTTCCAACCACCCAAGCGGCCCAT
>JBBSUV010000013.1:0-82640 GCA_038234075.1 Flavobacteriales bacterium | reverse complement strand
GTAGGTGTACTCCAATCCGACCTTCACAAAGCCACCGTTCTTCCACGGGAAGAGTGCTGCAAATCCGACCTCGGCGCTTGTGCCATTCTTTGGCGCGACCGGTATTTCCTTCTGGGTCGTCATGTAAGTGGAGATCCCGAACGTTCCACCGAGGTAGAATGAACGCGTTTTGAGCGAATCTTGGGCAAGTGCAGCATGTGTTAAAAGCAAACCACTTGCGAGAGTTAGGAGCAGAGACGTACAACTCAGGCGTCCCATTTCGGTTTGGATTGAGGTTTGAAGAGCGCACCTTCTAAAGGAATTCATTCTACCTAAGGTATGTCAAGTTCAGGACCTACAGGCACTCTGATGTTCACATGTACTCGCTACTTGCATCATTGTTCGATCATCTTCTTTATCCAAGTCGCAATAGAATCGGCTTCTAGGAGCGGACCATTTGCATGGGGGCCATATATCTCATGGAATTGCTTCGGTTCATTTGCTTGGTCGTATAGTTCCTTTCCCATGGAAAAGGGCACTACATCATCATCCTTACTGTGAATGACCAATAGCGGACCTGTATAGCTCTTTATTGAACTTATTGCACGTGGACCTTCACACACCAAGAGAGATAGTGGTCCAATATGGGTTGTTGCCTTTGCAATTGATTTGAATGACGTGAAGCCTCCTTCTATGACTATGAGTGAAACTAATCCGGATGGCTCGTCTGCCATCAGTGCGGCAGTATGCCCACCTAGCGATTGGCCATAGATTATTAGGGGTAGCCCCTGCACATCCTTTCGGGTCTTCAAATAGGATAATGCTGCTTGGGCATCTTCTAGAACATTGACTCGAGTAGCCTTTCCTTCGGAAAAGCCGAAACCGCTATAATCGAAGATGAACACTTGAAACCCCAGCCTTAAAAAAGGCACAACTACAGGATACTCCGTGAGCAAATTGCCACTGTTCCCATGAAGGAACAGCATGGTGATCTTAGGCTTCTTAGGTCCATCTTTCGGTTTTAACATCCATCCATTCAGCTGTCTATCATCACTTTCGAATAGTTCGCTCTCGATGGAATACGGAATGGGAAATGAGCCACCGTTTGCGAGTGTGATCGATGGTTCATGCCTCGGTCCCTTCAGATGCATAACGATACTGTCGCCTGTTGCTTGATCAATGCTATTCGCAACTTGTATAGTAGATGGAATTTTGTCAGGTTTCAAAAACGCTTTGTTCCAAGCACAGGAAGATACAAGAAGCACCAATAGCAGCGCAAAAAGCGCTGCCATTGGGACTTGCCTATTAGAAACTGCGCGGCTCACCAACTCCAAGTGTGAGACTTTGAAACAGTATAGGTGCCGGTCATTGGATCCATTGACCCGGAAACCTTCTGTTCATGCTTGGTTTTTCTCTCCCGACCCGGAACGGAATTCGTGGGCATGAGAATTTCAAGCGTCCACTCTTTATAGTAGACAGCAGTTCCTATTCCGAACCCTGTTTCTTCCCTCATTGAAAGAGGCCACATCGCAAGACGCTCCTCGTAGTCTTTCGAAAAAGTGAAAGTCTGCAAAAGCCATGCGCGGATGTCATTCTTAATCTCATCAGAGGCGGCTTTCCGATCCTTATCTGGAAGTGCCTTGAGTTCAGCAATCTTCCTGTTGACGTTGTCTTGAGTGAAATCGAGCTTGCTCATTTTGGTTTTAGGGTTTGAGGTTTGAAAATTGTGACCTCTAAATGTACACATCCAACCAAAGGGTTGTCAAGCCAAATATCCTTACGCACACGCTGACGCTATGGGTCCAACTCCAGTCGACTCATGCCATGATCGGATACAGTCGGCAGAATAGGTGTCTCCTAACTTCCTGTGTGTTCTTCTGTGTTCCTTCAAAAACAGGGCAAAGCCATGGGTTATCTTTGCCACCCTTCAAAAAACGGCCATGGACAAGCGTTTCCCGCAATACGATGAGTTGGACCTGCCCAAGCTGGCGGCGGATATCCTGAAGCAGTGGGAGGCTGAGGACACTTTTGGCCAAAGTTTGGAGCTGCGTAAGGACGCGCCGACGTTCGTGTTCTACGAAGGCCCGCCCAGCGCGAACGGCCTCCCGGGCATCCACCACGTGATGGCCCGCACCATCAAGGACATCTTCTGCCGCTTCCAAACGCAGCAAGGCAAGCGCGTGGACCGCAAGGCCGGTTGGGATACACACGGCCTACCTGTGGAACTCGGCGTGGAGAAGGAGCTCGGCATCACTAAAGAGGACATCGGCAAGAGCATCTCCGTGGAGGACTACAACCGCAAGTGCAAGGAGGCGGTGATGCGCTACACGGACGTGTGGAACGACCTCACGAAACGCATCGGGTTCTGGCTCGATATGGAGCATCCGTACGTCACCTACAAGACGCCCTACATCGAAAGCGTATGGTGGATCTTGAAGCAGCTGCACGAGAAGGACCTCTTGTACAAGGGCTACACCATCCAGCCGTTTTCGCCTGCAGCGGGAACCGGCCTCAGCAGCCACGAGCTCAACCAGCCCGGCACCTACAAGCCGTTGAAGGACACCACCGCCGTGGCCATGTTCAAGGTGATCCGCAACGCGAACAGCGAGTTCCTCTTCACCGACTCCCCTTCTCCCTCGGAGAAGGGGGCGGGGTCAGGCTCCCTCTCCCCCGGAGAGGGCCGGGGTGAGGTCTTCATCCTCGCCTGGACCACCACGCCGTGGACGCTCCCCAGCAATACCGCGCTCACCGTGGGGCCGAAGCTGGAGTATGTGCGGATCAAGACCTTCAACCCCTACACGCACGAACCGAACATCGTGGTGCTAGCGAAGTCGCGTGTAGCTGCCTATTTCAACGAGAAGAACAAGGACGCCTCCTTCGAGGACTACAAAGGCGATGGTAAAAACATCCCGTGGGCCATTGATGGAGAGTTCTACGGCCACCAGCTGGAGGGCATCCGCTATGAGCAACTCTTGGACTTTGCGCAGCCTAATGACGGCGATGCGTTCAAGGTGATCGGCGGCGATTTCGTGACTACTGAGGACGGCACCGGCGTGGTACACACCGCGCCCAGCTTCGGTGCGGACGACATGCGCGTGGCGCGACAGCACGGCATTGGTTCGCTCACATTGGTGGACCAGCAAGGCCGCTTCACAAAGGAGATGGGTTCTTTCGCGGGGAAGTACGTGAAGAACGAATACTACCCGGACGGAACCGCGCCGGAGAAGAGCGTGGATGTGGAGATCGCCATCATGCTGAAGGAAATGGGACGCGCCTTCAAGGTGGAGAAGTACGAGCACAACTATCCGCATTGCTGGCGCACCGATAAGCCGATCCTTTACTACCCGCTGGACAGCTGGTTCGTGCGCAGCACCGCCAAGAAGGAGCGCATGGTGGAGCTGAACAAGACCATCACGTGGAAGCCCGAAAGCACCGGCACGGGCCGCTTCGGCAATTGGCTGGAGAACCTGCAGGACTGGAACCTCAGCCGCAGCCGCTACTGGGGCATCCCGCTGCCCATCTGGCGCACTGCGGATGGCGAGGAGGAGCTCTGCATCGGTACACTGGGGCAGTTGAAAGCGGAGATCGAACGCGCCGTCAAGGCCGGGGTGATGACCGAGGATCCGCTGAAGGATTTCGACATGGACAATCCTTCCGCCGCGCAATACGACGCTGTAGACCTGCACAAGCCCTACGTGGACCGCATCACGCTGTTGAGCCCGGGTGGCAAGCCAATGAAGCGCGAGAGCGACCTCATCGACGTGTGGTTCGACAGCGGCAGTATGCCCTACGCACAATGGGGCCTGGACTATCAGAAGCTGAACGCCAATAATCCGCGCCCGTTCAACGCACCATTTGACGTCAGCTATCCGGCGGATTTCATCGCTGAGGGCGTGGACCAAACGCGTGGCTGGTTCTACACGATGCACGCCATCAGCACGCTCGTGTTCGACCAAGTGTCGTACAAAGCCGTGGTGAGCAACGGACTGGTGCTGGACAAGAACGGTCAGAAGATGAGCAAGCGCCTCGGCAACGCCGTGGACCCGTTCAAAACGCTGGATGCCTACGGGGCCGATGCCGTGCGCTGGTATATGATCAGCAACGCGCAGCCCTGGGACAACCTGAAGTTCGACGCCGAGGGCATCACCGAGGTGCAGCGCAAATTTTTCCGCGCGCTCTTCAACACTTATGGCTTCTTCGCGCTCTACGCCAACATCGACGGTTTCGATGTGAAGACCGCACCGGTGCCTATGGCCAAGCGCACCGAAATGGATCGTTGGGTGCTTTCCCGCTTGAACAGCCTTCTCGTGCAAGTGCAGGAGGCCTACGACACTTACGAGCCCACACAGGCCGCGCGTGCCATCCAAGATTTTGTGGTGGAAGACCTCAGCAACTGGTACGTCCGCCTGAACCGCCGCCGTTTCTGGAAAGGCGAACAGGGCGACGATAAGAACGCCGCGTTCCAAACGCTGCACCGCTGCCTCGAAGTGGTAGCCATGCTCAGCGCGCCCATCGCGCCCTTCTTCAGCGACCGGCTCTACCGCGACCTCACCGGAGGAAGTGTGCACCTGAGCAACTGGCCCAAGGCGGATAAAGCCATGATCGATACTGTGCTGGAAAAGCGCACGGCCTTGGCGCAAAAGCTCACTTCCTTGGTGCTTTCCATCCGGAAGAAGGAGGGCCATCGCGTGCGCCAGCCGCTGCGGAAAATGATGGTGCCTGTGCTGGATGATGCCATGCGCAGCGACCTCGTTGCCATCCGGGACCTGGTGCTTAGCGAAGTGAACGTGAAGGAACTGGTGATGCTGGATCCCAGCGAGAGCAAGCTCACCAAGAAGATCAAGGCTGACTTTAAGAAGCTCGGTGCACGTCTTGGAAAACGGATGAAGGCCGCTGCAACCGCCATCAATGGCTTCGATCAGGGCCGCATTGCTGAGTTGGAGCAGGCGGGTCGCGTTTCGTTGGATATCGACGGCGAACCGCTGGAGATCCTCTTAGAGGAAGTGGACATTTCCGCCGATGATGTACCTAGCTTGAGCGTAGCTTCTGAGGGCGGTTTGACCGTGGCCTTGGATATCACGTTGGACGATGAACTGCTGCAGGAAGGCATGGCCCGCGAGCTGGTCAGCCGTATCCAAACCCTCCGAAAAGAGAGCGGATTGGAGGTGACGGACCGCATCCAACTGCACATTCAGCGGAACGGTGGTGGGCCTTTTGAGCAAGCGGTGAAGGTACATGCCGTGCATATTCTGGCGGAAACGCTGGCATTGACAACTGAGGATCAGTTACTTGTGTCGGAGCTGGACCCTTCGTTCGGAACACCGGTCGAGGTGGAGTTGGAAGGTGCCGGGAAGTGCTTGCTGGCCTTGACCAAAGCGGTCAAGTGAGGCTTGAAATCCCTTATATTCGCGGATCAAATTCAAAAGGGGTCCTGCAATGGCAACGAAAAAGCCCACTTCCAAGGCAGCTAAAAAGCCGGTCGCTAAAAAGCCAATGAAGGCGGCGGCTGTGAAAAAAGCCGCGCCGAAGGCCCCTGCGAAGAAGACCGTTGCCAAGAAGGCACCGGCAAAAAAGACTGCTCCGGCCAAGAAGACGGCGGCGAAGAAAGCCGCTCCCGCCAAGAAAGCAGCCGTAGTAAAAACCAAAACAACCGCCAAGGCGGTGAAGAAAGCTCCGAAGACCGTGAAGAAGACGACCGTAAAGCCTACCCCAAAGGCAGGCAAGCCCGCAGCTGCAAAGAAGGTGGCGGCTAAGAAAACTGCCAGCACCCCCGTTAAAAAGGCCGCTGCCAAGCCCGCTAAGAAAGCTGAAGTCAAAAAGTCGGCGCCCAAAGCCCCTGCCAAACCGGTGAAAAAGACCGAAGCCAAGGTGGTGGCAAAGAAGGCAGTTGAAAAGAAAGCAGCTGTGGCACAACCTGCGAAAGCTGCCGCAAAGCCCACTGTTGCCCCGAAGGCGGCAAAAGCCGTCCCTGCGCCCAAGCGTAAGACCCGGAAGTCCGCCGCACTGGCTGAGCCCAAAGCTCCGGCAAAGCCGTTGGTCACACAAGGTGTCGGGCCGAGCATGCCACGCGTCACACCCATGGTGAAGAAGCAAGTGAGCACCTTGGAGGGTGGCGACAAGACCCGCTATACGGACCATGACCTGGAGGAATTCCGGGATATCATCAACAACAAGCTGGAGGATGCGCGTAAGGACTATGACCTGCTGAAGCAAACCTTGGCCAATACCGACAACAACGGCACGGAGGACACGAGCCCCTCGTTCAAGATGATCGAGGACGGCAGTGAGACCCTCGGACGCGAGGAGACCGCCCAACTGGCCGGCCGCCAGGAGAAGTTCATCAAGCACCTGGAGGATGCCTTGTTGCGTATCCGCAACAAGACCTACGGCATCTGCCGCGTCACCGGGAAGCTGATCAGCAAAGAGCGCCTGCGCTTGGTACCCCATGCCACGTTGAGCATCGAGGCCAAGCAGCAGATGAGCAATTGATCGGACCGCACATCCGGTGAAGCGTTCCATCCTGATCATTCTGGCGGTCCTCGTGGCCGACCAAGCCCTGAAGTTCTGGGTGAAAACGGGATTTTTCCTAGGGGGATCGATCCCGCTTTTCGGTCAAGGACATGATTGGGCCTATCTGCAGTTCGTGGAGAATAAAGGCATGGCCTTCGGGTTGGAGTTCGGCGGTGAGTTCGGCAAAGTGGCCCTCACGCTCTTCCGCATGGTGGCCGTGGTGGGCATCGGCTACCTCCTCTGGAAGGCGATTAGGACCAAACGTGGAACAGGGCTCGTGGTGAGCTTGTCCCTGATCTTCGCCGGAGCCATGGGCAACATCATCGACAGCGCTATCTACGGGCTGATCTTCGATGCGAGCACACCGTTCCAAAAGGCGGTGCTCTTCCCCGTGGACGGCGGCTATGCTTCCTTCCTGCACGGTGCCGTGGTGGACATGTTCTACTTCCCCATCGCGCATGGACACTTCCCGCGATGGCTGCCCATTTGGGGAGGAGAGGAATACGAATTCTTCAGGCCGGTGTTCAATATCGCTGACGCCGCCATCAGCGTGGGTGTGGTGATGTTGATACTGGTGCAGAACTCCGAGGAACGCCGGACCCGCAAGGCGGAGAAGGAGAAGCCGGAGGACGTGGGCCAATTAGCTGATTAGCTGATGTGTTTGATTAGCTGATGGTGGTGCTCAACGCGTCCATCAGCTAATCAGCTAATCTTTCACATCAGCTAATCCTCTCCTGTTGAACACCCCGTTCGCCACCAGCATCTCCGCTATCTGCACCGCATTGGTTGCCGCGCCTTTCCGCAGGTTGTCCGCCACTACCCACATGTTCAACGTGTTGGGCTGGCTCTCGTCACGGCGCAAACGGCCCACGAAAACGGAGTCCTTCCCGTTAGCGTGGATCGGCATCGGATAGGCGTCCATGTCGGGGTTGTCCACCAGTTCCAAGCCCGGTGCCTCGCTCAACAACCGACGCACCTCGGCCATGTCAAAGTCATTTGCGAACTGCACATTCACCGCCTCACTGTGGCCACCGGTAACAGGCACCCGCACCGCAGTGGCGGTAACGCGGATCGCAGGATCAAGGATCTTCTTCGTCTCCCACGTCAGCTTCATCTCCTCCTTCGTGTAACCGTTGTCCAGGAACTCATCGCAGCGCGCCAGTACGTTGCCATCGATGGGGTAGGGGTATGCACGTTCGCCTTGCCTTCCGTTGCGTTCATCCTCCAATTGCTTCACGGCCTTCAGACCTGTGCCGGTCACGCTCTGGTAGGTGCTCACCACCACGCGCTCCACGGTGTACTTGGCGTGCAGCGGCGCCAAGGCCATCACGAGTTGGATGGTGCTGCAATTGGGATTGGCGATGATGCCACCCTTGGAAAAGTCCGTTGAAGCGAGAAGCGCACCATTGATCTCCGGAACGATCAACAGCTTGTCCGCATCCATGCGCCAAGCGCTGCTGTTGTCGATGACTATGGTGCCCACTTCGGCGAACTTCGGTGCCCATTCCAATGAGGTGCCACCGCCAGCGGAGAAGAGGACCAGATCGGGTTTGGCCTTCACCGCTTCCTCAATACCGATCACCGGGATGTCCTTTCCCCTGAATTGCACGGTTTTCCCGACACTACCGGCAGAAGCCACCGGCAGGAGCACATCCACTTGGTCCGCCAAACGCTCCTCCAGCACCTTCAACATCACACTGCCTACCATACCGGTGGCGCCTACGACTGCGACCTTCATTTCTCCGATTTCTTTGTCAGCTTTACAAAACTACTACCTTTCCTTCCTTTACTTGCTCCCATGTCCCTCTTGATCCGACCCCGGTTGCCCTTGGCGGCCGCACTCCTCATCGGCTTATCCGCACAAGCCCAGTTCACTGACGACTTCAGTGACGGTGACTTCACCTCGAATCCCACGTGGAGCGGAGATGATGCGCTCTTCACCGTTGATGCTGGCCAATTGCGCTCCAACACGGGCACGCTCGCGACCGCCGATACCTACTACCTGAGCACGCCTTCCACGCTGGCCACTAATGCCCAGTGGGAGTTCTTTGTGAACCTGAAGTTCAGCCCCTCCGGCGCCAACTATGTGGATGTGTACCTGATGAGCGATGTGCAGGCCCTCGGAACACCAGCCAACGGCTATTTCGTGCGGATCGGGGAAACGGTCAAGCACGTGGTGTTGAACCGCATGAGCGCCGGCACTTCCTCCCTTCTGGTGGCGAGTCCGGATGGCATCGTGAACAGCAGCACGAACAATCCATTCCGCATCAAGGTGACGCGCAATTCCTCCAACCTGTGGACACTTCAATACGATGATGGCAATACAGGCACCTACTTAACGGCGGGAACGGCCACGGATGCGAGTATCCTCAGCAGTGCCTTCTCCGGCATCCGCATCGTGCAGAGCACGGCAGCCTCCGTTGTGAACAACCACTTCTTCGACGACTTTTCCTCAGGGCCGATCACCGTCGATACCACCGCACCAAGCATCGTTTCAGCCACTGCCACGGACAACCAGCATGTGGAATTGTTGTTCGATGAACCGGTGGACCAGACTACGGCGGAGAACCCCAATAACTACGGCTTGACGCCGTTCAACAGCATCGTTACGGCAACGAGGGATGCATCGAACTTGGCATTGGTGCATCTCACCCTCACATCCATCTTGGTGAGTGGGAACACTTACACACTTACCGCCACAGCGGTAGAGGATCTTTCGGGCAACGCCATCGTGAACGGCACGACGAATTTCACATACTCGGTGATCGCGCCAGCCATGCTCGGCGATGTGATCATGAACGAGTTGATGCCCGACCCGGACCCCGTGGTCGGACTTCCGAACGCGGAGTTCGTGGAACTCTTCAATACCACGACGGACCGGACGTTCGACCTCGCCGGCTGGAAGATCACCGACGGCACTTCCACAGGCACGTTGCAAGCCGGGCCGAGCACACAGATCGCTCCGGGCGGGTTCGTGATCCTTACCAGTACAGCGAATGTGGCGTTGTTCTCACCGTTCGGGGCCACGGTGGGTGTGACATCCTTCCCCTCACTGAACAACGATGGCGACCCGATGCAGCTTTGGGATGCCAGCAATATCACGATCGATGCGGTCACGTATTCCTCCACTTGGTACAATGATCCGGCAAAGAGCAGTGGCGGCTGGTCGCTGGAAAGGATCGACCCTTTCACGCCCTGTTCCAGTGTGAGCAATTGGACCGCTTCCACCGGGGCACTTGGTGGCACGCCCGGCGCACAGAACAGTGTATTCGCGATCTTGACCGACACCGTTCCGCCAACGCTATCACAGGTCTTCGTTATCGACAGTGTAACGGTGGACCTGCTTTTCAGTGAGACGATGAACGATCCTTCCTTGCTTTCGGGCACGTACGTGATCGACCCTGCTAACGCAGTTACCAACGTGGCTGTGATCGCGCCCAACCGGGTGCGCCTCACCTTAGCCACGGAACTTGAACAAGGTCAGTTGCAAACGATCACCGTAACGGGTGTCAGCGATTGCCCGGGTAATGCCATCGGAACCGGCAACAGCGCGACGTTCGCCTTGCCTGTGCCCATCGCGGCAGGCGATGTGGTGATCAACGAGGTCTTGTACGACCCACGCGGCACGGGCAGCGACTTCATTGAACTCTATAACCGCTCGCAGAAGGTGGTGAGCCTTGCTGGTTTGCAATTGTCCAACATCAATGCGGATAAGCGCTTGATCACTGCGAATGCCTACCTGCTTTTGCCAGGGCAATATGTGGCCATAGCATCCAGTCCGGCCAATGTGCTGTCCAATTATCCGTTGGGACATGCTGACCGGATGGTGCAGATGGCTCTGCCTACCTTCAACAACGGCAGCGGGAGGGTGGTATTCCTCGCTGAGAACGGTGACACCCTGGACCTTTTCAATTACAGCGACGCCCTGCAGTTCTCGCTGCTGAAAAGCGTCGATGGCGTGAGCCTTGAGCGCGTGGACCCGGACCGGCCCACGAGCGACAACAGCAATTGGCACAGCGCGGCGGAGAATGTGAATTTCGCAACGCCCGGTTATAAGAACTCGCAATATGCCCCTGCACCGGCGGCGCGGGGAAGCATCACCATCGATCCCGCGATCTTCTCACCGGATAATGATGGTTACCAAGACCTACTCACCATCGGCTACCAGTTCGATGAGCCGGGCTTCGTGGGCACCATGAAGGTCTTCGATCTCGCGGGCCGCGAAGTGCGCACACTGATGGACAACGAGCTGCTGGGCACCAGTGGTGCGGTCTCTTGGGATGGACTGATGGACGGGAATGACCTCGCGCGCATCGGTCCGTACATCATCTACTTGGAGGCATTCGACCTGGCAGGGAACGTGGAGAAGTTCCGCAAGTCCGTGGTGCTGGCGCACAGGCTCTGAGCTTTTAGCACAACGACGCAACGCGCGTTTGTCAGTTGTTCGTTCTCAGTTGTCCGGCTGCAATGCAGCGCTCAGTAGGGACGAGGCTCCGTCGCGGTAAGCCTGACAACCGACAACTGACAACTGAACACTAGGCTCACCCAGCGTACGACCGCTCCACCCGCTTCATCGGCTCCTTCTCGAAGTGCTTCGGGTCCTTTACCTTGGTCGGGTGCGTGGCGTGGTATTCGAACTCGTCGCGGAAGTGGCGGATGGCAGCGGCCACGGGCCATGCTGCCGCATCGCCGAAGGGGCAGATGGTATTGCCCTCAATGCGGCGTTGGACATCCCACAGCAGGTCGATATCGTCCGTTCGTGCGAGACCGTGCTCGAGGCGGTACAGGATCTTTTCCATCCAGCCGGTGCCTTCGCGGCAGGGGCTGCATTGGCCGCAGCTTTCGTGGTGGTAGAACCGCGAGTGGTTCCAGGTGCTGCGCACGATACAGGCCGTGTCGTTGAAGACGTAGAAGCCGCCTGAGCCGAGCATGCTGCCGGTCTGGAAACCGCCGTCACTGAGGCTTTCGTAGGTCATCAGTCGCGTCTCGAACTTGGCTGTGCGGAAGAGCAGTTCCGCAGGAAGTATGGGTACGGAGGAACCGCCGGGGATGCAGGCTTTCAAGGGCCTTCCACCGCTGACGCCGCCGCAGTACTCATCGCTGTTGAGGAATTCTTCCACCGGTATGCCGAGCTCGATCTCGTACACACCGGGCTTGTTCACATGGCCGCCCGCACTGATGAGTTTGGTGCCGGTGCTTTTGCCGACTCCGATCTTCGCGTACTCCTCGCCGCCGTCATTGATGATGGGCACTACCGCCGCGATCGTTTCCACATTGTTCACCACGGTAGGTCGACCCCAAACGCCTTTCACGGCAGGGAAGGGAGGCTTGATGCGCGGATTGCCACGCTTGCCTTCGAGGCTTTCCAGCAATGCTGTTTCCTCTCCGCAGATGTAGGCCCCGGCGCCCACATGGACATATACGTCCAGATCGAAGCCGCTGCCGAGGATATTCTTGCCGAGCCAGCCAGCCGCATAGGCCTCCGCGATGGCCTGTTCGAGGATGCGCGCAACGTAGAAGTATTCACCGCGGATGTAGATGTAGCAGGTGTTCGCGCCCATGGCGAAGCAGCTCGGAATGATCCCCTCGATCAAGAGGTGGGGGATCTTCTCCATCAAGTAACGGTCCTTGAAGGTGCCGGGCTCGCTCTCGTCGGCGTTCACCACCAAGTGGCGTGGAACGCCCTCGGGCTTGGCCAAGAAGCTCCATTTCAGGCCAGCGGGGAAGCCGGCTCCGCCACGGCCGCGGAGGCCGCTCTTCTTCACTTCCTCCAATACCGTCTCAGGCGACATCGATCTCAATGCCTTCTCCACGCTGCGGTAGCCGCCATTGGCACGGTAGCCCTCCAGTCCGCGGATACCGGGCTTGTCAATGTGCTCTAAGAGAAGTTTCCGGGACATCAGAGGGTAGGGTTTTTCACCACAGAGGCACAGAGGCGCAGAGGGGTTTTTACCACGAAGAACGCTAAGGACACAAAGAATGCAGAACACAAAGGCATGCCTTCGGCATGTGGTCGCGGAGTGTTTACGCCGCCCAATGCAGCCTGACAACTGAGAACGGACAACTGACAACTATTCATAGGTCCGTATAGTTGTTCCGCTTTGGCTGCGCACGGAGTTGCTCAATGAGCTCATCCACCTTTTCAATGGTGAGGTGCTCATGGTATTTGGCGCCGCACTGCAGCATGGGCGCGGTCCCACAACTGCCGAGGCACTCCGCCGCTTTGAGCGTGAAGAGCCCGTCCTGCGTGGTACCGCCCGGTTTGATGCCAAGGCGTTTTTCGATGTGCGCGATGATATCGTCCGCACCGCGCAACATGCACGGTACCGTGCGGCAGACCTCCAGCACGTGCTTGCCCACGGGGCGCAGATTGAACATGCTGTAGAAGGTGGCCACTTCGTACACCTCGATGTACTGGATCTTCAGCAGAACGGCCACGGCATCCATCGTCGGCACGCTGAGCCAGCCATCATTCTCCGCCTGTGCGATGTGCAGGATGGGGATCAATGCGCTCTTGCTGTGATCGGCTGGGTAACGGCTGATGATGGTGCGGCATTCAGCAAGGGCTTCCTCGCTGAAGATGAAAGGCGTAACGCCTTCGGTGGCGGTATGTGTTCTTTTGACGTAGTCCATCAATGGTGAATGTTTGAGGTCATGATTACATTCTCCAGTTAGTCCTGACTGATGATTTCCAACACATTTCCATTAAAATCAACCTTCGCGGTCACAGTGTTTATGACTTTAGCTCCAAATGCGTTCGCGCCCCGAAATTTTGTAACGACTAAAATGTAGTCGCCCACATCTGTAAAGCGGGTTTCAACGTGTTCATAACTATCAGGGTCATTCATATTCTTCTTAATATATTTCTCAAGGCCACGGTGTGAGCCGTCATAAACACTGAATTGCTTTTCGACCAACTCGTGCCTGTCGGTTGCGCTTTCTTTAGCTACTTGTTCAGCCTGCTGAACATCAATGTGGTTTAAGCGATCTTTTTCTTCCTGTGGAAGATTGTAATAATCGACACTCTTTTGTTCTTTTATTTTTGGTTCAGAATCAACTTGCTCCGCACTGGTTAAAACTGCTCCGAGAAAAAACAGTCCAATTACAGTGAAAAATTTTTTCTCTCTCGATAGATTTAGACTAAATTGATTTTCAATCCATTTCCATGTTGTAGGAATTATAATAAGGCCACATATAGCAAATGGCAATCCTCCGAAGAATGAAATTGGCATAGCGACAAAAATCCCCACAAGCAGAAAGCCCAAGCCAAAGGCCCATTTCACATAGGTTCTGAAATTTTTAAAGGTGGAATTGAATAGAAGGGGCATTACCGCTCAATTATTTGCAGTCCATCAGGCGTCGAGTTCACCGGCGATCACGTTCATGCTGCTCATGGTAAGAATGGCATCGCTGAGCATGCCTCCCTTGATGATCTCCGGGTAGGCTTGGTAATAGATGAAGCAAGGGCGGCGGAAGTGGACCCTGAACGGGTTGCGGCCGCCGTCGCTGACGATGTAGAAGCCGAGCTCGCCGTTGCCGCCTTCCACGCAGTGATAGATCTCGCCGACGGGCACTTCGGTCTCACCGAACACGATCTTGAAGTGGTAGATCAGCGCCTCCATGTCGTTGTACACCTCCTGTTTCGGAGGGAGCACCCAATCGGGCACGTCAGCATGGTAAGTTGTCTTGTCCGGGATCTTGTCCAGCTTCTCCAGCGCTTGGCGGATGATGGAGAGGCTTTGGCGCATCTCCTCCTGCCGAACGGTGAAGCGGTCGTAAACATCGCCGCTCTTCCCAATGGGGATCTGGAAATCAAAATCCTGGTAGCTGCTGTACGGGTCGGCCACACGCACATCATAATCCACCCCGGCAGCGCGGAGATTAGGCCCGGTGAAACCGTAGGCCAAGGCCCGTTCGGCGGAGATGGGACCACAGTTGATGCAACGGTCCATGAAGACGCGGTTGCGGACCAGCAGGTTGTCGAATTCCACCAGCGCAGCAGGCAGGTCCTTGATGATGGCGCGGATGCGCTCCCAAGCCAGTTCGCTGAAGTTGCGCTCGAAACCACCGATGCGGCCCATGTTGGTGGTGAGCCGCGCACCGCAGATCTCCTCGTACACATCGTATACGCGCTCGCGGAACTGGTAGTAGTACAGGAAAGGGGTAGTGGCCCCGGCGTCCTGGCTGATGATGGTGTTGCAGATGATGTGGTCGGTGATCCGCGACAGCTCCATGATGATCACGCGCATGTAATCCACGCGCTTGGGCATGTCGATGCCGAGCAGCTTCTCCACCGCCATCAGCCAACCGAAGTTGTTGATCGGCGCACTGCAGTAGTTCATCCGGTCCGTGAGCGTAGTGATCTGGTAAAACGGCCTGCGCTCGCAGATCTTCTCAAAGGCCCGGTGGATGTAGCCGATGGTCTGTTCCGTGTTGAGGATGATCTCCCCGTCCAAGGTGAGCACGTTCTGGAAGATGCCGTGCGTGGCGGGGTGCGTGGGACCCAGGTTGAGTGTGGTCAGCTCATTCAAGCCGCCGCCCTCCGCGTAGTCATCCTTCCAAAGGTCCGGTGGTGCCGTGGTCTCGCTCATCGTCCGAAGAAGGTATCGTTCTTGTCCTCGCGCGTGGGGTCCTCCAAGGGATAGTCCTTGCGCATGGGGAAGGCGGGGAAGTCCTCCATATTCAGGATGCGTTTCAGGTTCGGGTGGCCGCTGAAGTGGATCCCGAAGAAGTCCCACGCCTCGCGCTCCATCCAGTTGGCCGTGTCCCACAGGTCGGTGACGGTGGGTAACGTGGCCTCCTTCAGCGAGACGAATGTCTTCACGCGGATGCGGTGTCCGTTACGCATGCTGTGCAGGAAGTACACCGCGCCCAGCTCCAGTGTGAGGCCGGGGAAGTGCATGCCGCAGAGCGAGGTGAGGAAGGTGAAGTCGAGCTCGTCGCGCAGGAAGGCCAGCACATCGTGGATCTTCTCCTTCGGCACCACATAGACCATGGTGTCGTAGAGGCGCTCGTGTGTGACAGCATCCGCGCCGAACCGCTCGAGGAGCCGGTCGGTGGTGAGCTGGTCACGTTCTGCTTTGATGGTGAATGCTGGCACGGCTCAGTCGATCTTGTACTTGGTGAGCAGGTCTTCATATTCCTTGCTGTAGCGGCGGCGCAGGCCCTCGTTCTGGGCGAGCTCCTGGATCTTCATGATGCCGTCGATCACTTGCTCGGGCCGGGGAGGGCAACCGGGCACGTAAACGTCCACGGGAATGATCCGGTCGATGCCCTGCAGGACGCTGTAGGTGTCAAAGATCCCGCCGCTGCTTGCGCACGCGCCCATGCTGAGAACCCATTTGGGCTCGGCCATCTGCGTGTAGACCTCGCGCACCACGGGAGCCATTTTCTTGGCGATGGTGCCCATCACCATCAGCAGGTCGCTTTGGCGAGGGCTGAAGCTTAGGCGCTCCATGCCGAAGCGCGCCAGGTCATAGTGGGAACTCATCAGGGACATGAACTCGATGCCGCAGCAACTGGTGGCGAAGGGCAGCGGCCAAAGGCTGTTCTTGCGTGCCATGCCGATCACCTTGTCCGCACTGGTGGCGAAGAAGCCCGCGCCCGTATATCCGGGAGGACCCTCCACGATGGTGGGTTTGTCCCGCTTGGGTGCCTGGTCGATCTGTTCGTTTTTGTCGCTCATTGTTGTTGCGTCTTCTTTGGTCGTTCGGGCGATGCTTGCATCGCCCTTACTCCCATTTCAGGGCGCCTTTCTTGATCACGTAGAAGAATCCTGCCAATACGAAGCCGATGAAGACCAGCATCTCCGCGAAGCCGAACCAGCCCAGTGCTTTGAAATTCACGGCCCAAGGGTAGAGGAAGATGATCTCCACGTCGAAGATCACGAAGAGGATGGCGATGAGGAAGTACTTCACCGAGAAGGGCGCGCGAGCGTTGCCCGTCTGCTCAATGCCGCACTCGAAGCTCTCGTCCTTGTGCTTGCCGCTCCGCTTGGGGCCGGCCCATGCGGCCGCGCCCAGCGCCACGCCTACAAAGCCACCGGCAATGAGGATCTGGATGATGATCGGGAGATAGTCGTGCGGGGTGCTCATGGATCCTTTAAAATTCCGTGCGAACCTACGGGTGCGGGGTGGTCTGTGCAAAGGTAAAGGTCAGGGCTTGGATCAGGCCGTTTTCGTCAGTGCCTCCCTTCATCGTGCACTACTTTGGGTTTCCCTAACGTTTTTATGTCAAGTGCCATGTCCAAGGTAACGTCATCGATCGAGATCTTCGCCAGTGTGCTGGCTCTTGCTCTTTTGGCTTCAACGACAGCCAAGGCGCAGGACGAAGATCCGAGCAAGGTGCGGGTTGTCCTCTCAACACCCCGGATGAATGTTATGTATCGCGGGTTGGAGAATCCGGTTGAGGTTGCTATTCCTGGTGAAACCTGTGAAAACTTGATCGTTTCCGTTTCCTCGGGTACAATTTCAGGATCGGGGTGTTTCTATACCGTTAAACCGGGCAAGGAGTCCTCTGTTACGTTCACCATCCGGACCCGATCAGGAAAACTCGACCCCGTGATAGTGAGTTGCCAAGTGAGAAAAGTGCCCGATCCGAGCGCATTTTTTGCCGGCTTGAACCGTTACGATGATTCATTGAGTGTTCGGTCTGCTATGGCTGCGCAAGGCGTGATCGCCAGGATCATTGAGTTGGAATGTCCTCCACGCACCGACATTATGGGCTATCGAATGATCTTGGAAAGAGAATGCAAAATCGTTTTCGATGGAGCGAGTGCGGAACCCTTGCGTACCGAAGAGATGCACAATGCACTTTTGAATGCGCGACCCAATGACCGCTTGCGGTTAGAGAACATCCGGGCCAAGGTCCCAAGCGGTGACACATTGGATCTGGAGCCCTTGCTCTTCAGGTTGTACTAGTGATCCACACGGCCCCGTGCCGGCGATCAGCTGTTGTTCGTTTTCGCGATCAACCTTCCCTACCTCCGCTCCCAAACTTCCACCCGCAGGTCGTCCACGCGCCAAGGCCCGCCGTGCTCGTTCCACACGTACACCTTCAGGTTGTCCTTCGGGGAGCGCACTTCCGGGGTGAGGTAGTCCATCGTCATCGGGACCCATGCGTTCCGCGTGCCTGGCGGGATCTTCCATTCCCCGGTGCGGTACTGGTAGGTCTCCCCCTTATGATGGAAGGTCATCACCATCACCGGCGGCGGTGCGGAAGGAAGGCTGTCGCCCACCCAAAGCCGGGCAGAGGCCCGCAACCAAGCATGATCCTGCTTCGTGAGTTCACCGAAGGCCACCTCAGGACCCGGCGTCCAAGGCACTTCCGGCGTGAACAAGAAGCTGCTGTCCGGCTGGTCATCGAAGGTGAAATGGCAAAGCTCGTGCTCGGTGTAGCGGGCTTCGTCGGTGAAGTGCGCGTCAGCTGAGGCCTCGCGGCCGACCATGAGGAGCGTGTCCGCTCCGTTCGGTACGGCAGTCCGCCCGAAGATCCCCCCATAATAGGCCTTGGTGATGCGGTCCTTCGGCAGGATCCCTTGCTTCCATTGCCAGGTCTGGAAGAGGTTCAACAGCACCAGCAGGCCGATGGCGATACCTGCAGGCCAACGCGATGCCTTCCGCCGGAAGACTGCTTGTAGGCAGACCCCGAGCGGAATGGCAAGCACCACGTAGGCAGGCACCAGTGAACGCGAACTGAAAGATCCTCCGGCGTACCACCAGCAGCTCCATGCGGAGATCACCCACAAGTTCGCGAACAGGAAGAGGAGTACCGCCCAGAATGCTTCACGTCGCTTCCACCACAGCATTGGAATGCCCAGCAAGGCGAGCACCATCAAGGGCGTATACAGCAGCCATCCCTTTCGGAAACTGAAGAGGAAGTCCTTGATATGTGGGGGGAAGAAGTCGAAGCCCTCGCCGGGATTCACGTAGGAATAGAAGATCCATTTGCCAGTGACCGCGTGCCAATAGAACAGTTGCGGTGAAGCTGCCACGATGAATGCCAATGCCGCGAGGGTTACTTGGCCGAAATGGGTTTTCAGCAGTTCCCACTTCCGTTTCCACCCTTCCAGGCCAGCGGGAAGCCAGAGCAGCGGGATCAACAGACATATACCCTCGGAAGGACGAACGAGCGTGATCAGTCCGGCAATGGCACCGAGAAGCAACGCCGTTCGGGCCCTCGGCCGTTCGTGCCATTCAATGGTCGTCCAAAGGAGCAGGCCATAGAGCAGGAAGAGCGGTGTGTGCGACAGCAGCGTTCCGTCCCATGCCGTGAGCTGCAAGTAGTTCGTGCCCAAGGCGATCAGTGCGATCAGCAAGGCGGTCCATCCATCGCTGAAGAAATGGAGGAGCACCTTCCGCAGGACGAACAGGCCCAACAGCGCATAAAGAAGGCAGCCGAACGCGATGATGTATTGGTATGGCAGTGAGAAGCCATCAGCGGGATAACCCAGCAACGGCGCGGACAAATGAGCGATGAGGAAGAACGGAGTGTAGAGCACCGCCATGCCCGCACTGTACTTGATCACGCGCTTGCCTTCGGGGCCGTCCACGAGTTGATAGAGCGTGGATGAAGGCTCATAGCGAGCCATCACTTCGCTCAGCCAAACAGGGTCCTCAAGTGCAAGGTCGTGATGGATGAAGGTGGCCGGCAGATAGAGGTAGTAGCCGAAGACATCCCAAGTGAGCGCCTTTTGGGGAGGTGCGGAAATGCGCAGGATCAACAGTGCCGCGCAACAGAGCAGTACCGCGAGCAGGGAGCGCTTTTGCATACTGTTCACGCCTCCGTGCCCAAGTGTTCAATGCTCCACCTTTTCCGAGGAGATGATGCTGTCCACCACGTAGACGGAGTGGCCGCGCCAAGGCAGCGCGCCGAGGTATTCCTTGTAGTGCAGGGTGAACTGGTCGCCGCTGCGGGCCATCAGTTCGTTGGCGACCTCCTTGTTCGCAACAGAGAACTCGAACTCATATGAATTCAGGGAAGCACCCTGCGCACGGATGCCCGTCTGGATCAGCTTGCCCTCGTAGGTCTTGAACACGATGCCCTTATGCACCACGTAGTTGAGCTGTCCGGCTTTCGCGCCTTCGCCGAACACCCAGAAAAAGCGGAACCAGCCCGCGATCAGCAATACCAGGAAAAACACCAGCAGGACTTTCGAGTACCACTTCATATCCGCTCAAGTTGGGTCCAAGGTAGGTTGATCGCCGCAGAGGCGCGCAGACGCGAGGAGTGCTAATACTGCTTGGGTGTGCTAGTGATCCGTGACGAGTGATCGGTGATCAGAAATGCACACCATCAACCGAAGCAGTGATCCGGTCGAAGGCCGCCTGACAACTGAGGTCCGATACTTATCGGACCAACAACGGACAATTGCACTCAGGGCTTCTTCAGCTCGAAATCCTCCAAGAACTTCGTGGTGTATTCACCGGCGCGGAACTTTTCGTTCTGCAATAGCTGAAGATGGAAGGGGATGGTGGTGTGTATACCCTCGATCACGTATTCACTCAGCGCACGCTCCATCTTGGCCAAAGCCTCTTCGCGGGTCTGCGCGCTCACGATCAGCTTGCCGATCATGCTGTCGTAGTTCGGCGGAATGGTATAGCCGGCGTAGACGTGAGTGTCGATGCGCACGCCGTGGCCGCCGGGGCTGTGGTAGCTCAGGATCTTGCCGGGGCTGGGGCGGAAATCGTTGAAGGGGTCCTCCGCATTGATGCGGCACTCGATACTGTGGCGCGTAGGCTCATAGTTGAGGCCGCTGATGGGGATGCCCGATGCGATCTTGATCTGCTCACGCACCAGGTCGAAGTCGATCACCTCCTCGGTGATGGTGTGTTCCACCTGGATCCGCGTGTTCATTTCCATGAAATAGAAGTTGCGGTCCTTGTCAACCAGGAATTCCACAGTGCCTACTCCCTCGTAATTCACGCTGGCCGCGGCCTTGATGGCGGCCTCGCCCATTTTCTTGCGCAGGGCCTTGGTCATAAAGGGGCTCGGCGTCTCCTCGAGGAGTTTTTGGTGGCGGCGCTGGATACTGCAGTCACGTTCGCTCATGTGGCAGAACGTGCCATACTGGTCGCCTGCGATCTGGATCTCGATGTGGTGCGGCTCCAGAATGTACTTCTCCATGTACATGCCTGGATTGCCGAAGGCGGCACCCGCCTCCTGGCTGGCTGTCTCAAAAGCATGGTCGAACTCCTCTTCCTTCCACACCAAGCGCATGCCCTTGCCACCGCCGCCGGCGGTCGCTTTCAGGATCACCGGATAGCCGATCCGTTTCGCCTCCTTCTTGGCGGCATCATTATCCTCTATCAGGCCTTCACCACCGGGCACGCAGGGAACGCCGGCGGCGATCATGGTGCTCTTGGCCGTGGCCTTGTCACCCATGGCCTCGATCTGTTCCGGCAAGGCGCCGATGAACTTGATGCCGTGCTCTTGGCAGATGCGGCTGAACTTGGCGTTCTCGCTGAGGAAGCCGTAACCCGGATGGATCGCGTCCGCATTGGTGATCTCCGCCGCAGCGATGATCCGGCTCATGTTCAGGTAGCTGTCCTTGCTGGGCGCTGGACCGATGCAGACGGCCTCGTCCGCAAAGCGCACGTGTAGGCTTTCGCGGTCCGCGGTGCTGTACACGGCCACGGTCTTGATGCCCATCTCGCGGGCGGTGCGGATCACGCGCAGGGCGATCTCGCCGCGGTTGGCTATGAGGATCTTCTTGAACATGGGAGGGAAGATTGGACGCGGAGGCGCAAAAGCGCGGAGAATGCTGGGGGAAAAAGGACGTAGAGGCGCGGAGGCGCAGAGAATGCTGAATACGGGGAAGTGGACATGGTATATGTGATCGCCACCATCATGCTCTTCTCTGCGCCTCCGCGCCTCTGCGTCAAAAAACTATGAGGGATCCACCAAGAACAACGGCTGGTCGTATTCCACCGGCTTGGCATCGTCCACCAGCACCTTCACGATCTTGCCGCTCACTTCGCTCTCGATCTCATTGAAGAGCTTCATGGCCTCGATGATGCAGATGGTCTTGCCCGACTTGATCTCGTCGCCCACGTTCACGAAGATGGGCTTGCCCGGGCCGGCCGCACGGTAGAACGTGCCGATCATCGGGGATTTGATGGTGATGTACTTGGCGTCCGCGGCAGGAGCGGGTGCTGCTGCCACTGCCGGAGCGGCAGGTGCGGCGGCGATCTGCTGAGGCTGCGGAGCGTACTGCGGTTGAGCGACCACATGTACCGGCTGTTCCTTGTCCCTTTTGCCGGGCGTCTTGATGGTGATCTTGAAATCCTTCTGCTCAATCTCCACCTCGCTGACGCCGCTTTTCGCGACGAACTTGATCAGGTCCTGGATCTGGGTGATGTTCATGGGTTCTATGGAATAGGTTCGGGCCACGGTGGGCCAAGGTAGAAAAGCGAACGGCTCAGCCGCCGTATGCCCACTTGAGGTAGATGGCACCCCAGGTGAATCCGCCGCCAAAAGCGGAAAGGATCAGGTTGTCACCCTTCTTCAGGCGGTCCTCCCATTCCCACAGGCACAAGGGGATGGTCCCGGATGTGGTGTTACCGTATTTCTGGATGTTCAGCATCACCTTGCTCTCGTCCAAGCCCATGCGGTGCGCGGTGGCGTCGATGATGCGCTTGTTCGCTTGGTGCGGCACCAACCAGGCCACGTCGTCGCTGGTAAGCTTGTTCCGCTCCATCACCTCCGCACTCACATCGGCCATGTTGGTCACGGCGAACTTGAATACGGCTTTGCCCTCCTGGAACACGAAATGCTCTTTCGCCTCCACGGTCTGTATGCTCGCCGGGCGCATGGATCCACCGGCCTTTTGGTGCAGGTATTGGCAGCCGCTCCCGTCCGATCGCAGGATGCTGTCCACGACGCCTAAGCCTTCGTTGTTGGGCTCCAGCAGCACCGCCCCGCCGCCATCACCGAAAATGATGCAGGTGGCCCGGTCGGTGTAGTCGATGATACTGGACATCTTGTCCACGCCAACCACCACGACCTTCTTATGCTTGCCGGACTCGATGAACTGTGAGCCGGTCACCAATCCAAAAAGGAAACCGGAGCATGCCGCGTTGAGGTCGAAGCTCCACGCGTTCTTGGCACCGATCTTGTCGCAGATAATGTTCGCCGTAGCAGGGAACTGCATGTCCGGCGTTACTGTGCAGCAGATCAGTAGGTCGATCTCCATCGGGTCGATGCCACGCTTGGCGCACAGCCCCTTTACGGCCTCGATGGCCATTACGCTTATCCCTTGGTCCTTTCCCTTGAGGATCCGTCGCTCCTTGATGCCGGTCCGCTCGGTGATCCAAGCGTCGTTGGTGTCCACCATGGTCTCCAAGAGCGCGTTGCTGAGAACGAAATCCGGGAGATAGCCTTGGACGGCGGTGATGGCAGCGGTTGTCTTCATTAGCGGTCTACCAGCTTCTAACGGTTCGCCGGGGGTGCAAGGTGGTCACTGGAACGCTTCGCGGATGCGCTCATGCAATCTGCTTTCCACAACCTCCCGGGTGAATAACAGCATGTTCTTGATGGTCTGCTCGTTGCTGATGCCATGGCCGATGATCACGCTACCATTGACGCCCAGCACGGGTGTTCCTCCGTAGTTCTGGTAATCGAACCGCTCCAGGAACGGGTCGTTGCCGCCACGTTTCTTCACCAGGTCATGGAATCCCTCCAGGGCCTTCAGCACCACATTGCCGGTGAAGCCGTCGCAGACGACCACATCCGCCTTGTCATTGAAAAGGTCGCGCCCTTCCACATTGCCGACGAAGTTGAAGCGGTCCGTACCCTTCATCAGGGCGTGGGCGGCCAAGGTGAGGGCATTGCCCTTTTTTTCCTCTTCACCAATGCTCAGCAAGGCCACTTTGGGTGACCCGATGTGGTACACATGCTTGGCGAAGAGCGAGCCGAGCAGCCCGAACTGGAAGAGCACCTCGGGCTTGCAGTCCGCATTGGCGCCCACATCCACCATGACGCCGAAGGAACCGTCGGCCTTGGGCAGGATGCTGGTGATGCAGGGGCGGAGCACGCCGGGAATGGGTTTCACCACCAGTACACTGCCCACCAGCATGGCGCCGGTGTTGCCCGTGCTGGCGAATGCGTCCAACTCACCTTGCTGCAACAGTTTGAAACCGAGCGCTATGCTGCTTTCCGGCTTGGCCGGCAAGGCTTTGGTGGCATGGTCACTCATGGTGATATCGTCCCGGCTGGGGACGATATCGAAATGTGTGGGGTCGGCCTGTTCAACGCGAAGGCATTCGCGGATGACCGTTTCATCACCGATAAGCACTAAGCGCACCCCGTCCGGCAGCTCCTTGGCCGCTAGCACACAGGCACGCACGGGAACGACCGGACCGTGGTCGCTCCCCATGATGTCCACTCCTATCCTCATGCGAGGTCGCGGGGACGTCACGGTATAAGGTTACTCTTCGACCGACTTGGTGCTCACCACCTTGCCGCGGTACATCAAGTCGTCACCGACCTTGTAGGCGCGGTGGCGCAGGTGGGTTTCACCGGTCGTGCTGCACGTGCTCAACGTGGGAAGGCCCGCTGATTGGTGCGTACGGCGCTTGGCGGTACGGGTTTTCGAATGTCGACGTTTCGGATTTGGCATGGTCTATTGAATGAAATGCGTTCAAACGCTCTTGTTCTTGAGATCTTTAAGCACGGCCCAGCGCGGATCGGGAGTGGGCTCGTGTACTTGTACTTTTTCCAGCGCGACCACCACTTCAGGATCGCATTCGTCATCCGGATGTACGTGCCGGATCGGCAGGTGCAGGCTGATGCACTCGAAGATGTAGTGGGTCAGGTTGATCTCGTTGGCCTTCGGGTCGATGCTCACCAACTCGTCATCGTCGGTCTCGTTCTCCTCCGAAAGCTTGAAGATCTGGCGCTGGTCGCCCCTTATCGGCTGCTGCATCGGCGCGTTGCAATGGTCGCAGAGCATATCGATGTAGCCGTCCACATGGATCAGTGTCACCAGGAAATAGCTGTTCTTCTCCAAGGTCACATGCACTGCGGCCTCACCACCGAGGAATTCCTCCACGCCAGTGGCCGTGAAGAATTCCGGGCCCAGCACGAAGTCGAACTCGTGCGTGCCGTCGTTCAGGCCGCTGAAGGGAATGGTATGTTCGGACAGTGCTTCCATGACGGAAAGAAGGCTCTTTTTCCGGAAAGGACCGGCAAATGTAGGGAGATCGGGGATCCGCCCAGCAAAAGAGGAATGGAATTGGGGCTGAGAGGGCCGAATGCATGGGCGCAAGCGATTGATTATCAGGTGGTTGTTGTGTGAACATCAGATGCCTTAAAGCAGAGGAGAATGCCTGAGCGTTGGGGCATGGTGCATTTGGCCTCAGGCCTATTCAGGCTCTGGGCCTGGGCTGTTGGCGCATTCAGGCATCGGGCTCTGAGGCCTGCATTGGTCGCGGCCATCGCGAGATCGCCGGACAACACGCCGTCGCAAGTGCGCTTTGGCGTGGGCACCTGACAACGGACAACCAGCCTTCCAGTACATTCGCCAGCTATCGCTATCCATGACCATCCTATTCCCCGTTAGCGCCATCTTGAACGAGTTGTTCCCGGACGCCGAGAAATCTCCGGACGCACTCATCGCGGCCATGAAGGCCTACTACACGGTGGACGGTATAGAACCGACAGTGCGTATCGAGGAAGGGGTCGTTGAAGTGACGGTGGACACGGATCGCATTGCGGACAGAGGCAAGGAGTTCCAGCAAGCGGTGGCATCGTGTGAGGCCGGTCGATTCGAAAAGGCACGGGAGCAGCTACAGGCTTTGGTGGAACGCGAACCGAACAACAGCGAGTACCACCGTCTACTTGGTCAGGCGTGTGCTGAACTGGGTGACCCGGAAGCGGCCATCGACCATTTGATCGATGCGCTCCGCTGGGATCCGAAGAACACGCATGCGCTGCTGATGATGGGCAACCTGCAAGCGCAGCACCGAAAGGATATTGATACCGCGATGCGGTACTACGAGGCCGCCTTGGAGGCCAAGCCCGACGACTATCTCGCCGCCAACAACATTGCCGCCCAGTTCCTGAACATGGGCAAATGGAATGAAGCGGAAGGCTGGTTCGAAAAAGCAGCATCCATTGAGCCTGGGTATCCGAACACCCGGCATGGCCTTGCCATCGTGTCCGAAAAGACAGGGACCTGCCCTCCGCGTTCTTCCAGGCCATAGAGGCGCTGCGGCAAAACAAGAACCGGGATACATTGTATGACCAAAGTCTGGGCTTGGCCCAGCACGTAGCCACGAAACTCGTTGCGCTACACCAAGGCCGCGCCATCGTGCAACAGATGTGCGCCGACCTGCAAGAGGCCGGTGGGCAACCCGTGCGGAGCATAGCCGACCCGAGCATCGCGACGCCCGCCAAGCTGGAGTTGGCCGAGAACTACGGCCGGGCCGAACACGAGGTGCGCTACAAGCCGGACGAACCCTATGTGGAGCATTTGGAATTGCACGAGCTCTACCACTTGCACTACATCCTCCAAGCGCGGGCGGCCGGGCTGAACGAACTGTTCACCGCCGGGCCCGAGCACCGGGCTGCCTTCATGAAGGCGAGGGCCAAGGACCGGGACCTCCTGATCAAGCAGGGCCTCAAACCGGAGAACGTGGACCGCTTTCTACAGGGCATCTTCGACGGGATGAACCTCCAGGTCTTCAATGCGCCGGTGGACCTCTTCATCGAATACGACATGTACAGCGAGTACGACGAAATGAGGCCCTACCAGTTCCTCTCCCTCGCGAAGATGCTGGAGGAGGGCATCCAGGCCACCACCGACAAGCGCATCGTCGAGCTGGCACCTGCCGACATCCTGAGCAAGAGCAAGGTGTACAACTTGACCCTCGCCCTCTTGTTCCGCGAACTGTATGGCGTGGACCTCCTCGATCGCTTCAAGGCCGATGCCTTGCAGAAGAAGCAGGCGGAGCGCTTCTATGCGGAGTTCGAGGAGTATCGCGACGACCGGGATCCCGCCGAGGAATATGAACTGGTGCGCCATTGGGCCGAGGACCTGAAGCTCACGCCCTACTTCGCCTTGGTGAAGGAGGATGCCCACCGCGCCGCACGGAACGCGACGTCCACCCGCTTGGACGAGCAATTGGGCCGGATCGAGGACGACCCCTTGGGCATCAAGAACCACGACCCGGAACGGGACGTGAAGATGAAGAACTTTCTGGAAGGCCAGGCTGCCATCGGCACCAACACCGCCGTGGTGATGTTCATGGTGGATGCGCTCCAGCACTTCAAGGAAATGCCGAAAAGCCGGATCAAGGAGATCGCTTTCGAGATCGCCATGCTGGGCTCACAAGGCATCCATCCCGAGAACCAAGGCTATAAACTGAACAAGGTGCCCGGCAAGACCTTCAGCGGTTACCACCTACTGGCCTACTACTACGTCAGCTTCAAATTGGTGCTGCCGGAGATGCTGACCGCTCTGCAACTGCCTTACGATGATGAGTACGCCTTGGCCGAGCAATTCCTGAACGCGAAGCCATGAGCGATATTGATGCGATCAGAGATGCGTTGGTCAAATTCCGGTCATCGGTTCAGGAACACAGCATTCGCCATTTCAAAGGAAATGGCGGAGGTGATCGATCATTTTCACGGCATGGCTTGTGAGTAGTACGATCAGTAGGAAAATGACGAAAAGCAAGAGGATGCAATGACGCGGATCAACGAAGCGCAACTCATCGACACCATCCGAGCCACGCAGACTGCCTACCACAAGCTAACGATACTTGTAGGCGAAACTCACGCGGGCAAAACACCCTTGCTCAAGCGCATCGCAATGGAGTTGGACCTGCCGGTTTTGAACCTTGGACTGCCTCTTAGCCAACGCTTATTGAGCAAAAGCCGCAGGCAGATTTCGCTTCAATCAGCAGACATTGCTACGGAGCTGATAGATGAGCACATCAGTAAAGGTATTTGCATCGATAACACCGAACTGCTGTTTCAAGGTCCTTTGAAGATGGACCCGTTGGCATTCTTTGAGAAAGTGTCGCGAAATCGTTATGTAATAGCGACATGGAATGGGACATTCGTGAACGGCGAACTTCGCTTCGGAGAACCGGGGCATCCTGACCATTTTCACAAGGCCGCAGCGGGATACCCCGTTGTCGCTGTGAAAGAGAATGAACTTGAATTACACTTGACCGCATGAAGTACAGTGAATTGATCCAGTTCCAGCCGATCGAATCGGTCATTGAACTACGGCAATCGAACAAGATCGAGAAAGCAAAGGAGCTGGTCTCCACCTATGTGATATCGGAGGATATGGCGGATCGGCTTTGCTCGCTCGTGATCCCACAGCTGCAATACACCAAACCTCAGGACAACCGTGGGCTGTTGATCGTGGGCAATTATGGGACCGGTAAGTCCCATTTGATGTCCGTGATCTCTGCTGTTGCAGAGAACAAGGAGTTGTTGTCACTGATCACGAACGAGAAGGTAAGCAAGGCTGCAGAAGCCATAGCTGGCAAGTTCCAGGTGATCCGCTTGGAGATCGGGTCAACCGAAATGAGCCTCCGTGACATCATTACCGGGCACTTACAGGATACGTTGGGCGAGTGGGGCGTCAACTACCAGTTTCCACCGGCTGATAAGGTGCGTGAGAACAAGACCGCGCTCGAGGCGATGATGACGGCCTTCCATGCCAAGTTCCCGGATCATGGCCTATTACTCGTGATGGATGAGCTGCTGGACTATCTCCGCAGTCGGCATGACCAACCACTGATCCTCGATCTGGGTTTCCTGCGCGAGATTGGCGAAGTATGCAAGGACCTACGCTTCCGCATCATGGCCGGTGTTCAGGAAGCCATCTTCGATAGTGGTCGTTTTGCACACGTGGCCGATTCCATCAGCCGGGTGAAGGACCGGTTCCAGCAGGTGTCGATCGCGAGTACCGACGTGAAGTATGTAGTGTCCAACCGCCTGTTGCACAAAACGCCGGAACAGCTTGCTGCCATCCGCGAGTACCTCACTCCATTCGCCAAGTACTACGGCAATATGACGGAGCGGATGGATGATTATGCCGCACTGTTCCCCATTCATCCGGACTACGTGGAGACCTTCGATCGCATCCCCATCGTGGAGAAGCGCGGGGTACTTCAGATCATCTCCATGGCCATCAAGGGCTTGGTGGCTAAAGAGGTGCCTACCGACCACCCGGGTGTTATTGCGTTCGACAGCTATTGGAAAGCCTTGCGCGAGAATCCCGCGAACCGGGCAATGCCAGAGGTGAAGGCTGTGATGGAATGCAGCACGACCTTGGAGGACAAGGTCCAAAGTGCTTTCCCCAAGAAGACCTATAAGCCGATGGCTGTCCGCATCATTGAAGGGCTTTCGGTGCATCGCTTGACCACGGGGGGTTCGCCGATCGGCTTAACACCCGAGGAATTGCGTGACAAGCTATGCCTCTATCACACCGGCGTGGAGGACATGGGTGGTGATCCCGCGGACGATCTGTTATCCGTGGTTGAGACTACGCTACGCGAGATCCATAGAACGGTCAGCGGCCAGTTCATCTCGTCCAATCCGGACAATCGGCAGTACTACTTGGACCTGAAGAAGACCGACGACTACGATGCCTTGGTGGAGCAACGAAGTGAGACGCTCAGTGACCATGTGCTGGACCGCTATTATTACGATGCGATGAAGCAGGTGTTGGAGTTCACCGATACCCCCACCCATATCACCGGTTTCCAGATATGGCAACACGAGGTGGAGTGGCAGGCGCACAAAGCAGGACGTCTGGGCTACCTCTTCTTCGGAGCGCCGAACGACCGATCCACCGCCGTGCCCAGTCGAGAATTCTACATCTACTTCATCCAACCCTTCGACAAGCCGGATTACACGGATGAGAAGCGACCGGACGAAGTGTTCTTCCGCTTGACGGGCAAGGATGAAGCGTTCACCCAAAGCCTGAAACGTTACGCTGCCGCATTGGAACTTGGGTCCACTTCCTCGGGCGTGAAGAAACAGGCGTACGAAGCCAAGGCACGCGAGCACCTCCAGGCTTTGGTGAAATGGTTGCGCGAGAACCTGTTACAGGCCATGGAGGTGACCTACCAAGGCTCAAGGAAGAAGTTCGTGGAGCGGTTGAAGGGAACCGGCAGCGGAAGCTCGCAGAACATCCGCGATGCCGTGAACGCGGTCGCATCGAAGTGCCTCGAAGAGGAATTCGCGAACCACGCTCCTGAGTATCCAAGCTTTTCCGTTTCCATCACCTACGGTCAGGGGGGCAACGCCCAACAGGCTGCGCAAGATGCCTTGCGAGGTGTCGCCCAACCAAGCCGGACCAAGCAGGCCACAGCCGTCCTGGATGCATTGGAACTCTTGGATGGAGAGAAGATCGCACCGGGTGGTTCGCGCTATGCCCGCTACATACTGGATATCCTCAATGCAAAGGGGCAGGGTCAGGTGGTGAACAGGCAGGAGATCATCACTACTCTGGAGCCACACGTGGAGTTCATGGCGCCGGACACGTTTCGGCTGGAGCCCATCTGGGTCAGCGTTACACTTGCGGCATTGGTGTATGCCGGCGATCTGGTGTTGGCCATCCCAGGTACCAAGTTCGACGCCACCAACTTGGCAGGACTGGCCACCACACCGGTGACTGATCTGGTCAATTTTAAGCACGTGGAACGGCCCAAGGATTGGAACATTCCCAGCCTCAAGGCACTGTTCGAGCTGATGGATCTGTCTCCTGGCCTAGCGACGATGGTGACGCAAGGAAACGTGGAAGCGGTGCAGCAGCTCCATGCGGCTATCAACGAACGTGTGGAAAAACTGGTGAAGGCCAATCAACAATTGGCGGGCGGATTGCCCTTCTGGGGACAGAATCTCTTCAGTGAGGTGGAGGTGGAACAGATCGCCACGCTTTTTACCAATGCACAGCGTTTCCTGGAAAGTCTGCAGGCTTATAACACGCCCGGCAAGCTGAAGAATTTCAAATTCGAGACCGCCGATATCACTGCTCACAAACCCACTTTCGCTCGGTTAAAAGAACTCGATCAACTCCAGGCCTATTGCCAAGAGTTAACGAAGTATACCCAGTATTTGAGCATGGCTGAAGGTTATCTGCCTGCGGATCATGTATGGGTGAGTAAGAGCAGGGAGAAGCGGAATGAACTGCTGTCCCAGATCCGCATTCCCGCGCAACGCGACTCGGCTGCCTTCAAAGCGGATGTGCTCAAGCAACTGAAACAATTGAAAGCCGAATACATCAAGGCCTATTTGGAGCTGTACCAGAAAGCCCGGCTGAGCATGGCCCAAGACACCCAGAAGAAGGAGTTGATGAATGATTATCGACTGGCACAGCTGCGTCGGTTGTTCACTATCCCAACCATCCCTTCTTCCCAACTGAAGGAGTTCGATAAGCTGGTGGATAGCCTGAAGACGGGAAGCGCGATCACGGAGCGTGATTTTGAGAATACCGCGCAAGCCCCGGATGGATTCTGGCCAAGTATGGAGATCACCAACATGTCCGCCGAGATGCGCCTGAACAAAGCCAAAGGTGAATTGGACAAACTCCACACCAACTGGACAAAGCAACTTTTGAGTGATCTTGGGGATCCCGTGGTGCAGAGCAACTTGAACCTGCTTAAAATGCCACAGAAGGAACTGATCAGCGCGTTCGTGAACAGCAAGGAACTTCCCGATGAGCTTAGCCAAGAATTCCTGGCCGCATTGAACCAGGCATTGAGCGGCTTGACCAAGTTGTCCGTGCGGATGGATGACATTAAGCAAGCACTCTTCCCCGATGGAGGACCGTCCACGCCGGCTGAATTCCGTGAGCGCTTTGCGGCCTACTTGGAGCGAAGCCTGAAAGGTTGCGATGCTGCCAAGGTGCGTCTCGTAGTTGAATCACCAGAATCTTTGAGCAGACCATGAGCCAATCCAGCCTCGATCTTAAGACAGCACAAGCCACAGGTCCAGTTGAATGCCTGGACCAGACCTTTCCCAGTGACGAAGCGCGGCGCGATCATTACCTGAAACTGCTGGCTGATAAACTCAAGGATCCGGAATTCCGGAAGATCGATGGCTTCCCGATCGGCGAGGATGAGGCAATACTGGCCCTATCCGATCCACCCTATTACACAGCATGCCCGAACCCATGGTTGGGCGAATTCATTAAGACCAATGGAACGCCCTATGACTCCAAAGTACCCTACCACCGTAATCCATTCGCATCAGATGTGAGTGAGGGGAAAACACATCCCATTTATACGGCACACTCCTATCATACAAAAGTGCCGCACCGGGCTATAATGAAGTACATACTGCATTACACAGAGCCTGGCGATGCCATCCTCGATGGCTTTGCGGGCACCGGAATGACCGGAGTAGCCGCCCAGATGTGCGGTGAGCGAAATGAAGTCTTGGCATTAGGTTATCGGGTTGATGAGAAAAAACGGATCATCAATGAAGAAGGCACGACCTTTTCGAAACTGGGTGAACGCAGTTGCATCGTAAACGACCTATCACCGATCGCAACTTTTATTGCCCAGAATTACATGCTGCCACTCAATGTTGATGAGTTTGAGAGGGAGGCAAAACGAATACTCAAGGAGACCGAGGACGAATTGGGTTGGATGTATCGCACAAAGCACTCAGATGGTAGAGAGGGAAGGATCAACTACACGGTATGGAGTGACTTATACACCTGTCCAGAATGTGCAGGTGAGATCAATTTTTACAAGACAGCCTTTGACGATGATTCCAAGACGGTAAAGGACGCTGTCAAATGCCCCCACTGCAACAGTGTATTTGCCAAGGGCAAAATGCACTTGGTTTATGAAACCAAGATTGATCCAGCCGATAGATCTACTATTCAAATACCGAGAAGGATTCCCGTATTAATCAATTACTCCATAAAGGGTCTGAAATATGAAAAGGAACCTGATGATACTGATTTAGAGTTATTGCGGAAAGTAGACAGGATGGAACTTCCACTTGAAATTCCCACCTTAAAGTTGCCGGAGATGCAAATGGCCAAAGTAGGAAGGATGAAAACCGTGTGCATTACACACATTCACCACTTTTTCCTGCACAGAGCTCGAATTGCACTCGCGACGCTGTGGAGAAAGGCAAATGATGTGGATGATAAGAGATTGCGAAATTCACTACTATTTCTAATGGAGCAAGCCATATGGGGCATGGCGCTACTGAACCGCTACCAGCCTATTATGCACGGGCGCCCCGGGGGCTCTCAAGTTAATCGCGCTCTAAGTGGGGTGTTCTATGTTTCATCTCAGATTTCCGAGGTTTCACCATGGTATAATTTGGAGGGAAAATTGAAGCGTGTTGTAAAGACATTTAAGCTATTGCCTAGCGCAAAGCGCACCGGATTGGTCACGACCCAAGATTGCTCAAAGCTTCAAATTCCCGACAACTCATTGGACTACATCTTTACCGATCCTCCATTTGGCGAAAACATATACTACTCCGACTTGAATATGCTCATTGAGTCTTGGCATGGAGTAATCACCAACTCGACCCCGGAGGCAATTGTGGATAGGACTAAGAAGAAGGGTCTACCGGACTATCAGATACTTATGGAAAGCTGTTTCAATGAATACTACAGAGTTCTAAAACCCGGTAGATGGATCACTGTTGAGTTTTCTAATTCTAAGGCTGCAGTTTGGAATGCGATCCAAACGACAATCCAACGAGCTGGATTCATAGTTGCTTCTGTTGCAGCTCTTGATAAGAAGCAACGAAGCTTTCAATCGGTGACCTCGCCGACAGCAGTAAAGCAAGACCTGGTCATTTCCGCATACAAGCCCAACGGTGGGTTGGAGGAGCGATTCGCAAAGAATGGAGCAACCGAGGCAGGAGTCTGGGATTTCTTAAAAACGCACCTCACCAATCTGCCTGTTGTCAAATTGCGAGGTGGGAATGTGGAGTTCATCGTAGAACGTGATCCGCGCATTCTTTACGATCGTATGGTGGCCTACTACGTTGGGCATACCACTCCTGTGCCCCTTAGCTCGGCTGAGTTCCAAGCAGACTTGGCCGAAAAATACCCGGAGCGGGATGGGATGTGGTTTTTACCGGAACAGGTTTCTGAGTATGACAAGAAGCGTGCGCAGGCCGAGGGCGTCGGCCAGCTTTCCATCTTCGTGGATGATGAACGCAGCGCAATCAACTGGCTGCGCAACTTTCTGAAGGAGCGACCTTCCACCACCCAAGACATTCAGCCGGAGTTCATGCAACAACTCGGGGCAAGCTGGAAGAAATGGGAAGCACGTCCTGAGTTGAAGGTACTACTTGACCAGAACTTCCTGTGTTACGATGGTACCGGCGAAGTGCCCAGCCAGATCCACAGCTATCTAAGCACCCAATACAAGACCCTGCGCAACCTGCCCAAGAACGATAGCAATCTCCAGAACGAAGGCAAGAACCGCTGGTACGTGCCCGACCCGAAGAAGAACATCGACGTGGAAACCCTCCGCAACAAGCGCTTACTGGAGGAGTTCTGGACCTACCTGCCTACCGGCTATGTACCCGCTGCACTGCTAAGGAACAAAGCGCAAACATTACCCGGCATGGAAGCTCCACGCCCCAAGGTGCTCAAAGGCAAGAAGTTGAAGGAGCTGCGCACGGAAGCGGTGCGGGTGGGGTTCAAGCACTGCTATCAGCAGAAGGATTACACCACCATTCTGGTAGTGGCGGAAATGATCCCGGACACGGTGCTGAACGAGGACGAGCAGTTGCAGATGATCTACGATACGGCCGTTACGCGTAGCGGAGTTGCAGAGTAGAGCTACCATGTATCAGATCGGCGATTGGCTTTGGAGCATTGAGCACCGGCAGCCTTGTAGGGTTATGGATACTACCCCACTATGGGGAGAGCCGACCTTTCAGGTATGGCTATCCGGCACGGATAGTGTGATCCGCACCACGGCGGAGCGGTTAAGCTCTTTGGCTGCCAGCCCAAGCACAGGAACTGCCCATATCCGCTATGTGGCACATGCTGCCCGGATCGCGGATCTGTTGAATGAAGAAGTGCTGTTGGCACCGGCTACCGCATCTGTGATCCCATTGCCGCACCAATTGAAAGCCTTGCGCAGCGCGATCAGCCAAGACCGGGTGCGCTACTTGCTGGCGGATGAAGTGGGCCTGGGCAAGACCATTGAGGCCGGCCTGATCATGCGTGAATTGAAGTTGCGCGGCTTGGTGCAACGCATCCTTGTGATCGCCCCCAAGGGATTGGTGACGCAATGGGTGGCGGAGATGCAGACCCATTTCGGCGAGGAGTTCCGCTACTTCGCGCCAGCGGATTTCGGTGGCTATCGCCGCATCGCTCCTGAGGAAAATGTTTGGCGCACCTACCATCAAGTGATCTGTTCCCTTGATTCGGTAAAACCCATGGAGGCCCGCCAAGGCTGGTCGAGCGAAGAGCTTCAAGCTTACAACAAGGACCGTTACGAAGATCTGGTGACAGCCGGTTGGGACTTGATCGTGGTGGACGAAGCGCATCGCATCGGAGGGAGCAGCGATCAGGTGGCGCGCCATCAGTTGGGGCGTGGGCTGGCCGAGGCCAGCCCTTATCTGTTGTTGCTTTCCGCCACACCGCATCAGGGAAAGAGCGATGCCTTCCATCGGTTGGTCTCCTTGTTGGACGACAAGGCATTCCCGGACCTTGAGAGCGTGACCAAGGAGAGCATAGCTCCCTATGTGATCCGTACGGAGAAACGTCAGGCTATCGATGCCGAGGGGAAGCCCTTGTTCAAACCCCGCATTACCAAGCTCGTTGGCATCGGTTGGGAGGAACATCCGGAACAGGAACAGCTCTACGAAGCCGTATCGGAGTATGTGCGTGTGGGCTATGACCAGGCCATCCTGGAGAAGAAGACCCACGTCAGCTTCCTACTGATCTTGATGCAACGGCTCGTCACCAGTTCCACGCGGGCCATTATCACCACGCTGGAGAGGCGCTTGGATGCTTTGCAACAGCCCGGTGAGCAGCTCTCGTTGCTGCCCCAGTTCGGCGAAGAAGAGTGGAACGACATGGACGGCCAAGATCAACTGGATGCCATGCTCAAGACCCGTTTGAAGGCATTGGATAATGAACAAGCGGAGGTGCAGTTGTTGCTCAACGCGGCGAAGCGGGTGGAGGCGAAAGGCCCTGATGCAAAGGCTGTGGCCTTGCTGGAGTGGATCTACCGCTTCCAACAGGAAGAAAGCGATCCGGACGTGAAGCTCTTGGTGTTCACCGAATTCGTTCCTACACAACAGATGTTGGCCGAATTCCTGGGTTCCAAAGGCATTTCCGTGGTCTGGCTCAACGGCGACTTGAGCATGAAACAGCGACAGCACGTGCAAACCGCGTTCGCGAATGATGCACGCATCCTTATCTCAACTGATGCGGGTGGCGAAGGACTGAATTTGCAGTTCTGCCATATCGTGATCAATTACGATATCCCTTGGAACCCGATGCGGTTGGAGCAGCGCATCGGCAGAGTGGACCGGATCGGTCAAAAAGCTGTGGTCCGGGCCATCAACTTTCTGTTCACCGATAGCGTTGAGTTCCGCGTCCGTGATGTGCTGGAGAACAAACTGGCGGTTATCCTGAAGGAGTTCGGTGTGGACAAGACCAGTGATGTACTGGACTCTGCCGAGGCAGCGAACTTGTTCGACGACCTGTACCTGGAAGCACTGATCCATCCGGACAAGATCGAAGAAAGTGTGGAGCAGGTTGCGGCTTCCATCAAATCAAAAGCCAGCGAGGCGCATGAACGGAACCGCATGCTCTCAACAACCGCCGACCTTTCTCCGGAGGAGGCACGTTTAGCCATGAGCGTGCCGATCGGCGAATGGGTGGAACGCATGACCGAGAACTACCTTGATGCTTTCGGAGGGCGTTACGATTTGGAGTTGGATACATGGCGGATCCAATGGCCAGGGGAGACGGAGAAGAAGCGCTATGCGCTGCCATCGCGGTCGACTATACCGCCTGACGGTGCAGAGATGTTGCGACTGGACCACCCCAAAGTGCAGGGCATGTTCGCACAGCTGCCGCGCTTTGTTCATGGTATGCCCATCACTACCGTTCACATCCCCGCGTTGCCCTCGAACGTTTCGGGGTTCTGGTCCTTGTGGGATCTGCGACTAAATGCAGGTGATACAAGGAAACGACGAGTGGTTCCTTTGTTCGTGCATGATGATGGGCGGGCATTGGCACCCACAGCGCGATATGTTTGGGAGCAACTTTGCCTGGACCAATGGCATCCTGCAGATCCGGAAGAAATACTGCTAACTACAAGCGCCTATGCAGCTATCAGATCCATGGCAGAAGCACAATGTCGCGATATTTACCTCGACATGCGCGAGCAGTACTTGCAGAACTTGGAGTTGGAAAAAGGAAAGGCGGAACACAGTTTCCGATCAAGGCGCAAAGTGCTGCGACTGATCGGCCTGCCTGCTGTGCGCGATCATCGTTTGCGTCTTCTCGATGCGGAAGAGGCACTCTCCATTGAAGATATGGAACGTCGTAGCCGGGTGCTGCCGGATCTTGTCCCATTGATCATGCTTCAGATCGTATGAGCATGGCACACTGGTTCGACCCGATCGTACAACGCATCGTGCCGCAGAGAACTCTGATCACAGCGGTTTCCGATCCTGACGGCTTGTTCAGGGACCCCGTATTGATCCGAGCCATTGAGGCTAAAGGCTTTACCATCATCCAGTATGAGGATCCCATCTCCTTTCGCTTCGACCTGGAAAGTCGGTTCCGATCGAAATGGGATGCTGGCGAAAAGCTTGAGGTGGTTGTGGTATTTGAACCAGGTGAATATAATTTTGATACCCTCCCCGGCGATATAGTGGAGCGCGCCGAATGTCTGTCGGTCTCTATCCGGGATGTATTCCCGAGGCTCTCGTACAATGTGTTACATCAGTTGGAGCCGTTCTATTACCAACCACTCTATCGTGCCCACGAAGAATATGCAACGACACAGCAGGATGAGATGAACTCGTGGGGGTTCGTGCTTCGCCATGTGTTCTGCATCGAGCCGGTCGTTATCAAAGAAGTGCATGACTTGCTAGGGATGCTCTGTGAGCGGCATTACCAAAAACTCGGCCTTCCGGCTCAATTGGATAAGTATCTCATCAAGGAGCTCCGGAAGAATAGGACCTTCGCGGATTGGCCGTTGGAACAGATCGTGACATCACGCGGCGCATATTGGGAATTCCTGAATGAACGCTGGCCCTTCTTCGTGGCGAAACTGCATCGCGGAGAGATCCATCTGAATGAACCCAAACCACCATTAAAATACGTGGGGCCTGAGGATCTGCCGTTCGATCACGGTTCCGTAAAAATCTTCATTGACAACCTCTTCGAGGATGGGATCCTCACCCCGATCCCTTGGGAATGGAGCCGGGATTTCGAACAGACATGGATCCGCGTTGGACTGCTCGGAAGTGATGCGAAGAACGTGGATCTGCGGTTCGATGAGCTGATGAAGGGCTTGCTGGATCAGGTACCGAGTGAAGGTGCTCCTCCGAAAGATTGGCTCCTCTTCGCAACTCGCTATGCACAGATCCGGAAACTGTGGACGGAGGTCGATCCAGCGAAGCGTAAAGCCAACATGGATCCGTTCAATGCGCTTTGCGCAAAGGTTAACCTAGCTTTCTATGATTGGCTAACGATGAGTTATGGAGGCATCTTCAACTACCCCCCAAGCAGCCCGTTGATGGTCCATCACATCCCGGGATTCATTGCGCATCAGCTTGCAGATAACCCCGAGCGGAAAGCGGCTTTCATATTAGTGGATGGCCTGGCCATCGATCAATGGCTGATCATCAAGGAGGTACTTAGGGCCCAGCACTTCAACGTACCCGTGGAAGAGGATGCTCTGTTCGCATGGATACCAAGCATTACGCCAATTTCCCGGCAAGCAGCCTACGCGGGTAAGTTACCTCGACATTTCAAGGAGTCCATCAACCGCACAGATAGGGATGAAGCCGGTTGGCGTCAATTCTGGGCCGACCGCTCTTTGACACCCAATGAAGTGGCCTTCACTGCAGTGCCTGGTAATGATGCCGATCTTGCTAAAATTGAGGATGTGATCACATCGCAGACCCGAGTTATAGGTATCACACTTTACAAGGTGGACCAGATCATGCACGGCATGGAGCTGGGTGTGGCGGGTATGAGCGGGCAGGTGCGCACATGGGCTGAAGAAGGATTCCTTTCCTCCTTGCTGGACCTATTACATGCTCAAGGCTTTGATGTCTACATCTCCGCCGATCATGGCAATACGGAAGCACTCGGAATTGGCTCGCCGCGTGAAGGTGTGCTGGTAGATAAAAGCGGTGAGCGATGTCGGATCTATTCCGAACCATCCTTCACGGCAAGTTGTGTCGCTGATTTCCCGGGCACATTGGAATGGAGCCACCCTGGTCTTCCGGATGAGCTTAGTACCTTGTTGGCACCACATGCAAAGGCATATAGTCAGCAGGGCCGCACCTTGCTTTGCCATGGAGGCCCATCTTTGGAGGAAGTGTGTGTGCCGTTCATCCAGCTCCCGGCTGGCGTAATTTCAAAGGTGTGAAGCACCATGCATCCATGGATATCGCATTTCGTCGGAAGGTCCGTGAGACCTGGCTGCAGCAGGGCTTGGAGTCGGCTGCGGAAGGAGGCAGCTGGATGGAGTCCAAGGCATTCTTAGCATCACTTGTCGGTGCAGAGGTCAAGGGGAGTGAATCACTCCGGAAAGTGCTCACTCACATTCGTCGTGTATGGTTCGATCCACCAGATCACTGCATTGGGCTGCACGCTCAAGCAATTGCGCTCTCCCATACATATCAGTCCAAGGATGCACATGTGCTATTGCATTGGGGAATGACGTTGGCAGCATATCCATCCGTGGGCATAGTGGCGACACACATAGGGCGGAGCTTGAAGCTTCAGGATGATTTCCTTTTGGCCGATGTACAGAAGCGCATGCGCAGCCAATTCGGCGAGCGAGAGTATGTGAGCCGCGTCACCCGCTATGTTGTGAGCAGCTTCCTGGATTGGGGCGTCATCGACGACAGCGAGCAAAACGGCGCATACAAGCGACGGGATCGTATTGAAGTGAAGGACACCGAACTGCTTGCTTGGGTCGCGGAGGCAATATTGCTGTCTTCTGACCGCAACCAGATGAGCATGGTAGAGCTATCCGATCACCCGGCACTTTTCCCTTTCTCTTTGGGTGGAGTGAATGCTCATGTGATACAGGTAAACCCCCGGCTCCGTATAGATCGGCAAAGCCTCAACACGGAGCATATTGTAGTGGTTGGGAAAACGCGGCAGTGATGTCAGTTGATCTTTCTTCTCCCACAGATTCCCACCGCGGAATCTGCACGACCCTGCCACTGGCTGTTGACCTGAAGAGGCTTGAAGCCGCCCAATACCTGAGCCGAAAGCAGGCCGGAATACGGCAATGGCTGAACTACGCCTACATGCGTAGAGCCGCCCGAACTCTGAGCCAGGGGCCAAGGAACCGAATGCGCTTGAAGGGCCGAACAGCCTGAAGAGGCCTGAAGCCGCCCAATACCTGAGCCAAAAGCCAAGAGGCCGAAGGTGATCGTATCACTTGTGGCTACTTGCACCGTCACGTGGTCCCGATCCTTTCCATGAAGTCTGAGGACTTCGCCCGATCAAGGCAAGACACCCCAAAAGCGGGAAAAGCATGGTTTCGCAGGACCGTGCATGCTCGCAACCCCTACAGCCGCCTGCCATTTCACGCCGAACTATCGGGAGATGGACTCGCGAAAACTGAGAACGTGATTGTCTTTTGAAGGCCCTTGTGATCGTCGGTGTTTTGCCACATGATGATCAATGGACCCGCATTCCGCTCCCTGATCCGGCTGTCTGGAGCACCGGACCAAAGCTGCCTGAGCATGGCTGTGGACTCGCCATTCAGTGCACCGGCTTACCGATCGTGCCTTTTCCAGTGCTCGGACTTTTTTCCCAGCGTTCGATTCGGCGCAGATGGGATGATGCCTCGCATCGCTCCTTGCCTGCAGCTGGACGAACAAGTAACAGATTTCCTGCCATTCACCGGCGCGGTTCCTTCAGAGAATTGCCGAGAGTATATCGGCCTTCTGATGAAACGATCCAGCTCCTTCCCGAAAACGACTCTTAACGCGCACGGCTTGTTGCCCCTCGAGCGTACATCAGATCGTTCGCCTGCACATCCCGACCACCGCATGCAACCCAATGGCAGTGAATGCCTTTCGCAGCGGGTGAAAGTGCTGCTCCGAAAGCTTGCGCTCAACTGTCGTTTGAACCCCCCTTTCGGTTGTTTTTCATTTGCTCGCATGAAGGACGGACCAGTGATATCGAGCATACACGCCGATGAGAAGGCGCCTACGGACCTTGGATCCAACGCAGGTAGGACGATGCCTCGCCTCGCTCCTTGCCTGCAGCTGGACGAACAAGTAACAAGACCGTCACCTTTCATCGGCGTGGTTCCTTCAGAGAATTGCCGAGAGTATATCGGCCTTCTGATGAAACGAACGCTTCCCTTTTTGCACAAGGCTCTTTTCTGGAGCGCCCTAATGCCTCGGTGCCTGTCCAGCTATCTACTGGGCATCCGCTCGGAGCGCCGCGTGCAGCGGAATGGTCAAAGAACCCTTGTGTACCGAGGGAAGCAAGCGGTTTTGGAATTCGCGCGCAGGTGTCGTTTGAACCCCCCTATGCGCAGGGCCAGCTTTGCGACATGCACTTTGAGAACAGCCCAAGAACAGGGATCCAGGAAGATCTCCGGATACCACTTCACACGACCTCTTTGCACGGAGGTTCCTCTTCGTTGGTTGATCGCAACTCCTCGATCGTCCTTTTTACGCGGTGGCTATTTCGGGTTCTTCGCGACCGCAATGCCCGATCACAGATGAAGCCCTCCCGACCCCTCATACGCAGTTTGGTCCTGTTGCTCTGCCTATCCCTTACCACCCATGGAATACCTGGAACGACAGCGTTGGGAGCACCGGCAGGCCCGGTCGCTGCCCACAGGGCATTGCTTCTCACCAACGCTCTGCCACCATTTACGATCCGATCAGCGGCAACCTCGAACAGATCAGCCGCTCATTCAACCCGAACAGCGGTTGCTCCGATCCGATCAGAAACGCATGCAACCAGTTCAGCGGCCAATTCAACCTGGTCAGCCGCTCATCCGACCAGATCAGCGGCTGCTTCAACCCGATCAGCGCCTCATTCAATTAGATCAGCCACTCCTTCAACCCGATCAGCGGCTCATTTGAACAAGTCAGCGGCTACTTGGAACCGAACAGCCGCTTATTCGATCACTACTTCACCGCAGCGCATGGTCTTTTCCACCTCGGATAACCAGGCGTCGCAACCCCTCGACCCGGCATTCGTGCCCCTGTTCCGGGGAGGTCCTCGACCACGGCCTCCTCCGCTCGGATATCTCCGCGTACGCATAAGTTCAGCTAAACGCACCATCAAGTTCACGGGTCCGGTGCGGCCCAACGCACCATCACATTTACGGGCCATGGTGCGGCCCAAAAACACAAAATCAACCTCCCAATGGGAACAATTGCGAAGAATTTGAACGGCCTCAACGCCACCCGACTGGTGGACAAGAGCCAATTTGTAGAGGCCCGGATGACGGACAACCCGGCCTTCCCCACACCCACGCCCGCCTTGGTGGAACTCGGCACCGCCCGCTCGGCGCTGCAGGGCGCCATCACCGGTGCAATGGATGGGGGTCGTACGGCCGTGGCCATCCGCCGCGCCCGGGAAAAGGACCTGCGTTTGGTCCTCAATCAACTGGCCGGTTACGTGTCCTCCGTGGCGGAGGGCAATGCGCTGGCCATCCTCAGCAGCGGCTTCGACGTGAAGCGGGTGCCTACCCCGGCAGGGGAGTTGCGTGCACCTGCGGACCTGAAGGCCGCCATCAGCTCCTTTGCGGGGCGGGTGGACCTGCGGTGGAAGCCGGCGAGGCATGCTGTGGCCTACCAGATCCACCTCAACGGGAAGGACCCGGCGGATGAGGCGGGATGGCAGCTCGCGGGCATCTCCACCAAGGCCGTGTTCAAGGTAACGGGCTTGCTGCCCGCCACCATGACCTGGTTCCGGGTGAATGCCATCGGCACCAGCGGCACGGGGCCGCTGAGCGAAGTGGCGCACAGCTTGGCCAAGTGATCCGGCACGGCACCGGGGGCTTCTTGACAGTAGCACCCCCGGCCCGTGACGGAGTTTAGATGAATACCACCGCAAGAGCGGCGGCCCTGCGAAAGTAGGGCCGCCGTTGCGTTGGGGGCGTGGGCAACTTCAATGCCTCAGCTTGGGGCTTGGCCCCGAAGCTCTCGAGGACCCGTGGCTGTCTAACGCAGGTAGACTTTAGGCGTCCTGTCCCTTCACCGTAGAGGCCTCCTTCTCCATGTCGATCAAATGCGCTAGGTTCTTCACGATCCGGTCGTGCTTGGTAACGAACGGGTTGGAACGGTCCCATACATAACCGGCCAGCACCGCACAGATCTGCTTCTTCACCTCCAGGTTCTCAGGTCGGTGGAAGAACAGCTTTTGCAGGTTCCCGGTGTACCACTCCGCAACATAGGTCCGGAAGACCTCGACCCCGCCTTTGATGTGATCATTATACTCCACTTCCCAATCCACGTTCTCGCCCTGTATTTCCCGATGGATGAGCCGGGCCGCCAAAAGCGAGGACTCGGTCGCAAAGGCCACGCCGGAGGAGAAGATGGGATCCAGGAAGCTGGCACTGTTGCCCGCGAGCACGTAGCCCTTACCATAGAGCTTGGTAACCCCGTGTGAGTAATTCTTGGCCTCATAAGGTCCCACGATGAACTCCAGTCCCGCGTAACGGTCATGGAACATTTCGGTGAGTTTCAGGAGTTCCGCCATGCGTTCCTCGGGGCTTCCCTCCACGGCTGCGATCCGCTCCGCAAGGCCTACGAAGCCCACACTACTTATACCGTTGGAGAAGGGGATCGACCACATCCATGTATCGTCATCGAAAACGTCAAAACTGATCAGACTCTTATTGGCGTCATCAGGGCGGCGCACATCCTGCACATGGCCGAAGATGGCGGTGTGCTGGGCGATGCCCGCCGGTGCGTCCAGGCCGAGTTTGCGACCGATCACCCGGGCATTGCCGCTACAATCGATGATGTGCCGCGCCTTGATCACGGAAATGGCACCGCTCTCATCCTTGAGCGTGACATTGGAGGAGCCGTCCGCATTAAAATCCACTTCGGTCACCTCTACGCCGAAATCCACGGGAACACCGCGGCTGGCCACTTCATCGATAAGGACCTTGTCGAACTCCGCACGTGGAACCTGCCAGGTCCAGTCCCACCCTTTGCTGTGTTTCTGGCTGAAGTCGAAAAGACATTCCACCCCATCGCGGAGAAAGCGTGCCCCCGTCTTCACCTCGAAGCCACAGGCTTCAATGCAAGGCAACAGGCCGGTCGCCTCGAAATGTTCCATCGACCGTGGCAACAGGCTCTCTCCAATAGTGAACCGGGGGAACCGGCTCTTTTCCACGACGCGAACACGAACGTTGTTGGCATGTAGATATGCTGCGGCAACGGATCCGCCGGGGCCCGCGCCAATGATCAATACGTCGGTGTCCTTCATGGCTTTTTCATTCTGTTGTTAATTTATCTTTGCCGCCTTCAGCGGTCCCCGTGCATATTTGCAAACCTCGCTTCGGACCACCATACATCAATGATCGAACTTACCGGGAATTTGGGAACGGATGACTTCCGTAAGGTCATCGTCGAGGGAGGGTCTGTGCAAATATCGCCAGCGATCCTGGATCAGGTACGGGCCAGCTTTGATTTTTTGTCCGCCTTCGCTGAGAACAAGGTCATCTACGGGGTCAATACGGGTTTCGGCCCCATGGCCCAGTACCGTATCCCGGAGGACAGGAAGACGGAGCTGCAGTACAACTTGATCCGTAGCCATTGCACGGGTGCGGGTCAGATGCTCTCGGTGCAGGCGGTCAGGGCCGCCATGCTGGCCCGACTGAACACGCTGTGCCTGGGGCGTTCGGGTGTGCATGTCTCCGTGGTGGAACTGCTCGTGAAGATGCTCAATGGCGGGGTCACGCCCGTGGTGTATGCACACGGGGGCGTGGGTGCCAGCGGCGATCTGGTGCAATTGGCGCATATCGCATTGGCACTTATCGGCGAAGGGGAAGTGATCTACAAGGATGAGCGGAGGCCGACGCAGGAGGTCTTCGCGGAGCTCGGCCTGAAGCCCATCGAGGTAGTGCTGAGGGAGGGCTTGGCCCTGATGAACGGCACATCGGTGATGACCGGTATCGGCATGCTCAACGTGTTCCACGCGCGCCAGCTGGTGCACTGGATGATCAAGGCATCCTCCGCGATCAATGAGATCGTGGAAGCTTATGACGACCACCTTTCCAAAGGACTGAACGAAAGCAAAAGGCATGCGGGCCAGCGCTTGGTGGCAGCGCTTATGCGGGATCACTTGGTGGATAGCCGGTTGGTGCGGAAGCGCGAGCACCATCTCTACATACCGCAAGGCGACTTGACCATCTTTACCGAAAAGGTGCAGGAATATTATTCCCTCCGTTGCGTGCCGCAGATCCTGGGGCCGGTGCTGGACACACTGTTAAGCACCGAACAGGTCTTGCAGGAAGAGGTCAATTCAGCCAATGACAACCCTATCGTGGACCCCGAGGAAAAGCAGGTGTGGCATGGCGGCAACTTCCATGGCGATTATGTTTCGCTGGAGATGGACAAGCTCCGTATCGCCATTACCAAGCTCAGCATGCTTGCCGAACGGCAGCTGAACTACCTGATGAACCCCAGCCTCAATCAGGTGCTTGCCCCCTTTGTGAACCTAGGCGAACTGGGCGTGAACTTCGGGATGCAGGGGGCGCAGTTCACCGCCACCAGCACCACTGCGGAAAACCAAGCGTTGGCAACACCGATCTCCACGCACAGCATTCCCTGCAACAACGACAACCAGGACATTGTGAGCATGGGTACCAATTCCGCACAGGCCACCCAGCGGGTCATCGATAATTCCATGGAAGTGCTTGCCATTGAGCTCATGAGCATCGTTCAGGCGATCGATCAGTTGCAGTTCAGGGACAAGGTTTCCTCCGCGACAGGCAGGATGTACGACGAGGTGCGAGGGGTCTTTGCTCCCGTGGTACAGGACCGGGTCCTGCAGCCGGATATCCAAGCGGTGAAGGAGCTGGTCCAGCGGTCGCCTATACCCTCGCTTGCCACCACTGCTGCTTAGAGCGGTGGAGCCCGTTCCAGCGGGAACCCTATTTTTACTCGCAACAATCCTTCTTCCACCATGCAACGGATACTCGCACCCCTACTTCTGCTCCTGCTTTGCGGAAGCCTCCATGCGCAAGAACTCGCACGCGTGCGCCAGAATGACCTGTGGGGCTATATCGACCATTCCGGCAACCAGGTGATCAAACCCCAGTTCGAGAAGTGTGGCGATCTCACCAACGGCATGGCGGCAGTGGCGAAGGGCGGACTGTGGGGATTTGTCGATGGTACCGGCAACTGGGTGATCCAGCCGAAATACAAGCGCGTCAAAGGATTTGATTCCGGCTATGCCATGGTGCTCGACGGCGACACTTGGAAATACATCGACAAGGCCGACAAAACCCTGCCTGTGCCGCCCGCGGAGAAATACTATGACTTCCAGGACGGCGTCGCGATGTATAAAGTGGGGGAAAAGGTGGGTCTCTTGGGAACGGATGGTAAGCCGATCATTGAACCCACCTATCAGGAGATCAAGAACTTCCAGAACGGGCAGGCCAAGTTCCTGCAAAATGGCAAATGGGGCATGTTGGACAAGAAGGGCAAGGTGACCATCAACGCCGAGTATGACAAGATCTCAAGCTATGACCCCAGGGGCATGGTCGCAACAAGAGGTGAGACGAACGGTATCTTGGTGAACGGCGAGTTCAAGCCCGTACCCGGGGTGGACAAGATCTGGGAATTCCACGGAGGGTCGGACCTCACCTACGCCAAGAAGGGCGAAAGCTGGGGCTTCATCAATACCAAAGGTGAATGGGTGATCCAACCCCAATGGAAAAAAGTACGCGCCTTCAACAAAGGGTTGGCCCCCGTCCATAATGGCAGCCAGTGGGGCTATATCGACACGGAGGGCAAGCTGGTGATCCCGTTCAGCTATGCGGATGCGGAAGTGTTCGGTGACAATGGCTTGGCCCCTGTGAAGGTGCAGAAGCTGTGGGGCTTCATCAACAAAGAAGGGGTGATGGTACTGCCCGCTGAGTATGTGATCAGCGTCGGCGCCACGCTCAACTTCAAGTCCATGCTGGCGGATAAAGGCTTCATCGATGGTGTCGCCCGTGTGCGCAAGGGCAAGGATTGGGGCTACATCAATGAGAAGGGGGAACCCATCGGCGGCCACTGGTACCAGAATGCGGAAGTGTTCAGCCAGTGAGCCCTGTACTTGAGCGACGAGATATGAAGGAAGCTTCCCCCAAGACAAAGTATGCGCTGGTCACCGGCGGTTCACGTGGCATCGGTCGTGCCATCTGCAAGCAGCTGGCGGCCGATCACGGATTGGCCATCCTGGTGAATTACAGGACCGGCAAGGAAGCCGCGGAAGAGGTGCTGGAACAGATCATCGCTGACGGTGGCCAAGGAGAGACCATCCATTTCGACGTGGCCGATGCGGAGGCGGTGGATTCAGCTTTGAACGCTTGGCGCGAAGCACATCCGGACGCCGTGATCGAGGTGCTGGTGAACAATGCCGGCGTAACGAAGGACAACCTCTTCGTCTGGATGAAGCCGGAGGAATGGAGCACCGTGCTGAACACAAGCCTCAATGGCTTCTTCAACGTGACCAAAGCGTTGATCCAGGACATGATCGTGCGCCGGTCGGGACGCATCATCAACATGGCTTCCGTGTCCGGGGTGAAAGGAACGCCGGGCCAGGTCAACTATTCCGCGGCCAAAGGAGCGGTGGTGGCGGCCACCAAGGCGCTCGCCCAGGAAGTGGCCAAGCGCAACATCACGGTGAACGCCGTGGCACCCGGATTCATCACCACGGACATGACCAAGGACCTGGACGAGGCTACCCTGAAAAAGTTCGTGCCGGCCAATCGTTTCGGTACGGCGGAGGAGGTGGCCCATCTGGTGTCCTTTCTGGCATCGCCCAAGGCATCCTACATTACCGGCGAGGTCGTCAATATCAATGGCGGCATTTATTCGTGATGGCAAAGGACATGAACAGGGTGGTGATCACCGGCATGGGCATCTGGTCCTGCATCGGGAAGAACCTCGAGGAGGTCAAGGAGTCCTTAATGACAGGCCGCTCGGGCATCGTCTGGGATGCGGCAAGGGAACCTTTTGGCTATCGGTCGTGCCTCACCGGTAAAGTGGAGGAGCCTGACCTGAAACCGTTCCTCTCGCGCCGGCAGCGGGTGAGCATGGGCGAGGAGGCCGCATTCGCGTATATGAGCACCAAGGAGGCCTTGGCCAATGCACGGGTCGATCAGGACTACCTGGACCGGCATGATGTAGGCATCCTGTTCGGGAATGATAGCACGGCAAGATCAGTCATGGAGTCGGTGGACAAGATCAGGGAGAAGAAGGACACCAGCCTTGTTGGCTCGGGGGCCATCTTCAAGGCCATGAACTCCACGGTGACCATGAACCTAAGCACCATCTATAGGCTCAGGGGCATCAACAGTACCATCTCCGCCGCATGCGCCAGCGGTTCGCATGCGTTGGGCATGGCCTATTTGCTCATCAAGAACGGACTCCAGAAAATGGTGATCGCCGGTGGCGCGCAGGAAGTGAACGAGCTGGCCATGGGCAGTTTTGACGGATTGGGTGTTTTTTCGGTCAACGCCAAGGACCCGACCAAGGCCTGTAGGCCCTTTGATCGCGACCGTGATGGACTGGTGCCCAGTGGCGGCGCTGCTACCCTGATCCTGGAGAGCTATGAGTCCGCCATGGAACGGGGTGCACCCATCCTGGCTGAATTGGTGGGATACGGCTTCTCCTCCAATGGCGACCACATCTCAACACCCAATGCCGAAGGCCCCGCAAAGGCGATGCGCATGGCCTTGGAACTGGCGGGCATGGACCCATCACAGGTGGATTATATCAATGCCCACGCTACCTCAACACCGATCGGTGACGCGAATGAGGCCAAGGCCATCTTCAGCATCTTCGGCAATAAGGGGCCGCTCGTGAGCTCCACCAAGAGCATGACCGGACATGAATGCTGGATGGCCGGGGCCAGCGAAGTGGTCTACTCCCTGCTGATGATGCAGCATTCCTTCGTGGCACCCAACATCAATTTGCAGCATACCGACGAGGATTCAGAGAAGTTGAGCTTGGTGCGATCGCCCATGATAAGGGACATAGACGTAATTTTGTCAAATTCTTTTGGCTTTGGTGGCACAAATTCCGCCCTGGTATTGAAGGGAATGCATACGCATGGATAGATCAGAAATCGCGAAGAACGTGGACAAGTTCCTCGTTGAGGAGTTCGAGGTGGATGCGGGCCAATTGAAGCCCGATGCTGACCTGAGGGAGACCTTGGAGCTGGACAGCTTGGACCTGGTGGATCTGGTGGTGGCCGTGGAGGATAGCTTCGGCGTGAAGCTCGTAGGCGAGGACTTCGTGGGCGTGAAGACACTCCAAGATCTTTACAGCTTGATCGAACGAAAACTGGCCTAAGGGCCTATTGCCCAAGATGGCCGAGGAGTGGCAGGGCCGATCCAAAGGGACGGTGAGCGGGCATCGGATCTTCGTATGGTTGATGCACACCTTCGGCGTGAGGGCGGCATACGGCTTGCTTGTTTTCGTGGCCTTCTACTACTGCTTCTTCTCACCTGCAAGCACCCGGAGCACCTATCACTATTTCAGGCATCATCTAGGCCGCTCAAGGTTCCATAGCGCGACTTCGGTCTATTGGAACTACTTCACCTTCGGCCAGACCATCATCGACAAGGTCGCCATCTCCTCCGGGCTGCAGGACCAGTTCACTTTCCAAATGGATGGTGTGGAACGGATCCTGGAACTGTTGAAAAAGGGCCAGGGCGGCATCTTGATCAGCGCCCATATCGGCAACTTCGAGATCGCAGAGCACTTTCTGGGCGGACTTTCGGAACAGCCCGTGATCAACCTGCTCACCAACGATCGTGAACGTTCGGAGATCAGGGAATATCTTGAAAAGGTCACCGAAAGATCCAACGTGAAGTTCATCCTCTACCAGGAGGACATGAGCCACGTGTTCCAGATGAGCCAGGCCTTGGCGTCCAACGAGCTGATCGTCCTCACCGGTGACCGGTATTCAGCGGGCATGAAATACCTCGAAGCACCCTTTCTGGGCGGCCTCGCAAAATTCCCGGCAGGCCCTTTCATGCTCGGCTCGCGCATCCGCCCCGAGGTCCTGTTCGTCCATGTGATGAAGGAGCCGAAGGGGCACTACCACCTCTATGCGCGACAGGCCGATGTGGTGCGTGGTGATGCGATGGACCTGTTGGGAAAGTACGTAAAAGATCTGGAAGGCATGGTGCGGAAGTACCCCCTGCAGTGGTTCAATTATTATGACTTTTGGGGGCACGGCGCAAAAGCATGAAGAAAGTACTCGTACTGCACTACACCCAATCGGGCCAGCTCACGGAGATCCTCGATCAGGTCTGCGGAACCTTGGCGGGTGGAGGCGTGGAGTTGTTCCACTACCGGATCCGGCCGTCATCCGCATTTCCCTTCCCGTGGGCCGCGCAGGAGTTCTTCGATACGTTCCCGGAGACGCACCTGCAGGAACCCTGTGCACTGGACCTGGGTGATGAGGCCCTGCTTCATCAACGCTACGACCTGATCATCCTCGGCTACCAGGTGTGGTTCCTCACACCCTCGATCCCGGTGAACTCCTTCCTGATGCACCCCGTGGCCAAGGAACTCTTCCGGGACACGCCCGTGGTGACCTTGGTGGCCTGCCGCAACATGTGGTTGATGGCCCAGGAAAAGCTGAAGGTCCGACTGGCCGCGGTGAAGGCCGTGCATGTGGGCCACATCGCACTGGTGGACAGGCACATCAACCACATCAGCGTGATCACCATCGCACATTGGATGTTCAGCGGGAAAAAGAGCCGATACCTGGGCGTTTTCCCCAAGCCGGGCGTGGACCAGCAGGACATCGAGGCCGCGGCCCGTTTCGGCGCACCGATCAGGCGTGCCTTGCTGGGGCCGACTTTTCAAGGCCTTCAGAACGAACTGCTGGCGTTGGGAGCGGTACGCATCCGCTCTGTGTTGATGCTGATCGACAAGCGCGGCAACGCCATTTTCTCCAAGTGGGCGCCCTTCATCAAGGCGCGTGGGCCGAAGGGTTCCCGCGCCCGTTCCGCTTGGGTCCCTGTGTTCAGGTGTTACCTTAACGCCGCCATTTGGCTGTTATCGCCGGTGGCCATGGTGGTCTTCGCACTGCTTTGGCCCCTTACCGCAGGACGGTTGAAAAGAGACAAGGCATATTACTCAACGGTCCGACCGTTCGCTCCACATGATTGACGTCTTCATCAACCGCATCTCTAAATTCCTTCCCAACGAGCCGGTGGAGAACGAGGAGATGGAATCGCGGCTGGGCATCCTCAATGGCAAGGCCTCCCGCGTGCGCCGCTTGGTGCTGCGGCAGAACCGCATCCAGACCCGTTACTACGCCATCGATGCCGATCGGAACATCACGCACAACAATGCCGAGATCACCAAAGAGGCCATCGATCGGCTCATCGGGGACGACGCAGAACTACGCGCCAAGGTGGACCTGCTCTCCTGCGGCACATCCAGTCCCGACCAGATCATGCCTTCGCACGCCGCCATGGTACATGGCCTATTGAAGGACCATGACATGGAGATCAACTCCGCTTCCGGCGCCTGTTGTGCTGGCATGAACGCATTGCGTTATGGCTATCTCGCGGTGCGTGCCGGGGAAGCGAAGAATGTTGTTTGCACCGGTAGTGAACGCACTTCGGCCTGGATGCGCTCGGAGGTGTTCGACCTGGAAGTGGACGCGCAATTGAAACTGGAGAAGGAGCCCATCCTCGGCTTCAGCAAGGAGTTCCTGCGTTGGATGCTTTCCGACGGTGCCGGTGCGTTCCTGTTGCAGGACCATCCCGAAGGATCATGCCCCATCCGGATCGATTGGATCGAAGGCCATTCCTACGCCTTCGAACTGGAGACCTGCATGTACGCGGGGGCCGAAAAGAAGGCGGACGGCAACTTGGAACCGTGGAGCGAGGTGCCGGCACGCCAATGGGCGGAACAGTCGGTCTTCGCCATGAAGCAGGACGTTCGGCTCCTCGGGGAGAACATCCTTAAAAAGGGTGTGGAAAGCTTTGCCGTCTCCATAAAGCGCCATGGGGTTTCCGTGGATGACATCGACTACTTCCTGCCGCACATCTCCTCCTATTATTTCGAAGAGGACCTGTATGCGCGGATGAAGGACGCAGGCTTGGAGGTACCCAAGGAGAAGTGGTTCCTGAACCTTCATGCCGTGGGCAACGTGGGCGCGGCATCCATTTACCTGATGGTGGAGGAGTTGCAAGCATCGGGCCGCTTGAAGAAGGGTGACAGGATCGTGATGAGCGTTCCCGAAAGCGCCCGGTTCTCCTACTTCTACGCCCACTTGACCGTCTGTTGAATGAGCCTTTTGAAGGTGCCGATCACGGATCCTGCCCTCATCCAAGGACTCCTCCCCCAACGTGCGCCGTTCATCATGGTGGACCGGCTCACGGAATTCTCCGAGCAGGAAGTATGCGCCGGGCTGGAAGTGCGGGAGGACAACCTCCTGACGCAGCACGGGGCATTCACCGCGGCGGGTCTTATTGAGCACATGGCGCAGACCGTCGCGCTGCACACCGGCTTCGACTTCCATCTGAAGCAACAGCCCACGCCCACCGGATATATCGGTGCCATCAATGACGTGGTGATCCATGCCCTGCCTCCCGTGGGTGCGATCCTCAGCACCACGGCGCGGCTTTCCATGCAGTTCTTGCAGGTCACCTTGGTGGAGACCGAAGTGCGCGTGGATGGCACGGTGATCGCCGCGTGCACCATGAAAACCGTGATCGCCGAGCCTTGATGATCATTCCGGAGGAGGTCGATATCAGGAAGTTCTTGCCACACCGGGCGCCGATGCTCATGGTGGACAAGCTCGTGGCCATTGATGAGCGCTCGGCAGAGTGCCAGTTCTTCGTTGATGATGCCTGTATCTTCGTGAAGGACGGTGAACTCAGCGGAACGGGCCTGATCGAACATGCGGCGCAGACCAGCACCGCCATCGTTGGCCAACGGTTTTTCACCGAAGCGCAGAACGGCGCACCCGTGCTGGGATTCATCAGCGCGGTGAAGAACATCGAGATCGGCACACTGCCCCGGGCTGGCCAGACGCTCATCACCCGCTCCACACTGGTGACGCATGTGCCCAATGGGCTGGTGAGCCTGTGCGCGATGGATGTCCGATCCACCGTTGATGGCCGCACCGTTCTCCGTTGCAGTATGAACTTTGTGATCGAGCAGCGCGAGCCATGAAAAAATCGGAGGTGCCCCAGGACGAGAGCGATCTGGCGAACGCCAATTTCCGCGAGCTCTGCTATGCCACCGACGAGCAAGGCAACTACGTCACGGAGAAAAGCACGGGCTGGGACGTCAAGGCCGCCGCGCTGACCAATGCCGTGGAACGCATCCACCGGCGGACGGAGGAAGCGCGTCAACGGATGCAGGAGGGAAAAGCAAGCCCCATCGCGTACTACATGGAACTGAACCGGATGGACGTGGTAGTGCTGGCGCAGCATGTTGGCCTTTGGCGTTGGCGGGTGAAGCGGCATTTCGACCCGGCGCGTTTCAGCCGCTTGAAGGAACCCTTGTTGCGTAAGTATGCCGATGCCTTCAACATCACCGTGCAGCAATTGAAACATCCCGATCTTGGCGCATGAGCGACCAGTTCCCACATAAACAATCGGCGCACTGCGAGAACGGGGTCATCTCCGGCCTGCTCCGGTACCAAGGCTCAGCGGTGAGCGAGCCGATGGTCTTCGGGATCGGCTCCGGGCTGATCTTCTGCCATATCCCTTTCCTGATGGTGGACCAAGCGCCCGCCTTCACCTACCGTTCCATGCCCGGCCACATCTTCCGCTCCTTCACCAAGCGGGTGGGCATCAAGATGGAGCAGCGGAAATTCAACGACCACAAGGAAGCGCAGCGCGCACTTGATGCCAGCTTGGACCAAGGCCGTCCCGTGGGCCTGCAGGTGGGCGTGTACAACCTGCCCTACTTCCCGCCGGAATACCGCTTCCATTTCAACGCGCACAACCTGATCGTGTACGGCAAACGTGGCGACCGCTACCTTATCAGCGACCCGGTGATGGAGGTGGTGACCGAACTGAGCGAGGTCGAGCTGGAGAAGGTGCGTTTCGCGAAAGGGGCCTTCGCGCCCAAGGGTCAGATGTACTTCCCCGTGTCCGTCCCGGAAGAGGTGGACTGGAGAAAAGCTATACATAAAGGCGTGGCACGGACCTCGCGGGATATGCTCGCGCCGATCCCCATCGTGGGCTATCGGGGCATCCATTACACGGCGAACCTCATCCGCAAGTGGCCCGCCAAAGTCGGCAAGAAAAAGGCTGATCACTACCTCGGCCAGATCGTGCGGATGCAGGAGGAGATAGGCACCGGCGGTGGTGGCTTCCGCTACATTTTCGCCGCCTTCCTGCAAGAAGCATCCAAGCTCGCCGAGCATCCGGAATGGATGCCGATGAGCCACCGCATGACCGCCATCGGTGATCAATGGCGCGACTTTGCACTGGCCGCATCCCGCATCTACAGGGACCGGAACGCGCCCGCCGGGTCCTACAACGAAGTGGCGGACATGTTGGACGAACTGGCAGAACTGGAGAAACAGTTTTTCCAAGACCTGAAGAAAACAGTGTGAATTACTTGGTCTCCACAAAGGCGCTCACGAAGCGGTACACCGGGGCTGAACAGGCCGCGCTCCAGGATTTGGACATGCACGTGGGTGCAGGCGAGTTCTTCGGACTGCTGGGGCCCAACGGTGCCGGCAAGACCACGTTGATCTCCATCCTCACCGGTCTGTTGCAGCCTACTTCTGGAGCGTATGCCATCCTCGGTGCGGACCAGACCTCCGGCACCCGCGCGCTGCATGGGAAGGTGGGCATCGTTCCGCAGGAGATCGCGCTCTATCCGAGCCTCACGGCCAAGGAGAACTTGAGGTTCTTCGCCAAGATGAACGGCGTGGAAGGCGATGCGCTGCACAACGACCCACCGGAACTGCTGGACCGTATGGGCCTTGGCCGCCATGCGAACAAGAAGGTCAGTATGCTTTCCGGAGGCATGAAGCGCATGGTGAACCTGATAGCCGGGATCCTCCATCGACCCTCGCTGCTTTTTCTCGATGAGCCCACCGTGGGCGTGGACGTGGATTCGCGCAATCGCATCGTTTCGTTGCTCAAGGACCTGAACGCGGAAGGCATGACGATCTTCTATACCTCCCACCTGATGGAGGAGGCCGAACAGCTCTGCACGCAAGTCGCCATCTTGAACCGGGGGCGCATGGTATGCCAAGGCAGTCCTGCGGAGCTGATAAGGGCGCAACCACAGGCCACCACATTGGAACACGTGTACTTACAGGCCGTCCAGGAGCATGCGTGAGTTCCGGGCATCATTGGTGAAGGAGGTCCTGCTGCTGCGCAGGGACGTGGGTGCGTTGATCATCCTCTTCGTTATGCCCCTGCTCTTGGTGATCTGCATCAGCATGGTGCAGAACGGCACCTTCAAGTCCATGACCGAGGCGCAGGTGGACGCGGTGCTCGTGGACCGGGACAACGGGAAAGTGGCGCAGCACCTGCGTGACGCATTGTCCGCATCCGGCCGTTTCAAGCTCCACCTTACCGGCGATGCCGATTCCGCAAAGGCCATCGTTCTCGCGGGAAAGGCACAGCTGGCCATCCTGCTTCCGGAACAGCTTACGCAGCACACGCACGGCTTGGTGCGGGCACAGGTGAACAAGCTCTTGGTTAGGATGGAGCTATCTACAGACACGTTGCCCACGCCTTTGCCGGGAACCGCAGACCCGGTGCTCTTGGTCTTCGACCCGGCCACGCAGCCGTCCTTCCGCGCCGCGGTGAAAATGGGTCTTCAACAAGTGATGTTGCGGGTGGAAACGGAGGAGTTGATCACCAGCTTGGAGGAGCAGATGGATGTGAAGCCGGACGCGGCCCCGGTGGAGATGAACGGCTTTATTCCCTTGGAAGAACAGGCCGTCAAACAGGAGGTCGGGCCGGAACCGGATTCCACCCAACACAACGTGCCGGCGTGGACGGTCTTTGCCATCTTCTTCCTCATCGTGCCCCTTTCCATCGGACTGGTGAAGGAGAAGGCGCAACGCACCTACATCCGGCTGAAGGCTTCCGGTACGTCCACCACTGTGTTCATGCTCAGCAAGGTGGTGGTGTATTTGGGCGTGGCCCTGCTCCAGTTCACGTCCATCCTGCTCCTGGGCATATTCCTGTTCCCTTATCTGGGCCTGCCCGGGTTGGCCGTGGCCGGGCATTTGCCGCTGCTTTACCTCACGGCGTTGATGATCGGCTTGGCCGCCATCGGACTGGGTTCACTGATCGGTGCCGTGGCCACCAGCCACGAGCAGGCCGCGCCTTTCGGGGCCACGCTGGTGGTGATCCTTTCCGCCATCGGCGGCATCTGGGTGCCGGTGTTCGCCATGCCGCCCGTGATGCAGAAGTTGTCCTTGTTCTCACCGCTCAATTGGGGCCTCTCCGCATTCCATGAGGTCCTGCTGCGCCACGGCACCATCGTGGACCTGTTGCCTTGGTTCTCGGCTTTGTTGCTGTTCTTTGCCGTGACGGCGGCCATTGCCGTCCATCAGTATGCGAAGAAGAGCGTCCAGTGAACCGCGCACGGCCATCACCCAAAGCACCACTGTGCGTGTGCGCTTTGACGAGTGTGATCCCTTGGGCATCGTGTGGCACGGCAACTACATCCGTTATTTCGAGGACGGTCGCGAAGCGTTCGGCCGTGAGCACGGTATCTCCTACCTCAGCCAGCAGGAGCAGGGCTATGCTTCACCGATCGTCAGTATGCTGTGTGAGCACCAGCGGTCGCTGAAGTATGGTGATGTAGCAACGGTCCAAGTGTGGTTCTGTGATTCCCCGGCGGCCAAGATGATCTTCGAATACGAGATCCGGGATCCCCAGGGCAGGGTGGCCTGCACAGGCCGGTCTGTGCAGGTCTTCCTGTTCCTCGGTGGAGAACTGGCGTTGACCGCGCCGGATAAATTCATGGAGTGGAAGCGTCAGATGGGCCTGCTGAATGGTTGATGTCCGCCTTTCTTTTTCCAACACGATCACTGCTTTGGGAGCGGATGTCCGCTCGGTATTCCAAGCGTTGAGCGACGGCCGCACAGGCCTTCAGAAATGCAGCGGTTGGGAGCGGCTCGATATGCCGCTGTGCTTTTCGCGGATCGAGGACAGCCTGTTGCAGGACCGCTATCACGCGGCCGGGGGAGAGCCCGGAAAGACCCGTTTGGAACAGATGATGATCGCCTCGTTGCACGATGTGATCCAGCGTTCCGGCGTGAAGCTGGATGCGCGCACCGGACTGATCATCGCCACCACCAAGGGCAACATCGATGCCTTGGCCAAAGCCTCTGAGTTCCCTGCTGGGCGGGCTGAACTGGTGGAATTGGGCGAGCAGGTGGTATCCCATTTCGGCATTCCCAACACGCCCGTGATCCTCTCCAATGCGTGCGTCTCCGGACTGCTCGCGCTGGTCGTTGCGAAGCGCTTTATCGAGAACGGGACATACGACCACGTGCTGGTCACAAGCGGCGATCTGCTCAGCGAGTTCGTGCTCTCCGGTTTCAATGCCTTCCAAGCCCTCAGTGCCGAACCGTGCCGACCGTACTGCGCCCATCGCAAAGGCATCAACCTCGGCGAAGCGGTGGCCTCCGCATTGGTCACCCGCGATGCCTCACTCTTTTCGGACGATAATATGCGCCTCGCCGGCGCCGGTTCCTGCAACGACGCCAACCACATCTCCGGGCCATCGCGCACCGGTGAAGGGCTTTTCCGCAGCATCAATCTCGCGATGCAAGAGGCCGACGTCACACCGGATGACATCCAGCTGATCTCGGCCCACGGCACGGCCACGCTCTACAACGACGAGATGGAATCCATCGCCTTCCAGCGGAGCGGCCTCTCGCACGTGCCCCTGCACAGCCTGAAGGGCTACTTCGGCCATTGCCTCGGCGCGGCCGGCCTGCTGGAAACATTGATCGCCGCGCAATGCCTGCACCAGGGCCGTACCATTCCCTCGGCAGGTTTTGCGGAGCTGGGCGTGTCACAACCGTTGAACGTGATCACCAAGGCAGGCGATGCCGAAATGCACCGCTTCATCAAGACCGCTTCCGGCTTCGGAGGATGCAACACGGCCGTGGTGTTCGAACGACCCGGAGCATGATGGGTGAACACGGCATACAGAGCTGGTGCAGCATCAGTGAAGGGCGCGTTATGTTGAACGAGCAATTGCTCCATGAAGCGCCGTCGCCGGACTTCCGGGAGGTGATGCGCAGTACCTACAAAGCGCTGGGGATCGAACATGCCAAGTTCCATAAGATGGATCCCTTGAGCAAGTTGGCCTTCTTGACAGCCGAGGTGATCCTGGGCGAGGCGAAACGTGCTGGCAGTTTCAGCCAGGAGACCGCACTGGTGTTCGCGAACCATAGCTCGTGCATCGACAGCGACCGCAAGTACCAGCAAAGCTTGGATGACCCGGGGAATGAGTGGCCGAGCCCGGCGGTGTTCGTTTATACCTTGCCGAACATCTGCTTGGGGGAGATCAGCATCCGCCACCAGCTCTTCACCGAAAGTTGTTTCTTTATTGCAAAAGAATTCGACCCGGCGACCATGAACCGCTATGCCGACCCACTTTTGCAGGCTGGAATTGCCCAGCAGGTGCTCTGCGCCTGGGTGGAAAAGAATGACGACCATTACACATCCTTCGCATATCTGCTGGACCGGGCGGACCCCGGAACGGCCCGTGATGCGATGTTACTGAAGACAAAAAAGGAACAATGAGCGACCTGAAACAGGAACTGAAGAACAAGATCATCTCCCAACTGAATCTGGAGGATGTGGCCATCGAGGATTTTGAGGACAGCACGCCGCTGTTCGGTGAGGGCGTGGGTCTGGATTCCATCGACGCGCTGGAGCTGATCGTGATGATGGACAAGGATTACGGCATCCGGCTTACGGACCCCAAGGAAGGCCGGAAGGTCTTCGAATCAGTGGACGTGATGGCGGCCTATATCGAGGAGCATCGCACGAAGTAGATCTTTTAGCAAGGCGCGATGACCAAGGGCGTGGCGGTCACTGGAATGGGGATCATATCCGCCATCGGCTGCGGCGTGCCCGCGAATCTGGCAGCCTTGCGGGAAGGCCGGTCGGGCATCGGGCCCATCACCTGGGTGCGAACGCACTTGGAAGGGTCCGTGCGAGTCGGCGAGATCGCGCAGAACGACGTGGACCTGGCCAAGCAGCTCGACCATCCCGCCAAGGGGCCGCACACGCGCACCTCCTTATTGGGATGCTTGGCCGCGGAGGAAGCGCTGCGACAGGCAGGCCTGATGAACGTCGATCGCCATGCCCTGGGCTTGATCACGGCCACCACGGTGGGCGGCATGGATGTCACCGAGAAGTACTTCTACCAGTACCTCACATCGGATGAGCATTTGGCCTCGATCGATACGCTGCATGCTGGACACACCGGGCAGATGATGGCGGACCATCTCGGCATCGTGGACGGCTTCGTCACCACCATCAGCACCGCCTGTTCCTCGGCTTCCAACGCCATCATGCTCGGCGCGCGGATGATCAAGGCCGGCATGCTCGACCGCGTACTTGTGGGCGGCGTGGACTGCCTCTCGAAGTTCACGCTGAACGGCTTCAATACCTTGATGATCCTCTCCGCCTCGCAGAACAGGCCCTTTAGCGATGATCGCGATGGACTGAACCTTGGCGAGGCTGCGGCATACCTGGTCCTGGAATCCGATGCGAGCGTGAAAGCCCGCAAGGCCACGCCGATCGCATACGTGGCGGGCTACGGCAACGCCAACGATGCCCACCACCAGACCGCCTCCTCGGAGAACGGCGATGGTGCCACCGCCGCTATGTTGGAGGCCCTGCGCACCGCAGGCCTTTCGCCTTCGGAGATCGACCACATCAATGCGCATGGCACGGCCACGCCCAACAACGACCTCAGTGAAGGCCGCGCTTTTATGCGCGTCTTCGGGGAGCATGTGCCTCCGTTCACCAGCACCAAACCCTACACCGGGCACACGCTGGCCGCGGCCGGAGCGGTGGAAGCGGTCTTCTCCATTCTGGCCATGCAACACGGAATGGTATTCCCCACGCTGAACTTCAGCGGCGGCATGAGCGAGTTCGACCTCCGGCCGACCACCAAGCTGACCGACATGCCTTTGAGCAGCGTGCTCAGCAATTCATTGGGCTTTGGCGGCAACTGTTCCTCTTTGATCATCGTGAAAGCCTGATGGTGAAGCCGGTCTACATCAACGGCATGGGCACGGTGACGGCGCAGGGCACGCACGATCCAGAGCGCCTTTTTGGCGAACCCGTGTTGTATGATTCGGATGCTTGGCATGCCATCGCCCCGGACTACCGCACGATCATTCCCGGCTCCGAGGCGCGGCGCCTTTCCACCGGCATGAAGATGAGCATCGCAGCCACGAAGGCGGCCATGGAACAGGCCGGCGTGGAACAGGTGGACGCGGTGATCACCGGCACCGGCATGGGCTGTATCCGGGATTCGGAGAAATTCCTGCGGGCCATCCTGGACAACGATGAGCAGTTCCTCACGCCCACGCCCTTCATCCAATCCACGCACAACTCCGTCGCCGGCCACTTGGCACGCATGCTGGCCTGCACCGGCTACAACTTCACCTATGTGCACGGCAGCAACTCTTTCGCCTCCTCGGTGATCGATGGCTTGATGCAACTGCGCAACGGCGAGGCGGAGGTCGTGCTGATCGGTGGCGTGGACGAACTGGGCGATCATTCCACCGAACTGCACCGTAGGAACGGGCACATCAAAGGGAAACCCGTGCCTTCCGCGGGCTTATTGGCCTCCACGACCAGCGGCACACTCTTCGGCGAAGGTGCCGGTTTCTTTGTGCTCTCCAATGTGAAAGGCCCTGCAACGTATGCCGAACTCTTAGCTGCGAAGGCGTGGCACAAGACTGGTGCCGAAGGCATCGAGCAGCATGTGCTGGACTTTTTGCGCGAGAACGGAGTGACCCCGGAGGACGTGGACGCCGTGGTGCTGGGCCGCAATGGGGATGGGGACTTCGACGGTTATTACAACGCGCTGAGCGAAGGGCTTTTCAAGCAGCACACGCAGCTCGCGTACAAGCATCATACGGGGGAGTTCCATACGGCTCCGACCTTCGCCATGTACCTGGTGGCAAGAGTGCTCGAGCATGATGCTGTGCCAGCAGCCTATTTGGTGAAGAACCCGCCAAGCGGCACCATCCGGACCATCCTGCAATACGACCAATACCGCGGCGTGGACCATAACCTCACCTTGTTGCGGAAGTGTTGAGCCGATGAAGCACCGCTACGTGATACTCTCGGTCGCGGTCCTGGCCATCGCGTTGTTCCTACTGAAAGCACCTTGGTGGGCGTGGACCCTGTTGATCGCGGTCTGGTTGGTAGTGGTGATCTCGGGTTCCTCACTCCTCCGCTGGCAATACCATCTTCCCGTGCTGTTCCGTTCGCCGCAGAAGCGCGATGACAGGGTGGCGATCACCTTCGATGACGGCCCGGACCCGGTGATCACCCCGCAAGTGCTGAAACTCCTCGCCGACCATGGTGCCAAGGCCACTTTTTTCTGCATCGGCAAACGGGCGCAGGCCCATCCCGGTATCGTAAAGGATATCATCGGCCAGGGCCACACGTTGGGCAACCATAGCTTTTCCCACAGCAAGGCTTTCGGCTTCAAGTCCACTGGGGCGGTGATCAAAGAATTGCAGGAGACCGAACGGACGGTGCAGGAACAGACCGGGCTGAGTATGCGGCTCTTCCGTCCTCCCTTCGGCGTAACAAACCCGCAGATCGCAAGGGCCGTGGCGGCGCAGGACCTGGTGTGCGTGGGCTGGAGCATCCGCTCGTTGGACACCACGTGGCGCAGTGCCGACCAAGTGTGGAAGCGGATCGTGCGCCAACTGAAAGGGGGCGAAGTGGTCCTATTGCACGATAGCGGCGAGAAGTGCGTGGTGGTTTTGGAACGATTGTTGACTTTCCTGCGCGCCAACAAATTGTCCGCTGTGCCGGTGGACAGCCTGTTGGGCATCAAACCCTACCGCGGATGAGGAACACTCTGATCACCCTACTTGCCTGCTGCCTGGTGCAGGCCGCTATTGCGCAGGGCACGCCCATGTCGAAGACCCAAGGCGAGCAGTTCGAGCAGGAGCTCCTGAAAAGCACCGCGAACACACAAACGCTGCAAAGCGATTTCACGCAGTACAAGCACATGGACCTGCTGACCAAGGACATCGTGTCCTCCGGCACCATGTCCTTCCGCAGCCCGAACACCGTGAAGTGGGCCTACACCAAGCCCTACGACTACAGCATCATCTTCAAGGACGGCCTGATGAAGGTGAACGACGCGGGCAGGAAAAGCGAGATGGACATCGGCAGCCACAAGCTGCTGGCGCAGGTCAGCGACATGATGACGAAGAGCGTGCGCGGCGACCTGTTCAAGGACCCGGCGTTCAACGTCAGCCTCTTTTCCGGCGCGAAAAGCGACGTGGTGGTGCTGAAGCCGAAGGACAAGGTGCTGGCCGGATACGTCAAACAACTGGAGCTCAACTTCGGGAAAGAGGACCGGAAGATCCTGGAACTGAAGATCATCGAACCCAACGACGACCATACGCGCATCGTCTTCAGTGGCCTCAAGATAAACCCCGCCCTCGGCGATGCGGTTTTTACCCATTAGCCTTCTCGTTGGGCTGTTGCTACAGGCCTGTTCGCCAGCCACCACCAAGGGGATGACGGAGCGGCGGCCTGCGAGAGCGACCGTGCAGAACCCGTATTTCAGCCGGACCGATGTGGACTACCTGTACAAGATGAACATCCAGTTCGGGGACCACAATTTCGGCGGCTTGCTGGTGGTGAAGAAACTCGATGACCGGCAGCACCGTGTGGTGCTGATGGGGGAGATGGGCAACAGGTACCTCGACCTCACCATCGGCCCGCGCAGGACCGTGAAGAATTTCGCCATGGCGGAATTGGACAAGCGCCTACTGATCCATGTGTTGGGCACGGACTTCGGGATGATGGTGGATGAGGAGGTGCCCGTGATCAAGGAGTTCACAGCGGAAGGGAGCCAGGTCTTCCTATCACGGCAGGGCGAAGGGCGCCGATACCTTTTCTTTGCGCGGCCGGGTGGTGAGCTGCAACGCATTGTACGGAGAGGCTATGGCAAGGAGCGCGTGGAACTGCAGTTCACCGGCGGCAACGAAGGCAACGCATCGCACATCACCATCAGCCACTTGACACAGCCTCTGACCATCGACCTGGACAGGATCCACAACTGAAGCCACGCATGCTGATCGAAGGACTTTATACCGTGACACGGACCGGGCTGGAAGGCGACCGGATCACCGCGACCGTGCACCTGAATGAGCACCATGCCGTGTTCAAAGGCCACTTCCCTAACAAGCCGGTGATGCCGGGGGTTTGCTCGTTGCAGATCGTGCAGGAGCTGCTGGAACAACACTTGGGGCGGCGGCTCCGGCTTACCAAGGCATCCAACATCAAATTCATGGCGTTGATCGACCCCAGGGTGGACCCGGACCTCGACTTCGACCTGACGCAAACCCCTTTGGAAAATGGCGTGAAAGTGAACGCCAAGGTCCACTTCAAGAATACGTTGGCGGTGAAGTTGAGCGCGGAATTCCAGGAAGTATAGATGAACATTCACGCGATCCCGGGTCAGGCCCGGAATGACATTGCCACACTGATGCACGCGCTCGGCTTTTTGCCGAGTGCGTTCCTGCTTAGGGCCTCTGGCCCGTCCCAAGTTCTGATACGTAAGGGATGGCGGGCCGGAGGCCCTAGCGCACTGCCCACTCGGCAAAAAGCCGAGCGGGTGCCCGCGTTTGGGGCACGTGAGCAAATGCAGAGCAAACTCAGCCAAGTCATTAGGACACCCTTGTTGATCGCACTGCTCTTCCCCTTCATGCTGACGGCACAGGACCTCTCAGCCGAACGGAAGCTGTATATGACGGCCCACAATAATGCGCAAGCCTCACACGAATTGCTGAAGCTCACGCAGGCCGATAAGGATACGATCTCGCCTGTTCATGTGGCCTATCACGGTGCTGCCTTGATGGTGGCCGCGCAGTTCGCCAACGGGATCAGCGGCAAATTGAAACTTTTCAAGCAGGGGAAGAGCCTGATGGCAAAGGCCACGCAGGCCGCGCCGGAGAGCGTGGAGGTGCGCTTCCTGCGCATGACCGTCCAGGACAACGCCCCGGCTATCCTGATGTACAACGATGACCTTCAACAGGACAAGGACTTTATTCTCGTGCATTTTTCAGCCGTGAAGGATGCCGGCTTGAAGAACATGATCCAGGTCCATGCCCGCACTTCCTCGCTGTACTCGGAGCAAGAGAAGGCGAAGCTGCTGCCGGTTCGATAGCCACGGCCTATTTTCGCAAGCCTCATGGAAGCCTTGACCTGCTCGGCTTCCGCCCTCATGCCGTTGCCGGAACACATCGCCACCTTCAAACAATTGGGATGTTGCGTGCTGATGCCCACGTACAACAATGCGGGCACCTTGCGCAAGGTGATCCTGGGTGTGCTTGAATATTCCACGGACGTGATCGTGGTGAATGACGGATCCACGGATGCCACGGCGGATATCCTGAAGGAATTCCCGCAGGTGCAGCAGGTGCATTTTCCGAAGAATGAAGGCAAGGGTGCGGCGTTGCGGGCGGGGTTCAAGGAAGCACGGAAGCAGGGGTTCACCTATGCCATCACCATCGACAGCGATGGGCAGCATTATCCGGAGGATCTTCCGATCTTCCTCGAAGAGTTGAAGCAGCATAATTCGCCGGAAGGCCTGCTCTTGATCGGCGCGCGGAACATGGGGCAGGAGGGCGTGCCGCGAAAAAGTAGTTTCGGCAACCGCTTCAGCAATTTCTGGTATTGGGTGGAAACCGGCATCCGCCTGAAGGATACCCAGAGTGGATACCGCGCCTATCCGCTGGAACCCTTGGAGCGGATCCCGTTCTGGAGCGCCCGCTTCGAGTTCGAGGTGGAGGTGATCGTACGCGCCGCCTGGGACGGCATTACGGTAAGGAACATCCCCGTGCGGGTGAAATATGATGCCGACGAGCGGGTCTCACACTTCCGGCCGGGAGCGGATTTCGGGCGCATCAGTGTGATGAACACCTGGCTGGTGTTGATGTTGATCTTCTACATCAAGCCCCGCGACATCTATGCCTACTTCGCAAAAAAAGGGTGGAAGCGCTCCCTGCGTGAACAGTTGATCGGGCCACAGGACAGCGACGGGAAAAAGGCCCTCTCATTGGGCCTTGGCGTGTTCATCGGGATCAGCCCGTTATGGGGCCTGCATACCCTCATTGCCGTCGGTGCCGCTGTGATGTTCAAGCTGAACAGGGCATTGGCGTTCGCGGGATCCAACGTGAGCATACCGCCCATGATACCGTTCGTTATCCTGGGCAGCATCGGCGTGGGTGAGGCCTTGCTCGGCGGTAAGGAGATCTCCATGGCCATTGACCTGGACCATATCGACTTCAACCACCTGAACCTTCTGCCGAAGTTGAAGGTCTACGTGATCGGCAGCATCGCCCTGGCCACGGTCTGCGGTGTTCTGGCCGGTCTTATCACTTACGGCATTTTGCGCTTCTTCAAATGGCGTGCGTCCTGAAGCCATGGTGAACGGTTGGTACGCGCTCCATAAAGCACTGGCGAAGCGCCCTTGGTGGAGCCTTTCCCTGCTTCTGCTCCTGTTCGCAGGAATGGGCTACATCACGGTCCACCTTCCGTTGGAAGAGGATATCACCAAGCTCATTCCGGTAAAGGAGGGGGAGCAGAACCTGCAGCGGGTGCTCCAGACGGTGCGCTTCACGGACAAGATCGTGGTGAACATCGCACTGCAAGAGAACGGGGAAGAGGGCGACCTGATCACCTACGCGGACCGTTTCCTGGACAGCCTCCATGCCCAGTGCGAACCCTATGTGGAAGGCGTGCAAGGCCAGGTTGGTGCCGACGACATGGCCCGCACCATGGCTTATGTGCAGGATAACCTGCCCCAGTTCCTGGACGACGCGGATTATCAAAAGCTCGCCGAGTTGATCCGCAGTGATTCGCTCGCGGTGATCAACGAACGCAACTTCAGGAGCATCATCTCGCCTTCCGGGATGATCGCCAAGGACATCATACGAAAGGACCCCTTCGGCCTGACCTTCGACGGCTTGAGCAAACTGAAAGGAATGGGCGTGGGCGATGCGCTCACCCTGCACGATGGCTATCTGCTGAGCAAGGATCACCGGAACTTGCTGCTCTTCATCACACCGAAGATCAGTTCCGACCGGACGGCGGAGAACGACCTGTTCGTGAAGACGCTGTATGCCATCAACTCCGGCCTGAACAAGGCTTACGAAGGCAAGGTGTCAGCGGAATATTTCGGCTCCGTGCTCATCGCCGTGGCCAATGCGGAGCGCATCAAGGCCGACGTGCGCAATTCCATGATCGTCGCGACGGTGCTGCTGCTGGCGCTGCTGTTGTTCTTCTTCCGGCGCGTAAGTGTCAGCCTCATCCTGTTCGTGCCCTCCCTGTTCGGTGGCCTGCTGGCGATCTGCGTGCTCTATTTCATGCGGGACAGTGTTTCGGCCATTTCGCTCGGCATCGGCTCCGTGGTCCTGGGCTGTACGTTGGACTATTCGCTCCACATCCTCACGCATCTGCGCGAACGCAGCTCGGTACTGGATGTATACAAGGAAGTGGCCAGCCCGATCCTCGTCAGCAGCCTCACCACGGCCTGTGCATTCCTCTGCCTGATCTTCCTTCGGTCCCAAGCGCTGCAGGACCTCGGTGTATTCTGTGCGGTGGCCGTACTTGCGGCTGCGGTATTCGCGTTGATCTTCATCCCGCTGGCTTACCTGCCAACGGAGAGGACCAGCCTCAAGGAGACCCTGCTCGACCGCATCGCGGCGTTCCCCTATCACAGCAGCCGCTGGTTCCTCGGTGGATTGGTGGTCCTGCTGATCATCAGTTGCTTCACCTATTCCAACGTCATCTTCGACAACGACCTGTCGAAGATGAACTACATGCCCGCGGACCAGCAGCAGGCGCAGGATGATCTGGACAACATCTCCGACCTGGCCACGCAGTCCATCCACGTGGTGGCTTTCGCTCCGCGGCTACAGGAGGCCATGCAGGTGAACGACCAGGTGTTCAAGGACCTGCAGGAGCTACAGGACAAGAAACTGATCAAGGGCTTCAGCTCCATCGCCACCGTGCTGCATTCCGACCAGGAGCGGGCGCGGCGCACGAAGCGTTGGAACAGCTTTTGGACCACGGCGCGAAAGGACACCGTGGAGCGCGGATTGATCACATCAGGGAATGCTGTCGGCCTGAAGCCGGCCACCTACCAGCCCTTTTTTGATCGGTTGGACCATGCCCAAGTGGACAGCGTGAGCAACCCGATGGCCACCATCGGGGCTTTGGATCCGAGGGACTTCATTTCCGGGCAGGACGGTTTCTGGACCGTCGCCAGCATCGTGCGCGTGGAGCGTGAAGGGACAGCGGCGGTGCGGGACCGGTTCGCGGACATGCCCCATGTGCTCACCCTGGACAGGCAGCACACGATGGAGTCCTTCCTGCGTGATCTGAAGACGGACTTCCACAAGCTCGTCCTGTATTCCTTCCTCGCGGTGGTGCTGATCCTGTTCGTGTACTATCGCAACGGCACGCTCGTCCTCGTGACGGCATTGCCCATCGTGCTCACGTGGTTGATCACCATCGGCTTCATGGGGCTGGTCGGGATGCACCTGAACATCTTCAACATCATGATCTGCACGTTCATCTTCGGGATGGGCATCGACTACAGCGTCTTCATCACGCGCGGGCTGTTGCTGCAGCTGCGCACAGGCATCGATCATATCCGCACGTACAAGACCTCCATCGTGCTGTCGGTGTTGACCACGCTGCTCGGGATCGGGGTTCTTGTGTTCGCGAAGCACCCCGCCATGTACTCCATCGCCAGCGTGGCGGTGATCGGCATCGTCGCCGCCATGCTGGTGTCCTTCATCGTGCAGCCATGGTTGTTCAGGCTCTTCGTGGGCGGTCCGGAGCGCAGGCCGGTCAGTCCCCGGATGTTGCTGCATTCCGTGTTGTCGTTCACCTACTTCGGTCTGGGTGGCCTGATCCTTTCCTTCTGCGTCAGCTTCCTGCTGCCGATCATCCCCGTAAGCAAAAAGGTGAAGATGCGCTGGCTTCACCGCCTTATCGCAGGCTTCAAAAAGTCGGTGCTGTACAGCAATCCCTTCGTGCGGAAGGAGGTGTTGAACCCACAGCATGAAACGTTCGATCGCCCCGCCATCATGGTCGCCAACCATACGTCCTTCCTGGATATTCTGGCCACGGGCATGTTGCATCCCAAGGTCATTTTCCTGGTGAACGACTGGGTGTACGATTCGCTCATCTTCGGCAAGGTGGTGCGCTTGGCCGGCGGATATCCGGTGTCGAAAGGCATAGAGAACGGCTTGGAGCATCTGCAGGAAAAGGTGCGGCAGGGCTATTCGCTCATGATCTTCCCGGAGGGATCACGTTCCAGGAACAATGCGCTGCGCCGCTTCCACAAAGGCGCGTTCTACCTCGCGCACCAGTTCAAGATGGACATCGTGCCGGTGCTGATCCACGGGAATTCCGAGGTGCTGCCCAAGGGCACCTTCGTGATCCGCGACGGGCGCATCGACATCAGTATCCTCCCGCGCATTGCCTATGGCACACCGGAGTTCGGCACCGACGCACGGGACACCACCAAGCGCATCGCCACTGCGTTCAAGAAGGAATTCCTCCAGCTACGCCGAAGCACGGAAGGACCGTCGTACTTCCACAAAGAGGTGCTGGACGAATACCGCTTCAGGGCCCCGGCGCGTTTCAGGAAGTTGAGGCGGGTGCTGAAGCAACAGGCCGAGGCCTATCACCAACTGATGGTGAGGATACCCTTGGACGCAACGGTGTTACACCTTTCACGCAGGGGTGGCCATCTCGATCTGTTGCTCGCCTTGGACGGCCCGAGCAGGAAGATGCTTATATTCATTGAACAAGAAGAAGATCGGGCCATTGCAATGAGCGGGGTGATCAACCATACACATGACCACATCACGGTGCTGATGAGCAAAGCCGAAGCCCTGCTTCAACAGGCTGACATCGCACTGGTGGAAGAGGGTACCTTGACGCCTGAGGAGCTGGCTTCGTTGCAGGCGCGCTTCGGGAAGAACTTGTGGATGCACGCATGAAGAAGCGCTATGACCATGTGGTGATCGGCAGCGGCATGGGCGGCTTGGCCGCAGCGATCACCTTGGCCAAGGAGGGATTTTCGGTCTGTGTGCTCGAGAAGAACAACCAGTTCGGCGGCAACCTGCAGACCTTCGTGCGAGAACGGACCATCTTCGATACCGGCGTGCATTACCTCGGTGGGCTGGCACCGGGCCAGAACCTGCACCAGTACTTCACCCACCTCGGCATCATGGACCAGCTGGAGGTGCGGCAGCTGTCCTTGGACGGCTTCGACGTCTTCTCCTTCGACGGGGATGACAAACGCTATCGGCATGCACAGGGCCTGGACCGTTTTGGGGCGGAGCTGAAGGTGCAATTCCCGGAGGAAGGCAAGGCCATCGATACCTACTGCGCCAAACTGCAGGAGTATTGCTCAAAATTCCCCATGTATGAGTTGAAGTCCGGCGCACCCCATTCGGATGAACCCGGGCTGCTCACCCTGGGCGCACGCGAATACATCGATTCCATTACGGAGGACAAGGTCCTGCGCGCCGTGCTGGGCGGAAGCAACCTGCTTTACGCCGGGGACCACGACCGCTCCCCGTTCTATGTACATGCTCTTTCGGTCTACTCGTACATACAAAGCGCGTATCGCATCGTGCGCGGCGGAAGCCAGATCACCAAGCTCCTCGTGCGCGAGCTGCGCAAGCACGGTGGCGAGATCTTCAAGCACCATGAGGTGGAACGGTTCGAGTTCGAAGGCGACAGGATAACGGGTGTGTACTGCAGGAACGGGGTCCTGATCGAAGGGGATAACTTCATTTCCAACCTCGACCCCAAGCGCACCATCGCGATGGTCGGTGCGGAGCACTTCAGGAAACCCTACGTGAAAAGGGTGAACAGCATCGAACCCACCATCGGCGCCTTCTGCCTCTACATCGCGTTGAAGCCGGACTCGTTCCCTTACATGGACCATAACATCTACCATTTCCGGGGCCTCGACGATGTGTGGAGGGCACAGGACCATGACGAGCGTGATTGGCCACGTGGATACATGATCTCCATGGGGGAAAAGCCCGTGAAGGATGAATGGGCCGAGAACATGACGGTGATGACCTACATGAAATTCGACGCCATGGCACCATGGACGGGCAGCACCAACACCGTGATCGACGTGAACGACCGCGGACAGAGCTATGAGGAGTTCAAGGCGGAGCACACCGAAAAGTTGCTGAACGAGGTGTACAAGCGCTTGCCAGAATTGCGCGGTTGCATCGCGGAGACCTACTCCTCCACACCGCTGTCCTATCGCGATTACATCCATTGCGACAGCGGCGGCATGTATGGTTACGTGAAGGACGTGAACAGCCCGCTCCGCTCTTTCATCTCCTCGCGGACCAAGGTGCCCAACCTCTTCATCACGGGGCAATGCACCAATATGCACGGCATCCTGGGCGTGACCATTTCCGCAGTGCTTGCCTGCACGGAAATACTGGAGGATGCGTCCATTTTGGAGAAAGTGTTCCACGTGCCCGGCTCCCCCCAAACAGCATAAACGATCCCTATGGACCGCATACAACTCACCGATGTGCCGCGCGTAAAGACCATCAGCAAGGAGGCCTTCATCCAGGATTTTTATAAGCCACAACTCCCGGTGTTGATCGAGCGGCTCACTTGGGATTGGCCGGCGCGTGAAAAATGGACCTTGGACCACATGCGTGCCATCGCGGGCGACCAAGTGGTGCCGCTTTTCAATAACAAGCCCGCCATCGGAAAGCAAAGCGTCTATGCGCCCGTCGCGGAAATGCCACTGTCCGAATACATCGATATCCTTGAGGCCGGACCCACCGACCTGCGCATCTTCTTCTACAACATCCTGGACAGGAAGCCCGAGTTGCTGAAGGATTTCGATTACCCCGATATCGGCCTGAAGTTCTTCAAGCGGCTGCCCGCACTCTTCTTCGGCGGCGGCCAGTCCAAGGTGTTCATGCACTACGACATCGACCTGCCGGACAGCATGCACTTCCACTTCCAAGGCAACAAGAGCGTCACGCTGTTCGGCCCGGAACAGACGAAGTACCTCTACCGCGTGCCCTTCGCCATCCACAACCTGGACAGCATCGACATGGACGCGCCCGACTTCAAGCGTTTCCCGGCGTTGCGCCATGCACGTGGCCAGCACGCGCACATGAAGCACGGTGACGCGCTCTACATGCCCAGCGGCTATTGGCACTACATCAAATACTTGGACGCCGGCTTTTCTTTGACTTTACGGGCACTTCCGCGCAGCCCGAAGCGTGCCGCCAACATGATCTACAACGTGATGGTGATGCGCCATTTCGATAACATGATGCGCAAGTTCCAAGGGCAGAAGTGGTTGGACAAGAAGAACCGCTGGGCGCAGGAACGCACGGAAAAATGGCTGAAGGAGCCACGCCCTTGACGTGATGCGTAGCTGGGTGAAAGTTCTGATCGGGTCGGCTCTGCTGGCCGCAACACTGAGTTCCTGCGGTGTGCGGAAAGCGTTGCACCACATGCCGGACCTCAGCGCGTACAACGGGAACATCCCGGAAGTGCAAGTGATGGACAGCGCCGGTGATGTCCGCCGCTGCGGAACGGGCACCTTGCTGCGGAACGATCACGGGTTGTGGGAATTGCGGCTGCAGGGCGACCCATTGGAGCTCGGCCTCCAACAGGGTGCCTTGGAAGGGGACCTCTACCGCAGCCAGGAGCACATCTTCTTCGAGAAGTTGAAGGAGCTGGTGCCGAAGCCCGGAAAGCAACGGCTGCTGATCAAGTTCCTGGGCTGGTTCAACCGCAACATGTACAAGCATGTCACCAATGAATACCTCGCGGAGATCGAAGGGGTTTCACGCTATGCGGACGCTGAGTACGATCATGTGGCGCCTGCCTACATGCGCGCGCTCTACCTGCACGGCGCGCATGACATCGGCCATGCCGTGCAGCAGATGGCCTTGGTGGAATGCAGCTCGTTCGCCGCGTGGGGCGAAAGCAGTTGTGACGGCGAGCTGGTCATCGGGCGCAACTTCGATTTCTATGCCGGTGATGCCTTCGCGGAGAACCGCATCGTGTCCTTCATCGCACCCGCGCAAGGGCACCGCTTCATGTCGGTCTCCTGGCCTGGATTCATCGGTGTGGTATCCGGCATGAATGATCAGGGCCTCACCATCACGCTGAATTCCGGAAGGTCCAGCATACCGCTTCAGGCCATGACGCCCATCAGCATCCTGGCCTTGGAGATCCTGCAGTACGCCAGCAACATCGACGAGGCCGTCGCCATCGCCAAGAAGCGTAAGGTCTTCATCTCCGAGTCCTTGTTGATCGGCAGCGCCAAGGACGGCCGGGCCGTAGTGATCGAAAAGTCGCCCAAGAAGATGGACGTGTTCTACGTGCCGGGCGCGGACCACCTCGTCTGCACGAACCACTTCCAGGGGAAGGCCTACGCCAAGGACCGCCGCAACAGGCAGCAGATCGAGGAAAGCCATTCCATGTACCGCTTCGAACGCTTGGAGGAACTGATCAGCCAAACGCCTTGCATGGATGCGCCGGTAGCAGCGTCCATTCTGCGGGAACGGAAAGGCTTGAAGGATGCGCCCTTGGGCAACGGGAATGAACTCGCCATCAACCAGCTCATGGCGCACCACTCCATCATCTTCAAGCCGGAAAGCCGACAGGTGTGGATCTCCACACCGCCCTACCAGCTCGGGGACTTCATCGCGTATGACCTTGATGATGTGTTCAGCCAAATGCAGGCGACGGACACCGTAAAGTCTTTCATGATCGACCCGCTCACCATCACTGCCGACCCCTTCGAACACACCAAGGAGTTCGCGGATTACGAACAGTTCCGCGTGAAGCGTGCCGAATTGGAGAAGGCGCACCGTTCAGGCAATGAAGTGCCGGACCCGGATGCCATCGTGCCCTTGAACCCCGGCTCCTGGGAAGCGTATTACCTCTCCGGTGTGTACCATTATGCCCACGGTGAATACCAGAAGGCGGAGGAACAATTAGCACAGGCACTGGAACTTCCGATACCGTACACACCAAAGCGGGAGCACATCGAAAAGCTCCTGCGCAAGAGCCGCAAAAAAGCCAAGCATTGAACGCTGAACTGGATACCGCCACGCCGCAACGGGTGAAGGATGTGCAAGAGGCCGGCCTGCGCGCGCAGATCGCGCATGTGGCCGCGCATTCGCCATTCTACAAGAGCCTGTTCAAGCAACACGGCATCGACCCGAGCTCGATCCGCTCACTGGAAGACCTGCACCGGATCCCCTGCACGGACAAGGACCAGCTGCGCGATCGCAACATGGACTTCCTGTGCGTGCCCCGCGCGCAAGTGGCGGACTTCGTTGCCACGTCCGGCACCACCGGCGAGCCTGTCGTCATCGCCTTGAGCGATGGTGACCTGGACCGCTTGGCACGGAACGAAGCGCTCTCCTTCGCCTGTGCAGGCGTGAAGCCCGGTGAGGTGATCCAACTCATGGCCACCATGGACCGCCGCTTCATGGCGGGCTTGGCGTATTTCCTCGGTGCAAGGAAGCTCGGTGCCGGCATCATCCGCACCGGTGCGGGCTCGCCGCAATTGCAGTGGTCCTCCATCGAGCGACTGCGCCCGGAACACTTGGTAGCCGTGCCTTCGTTCCTGTTGAAAATGCTCCAGTATGCAGCGGAGAACGGCATCGATCCGAAGTCCACTTCCGTGCGGTCGATCATCTGCATCGGCGAGCCGGTGCGCGACCAACAGTTAGCGCCCAACGCCTTGGCCCGCAGGATCCAGGAGGCATGGCCGATCGCCCTGCACGGCACCTACGCCTCCACGGAGATGGCCACGGCCTTCACCGAGTGCGATCAATTCCTCGGCGGCCATCACAGGCCGGAGCTGATCATCACCGAGATACTGGACGAGAACGGCGCACCCGTAAAACCCGGCGAGGCCGGCGAACTCGTCGTGACCCCATTAGGCGTGGAGGCCATGCCGCTGATCCGCTTCCGCACCGGCGACATCGTGGAGGCGCATCACGAGGCGTGTGCCTGCGGCCGCACCACCATGCGCCTAGGCCCCGTGCTGGGCCGCAAGCAGCACATGGTGAAGTACAAAGGCACCACGCTCTACCCGCCCGTGCTGAACGACCTGCTGGCCAGCTTCAGCGAGGTGGAAGCCTCCGTGGTGATCATCGACCACGATGACCTCGGCCACGACGAGGTCGTGGTGAACATCCTCTGCGCCCACCGCAGCGATGCCCTGGTGGACAAGCTGAAGGAGCACATCCGGGCCACGTTGCGCGTGGTGCCTCGATTGGAGTTCGTGGATGCGGAAGTGATGGCCGGGTTGCAAGGGGAGGGGAGGAAGAAGGCGGCGGTTTTGGATCGGCGGGGGTGAATCGCCGCGAAAAGTGCGGTTCCTCTTTCTGCTACCACCTGCGCATCAACTTCGATCGACTGCGCTGTGAAGCACCTATCAAGCCGCCATGCCTGTGAAGGCGGCGGAAGCTGCGAGTGCATGCTCCCTCAACCGCCCACGTGCGATGCATACGGCCTTCTTCGCGCTCCCTGCGGAAGCATATCCAAGCAGATCCGCAATTTCGATCATGCTCCTATCCTGCATGTAGAACGCCCTGATCAAAAGGAAGTCCTTCTCTCCCAAGCAGGCCAAGCCATGCGCAAGGGCATCAAATAGCTGCTCCCGCACAAACACGCGCTCCCGCATGAACTCATCATCATAAAAGTTGACGGACTCAGCAGCACTCGAAACTGCCGCATTCCCTCCAAAGGAAGCCCGCGCCCCAGAGCGCTTGTCTTTCCTATACGCGCTGAGACAACAGTTCTTCGCTGTAGTGATAAGAAAGCCCTGTACCCTCCCCCTGTCCGAAGGCATCTCACCCCGCAGGTGTTCATTAAAGAGCACTTCCAAGGCCTCGCTGTAACGATCCTTCCTGAACGCCTCATCAGGCCAGTTCCTGCGCATCGAGCCCATGATCTTACGCCGACAGCGGCGATCGACCTCAGCGAACCAGCGGTTCCTGTTCTTGTACATATCCTCATTGCTCTCCCGTCCGTCCATGTGCATGTTGTCCATCATCGTTTTTTGGATTTGGTTTATGGTTTCCGGTTTAGCTGCTTCGTCACATGAGGATCTGGGTGTGTTAGTTGGTGAATGAGCCGTTGCAGAGGTGAATGTCACTTTCTTGAAAAGGTTACCCGGCGAAATGAATACCCCCCCATATATAGGGTGGTGTACCGTGGACCACCATTCGAGGTGGATGTGCCTTCTTCTCGTTGTTCACTTTCAGGCTCTGGTTTTGGCTGGTCGGGTGTGTTTCTAATAGATCCAACGTATGGGTGGCCCTGGAAAAAAACGCCCTGTGGAAGTGCCTTTTCTCGAAAGTGCTACTAAGAGAAATGCACACCCCCCCATGTATAGGGTGATGTACCGCGGACCATCTTTTGAAGTGGATCTGCCTTCCTCCCTTTTCTATACAACGTGGAAGCTCGTAGAATTAAAGAAATGGCGTATCCCATCCGTCGCCGGATCGAGCCGTGAGTACTGCGACCTTCAGGTCTTCTATGGTGTTCTGGCCCTATACAACGCGGTCACCCCTTGAATTTAAAAGATCAAGTGCTCCAGAAGGCCTGAAAGAGGGTTGAAGTTCTCCCCTCCTTTCTTCAAGGAGGGGCAGGGGTGGTGCATTCAGTGAGCGGACTGTCCCCGCCGGGTCACGCCGACCAGTATTTCCGACACATAGCGGACCCTGCGCTGGGACGCTCCACACTCAAGAAGCCAATCGCATCGCACCCGAGGCGTTCTTCCGCAAGCTGGGGCTGCCATACGCAAGCACCAGCTCGCCAACCTCCTCGGCATTCAAGGTCCCGCGTTCCATCAGCGCCTTCGCTACCGCATCCAGCAGCTTGCGCTCCTGCTTCAGCACTGCGGTCGCTTGGTCCGCAGCCTCCTTGATCCATTGCGCCACCATTGCATCACGGTCCAAACTGAGGCTGTGTATGCCGCGCCCATCGTGCGTCGGATGTTGAGCTGTTAGGATGGGCAGGCCCGACATGCCTTGGGCGCTGAGCAGGCTCAGTGCCATGCCCGTGGCCTGCGCGATGTCACTGCCACAGCCTGCGCTAAGCCCATCCTCTCCAAAGTGTAAGGTCTCGGCCGCCCAGCCACCCAACGTCATGGCCAGGCGGGGGATCGCCATGCGGCGGGTGAACGCGGTGTGCTCTTGCGGGCGCTCCCACACTACGAACCCATGCGTGCTGCGGCTGCTGGTGCGTGCACACACCTGCAAGGGGCGTTTCCCCGCCAGCGCGATGCCCACCACGGCATGGCCCGCCTCGTGAACGGCGACCTCGGGCACCACGGGCCGCGGACCTTCGGGATCACCGCTTCGTAGCGGAACATCTTTCTGGAGGATGGTCTTACCGCCCTTCATGCACAAGCGCACCTCCGCGCCGTGAATCTCGAGCACCAAGGAGCGCACGGCCAGCTTCGCCACAACGGCCTCCTGCCGTGCACGCAACACCAAGTTGGGAATGATCCTGTCCAGCGCGTGGAGAACAGGGCGCGCACCCAGCACCGCGATCGTGTTGTCCCTCACGATACGTTCCAGCAGGTCGGGATGCACGGTGATCTCCATTTCGGTGCTGCGGGAAAGCTGCGCGCAAAGGCCAGCGACGTGTGTGCCGGCCACCTGCAGCAGATCGGCGCGCGAAAATGGGGGCACGGCGAAATGCTCCGTGCCCAAGCGGGCCACCTGCTCAATGCGGAACAACTGCTGCAACGACTCCTGTAACCCGGTCAGGCCGATCTGTGCGTGTTGCGCCAGCAGCACGTCGGGGTCCAATTCGGGAGTTGCGTCCTCGCCCAGCGCATACAGGTCGTCCAGGTTGCCGAGAACGATGATCAAGCCCTGTTGCCCATGGAAGGGGCGTGGCATGCTACAGTTCAGGATAAGCTGGTCCATGAATGCAAGAATGTTCTTCGTGTGAACACCCTCCAAAATTTTGCGGAAGCCACGCAAGCCTGGCGTGGGCCGTTGGATGGCTTGCCTCAACCAGTGCCACTCGCCTTCGGGAAGTACCCAAGGTTGCGTCTGGTCCAATAGGCTGTCCGGGGCGAACGGCGCTGTGTTGAAGGCTTTGAGCATTTTGAAGCCTGATCGCACGCGCCCCTTCGATACCTTCAATCCACGATCCAAGGCATCCTTGATCACTTCCCGGATCTCCAACAGTTCATCCAAGTGGCGGCTACCCTCCGAGGTTGAGACCTGGCCGCCATCGATCAGCTCCCAGACCGCGCGCATGGCTCCCCGATCCAGCACCGCGCCGTTCTCCTTGCTGCGGGTGTGCTGGAACTCATCGATCACCAACACATAAGGTTGACCATTGAAGTTATTGGTCATGTTGTCGAATTTGGGTTCGATGGATCGGCTCGCCAACCGGCCGCCATCCAGCCAAAGCGTCCGCTCTTCCAAGCCCAGCTCGGCTACGATCTGTTTCACCAGGTGGGTCTTGCCCGTGCCCGTCATGCCCCACAAGCCCACCACACGCGGGCGCAGTTGCGTTTCGGGGAAGAGGTACCAGGGTCCCACATGCTCCAGCACCTTGCTGGCCACGTTGGTATCGGCCCCATCGGGGCATAGCTTGCTCTTGGTGCGCTCCAGCACGGCCTGCCGCTGCTCGGCGCTAAGGGTGAGGTGATCTGCCATCACCAGTAAATGCCCGGTTGGGGGAAAGGTTACCCGGCTCTATTCATGAATTCATTTTACCCGGCTGGTAACCTTTCGCCTGGAATGACATTGATAGGTGACGAGCAACATGCATTCAGGTTCTGGTGCCATGGATCCGACTGCTGATCCTTATCAATACCGCTGGTGCCTATGCCGGAATCATGTAAGTTGCCGCTCGACACCTATTCGCCATAGCCATTTCATAAAAGAGTCCATTGCATGTCAAGCAGCGAGGAAGCTATGAATGACCCAGACCCGAAGGATGAACTGGAGGCACACTTGAAGGATTTCCCTTGGTTGGGCAATTTCGGATTATCACCTTATACCACCATCTGGTGTGGCCGGGCGATCAAGTGGTTGCAAAGCGAACCGGAGCCGAATGAAGTCCTGCATATCAGGCAACCGGCGGGTGAAGCCCTGACCCCATGGCTCGCACTGGCTATTGCCGCATGGTCTACCCGTAAGGCCCATGAAGGGATTACGGGGTTTGAAAATTTCAGCCGTGGAGACAAGATCAAGATCAGGATAAACAATAAGACCATCTATGCCAAATACTATGAAGGTCGTGCGAATGGTCAGCTCAAGTTCATGCTGAAGAGTTCTTATGGGAACGAAGAAGTTATGACCGAGATGCGAGTTGATCCAATTACGGTTATGCGAGCAGATTTTAATCGAACATTGACGAGCACGACGTCGCCAGCAGTCAACAGAGCACTGGCTGCACTGAGGAAAGGCGAGTCGATATTGGACGAACTCCTTGCCATGGATAGCTCCACCTTCGGGCGTGCTGACCTGCCGGGGCGTAAGCCCGTCCTGCTGATGGCCATCACTAGAGCGTACGTGGACGAGACCTTGCAGTACATCCAATATCGCCAACACCCTATGCGCGCTTTGTTATCCTTGGATACCGGCTTGAAGGCTGAATATGATGGTCTGGAAGAATTAGCGCAACGCGCATCCTTCTTAAAGGATTTGCTAGGAGAGCTGCATAGAATGGTGATTGAGCCTTTGAAAAAGAAAGATGTCATTACTGTCGAAGTAGCGAAAGCCTTAGCATGTCCAGTGGGGCTGAACATTGCAGGGTTCAAGGAGCGATGTGAAGATATCAAGCAACGCTTAGAGGCTGATCCGACAATTGATGATCGGCAACGCGATGGGTTCAAAAAGCGGATCAAAGGGTTCATGAACGAAGTTGATGTCGAACCGAAGAACATGCCGCAGGATGCCGCATGCGTCCTGCTCAATGGCTATAATCCGTTTTTGGAAACAGGAGGGTCCTTCGTGGAGTTGGCTCGGATCGGCACCCGCATGATCATGGTCGGCAGCTATACTCAACTTGCGCGTGAGCTCCCGCCCGAACCCAATGTTGATCTTACTGGAAAGGCCGCTGTGTTAAGCTGCATGGCCATGAACTGGAAGGATGTGGCGAACATAGCCACAGATGATACACACGAATTTCAGGATACCGAAGTGATCGAGGCCTTGGGCGGCAGACCTCTTAAGGTCCATCTTGTCACCCTGCCCGATGGATATCCGACCCATGAACTTGCGCAACTGAGGCGAGGCCTTTGGCAGTTGACTCTGGAAGACACCCACCTTGATGCGCTCCAAAAGGCAGTGCGAGACCACCTGGAACCGGTGATGCGTTATCTGCTTCATGCCCCGGCGCGGATATCGCACGATGCGCTCGAATGGATACAGACCAAACTGGAGGAAACCAAGAAGATAGTTGGTGGGATCGGAGGTTTGTTATTCTTTCCTGGGATCGGAGAGAGAATGGATGCCCTCTACGCATGCATTGATCGGACCGCAAAGGCGATCAATGAACTACCGGAAGATCAGCTCAAGGTGCATCTGATCCCGGAAGGCTCAAGCGTGTTGGTCTATTCAGAGAACGAGCCGGCGCACCCTATTGAACAGCCCACGGTCGCCGCGCTCGAAAAGCACCTTCTTGAAGGGCACGAACACGTAGCGCTGACCGGATGGAGCAGCAACGCTTTCCTCAGGTGGTTATATGATCGGGAGGATGACCATCGCGTGGAACGACTGACGATCATTGATGATGTAGAGCAGATCAAGCGGTTGCGCTATGCATTGAAGTATCGTAGTAGCATAGACCGGAGACCGGGCAAATGGGACGATCGCTTCAACGAGCTACTGCCTGAGGAACCGGAGGCACGGCTGACTATGACGGAAGAAGCTGTCTCAACCGCCATGACCCCCGATTTCAACACCCTTGATGGTGAGTTCGACTTGGAGGATCGTTTCCTGAAGGCCCGGGTAAGGGTCACTGATCCAAAGGATGGGACCGAAGTCGATGCAAATGTTCTTCAGTTCGAGGATGGCTCGCATATGCCATATCCAGAAGAAGGTTCCAAGTTGTTTCCTGTACTGCTCACAGATGTGGATAGAACGGAGGTGGTCATGAAGCATTTGAGTGAATTGGGCATGGGCGACCGCTTAGTTTGGATAGAGAATATGCTCAGTCGTATTCGATCGGATGTGAACGGAAGTCTCAAGCCTTCAACCAAGAAAACCCTATATGCTTGGCGTAGGGCGTTGGAGTCATTACAGGAGCACTATAATAATGATCTTGTCGAACTTGCGAAGAAGCTTGTCACCACTCATGCCAACGTGTACCGCTGGTTGCACGACGAAGATTTATGGCAACCACACAGCGGCAACCTGAATAAGATCATGGCCCTCGCGAGGAGTACATATTCTGGTGGTGCTGGGCAGGACTGGGATGTTTCAATACCCGCCATGGACCAAGCTAAAAGGCTCGCCAAGGATCAACGCAAACGGATTGAAAAGCGCATGGCCGCTGATCTTAGCGAGATCATCCACGATGAGGTCAAAGAGGACGTTTTCAAATACCGTAACGTGGAATATGCATACAAAGTGCTGACCATTACCGACAACCAGCGCAACGAGTTTAAAGTTCCGCAGCATCACTTGTATCAACTTGTCTGATGGTCACCAACCGCCGCATCCCCCCCGATTTCCCAGCGGACAACCCATCCGCTGCCGAGCGCCGCTTTTATCAACTCTTTGGTGAAGATGAAGGGTGCCGAGGAATGGTGTTGATCCATTCACTCTTCCTATCCGCCCACACCCGTCGCTCCTTTGGTGAGGTCGACTTCATCATCCTCACACCTGGAAAGGGGGTCTTTCTGTTGGAAGTGAAGGGCGGCGGCATCCAACGTGAAGACGGCATCTGGTACACCACTGGAAGGGACGGTATCAGCAAGAAATTAAACAAGGGTCCAATTGAGCAACTCAAGGACACCATGTTCTCCTTGCAGGATTGGCTTGGGAAAGCACTTGGCAACGACAGGGTCAAGAGACGCTTCAAACCGATGGAGATAGAGGGCTTGCAAAAGATCGGATTCGGTTATGGTCTGGTGCTCCCAAGTAACGATGAACTTCCCATCGACGATCCAACTTGGGAGAGTTGGATGCTTTACTTACGGAAGGACACGCGCCAACAGCGTTCGATCAGTGCATTCGTTAATCGATTGGCGCATGGTTTCGGCCAGAAATCCATTTGGAAACGCGAAGGTGCTATTCCGGACCAGAAGATATGTGACGCACTCGAGAAACTGCTCGTCGGCGACTTTGAGGTCCGCTATGAATTGATCGCCCGCTTGCAGGATGACACCCGGGTGATCGAAGAACTGACCCACGGACAGTTGGAGGTACTGGCCCATGCCCGTTTCAACGAACGCTGCTTCTTCCAAGGCGGGGCAGGCACCGGCAAGACCGTGCTCGCCGTTGCGCTCTTCGCGGAACAGGTGGCCGCCGGCCGGCGGACGGCCCTGTTCTGCTTCAACCGACTGCTTGCCGATCACCTACGCGAGCAAGTGAAAAAGAACGCGCCGGACATCGATCTCCAGCATCATTATATCGGCACGCTCGATGCTTTCATGCTGGGTGTAGTGAAGATGAAGGTGCCTGATGATCCCGAGGAAAAGGAACGCTTCTTCCATGATCTACCATGGGAATTCATCGACGCCGCATCAGCAGATCATGAACAGATCCGGTTCGATCACGTCATAGTGGATGAGGCACAGGATGTACTCTCAGAGGACCGGCTTATGGTCCTGGACGCGATGCTGGCAGGTGGGTTGAAGACCGGCAAATGGACCTTCTTCGGTGATCTGAGCCGTCAGCTGATCTATCAGGATGAAACAGTGGTACAAGCAGCGGTGGAACAGCTTCGCACGATGACGGGTTTCTACATGTCACCTCCGCTTTCGATCAACTGCCGGAACACCCAACGTATTGCCCGGAACAACCAGAAGCTCACCGGGGGGAGCGAGCCGCGCTTCCTTCCCGGAGCTCCTGAAGGTGAAGCCGTCGACTATTTCTTCCCCGCCACACAGAGCCAGCGGACCTCCAAATTGGTTGAGATCATCACTACCCTGCACGATCAAGGCATCAAGCCGGACGAGGTCGTCATACTCTCTCCACTGCGGGATGCATTGAAAGAATTGGAAGCCGACCCAGCCATTCAGGCGGCGAAAGGCAAGGGCTTGAGATTGCTGACCATCCACGAATTCAAGGGGCTTGAAAGCAAGGTGGTGATTCTCACAGGCTTCCGCTCGTTAGGGACACCTGCCGACCAGATGCTCTTGTATGTGGGTAGTTCGAAGAACCTGTTGACAACTTCACGCACTGGGATCTTGACGATCTGAGCCGTGATCGATCTCTTTGAGGCATGAAGAAGCGACCCTCCCGCAGTCTGTTCGATGAGCAGTTCAAGCACCAGAAGCTCGAGAAG
>JBBSUV010000012.1:0-97278 GCA_038234075.1 Flavobacteriales bacterium | reverse complement strand
CTCATACCCGGCTCATCTGTGGGGATCGTGTGACCTGTCGGCCCAAAATGGCCCTGAACAGGGCATCAAAAGCACAAAAAGAACCATGTCCGGATCAAGCCAAATCGCCCCTCTGCTCAAAACCGGTTCTTCGGACTACCCCACTGGCAACGGCAAAAGAATCTGGTCCATGTAGGCATCTGTTCTTGCCAACATGGCAAGCCAATCGATGACCTTCTTGCCCGCCTGCTCCATCAGCCATTCGTTCCATATCCGATCGCCGTGAAGTTCTTCCCTACCAGCATTGGTTAAAAAGCTGCTGTTCACAAGAAAGGGAAATTGAAATGCCTTAACCTTAGTAGGCAGGTAGGTGTAGATGAGACTCTGCTCTGGACTCAATCGGGTGATCTTGCCTTTACTGACCTTGATGGCAAAGGAGATTTCAGCATGCGTAGCATCCTCCAATTTCTTAGGAGTCTTGTCATCCTGTGCAAGCACTTCACGCACCTCGTCTTCAATCGGGATATTCTTGAAGCTGTGCGTGATCCACTCACTTCTCACTTTCTCGTTCTTGCGAATAGTGACTTCCCTGAATGCCGCGATTTCCGCCTTCACCGAACGTTCAATCTTGAGCTCCATCATTCCCATTACCCGAACAGACATCAGGTCGCGCAAGAAGAGGAGCACTTCGCCATTGCCGATCAACTCTGCCAAGTCCGTTTGGAGCTGGGTAGTGCTGTTCATCGCAATCACTGTAAGGACATTCCAGTCATTTGAGGCCGGAAGTTCAAAGACCTGTTCAGGATATTCGCTTCGTTCAGCCCAATCAGGGATGATCTGCCACGGCATCCGTGTGTTGGGGAAGGTCGGATGCCGGTATTCCGCCGTGAACCGGAACTGGAAGCCTTTGGAAAAGACTGCTACGTGCTTGGATTTACCGAACACCGACTTGAACCCGATTCCCTTGTAGCCGGTTTTCGTCTGGTCAGCTTGCTTAGTGCCTTCCCCGATGCTGCATAGGGCTTCCACGTCTTGCTCCGTGAACGCTTTGCCATTATGGGCCACTACAACATGACCACTCTGCACATTGATCACCACATCCGTTGCTCCAGCATCATCCGCATTCTGGATGAGTTCGAAAAGAAAACGGATGTACTCCGTGAAGATGTCACTGGACAGCGACTCCGACGAGTTAGCGAGATTTCGCGCCATCCGCTCATACGGGAAGGCAGTGTTCTCCTTGTGCAGCTTCGCAATGAATTCACTTTCGGTCATGAGCCCGAATGTAATGCGCACTACATATTGCGGCGATACTGGCCACCTACTTCAAACATAGCATCAGTCAATTGGCCGAGACTACAGTACTTGGTCGCCTCCATCAGCACCGAGAACATATTCTCATTCTTGATCGCTGCATGCTGCAGGTCCTTCAACGCCGCAGCACTTTCCGTGGCATACGCCTTCCGCAAATTCTCCGCTGTCTGGATCTGCGCCTGCTTCTCTTCCTCGGTGGCGCGGATCACTTCCTTCGGCAATCCCGTGGGTGAGCCTTTGCTGCTGAGGAAGGTGTTCACGCCGATACTCATTTGAGGAATACATCGGTGAAGCTACGCGCGTTCATGATCCGAGTGCGCCCGTACTTTTCCAGCACAAGTAGATCGTCATCCCCCGTGAGAAGCACGTCGGCTTTTGCCCTTTTGCAGAGGTCGAGCAGGTAGTCATCCGCAGCATCGCGCGACACCGGCTTGATGCTGGTTGCTGCCGCATACAGTTCGGAGTTCAGCTCAATAACGTAAACGAGCTCATCCACCTTAGTAGTTGGAAAGAACTTACGGAACTTGGGTCGGCGTGCCACTTGGTCGAACTCATCAAGAAGAAGATCATCCATGATGACGATGAACCGCTCATCGTAGAAAAGAGGCTGGAGCGCCTTGATGCGCTTCCCGATCAGGAAGCTGATCAGAATGTTCGGGTCAACGACGACCCGCAGCAGTGCCATTGCTTCGCTTCTCCCAAAGTTCTCCCCGCACTTCTTTGCACGTGCGGACAATTTCGCGGTCGCTGATCGAGTTTGGTCGGAATGCTGCCAATATCTTGTCCCATTTGGCCTTCAGCCCGGCACGCCGCAATTCCTCTGCGAGTTTGAGCTGGTCCTTGGTGGACAGGTTCAAAGCCAGTTCCGCAATTTCGGAATAGCTCGAACCTGGCCTATTTGACTTGAATGACATGCTGTTGGTGTAGCTACACAAAGCTAACTCGGAACAGTTGTACGCCGCAACATTCTTCTGCGCCAGTCTCATTGGATACGCTGCATCACGTCTCCGGCCTACATATTCCGCCGATACTGCCCCCCAACCTCAAACCCCGACTGAGTGGCCATAAGCGGCATTCTGCCGCAACGGCCACTATGCCGGGACTTCGCTTCGCTCAGCATCGCAATCACATATTGCGTCGATACTGTCCGCCCACCTCAAACATAGCCTCAGTCAACTGCCCAAGACTAGAATACTTGGTCGCCTCCATCAGCACTGCGATCTTCATTTCTTCTTCTTACTGCCCTTCCGCTTCACAATGCCAAACTCGACCAACTCCTCAAGAAACTGCTCAGTGGTGATACCCAAAGTCATCAACCCGGTTACGATGTGCAAGCTCGGCACCTCGCCGAAGTGGTGATCCACAGTTACCGGACGCAGCAATTTTCGCTCAGGCTCTGGATAATCGAACCGCTCATGCGAACCGGACTTTCGACCATAGCCCACCAAACCTTTCTTCTTGAGGTATTTGATGTAGTCGCGAAGGGGGATCGGCTTAGGCCGCATGCCTTATGCCGGTATGGCCAACTTGCTCGTGAAGAACGTGGGCTTGCCCACCTGCGCCTGAAGCAAGTTCACTACGCTGGTGGCATCCACACCAATAGGCGGCTGGAAGTTACCCTTGCTGAGCACCCAGCCGTATTCGATGAGCAGCTTTTCCAACGTACCACGTTTCGCGGTTTCTTCAAAGAAAATGTCCGCCTCGATCGCGAATGATTTCTTGGCTTCCGCCTGGGTCTTGCCGTAACCGGTGATCCGCAGCGCTGGGGCGAGTGCAACCCAGTAGTCGCCTTCTTTCACGAGCATCACCTCGATGCTCACGTGCAAATCGGCCTTACTGCCTTTGATCTGGTTTTTCATTCTTACAAAGTTAGATCCAACTCGGATTACATATTCCGCCGATACTGACCACCAACCTCAAACCCCGCTCGTGCGGCCATACGCCTCGTTCCTCGGCAACGGCCACATCAGCGAGACTTCGCTTCGCTCAGCATAGCCTTACATATTGCGACGATACTGCCCACCGACTTCGAACCCCGCTCGTGCGGCCATACGCCTCGTTCCTCGGCAACGGCCACATCAGCGGGACTTCGCTTCGCTCAGCATAGCCTTACATATTGCGACGATACTGCCCACCGACTTCGAACATAGCCTCGGTCAATTGGCCGAGGCTACAGTACTTGGTCGCTTCCATCAAGACCGAGAACATATTCTCGTTCTTAATGGCCGCATTCCCGCTCTTGCGGTCCGTAAGCGTCGTTCCTCCGCAACGGCCGCTACGGCGGGACTTCGCTCCTTCGTCGCTCAGGCTGCAGATCCAATTCATTGCGATTACATGTTGCGGCGATACTGGCCACCTACTTCGAACATAGCGTCAGTCAACTGCCCAAGACTACAGTACTTGGTCCCTTTCATCAAGACCGAGAACATATTCTCATTCTTGATCGCCGCATGCTGTAGATCCTTCAACGCCGCTGCGCTTTCCTCGGCATAGGCCTTCTGCAAATTCTCCGTTGTGGCAATCCCGCTATGGCGGGACAGGTCCTGCGCCTGCTTCTCTTCCTCGGTGGCGCGGATCACTTCCTTGGGCAGGATGGTGGGTGAGCCCTTGCTGCTGAGGAAGGTGTTCACGCCGATGTTCATTTGAGGAATTCCTCGGTGAAGCTACGTGCGCTGAGGATGCGCGTTGAACCGTATCGTTCCAAGGTGAGTAAGTCCTTGTCGCCGGTCACTAGCATGTTGACCTTGCCCTTCCTTGCCATCAGTAGGAGATAATCGTCCTTGGGGTCACGTGAAAGAGGTGTTGGGCTTATTGTCGGCACATCCACGAGTTCGCCAGCTTCGGCGAGGGTCATTGCAAGTTGATGTGCGAATTCCACGGGAAAATGCTTTCGGAATTTGGGGCGGGCGGCCACATCGACCAATTCGGCCAGCAAGGGCGGACTGACCATGAGCACGAACTCCCCTGCCTGCAACAGCGCCATTAAACCGCCAAGCCGCTTGCCGATCAGGAAGCTGATCAGGACATTGACGTCAACGACTACGCGCTGAGGATGCTTTCTTCTTCCCCGCTGCATAACGTTTCGCCCTTACTATGTCCACTTCCTTACGGATGGTCTCCTCGTCGATATCCACGTCCTTGAGCGCCTCCATCATCACCTTGAGACGATCAAGCGCGCGCTCCCGCTCGAACGCTTTCAGCAGCGCATCCTTTTCCTTGCCAGGCAGTTGCTTGGCCAGATCCACCACTTGGTCTGGTGTGAGGTCGATCCGGAAACCGCGGTCGAAGGTCATTTGAGGGGTGCTTGTGCTTCTATAAGCAAAGATAGGCAGTTGTTCATGGCTCACATATTCCGCCGGTACTGCCCCCCAACCTCAAACATGGCATCAGTACGCTGCCCAAGCGAGCAATACTTACAAGCCTCCATCAGCACCGCGAACATGTTCTCGTTCTTGATCCCGCCCAACGTGCTGTGCGCTTCCACGGCATGAGCGGATGGAAAGCGTTCAGGCATCTTCAGCGATCTTCATTTGATCAGCGTGTTCTGCGGCATCATCACAAGCCGATCAATGGGACATCATAGGCCTTGAATTGCGCATCCACGGTAATGAGGTGCATCCCCTCGTATCCGGCTTGCGCGATGATCATGCGGTCGAACGGGTCGCGGTGGTGGAGCGGAAGGGCGGATGCGCCAAGGATATGCGGCCTTTCCAACTGCAACACCTTGAACGGCGCATCCGTGATGGTCTGAAAAAATGCATCCAACGGCATGCTTAACGGCAATTTGCCGATGCCGTGCTTGAGGCCGAACTCCCAGAAGGAGACTATGCTCACATAGGCTTCGTTGGCTTCAGAACGGATGGCCTTTTCGGCAGCCTGCGGCAATGCTGGATCGCCCGCTTGGAACCAGAGCAGGACGTGCGTGTCCAGCAACAACTTCATCACATGTACTCCTTGAAGTCGTCCAAGGGGGCGTCGAAGTCATCCGGCACGGTGACCATTCCTTTGGCTAGACCCGGCACCGGCGCCTTGCGCTTTCCTTCGTGCTCCTCACTGGGCTTACGTCGCATCAGGAACTCGATGAAGTCGAGCACCTGCTCGCGGACATCCTCCGGGAGCGAGGACAGCTGGATGTAATTGTGCGTCGAGGCCATGTCACGAAGATAATACAGGTGCACGGTCCCGGCTTACATGTTCCGTCTGTACTGCCCACCAACCTCAAACATCGCATGAGTAAGCTGCCCAAGCGAGCAGTACTTACAAGCCTCCATCAACACAGCGAATCCCGCTCTAGAGTCCATACGCGTCGTTCCTCCGCTATGGTCTCTACGACGGGACTTCGCTTCGCTCAGCATATTCTTCATCACATATTCCGTCTATACTGCCCACCTACTTCAAACATAGCATCGGTCAATTGGCCAAGGCTACAGTACTTGGTCGCTTCCATCAAGACCGAGAACATATTCTCATTCCGAATGGCTGCGTGTTGTAAGTCCTTCAACGCCGCAGCGCTTTCCGTGGCGTAGGCCTTCCGCAAATTATCGGCTGTGGCGATCTGCGCTTGCTTCTCTTCCTCGGTGGCGCGGATCACCTCCTTGGGCAGGACGGTCGGTGAGCCTTTGCTGCTGAGGAAGGTGTTCACGCCGATCACGGGGAAGTCGCCGTTGTGCTTCAGCGTTTCGTAGTAGAGGCTTTCCTCCTGGATGCGGCTGCGCTGGTACATGGTCTCCATGGCGCCGAGCACGCCGCCGCGTTCGGTGATGCGGTCGAACTCGGTGAGGACGGCTGCTTCCACCAGGTCGGTGAGCTCTTCGATGATGAAGGAGCCTTGCAGCGGGTTCTCGTTCTTGGCGAGGCCGAGCTCCTTGTTGATGATGAGCTGGATGGCCATGGCGCGGCGCACGCTTTCCTCGGTGGGCGTGGTGATGGCCTCGTCGTAGGCGTTGGTGTGCAGGCTGTTGCAGTTGTCGTAGATGGCGTAGAGCGCCTGCAGCGTGGTGCGGATGTCGTTGAAGTCGATCTCCTGCGCGTGGAGGCTGCGGCCGCTGGTCTGGATGTGGTACTTGAGCATCTGGCTGCGCTCGTCGGCGCCGTAGCGGAGCTTCATGGCCTTGGCCCAGATGCGGCGCGCCACGCGGCCCATCACGGCGTACTCGGGGTCCATGCCGTTGCTGAAGAAGAAGCTGAGGTTGGGCGCGAAGGCGTTGATGTCCATGCCCCGGCTGAGGTAGTACTCCACGTAGGTGAAGCCGTTGCTGAGGGTGAAGGCGAGCTGGCTGATGGGGTTGGCGCCGGCCTCCGCGATGTGGTAGCCGCTGATGGAGACGCTGTAGAAGTTGCGCACCTTCTCGTCGATGAAGTACTGCTGCACGTCGCCCATGAGCCGCAGCGCGAACTCGGTGCTGAAGATGCAGGTGTTCTGCGCCTGGTCCTCTTTCAGGATGTCGGCCTGCACGGTGCCGCGGACCTGCGCGAGGGTATCGGCCTTGATCTTGGCGTAGACGTCTTTGGGTAGAACTTGGTCACCGGTTATTCCAAGGAGCATTAGTCCGAGACCGTTGTTCCCCTCCGGAATTTCGCCATGATACTGGGGCCGCAAGCCGCTAGCTTCAAGCTTCAAGCTTGAGGCTTGTGGCTTAGAGCTTGCGGCTCCCCACCGAGAAGCGATCTTCTCCTCCACCTCCTTCTCCAGCTTGTGTTCACGGATATACTTCTCGCAGTTCTGGTCGATGGCGGCGTTCATGAAGAAGCCGAGGAGCATGGGCGCGGGACCGTTGATGGTCATGCTCACGCTCGTCTTCGGGTCGGTGAGGTCGAAGCCGCTGTAGAGCTTCTTGGCATCATCGAGGCAGCAAATGCTGACGCCGCTGTTGCCCACCTTGCCGTAGATGTCGGGGCGCCTTCCGGGGTCGTGGCCGTATAGCGTCACGCTGTCGAAGGCGGTGCTGAGGCGCTTGGCGGGCAGGCCTGCGCTTACGTAGTGGAAGCGTTTGTTGGTGCGTTCGGGGCCGCCCTCGCCGGCGAACATCCGGGCGGGGTCCTCGCCGGTGCGCTTGAAGGGATAGATGCCGGCGGTGTAGGGGAAGAAGCCGGGCGTGTTCTCCTGCATGGCCCAGCGCACCTTGTCGCCCCAGCTGCGGAATTTCGGCAACGCGACCTTCGGGATCTTCAGGTGTGCGAGGCTCTCGGAATGGTTCGGCACTTTGATCTCTTTGCCACGTACGTGGTAGGTGTAGAATTCGCCGCTGTAGCGCGCCTCTTCCGCTTTCCAGCCGGTGAGCATGGACCAGAGGTGCGGGTCGAGGTCCTTCTTTAGTTCGTGGAATTTGTTGGTGAGGGCTTCAAGCTCCAAGCCATAAGCTACAAGCTTGTCCGTAGTCGAGCTTGCAGCTTGTGGCTTAAGGCTTGCAGCTTCTTCAAGCATATCCGGTCCACCGAAGGTCAAGACAGCGGAGTGCAGCCCGTAGAGTTGGTCGGCAATGGAAGCTTGGTGATCCGCCTTCGAATCATACCTCCGGTTGCTCTCGCTGATCTCGCTCAAGTAGCGGCTCTTGGCGGGTGGGATGATCCAGACCTTCTCGCTCATCTCGTCGTGACCGTGGAAGGTGCTGTGGAAGTCCGCGCCGGTCTTCTCCTTGATCTTCAGCATCAGGCGCTCGTAGAGCGTGTTGGTGCCAGGATCGTTGAACTGGCTGGCGATGGTGCCCACCACGGGCAGGTCCTCGTCCTTCGCGTCGAACAGGAGGTGGTTGCGGCGGTACTGTTTCTTCACGTCGCGCACTGCGTCGAGCGCGCCGCGCTTGTCGAACTTGTTGATGGCCACCACGTCGGCGAAGTCGAGCATGTCGATCTTCTCCAGCTGGGTGGCGGCGCCGAACTCGGGCGTCATGACGTAGAGCGAGACGTCGCTGTGGTCGAGGATCTCGGTGTCGCTTTGGCCGATGCCGCTGGTCTCAAGGACGATCAGGTCGAAGCCTGCGGCCTTGAGAATGCTCACTGCTTCCTGCACGTACTTGCTCAGCGCGAGGTTGCTCTGGCGCGTGGCGAGCGACCTCATGTACACGCGCTCCCCGCGGATGCTGTTCATGCGGATGCGGTCGCCCAGCAGCGCGCCGCCGGTCTTGCGCTTGCTCGGGTCCACGCTGATCACGCCGATGGTCTTCGTCGGCTGATCGATCAAAAAGCGACGGATCAATTCATCCACCATGCTGCTCTTCCCCGATCCGCCCGTGCCGGTGATACCAAGGACCGGCGCGGTGCTGGCCTTCGCTTTCGTGTGGATGGAGTCCTCCACTTTCTTGAAGATCTCCGGATGGTTTTCCGCCGTGCTGATCAAGCGTGCAATGGCGGGCCAGTTCTGCGGCGACAGGTCTTTCGCTTCAGCTTTCACATCGTCGCTGATGTCGAAGTCGCACTGCTTCAACATGTCGTTGATCATGCCCTGCAGGCCCATCGCACGGCCATCATCCGGATGGTAGAGGCGCGTGATGCCATAGTCCTCCAGCTCCTTGATCTCGCTCGGCAGAATGGTCCCTCCTCCCCCGCCGAAGATCTTGATGTGCCCCGCGCCCTTCTCCTTCAGCAGATCGAACATGTACTTGAAGTACTCCACGTGCCCGCCCTGGTAGCTCGTCATCGCGATGGCATGCGCGTCCTCCTGGATCGCGGTATTCACCACCACCTCCACGCTGCGGTCGTGCCCCAGATGGATCACCTCGGCGCCCGAGCTCTGCAGGATGCGGCGCATGATGTTGATGGAGACGTCGTGCCCATCGAACAGCGACGCTGCGGTGACGATGCGGATCTTGTGCTTGGGAACGTAGGGCGGAATAACGGTATGGGACATGGCGCGAAGATATTGGGTGTGGGGTTGAATGGGGACAGTTGATCAGTGATCTGGCCTCCTCCACTGTGGTGTCCTCGATCGGTCCTGCATCATCGGGTGGAAGATCACGTGCGGAACGTTAACTTTGGTCGATATCCAAGAACATGAAAACCACGCGCGAACTCACTGCGATCATCGAACGTGATGGCGATGGCTATACCTCCCTTTGCCCGGAGTTGGATGTGGCCAGCCAAGGCAATACGATCGAAGAGGCCCGCACCAACTTGATCGAAGCCTTGGAGCTGTTCTTCGAGTCCGCCTCGCCTGCCGAGGTCGGCGACCGGATGCATGAGGAAGTGCTGGTCACGCGAGTGCGCGTTGCTGTCTGATGCGGACACTCAGCGGCCGGGAGGTTTGTGCGATCCTGAACAAGCACGGTTTTGAGCAGATACGCCAGCGCGGCAGTCACATCATTATGCAAAAGCAGATCCCGGGTTCAACGGTCACTGTGCCGGTTCCCGATCACAAGGAGCTGCGGATCGGCACCTTGATGTCCATTATCCGGCAAAGCGGTTTGGAGCGGTCGTTGTTCGCATAAGCACGTAGTCAGCAGCCATCATTCCGAGCGGAGACCTCGGTCCATTCTTGAACTACCTTAGTTCCATGAACCTCCTCCGCACGATCCTTACGATCGGCTTGTTTGCGGCTGTCACGCTGCACACATGTGCCCAGAGCCTTGAAGAGGAGATCAGGGACCTGCCGTCAGAAGACTGGGTCACCTTGTACTGGCAGTTGATCGATAAGACCGACCAAGCCCACAGAGGCCTTCGGACCATTGATTCATTGGACAACGATAACTTCAAGAAGACCATTCTCTTGATCCGCTATCACGGATATCCGGAGGGCAACAACACACCGAACCGCGTGTTCACCCATCAACGCTCCGCCTATGTGTGCGAGCACTATTTCCCGATCTTCCTGGATGCATTCCTGAACGCAAAGGCGGATACCGGCTGGTTCATGCACAATGTTCTTGGTCTTCATCGCGGTCATTTCGCTCGTGATCTTATGCAACCCGATGTGTCCAATTACAAGACCGTGCTTGCCAGAATGACACGATGGGTCCCGAAAGACGTGAGCTATGACATTACACCCTTCGACAGCCTTTTCACCACGTATATGCGCGACGTCAGCCGCATCACCAGCGGCGAACCGATCAAGCAGTGGAGAACGAAGGATAATGACCGGATCACTTGGTACAGGGTGGACGGTACGCTTTACACGTATAAATTCTGGCGGGATGGTAGCTATTCCACGCCACAGGCGATCTTTCTGGATCCGTCGGACGATCGTTACCGATACCGGGAAGAGGTTCCGGGCACGTGGCTGGAGATCGCTGATGATGGCTCACTCCTTGTTTTCAGCAAGGGAATTGAGAAGAGTCGCATGCCACCGGACGTGGGGTTCAAACCTCGGTGACTTTCCGGGGTACCCATTCACGCCCAAGCAGCGTTCCCCTCTTCACAGCTGTCTATTCGGATATACCTTCAACCTATGGTGCGAAAACTCCTCTTCGTTCTGCTCGCTCTGTCCACCATTTCAGGCCAAGCCCAAAGCTGGTGCACGCCCGGTGCGACATGGACCTATAATGCAGGCATGGCCTTGGCGGGGTTCCTCCGCATGACCTACACGCACGACACGCTCATCGGTGGTTACACTGCCCAAGTGATCGACCGCTATTCCGCGATACAATATCCGCAACCTCCTCCGGGGCCGACCTTTAGTGGACCACCTTATATCAGTTACACCCCCGTTGAACTGATCACGCGATCGGATAGCGAGGTTGTCTTCATTCTTTCCGGTACGGTGTGGGATACCCTGTATTGGTTCGGAGCGGTCCCGGGTGAACATTGGTTCCCGGCACATGTGAATGACACGACCTGCGCGCCCATCACAGTTGTGGATACCGGCACGACGGTGGTCGGCGGTGTGCCGCTGCACTGGCTCCGCACCACGGACGACTTAACCGTTATGGAACGCGTCGGCTCCACATGGGACATGTTCATGTGGTGTCCGAATTGGCTCATCGATGGGCCGACCGGTATGCGTTGCTACAGTGACAACGAGATATCCTATCAATTGACCTCCGGGGCGTGTGAAATGCTGATGGGCGTGAACGAGGCCTCCGCGATCTCCAGCCTGATGATCTACCCCAACCCCGGCACGGATCACTTCTCACTTTCACTTCATCCCGGGTCACACACCATTACGCTATTCGATGCCACGGGGCGTGTGGTGCATCAGCAACAGATCATTAACGAGCGAGCATCAGTACAAACCACGGACTTGCCTTCGGGCATCTATCTGGTTAAGGTGGATGAGGGACGGAAGCCGTTACGTTGGGTGAAAGAGTGAGCGATCTGCGCACTTCCGATGCACCGGCATTGAGCGGATGTGTCGCTCCGAATTGACTATGGTTCCTCCAACCCTATCTGATGATAAATAACATCATAACAGGCCTTGTAGAGAACAGCGTCCTCCGGATAGTGGATCAAGAAATGCTGTAGGAACCAGATAGGGGCCTTTTCTACTTCAATGTTCCAAGTAACGGCCCCATCCGTTCTCTTCATTTCACAGAACAGGGTGCTCATTCCCGGCTTGGAATTGTCCCACAAGTAGGCGTGGTATGCCAGTCCCATGGCATCCTTCAAGTGCTCCATGGTCCGCTTGTACCTGCTGATGATCTTGTCCTTCGGAACATCATGTCCGCCTTCCTTTACACGGATCTCCTTGACGCGTTGAACATTGATCGCCGGGTCTTCCGTTGAGATGAAGTACAAGTACACCTTGTATCCCATAGCTCCTGCCCTTCGCATCAGTTCGAGCTTACCGGAATGGCTGAAGACCGTCTCGAACGAGAACTTCTTTTTCGCTGTCAACAAGGCATCGTACAGGTACTGCGCCAACAATTGGGCCGCACGATCCTTGGGCAACCCCGCACGTGCTCGTACCGTGGAACCCGTCCATAGCATGCCCTTACTCAAGGCATTCAAGGTAAGGTCCTTTCCAAGCAGTCCGGAGCGTTCCGCGAATTCATGAAAACCATCAGGACCTGTTTCCACGTCGTAAATGGAAAGGTCAAAACCAGTGCCCAGGGATCGGGCTATGTCGTCTGCATTGATATAGGCCCCGAAATCAACTCCACGGCCATTTACGCGTGCCTTGCGCACGGCATTGATGATGGTCGTTTTACCTGAGCCGTTCGGTCCGGCAAATACCCTCAGCCGCAAGGAACGAGGCATGGGATCAAGGCTGTGCGGGCAACGGGATCTTCCGAACGTGCTTGGTCACCTTGCCGGTCTTGTCCACTTTGACAAGCCAACCTCCTCGCACCACAAGCAATTCAGCTACACTATCGAACGCCTTCCGGCTTGCTTTGCGGGTGGCTTCAGCGGAAACACGACGCAAAACCTTCGTTGTCAGCGGAGCTTTGGGTGTCGCCTTCTGTTTCTCTTTCTTCACTGCCATGTTCCAAATATAAGGATCAGCCGTGGCGCCTACCCGATCAAACCTCCTGCCACCACCGATCGTGGAAAGCGCCCAGCGCATCCAGAGCGACCACATCGCCAATGCGCGGCGTGATGATCGGCATGCGCAGCTCATCCGCCTTCTTCGTCACGCGCACCACCGGCTCGGTCCAACTGTGTGTGGCCAGCACGAAGCTCGCCCAGTGGATCGGCATCATCACCTTCGCTCGCACATCCAAGGCCGCCTGTGCCGATTCCTCCGGCATCATGTGGATGTCCGCCCACTTCTCGTTGTACTGCCCGCACTCGATCATGGCAAAGTCGAACGGGCCATACTTCGCACCTATCGCAGCGAAGTGCGGACCGTAACCGCTGTCCGCGCTGAAGTAGATGTTGTCCCGTTGCCCTTGGATCACCCAGCCACCCCAGAGCGTGGAGAAGCGGTCCATAAGCCCACGGCCGGAGAAGTGACGCGCAGGTGTGAACGCGAGATGCAAGTGCCCCAGGTCGATCTCGTCCCACCAGTCCAGCTCGTGGATCCGCGCCGGTTCAATGCCCCATGCACGCAAGCGCAGGCCCACACCCAAGGGCACGAAGAACTCCTTGGTCTTCTCCTTCAGTGCCAGGATGGATGGGTAGTCCAAGTGGTCATAGTGGTCGTGCGAAAGCAGGATGGCGTCGATATGCGGCAGGTCCGCAATGGCGATGGGCAGGCCGTCGGTGAAGCGCGACCGGCCCATCCACGGATAGGGCGCAGGCGTGGAGCCGAACATGGGATCGAGCAACAGGCTCTTGCCGTCGATCTGCAGCAGGAACGCCGAATGACCATACCAGATCACCCGCGTGCTTCCATAGGGGGAAGCGATCACCTTGGGATCCGGGTGCCGCACATGGATCTTGTGCTTCGGCGCACGCCCTTCGCCGCCTCCGATGAATCCGGCTATGGTCTTCACCATGTCCTCTGCGGACATCGACATGCTGGTGGGTAGCAGGTTGTGGAACTTGCCGTTCTCGAAGTTGGGTGAGGAGGCGTAACGGTGTTTGTCCATGGGGCAGAAGTCAAAGTTCTACCCCGCCATGCGATGGGGCATGCCGATCAGATCAAATTGGCTTTCAGGACTTGGCGGCGAACACTCACCGAAAGCAAAAGCTACCAGGTATCGTGCCTGCGTGGAAGGTGTTCAAAGCGAACCCTGCTATTGCTAAGCTTCTCCGTGAACTTATTTGTGTGCTGTGGCCTGTTCAGCAATAAGTCTGGTCCTTGATCCGTTCGCGGTACATCTGCTGAACCAAACAAGCCTCCAATGAACCGGTATTCGTCGGTCTTCTTGATCTCAGTATTGATCGGATCATCAACATTTGGCCAGGCTATTTTTGAGGCACCGGTCCCAATAGGCCCGAATATAGATGGGATACAACGCGCCTTTGTTGGTGATATCGATGGCGATGGTCAGCAGGAGGTCATCCTTGGCTCCACCCAATACGGCGGGGTGGTGGCCTTGACTTTCGTAGGGGACTCCGTATCAAGTATGCAGCGGCTGTTGCCGGTTGGGCCAAGCAGCTTTATGGGCGTCGGGGACTTGAACGCAGATGGGATACCCGACCTTATCCGAAGCCGGATCGAAGGAGATGCCGATACGGACACACCGCGCATTGCGGTATTCCTGGGCCAAGGGGATGGCACTTTCAGCGCCCCGATCACTACGGATGGGTCTACCAGCTATACCGACGTTACTGCGGCGGATCTCACAGGTGACGGGATACCGGAGATCATTCTGAGTGGAGGCCCATCGATCGATGTGTACAATTTCGATGCGAATGTGGGTCAGATCGCTTTGGTGCGCTCCTTGCCTTCCGGCGGAAAAACAATAGCGGACATTACGGGTGATGGAGTACTGGACCTGATCATCAGGACCGGGACGACGATCATGGCCTGGGATGCCACAACGGGGCCGACTTCCCAACTGATCATGATCGATAGCAACTTCGGCGACATAGGCCGGATCGGTGCGGCGGACTTCAACGGGGATGGTCTTATCGATCTCTTCGCAGGAGGGAATTCTGAACCCCAACACAGTTCATTCATGATCTGGGCGAACCTGGGAGCAGCCACTTTTCTGCGGTCCCCATTGACTTATCTGGGGATCTGGTTTGATGACACTTATCAATTCAGAAACCTTGCCGGCGCAGCCAACCTGTTCTTCGTCAATAACCACCAGCTGATCCGGACGCAGATCCATCCGGACCTTACCTATGGTCCTTTTGATACACTGGAGACCGTTTTACCCGGGATCACGGACTTTAGCTTAACTGACGTGGATGGGGATGGCGAAGAGGACATCCTCGTCATCGCCAAGGATGATCGACTGCTCATCGCTCACGGCGACACAGCACAACTCTTCGGTCCGATCTTGGAGAAATTCGTTTGGAACCACGCTAACACGGGGCCTACCGTTGCAGTTTACCCACACGACAATGGCATTGGAGAACTGGCCTTCATTTCAAATAATTCCAGCTATCCGCCGGTATCCGGTTTCCACCTCCTCAAAGCCGACGCGAACGTGGCCGTACCAAGCCTCACCGCCGAACCCATGTTACCAGCTTACTGGTATAGCGACCAGTGCCGCATGTATCCGATCGACATGGACAATGACGGGGATATCGACCTTGTAGGCTATCAACCCAATTGGGACCCATTCAAGTCGTGTCAGTTATTCTGCATGGAGGATTCGAGCGGCATTTATGTTCAACGTTGTCTTGGTCATGTCATGTCCGGAACACATAGCATAGAGGCTTATATCCTCAGTTCTTTGAATGTTATCGATGTGAACGGGGACGGGTTGAAGGACCTCTTGATCCAAGGCCATTGGGTTGACCTGATGGCCCCACAGGACCAATCACATCAAGACTATGTGTTGCTCCAGACCACACCGCTCCACTTCGAGATAGGCGAAGCCTCATTACCCATAGGCACCTACGCCAGCCATCGCGACCTTGACGGTGATGGCCTGGAAGAGCTCCTGGTGCAGCCTTCCGCTAATGAACTCGATATCTACCACAACGACGGCAATGGGGCTTTCACCTTATTGCCAGCCCTCAGCATTGATCACTATGGTTCTATCGGTTGGAAGGATATGAACGGGGATGGCACTACTGATCAGATCTGGACACAGTTGGATGGCGATTCGATCCGCATCAATTTCAGCACCATTACCCTTTCAGGGATCTCACCGCCCACGGAGATCTTTTCTATGGCCACCCCTCCGTTTTATTTTAAGGTAGAGGCATTGGACTTGGAGGGGGATGGCGATATCGACTTCCTACTTTCTCTAGGCACCACTTTGAACGATCATAATAGTTACGACCTGTTCCCGTATGTGAACACGGGGTCCTATCCTCTATCTCGGGGCGACTTCGTCTACCACAGCACGTCCCCTTTTGTGCCGCTCGATGCCGACGGGGATGGAGATCTTGATCTTGTGGCTCATCAAGGAGCAAGTTTCTTCTTCTTAAAGAACACGCTCCAAGCGGTCGGGGTCCCTGAACTCTCGACAACTGATGCGCTGCTCATCCACCCCAACCCCGGTACCGACAACTTCACCATCGACCTGCCCGCGTCCATTCCTGAAGGCACTCTCTTCCTGCACGATGTCACCGGACGTGAAGTGCTTCGCCAACGTGTTTCCGCAGGATCCGCAGTCGTGTATACGGCAAGGTTACCTGCAGGCCTCTTCACCTACCGTCTGGTGTCAACCACCGGCAAGGATGTCCGAAGTGGTAAGTGGATGAAGCAGTGATCACGCCTCTCACCGAAAGCAAAAGCTCCCCGGTATCGACCCAGCGTGGAAGGTGTTCAGCAAGCTGCCATCTGGCCGGTAACGGTAGACAACAGCCCGCTGCACGTAGTCGATGGCGTCGCTGAGGTAGAGCGTGCCATCCACGGGATCCACGCCCAAGCCGTAGAGGTTGCGGCCGTCGGCAGGGATGAAGGCGGAAGTGGGTGCTGCGGTGTCCGTGATCGCCATGCGGTAGATGCCGCCCCGGAGAAAGTACAGCGTGTCCCCTCCTCCATTGATGTTGAGCCGCCACGGGTTGTTCGCTGAATTCGAGTAGGGAAAAGTGGCTTCCACCTGCGCCGTTTGCGGATCGATGCGGACGAGTGCAGGTGGCGTGCTACCACCGCCGGTGCAGGCCACCCAGAGCTTTCCGTTGGCATCCTCCACGATGCTGTTGGCACCGCGGCTCACAGCGATCGTATCCACCACGGCATCCGTCGCAGGATCGATCACATGGATCTCGCCCCGACCTTCATTGGTCACGTACACCTTGCCGTTGGAAAACACCAGCTCCTGTGTCGCGCCGGAGGACGGGATGTGGCCGGTGATGCTGTTGCTCACAAGGTCCACCACACTGATGCTGTTCGCATAAAAGTCCGTGACGTAAGCCTTTCCATTGCCCACCGACAGGAAGTAGCGCGGTGAAGTGAAGCCCGTGATCGTCGCCGTGGCAATGAAGTTGTTCGGATCCACCACCACCACTTTTCCGGAGTTGTTCACTACCACATAGCCCTTGCCGTTATAGAGCACCATGGACTGGCAGACGTCACCGATGGATACGCCGTTCGCAGGTTCATAGAGGTCCTCCGTGGCTGTGCCTGATGCGATGTCATAGTAGCTCACCTTCGCATTGCCCCATTGGAAGTTGCCCTCGTTGGTGATGTACACGCCGCGGCCGTTGCCAAGGGTGACAGGTTCGTCCACGGGACTTTCCGGCTTGTCCTTACGGCAGCCGGTGAAGGCGAGCAACGCGATCATGCCGAACGTCAGCGCGGACTTCCTTGTCATCTTTCGTAGTGAGCTCATGATCATTTCGTTTCTACAGCTGACCTGACGGGTGGATTGAACCGCAGGCTGATACCCACTTGGAAATTGCGCAGCGGCATGGGCCGGTTCAGCATCACTTGGTAAGTCTCGTCAAGCAGGTTGAAGCCTTGCGCGGTGAGCGCGAGCACGTACTTGGTGCCCGACGCGAGGCGATAGGAAAGCGCCGCGTCAACCAGCAGGTAAGGCTTGAGGAATTGCCGGTTGTCCGCACTGGTGTAGCGATAGCCAGTGTAGTGTGTACTGCCGGAAACAGTAAGGTCCTTCCAACCCACGGAGAGCGTTCCATGGCCGCTGTACATCGGCACATAGATCAGCTGCTTGTCCACCGAAGCATCGTTCACGGACTTCGCCTTTTCGTTGGTGGAGACCACATAGTTCGTCATCACGTCCAGCTTGATGGTGGTGCTCTTCACGCGCCAGGCCAGGCCACCGCGAAGTTCCACGCCACGGCTCCACACGTTCATCAAGTTCTGCGGACTCCAGTATGCGCCGTCCGGCAGCCAGATGATCCAGTTGTCCATCGTGCGCTGGAACCACGTGGCTTCACCGCTGAACGATACGGGCCTTTTCGCATCGGTCCTTGCAGCCAATCCGATCTCGCCGCTGTAGCCGCTTTCCGGAAGCAGATCCGGGTTTCCGCCGGGCTGCCAATAGAGGTCGTTGAAGGTGGGGATGCGGTACACCCGCGACAAGTTCGCCTTGGCGGTCAGTCCTTGATGCAGTTTGAATTCACTCCCGAGCGACCAGGTGAACGGCACAAGTTCCTGTGCCACCATCTCCTGCCGCAGCGAGGCCGTAGTAACGGAACGCTGATCCTTGGTCGTGATGCGGTAAGAAGCAAAAAGCGCGGTGCGGTTCTGTTGAGGCCGCTCCGGATAACCGTCCGAAAGCGCTTCCGCGAACGTGTTGTTGATGCCGATCGAAAGCAGTTGCCGCTCTTTCAACCGGAACCGCATTTCCGCTTCCGCGATCACCGTGCGGGAATGACTGAATGCCGCACTATCGAAGCCTGCGCCATGCCACCACAGTTGCTCATCAAACCAAGCAGCGCGCACGAAGCTGGTGACCTTATCACCGGTGCGCTGCCATTCCGAAGTTGCCCGGAAGCTGCGGTCCTGCTGGTGGTCCGTGCTGTTGTCCTGCAGGAGTGTCGGCGGGATCTGGCGTTCGCCATCGGCGTACCAGAGCCGCAGGTTGATCTTCTGCCGTGTGTTGATGCGGTAATAATTCTCCGCGATGATCCCGTGCTGCGCGAGTTCCGCGTTGAGTTGGCGCCGCTCTCGCTCTCCGATCAACGTGTTGTCACGGAACGAAAAATCATTACGTGCCGTGATGTTGTACCCGCGGATCGATGCGATCCATTTCTTCTTGCTGAAGGAAAGGCCGACGTGCTGTCGCCGATCACTGAAGCTGCCGAAGGATGCACCCGCGTCCACCGTCAGTCCTTGATCGAACACCGGTTCCGAGTTGAGCAGCACCGCTCCGCCCACGGCACCGCTTCCCCACAGGGCGCCGGCACCGCCATACTGGATGCTCACGTTGTTGGCTAAGCTCACCGGCACCAACGATAGGTCGAGCGTCCCGTTCATCGGGCTGCCGAGGTTGAAGCCGTTCCAAAGAATGGCCGTCTGGTTCGCGCTGCCGCCACGAAAGGAGGTGGTGGCCAAGCTGCCCAAGCCGTAGGACTTGATGAAGATCGGGCTTTCGTTGCTCAGCAGATCGCCGAGGTCCGTGAACTGGTAGCGGGCCAACGTCGCGCTGTCGATCCGCTGCACTTTCACGCCTGCATCGAAATCGGTGAGCCGCTCCGCGCTGATCACCACCGGCACCAATCGCACGGTGTCCGTGGGTTGCTGCGCGAACGCAACAAGACCCGGCAGAAGCACCAGCGGAAGGAACAAGCGACGAAGAAGCATCGGATGGAAATGGAATGCGGGAGGAGAAGCGATCATGCTTCACCCTCCCTTGTTCCCCTTATTGCACTGCGATCAAACGCTTGGCCGTTCCGAGCTGCAGTACATACATGCCAGCGGACAGCGAACGCACATCGACCGTGCTCACCGTTCCATTCGCGGACCCTTGATACACAAGGGTTCCAGCCATATCATACACGGCCACTTCCTGTTGCTCTGCGCGGTCGGTGCTCACGTTCAAGAAGTCGATGGCCGGTTGTGGCCACACGTTGAATGAGGCTGCGACCGTGGTCGTGATACCCGTGGAGAAGGAAGCGGCCGCAGGAAAACCGGGACGTATAGCCGGTGCGAAATCCGTGTACGAGCAACCGAAAAGATCACCACTACCGAGTGTGGTACCAATGCCCAGGTTCATGGACCAATCGCCCAGGTTGGTGCCGCTCCAGGTGGACCAATAATCCGGGCTTCCGCCAATGCCGGCATGATCGCCGTAGGTGACATCACCCAAGAAACCACCTGTAGTGACCGCCGTGAATGCGAGATCAGCAGCGGCGATATCATTCAACATCGTCTCACCGGTCACGCCTGCATCATGCAGATAACCCCACGCGAAAGAGGAAGCGCCGCTACCATCCTGGAAGTCGACCACGAGCATTGTTGTGTCGGATCCCGTGCCTACCCAGAAGGTCACATCCGCTGCGGTGAACCCGAACGGGTCCATTGCTGCAATGGGTTCCGTCGGCTCCAGTGCCGGGCTGAAATCCGTGTAGGAACAAGCGAACCAATCGCCGTTTCCGACTTCTTCCGAAGCGCCCATGTTCATGCCCAGCGTGGCTAAGCTCGTTCCGCTCCAGGTGGACCAGTAATCCGGTGAACCACCGATGCCGGCATGGCTTCCGTAGGTGACCGAGTTCAGGAATCCTCCCGTGAGGTCGATGGTGAAGTTCACGTCGGCAGCTGCGATGGCGTTGAGCATGTCCTCCCCTGTTCCGCCGTTGTGCAGCCAGCCCCAGGCATAGCTGGCATCATCGGTGCCGTCCTGGAAATCCACTATGAGCACGGAGCTGTCCGCGCCTGCGCCCACCCAGTATTGCACTTGGGCCATGTCGAATTGCGCGTGTGCCGCAGTGCTTGCGGAGAATGCGAGAAGTGTAAGAAGATGTCCGGTTGTTTTCATTGATTATTCCTTGTTGAGGTTTCGTTCTAAAGAACCTCCAGGAATAACCGTGCTTACATGCCGACGCGGACCGAGGGCACAGGAGCACGCCTCTTTCCTGGAAGCGATCATCCATTGTGCTAGTGACAGGTCTTCTGGCTCGCCTTCCTCTCCGGCGCCTTCCCATCTTCCTTGCGGTTGACAGTGGCTTATTGCCGGTTCGGCATTCAGGCTTACAGCTTCAGGAAAAGCTCAGGTATCGCACCTGATTCCCTTTTAACCCCGCTTGTTAAGACGGGGATCATCAGCGCGGCGAAGGTAGCAGGATCCGCGGATGTGCTTTGCGGCATGGATGGCTTTCTTCCGCTGAGAAGGGAAAAACCGCAGATGACACAGATGGACGCAGATAACGCCTTCCGCCGATCCTGCACGTCATCGCGAGCCCGCCCGCGGCGCAGGCCGGGGTGGGCGAAGCGATCTCGGGCCACAGGGCTCGATCTCTATCTCGCACGGAACGGGATCGTCTTGCGGAGCCTTGTGATGATCAACAGCGATCACGGCTCAGAGGGCGAGCACACTGACGCCTCTCTTTTACAAGATCGCTTCCCGGCTCGGAGGCCGGGACCGAAGACTCCTCGCGATGACGAAATAAGGAGATGAAGCAGCTATCACTACTTCTTCTCCACCTTCTCCAACTCCACCATCATCCGGTTGTCGTCGGGGTGCCGGTCGAAGAAGAGATGGTCCGGATCGATCACCACGGCGGACGGTTTCTTCGCTACTTGAAAGGTGAACATGTTCTCGCCCGTGTGGATCTTCAGCCTTTGCTGTACCAGCGGAACATCGTTCAGCTCCTTCTCTTTCCCGAAGGTGGGCCAGCGTTCCACGGCGATGTCGATCCAGTCGTTCATCGGCACGGAGGTTCCTGCGCCCAGCGAGTCGGCGTGTTCCTTCTCGGCGGTCAGCTTCAGGGTCACGGTCCAGGTGCTGTCGGGGTTCATATCTCCCTTGGCCTCGATCATCTTGTTGTCGTACAGCGTGATGAATTTGATGCCGTCCTCCAGCAGGTAGTTCAAGCTGTCCGGCGTCACCTTCTTCACCGCGCGGTACCACTCCAGCGAGGTGGGCCAAGGTGGATCGGCATAGCCGAAGGAGTCGACCAACGACTTGAACGCCTTGTTCAACGTGTCCTCACCGAGGAAGGAGCGCAGACCGTAAAGCACCACGCTGGCCTTGTTGTAGTAGACGTAGCCCTGGTCCTCCACCGTCATCAGCGGCGACTCACCGAGCGCCTCGGAACCCCGCGAATTCTGGTACTTATCGCCTTCATACTTCAGGAACTTCCGCATGTGGTCCTTCCCGTATTCCATCTCCATCACCATCAGTGCGGAGTATTGCGACATGCTCTCGCTGAGCAAGGTGGCACCCTGCATGTTGGCGCCCACCACTTGGTGCGCCCACCACTGGTGCCCGGTCTCGTGGGCCACCACATAGAACACCATGTCGATGTCCTCCTTGGCGGTGAGGTCGGTGATGAAGCCGATGCCTTCGCTGTACGGCATGGTGCCGGGGAATGCCTGTGCGAAGGAAGCGTAGCGCGGGAATTCCACGATGCGCGCTTCCTTCTGGCGGTAGGGTCCGAAGTTCACCGTATAGTAATCCAGCGACTTGCGGAGGGAGTTGATCATGCGCGGCACGTTCACGCCGTGCTCCTTCTGGTAGTAGACCTCCAGCGCCACATCCGGTTCCTTGCCCAGCGGGTCCTTCCACGTGTCGCGCGACACTTCGTAGCGCGCGCTGAGGAAGGAATAGAAGTTCAGTGCCTTATAGTCCAGCTCATAATGGAACCAGCGCTTGCCGTCCGCGGTCCATTCCTTCTTCAGCGAGCCTGGCGCCACCGCGATCTGGTCCGGTGAAGTGCCGATGGTGGTGCGCACGTTCACCCAGTCGCTGTAACGCAGGATGTAATTGTCCATGCGCTTGGCGGGATCATCGCTCAGCTTCGGCATGCGCTCATTCGGCGGCAGCTTGTGCTTGCGACGTTTCTCGCGGTCGTGGATCTCCCCGTTCGGGTCGTAGCCGATCGCTGGAAGGAGGTCCATGTTGTTGAAGAAGCTGCCATTGTTCACGATCCCGGTGAACTCCACATTGTTGGTGATCCCCTTCGGCCGCCAGCTGCCCGTGCAGGTGAATTTGATCGTCGCTCCCGGCTGCAGCGGAGCGGCCAAGCGGTACATCCGTTGGTCGAGCGCGGTGTCGTTCAACACCAGCTCGGCACCGGGGATGTCCAGGATCACATTCATCCGGTGCGGCACGTTGAAGTAGAGCGTGTCGATCGCCACTGCTTGCTTGTTCTTCAACACGATCCCCGCGGAGTAAACGATGGAGCGTGCCTCGGGGTCCAGGTCGATGAAGTAGGAGATATCCGTGTAGTGCGGCTGGAGCATGTGCTCGTACTTCTTGTAGTCCTTCTCGTAGCGCACCATCAGCTCCTCCGTTTCATCGCTGCTGCGGTAGGTGTTCAGCACCTTGGTGTTGTAGTAGCCGAAACCGGCCATCACCAGCCATGCACCGGCGATCAGCGCGACCACCGGCCACGAGCCTTTGAGCCTACCCAGCGCATTATGGAACCGCCAGCGCCAGGCCGTGTCGTTACCACGCACCACGAACAGGTAGGACTTGTAGATCAGCAGCGCAGCGAACAGCGTCCAATAGGATTTGAAGAAGAGCCAGCCCTTGAGGAAAGGGCCGAAGCCGTTCATATCCGAATAGGTGAGACCGGAGGAACTGTTCAGGTTAACGAGGTTGGACGAGACATCCAGCGCCTGCCAGCCGAAGATGTTCAGCACGAAGAGGATGATGAACACGAAGTAGCCGAGGTACTTATTGTTCACCAGCACGTGTACCAGGATGGCCAAGGCCGCCCAAGCGGCGAAGTTCAGCGTACCCGGAAGGATGAAATACGTGAGGTAGACACCCGGCTGCAACCGCGTGTAGCCATGCAGCAACTGGGTGGTCATACCCGCCAGGGCGGCGAACAGATGGATCACAAGAACGATGCTGATGAGCGCCGCCAGCTTGGCGAGGAGGTTTGTGCGCGTGGCCATGGGCAGCGCGTTGATGATGCCGTCCATCTTCGGGTCGCGCTCCTTCCAGATCAACTGCCCGGCATAGAAGGTCACCACGATCATCACATAGATCATCAGGTTGCCACGGATGCTATCGAGCACATTGTAGGTGACCGGGTACGTGGTATTGCCGTACATGCTGGTAACGAATGCCAGCGATGTGAACAGCTGGATCAGGCCCAACGTCATGATGATGATGAACGGTGTGCTCTTCAGCATGCCGAGGAAGTCGCTCATGAAGAGCGTACGGAACTGGAGGCGCGCCGCAGAAGGGCCATGGTGAAGCTGAACCCGGGGCAGCGCCACAGCGGTGACACCTCGGACGTCCGTATCCGCCAGTAGCGGCTTGGCCTTCTGTGCCCGATCAGTGAAGCGGAAACGGAAGTAGCCGAAGAGGAAGATCAGCACCGAGACCCCGATCCAAGCGAGTCGGTTCCAGAGCAGCAAGCCGTCCAAAGGCAGTAAGCGCGTGTTCTTGTCGGACACGGACCAGTACTTCGTGATGAGGTCCGTTGCCGCGCTTCCAAAGGGGTCCAGCATGGCGCCGAGGGTCTGGTTGTCCAGGTCGCTCATGAAGCTGGCGGCGACGGTATAGCCCACGAACAGCGCGATGGCCGTGATGAAGGAGGCCATGGTGGAACGCATCAGCACAGCCACCGAGAAAATGATGGCCGCCGTGAAGAACACGTTCGGAAGCGCGATCACGAAGAAGGCCTCCAGATGGGGAAGGATCAGATTCGGGCCAAGGCGCAAGGGATCCAGATCGGGCCACCAGCTGCCCAACACGATGCCGAGGGTAACACCCAGCAATGGAAGTGAAGCAACGAAGGTGCTGCCGAGGAACTTGCCCACGAGGTAGCTCCGCTTGGAGACCGGCGTGGAGAAGACGATCTGCGCGGTGTCGCTGGTGAAGTCACGGATCGCCGTGCCATTCACGAAAGCCGTCACCATCAGGACAGCGATGAAGGACATCGCACCGTAGAACTGGTACACCACGAAGGGCGCGTTCTTGTACACGTTGCCAATGCCGCCACCGATCGAGACGTTCGATGAGATCACCGCGAAGAACGGCAGCAGTCCGATGATCACCAGGAAGATGTACACCATCGGCTGCCGGAGCCAATAGCGCACTTCGAAGAGGAAGAAGCGCCGTGTCATTTCGCAGCAGTTTCAGTGTTGCTGCGACTGATGGCGCCGAAGAAGACATCCTCCAAGCTCGCCTCGGCGGTGACGAAGCCCTCTCCGGGGCGTTCATCGCTCAGGATGTGGATCACCGGCTTACCAGCGACCAATCGGTTGCTGATCAACTTGCCCGAAGCAGCGTAACCCTCCAGCTCGCTCTTGGCGATGCTCTTCTCCCACACCTTTCCTTGGATGCTCCGCAAAGACTCCTCCGGAGGACCGGCATAGAGCAGTTTGCCCTTGTTGATGATGGCCATGTTGCTGCAGAGCTCCTTCACGTCCTGCACAATGTGCGTGCTGAGGATCACCACCACGTTCTCCCCGATCTCCGTAAGCAGGTTGTAGAAGCGGTTACGCTCGCCGGGGTCGAGGCCCGCAGTGGGCTCGTCCACGATGATGAGCTTCGGCTCGCCGATCAAGCTCTGTGCAATACCGAAGCGCTGCTTCATCCCACCGCTGAAGCCGCTCAGCCGCCGCTTCCGCTGCTCCCACAGGTTCACTCGCTGCAGCAGGGCCTCCACCAGCTCCTTGCGTTCACCTTTCGCCGTCACACCTTTCAGCAAGGCGATGTGGTCCAGCATTTCGTAAGCGTTCACCTTGGGGTAAACGCCGAACTCCTGTGGCAGGTAACCAAGTGTTTGGCGCACCTCGTCCTTCTGCTTCAGCACATCGATGTCGCCCAACCGCACGGTACCGGCATCGGCTTCCTGCAGGGTGGCGAGGATGCGCATCAGCGTGCTCTTGCCCGCGCCATTGGGGCCCAGCAGGCCGAACATTCCCTTTGGAATGTGGAGGCTCACGTTATCCAGCGCCTTCACGCCGTTGCCGTATGTCTTGCTGAGTCCTTCGATGATCAGGTCCATGGGTGTGCTTTTCGGGGGAAAGGTGCGAAATCTACCGCTGCTCGGCGAGCGGATCACACAAGCGGTCGGCACACCGGATCGCTGGTTCGGTCCATCTGAGAGCTGGTCCGGATCTGCGTTCCGTACCAAGCTCTACATAACTTGCCCAAATGAGCCGCAAATACAAGATCTACGACCAGGCAGATCTACAATTCATCACCTACGCCGTCGTAGATTGGGTGGATGCCCTATCAAGGCCTGCATACAAGGACATCGTCGTAGAAAGCTTCCGCTATTGCCAGCAACAAAAAGGATTGCAGCTCTACGCATGGTGCATCATGAGCAACCACGTACACCTGATCGCCAAGGCGGAACCCGGACTGAAGCTGGAGGACATCATGCGGGATCATAAGAAACATACCTCCAAGGCTCTTGTGCAGGCGATAGCGGAGAACGGGAAGGAAAGCAGGCGTGAATGGATGCTGAAGCACTTTCGCAAGAGCGATGGTTCAACACAATTCTGGCAGCATGACCTACATCCGATCTGGGTACGGACCCCGTCCATCGTTGAGCAGAAATTGAACTACCTGCATAAGAACCCGGTGGCAGCAGGGCTTGTTCACGAACCGGAGCATTACGTCTACTCGAGTGCTGGCAGTTATGCAGGCCTGCCTTCATTGTTGGATGTCATATTGATCTGAACGTTGGTTCGGATCTGCGATCCGGACCAGAACTACATTGCAACATGCCTCAAACCAAGTCCTTCCCCGGCACCAACCGCTTCACCGGTCACAAAGGTTCCGTCTACGCCCTATGCCCCGCTGCCACGCCCGGAAGCTTCCTCAGCGCCAGCGGCGACGGTGCCGTGGTGCGCTGGGATCTGAACAACCCCGAGAACGGCATCACGGAAGCCCGCGTGGGCCGTGCCATCTTCGCCATGCACCGCACCAGTGAGCAACTACTTTACCTCGGCGACGAGGATGGCGGCCTGCATGTGGTGGACCTCGCGGAACGCCAAGAAGTGCAACTCGAGCGCGCTCATGTGAAGGGCATCTTCGCCATCCAGGAACTGCCCGACGGCAGACTCGTGGTGGCGGCTGGGGATGGTTCGATATCCATCTGGACCACCGACGGCGAAGGCGACCACCGCATCACACTCCAGCGCAAGATCCCACTCACCGATGAGAAGGTGCGCGACCTCGCCCTGAACGCCGATGGCAGCCTGCTCGCCATTGCTTGCGGCGATGGCAGCATCCACATCCTCGATAGCACCGATCTCAACGAACACTTCACCCTTTCGGGACACGACATCGGAGCCAACTGCGTGGCGTGGCACCCTACCAAGCCGGTGCTGGTAAGCGGCGGCAAGGACGGCCACCTTCGCCTCTGGCGCACGGATGCCGAGTTCCAGCAGCTCCATGCCTTCCCCGCGCACAAGGACACCATCTACCGCATCGCCTTCAACAGCGACGGCAATCGATGCGCTTCCGCCAGCCGTGATAAAAGCGCCAAGCTCTGGGACGGCAACAGCTTCGACCTGCTGCGCAAGCTGGACCGCCATGCGGGTGGCCATGGCTACTCCGTGAACGCGGTGCTCTGGCTCGACGGCAACACGTTGATCACCGCCAGCGATGACAAGGCGGTGGTGGCGTGGGACATCAACTCCGCTTAGCGGTTCCCACGATCCACTACGTTTCGAGCACGAATGGAAAGAGGACCGATGCGGACCTGGAGAACGTGAGCAAGTGGATCTACTTCGTCACCTTCGCGTAAGGCGTACTCAACAGGACGTTGAAGTTATCCGTAGTGAAATGAAGTGCGGAGGCAAGGTGGAAGCCAAGCGCGTCCTTCCGGTTTCCCGAACTCACCATGGAGGTAGTGGAGATTTTTCATCTGCTCGTCCCTGAAAGATGTCCATGAGATGCCTTTTATCACGGTTAGGAAACTCGACTATTTCGTTCCTGTACTTGGTCCTTATGTTTTGCGCCTCATGGGGTAATAATGGTCCGCTGTTTTGTTGATGATGCTCCATCAAGCGTTCAATGCGAGCATTCACGTACTCAGGATTTCGCATGTGCCTTTCGTAGATGAGCCACACCTTATCGAAGAGCTCTTCCGAATTGTATACCCTGAATTGCCTCATTGGGTCTGAGATTCTCGCGTTCATACCATCCACGCGAAGTTGAAGGTTCGGTTCGCGGAGCAGTTCTTCATAGAAAGTGCTGAACTGACGCACATCATCGGGAAACACCTCATGAAGCGGAGCAACCAATCCCCAAAAGGGAGCATGTTGGTGAACAGGAACAATTTCAAATAACCGCGCTGAATAGCACGCGGCAATGACAAGTATGAGATTGTTTTTGGACGCAACGTTGATTGTCCTGAGGCTCGCAAGGACCTCCATCCAGCCAATGTATTCACCCGAAGAAAGAACGAGGCCTTCCGTGTTCCCATGCATTTCCAAATGAATGATGGGTTTAAGTCCTTCTTGAATGCATTGACTGTAAATGGTATTCAAGCGATTGACGAATTCGAGTTTATTTGAAAGCTGGACACGTTCAACTGATGGACAATCCCCGAAAAGCACATTCCATCTCAGCTTATCATTAAAGAGCTCGTTCGCCGTGGAAACCTCACCATTCGGAATGGAGTCGATAATGATGATCCTATTGAAGGTTGCAGGTTGCATATTCGAAGTTATCCCCATTGCCCGTCTCCCCATCCCAAGGCTCTTCCGGCTTTCCCAAAATTCTTTGGCGCGGGAGTTAGCTGTCATAGGCCTGTGCGCGGCGGGCCGTCCTCCCGTGCCCCCGCTGTTCCTGCATACCCCTCACGCCATCCCCTTCCGCAAACCTTCTATCGTCGCAGGTGGCACCTTGGAAAGGTCCAGCAACACCAGCCCGTCCAGCGAATCGTTGAAGTGCGGGTCGCGGTTGAAGCCGATGATCTTGGCGTTGAGTGAGAGGTAGCGCTTCAGCAGCACGGGTACCGCGGAACCGTTCTCCTCGATGTCCGAGATCACCTGATCCAGCTTTTTGATGTCCTCTCCGGAGGCCTCCAGCAAGGCGCTGCCGTCCTCCTTGTCGATACCGGCATAGAAGCGGTTGCGCGGCTTCACGTACTTGGCCAGGTCCTCATCGTAGTGGTACTTGTGCACGAACTCGGTGATGAGGCGCCGCGAGAATTTGCTGTAGCCACCACTGATGCTGACCGGTCCAATGAGGTAGCGGTGGTCCGGATTCGAGGTGATGTGCAGGAGCAACCCGCGCCAGAGCATGAACAGCGGCATGCGGTGCCGTTGGTACTCAGGCGTCACGAAGGAGCGTCCCAGCTCGAAGCTGCTGGCGAGGATGGCGCGCATGGGCCGCCCCAGTTTGAAAAGCGTATTGAGGTAGAAGCCGCGCTTGCCGTAGCGTTCCATGATCACCTTGCCATCGCCCACGCGATAGGCCCCGGCCAGCTTCCGCTTCTCGCGGTCCCACAGGAAGAGGTGATCGTAGTAGTGATCGAACTCATCGAGATCGATCGCTTTGTTGGTCCCTTCCTCAACGGCACGGAAGGTGACTTCGCGCAGGCGGCCGATCTCGCGCAGGATGTTCGGGATCCTCCCGCTGGGCGCGAGGTAGAGGTCGAATTCGCCCTGCGTGTTCAGGCGCTTGTCCGCCAACTTCGCGAGTTCCGCCTCCATGGCCTCAACGGGGCCGGCGGCTGCGATGGGCTTGGGTTTCCGCGGGAAGAAGAGCGGCTTGAAATGCTCGCGCCGCACGGTGACGCCGCTGCCGATGGCATAGGTCTTGGCGCGCAGGTAGCGGGCCAGATCGTCCATGGAGGTGAACTGTGAAAGCTCCTTGTCGGTGAGCGGGTTCCCGATCCGCAGGCGCACGCTCCGTCCGTGCATGCGCATCATTTCCCGCGGTAGCTGCAGGGTGCGCAAGCTGGGGTGCACCATGCCGAGGATCTGGAAGATCACACTGTTCGCACCATCAAACCACAGTGGCACCACGGGTACGCCGGTGTGGCGGATCAATTTGATCACCGGCGTCTTCCAGCGGGGATCGGCCACGGCATCGAGGTCGTTGCGGTAGCTGCTCACCTCCCCTGCAGGGAACACCCCCAGCGCGTGTCCGTCATTCAGCTGTTGGAGCGCTTGCCGCATACCTTGGAAACTGCTCTTCGAATTCAGCTGCTCGAAAGGATTCACGCCGATGAAGCGGTCGTGGAGCGGCTCCAACTGCTGGAGCATGAAGTTCGCCATCACCTTCAGGTCCGGGCGGCGATCGCGCAATACGTGCAGCATTGCCAAACCGTCGATGGCACCGTACGGGTGGTTGGCCACGATGGCCACGCCGCCCTCTTTCGGTATGCGCTCCAGGTCCGCGGCATCCACTTCCAAGTGGAGATCGAGATGCTTGAAGAAGGCCGTGATGAAATCCTCGCCCGGCTCAACCTTGATGTCATTGTACATGCGTTCCAGCCGGTTGAGCCCGCTCATCTCGGCCAGCATCGTGAACCGCGGGTCACCCGGTTTCATGTGGCTGGCTTTCGCCAACTCCGCCGGGTTCATCAATTTGCGGTCCTCCGCCATCTCGCCAAATGTAGGGGCTTGCGTCTATTTCACCGGTGTGAACTCCTGATCGCTGAATGGAGGGGATGTGGGCACGGTGATCACATTGAAGCCATGTTCCGTGTCCTGATGACAGCTGTTGCAGGATCGGGTGAGCATTCGGTATGCGGAACGGAATCGGGCGGTATCCTCCTTGGAGATGGCCACGTTGACGCTGTCGAGGGCGGGATCGAGCATCCCGATCAATGCGGTCTCCTTGCGGTCACTGGCATAGGTCCTGATGTCGTCCAGGGATTCCATGATCTCGTGAACTTCAAAGTCCGCCAGCTTCCAATTGGCATTGGTCCCGGCGAACCAAAGCTTCACGTGGTGTACCTGTACGCCGGACATGAACTCACCAAGTCCGGGCCTATAGGCATGGACCACCACGTTGCGCAGGCTGTCAACCCGCCCGTTCAACTCCGCTATGCGTTGGTCATTTCCCCCGCAGGAGAGCAACATGCCCATAAGCAGGATGCCCACGATCGTCGCATATCTCTTGGCAATCGCTTCCATTCGGCGGTCCGGGCATTTTCTTCCCGGACACCAAATGTAGTCGGACCCGGATCCGTCCTTCAGAACCCGGCTTGGAGCCGATCCCGGATGCTGTGGTAGAGCGGTAAAAGCGATCGGGGTGTTCCCGTGCAACAAGGATCGATCACACGTAGAGGATCCCGATGATCTTCTCGCTCATCACCACGCCGCCGGGATAGTGACGCGTGTAGTCGAGGTTGATCCAGCGATCACCATTGACGTCCGTATGGTAGTAAAGGTCGGCGTGGCGCGCCTCATCCGGGAAGAGTACGTTGCGGATGAGGTAGATGGCCCGCTGTAGATGTTTCGCATCGCCCACGCACATCTCCGGGTAGATGTGGCCGGTGGTGCGCACAAGCCGCACCTTCCCGCCAATGGCTTTGATGCTGGCGGCCATCAGCACGGCATGGTCGTCGCAATCGCCCGCCAGCAAGGGCACGCTTTCACTGGCCTTGGCGAAGTACTCGCCATCGGCAGGATCGCTCACGTAGATCCAAGAGGAGTTGATCACTTTGAAGATGGAGAAGGCCTGCACCAGCGTGTGATCCCCATCCTCATCCGCTTCCTTGTTGAAATAGGTGGTGGCGGAGCGCACGGCGAACGAGCGTACCACCGGGTTGGTATAGTCCATGGCACCACGCAACTCCTCGGCGCCTTTGAAGGGCCGCAGCTCCGTCACATCCGGAAGCGCATTGGTGCTTTGGGACATCGAGGAAAGCATCACGCCATAATCGTCGAAAATGTCCCGGAAGCCATGCCCGCCTTGAAAAGCACGGAAGGTGACAACGGACACGACGACCACCAGCGCACCGTAGCTCAGCAAAGGGAGTTTCCGCAACAGGAAGAGCGAGCCTGCGAACACCAACAGGAACAAGAGCAACCGATCGATCCCGATACCCGACAAGGAAGGGACCCGCATCACCGGCAGATGCGGCCAGATCGCGATGCAGATGGGCAACGACACCACCAAGGCCACCAGAATATGGGGCCCGGTCCGAAGCAGGCCGGTCACCCAGCGTTGTTCTTCCTTCGTTGCTTTCTCCGCGTTCATCACATCACGTCCACGATCATCGTGCCGCACCGAGGCCCAGCACTTCAAGCCCTTGCTGGAACACAACGTCCACCGGGATCTTTGCGGCCTTCAGGCGATCGAGGTCCTTCTGCATCTCCGGCTTGATCGAGCCATCCTTCTCCATCAAGGCTTTTACGCCCTCTAGATCCCCATCGCCCTGCAACTTCAGGATCAGTGCGCTGAGGTCGGAGATCGCCTTGTGCATCTTCTCCGCGTCCACACGATACGTGCCCGTGGCTTCATCGCGTTGCAGCGCACCTTCGTTCATGAAGTAGTTCAAGCGGAGCATGTTCGCACGCCCATGGGCATCGCTAGCGCCGAAACGAACGGAGCGGAACACGCTGGCCATGAAGGTGACGTAGTTGTCCATCACTTCGCCGTCGCTGATCTCTCTTTTGTCGCGCAGCTGCTCCACCATGTAGAGGCCGAGGATATCCGCCTTGCCCTCCTCCAGCGCACCGGCCTCGTTGCCCAAAGCATCGCGCACGGTCCCGCTGCCGCTGATGAGGTTCTTGATGCCGAGCCCATGTGCCACCTCGTGGAACATCACGTTCTGGAAGAAAGCATCGAAGGTGATGTGCTTCCGCTGGTCCTCGGCGATCAGCATGCCTGCGATGGGCACGACGATCTTATCGAACTTGGCTTTCATCGCGTTCTTCAACTGCAGGCGGCGCGTGCCCTTCTTCAATTGGATCGCTTCGTCGTTGGGCAGGTTCACAGCAATGGTCTTGCCGCCGGCATTCGCGTCGCCGGCGTAGAAGACCACATCATAGGCACCAAGCTGCGAGTCGCTACCGGGCTTCTCCCGCTTGTAGGCATCCGGGACGGGCAGGCCGCGTTGCAGACCGGGGAGCAGTTTGGCGAAACGCTCCAACCGCGCGGTCCATGCGCTGTCCTTCACCACCACGTATGCTTCATGAGCCGCCTTGAACCCATAGAGCTGGTCCTCATAGGTCTCGATGGGGCCCGCGATGAGGTCCAATTTGTTGTGGCGCATGTCCAACCAGGCGATGTCGCTCTTGTCATACTTGTCCGTGCGCAATGCTTCCGCCCGGGCGCTCAGGTATTTCTTCTGGCCCGGGTCCGTGGCGATCGCCGCCGCACTGTCGAGCAAATGGGCCGCACGCTCCACTGCTCCCTTGAAAAAAACATGATATGGAATGGCGGTCAGCTTTCCGTCCTCGTCGCGGCGCACCATGGTGTACTGGCTCTTCTTCGCATCGTTGCCCCAGGCATCGAATTCCTCGGCGGTCATATCCTGCGGATAGAAGCGCGCGCCCTTGGGCTTCTCTCCTACGCCATCGATGAAAAACCGATCACCGGCCAGCCGGTCCCACGGGCCATAGTTCATGATGAAGAAGTCCTTCGTGTCGGGATCCGGATGCTTCACTGGGATACTGTCAGGCCGTCCCCAAGCCTCTTGCCAGAAAATGCTGTCCATAATGTTAGCCACGCCGATGAACAGCGGCAGTAGCAGCCGGTCGGTCGCACTGAGCGCGTTCATGTCCGTGGTGAGCTTCACCGGCACATAGATGGAAGGGCGTACCCGGGCATCCAAATGGGCACTGTCAACGCCCAGGATATCGTGCTGCGTATCCGCAGATGGACCTCCGCAGGCGGCAACGAGCAGGACCGGTGCAATGAGGAACGGGAGGAGGCTGAACTTCATGATTAACGATCATTAACCGGGGGCGCAAAGATGGGGGATGTGCCTCAACTGCTGATGAATAAAGGGGATCTTAGCACTTACCCGGTTCGACACATGCCATTGTCAGCGATGCATCGCCCTCCCCGTGTCGAGCGGTTGGCCTCGGCGGATAGATTTGCGACCCATGAAAGTAAACACGTCGATCTCCGCCCTGCTCTTGGTGGTCTTCGCCGCGATGCACGTGTCCGCATTCGCTCAAGAAGATACCAACTCCATCGGTGGCCCAGAGGACCCTGAGACCTACGTCGAGACCGGCGATGGTCCTATTGTGGACGAGTCCTTCTCCGCGGATCTTTGGTCAGCAGCCGATTCGGCTTATCACATCCCGGCCTATGAGACCTATGGTGACTGGAACACCGACCAGATCTTTGAACGTGGCCCGGCCGTGACCGATACGGTGGCCCTGCGTTTGGCGTACGCGCCTTGCGATCATAAGATGCCATTCAGCGGCCGCGTCACTTCCCCTTACGGGATCCGCCATGGCCGTCATCATTACGGCACGGACATCAAATTGCAGGTAGGGGATACCGTGGATGCCGCCTTCGCTGGCATGGTGCGCATATCCCGTTATCACCGCGACTTCGGGAATGTGGTGGTGATCCGCCATGCCAATGGACTGGAAACGCTTTACGGCCACATGAGCAAACGCCTCGTGGAGGTGGGCGACCATGTGGAAGCGGGCGAGACCATCGGCCTGGGCGGTTCCACGGGAAGGTCCACCGGAAGCCATCTCCATTTCGAGACACGCTATCTGGGCCATCCCATCAACCCACAGACGGTCTTCAACATCGAGAACGGAACACTGCACAGTGATAGCTTGACGATCACACCCACGACTTTCAATATCCCCGCTCCCACGAGCATAAGCGCATATCATGTTCGGCGCGGCGATACGCTCTACGGCATATCCCGCAAGACCGGTGTGCCAGTGGCCAAGCTGTGCCGGACGAACCGGATCAGTACACGAAGCACGCTGCGCGTGGGTCAGCGCATCCGGCTCCGTTGATCGGACCGTGTATGTGAAACCTTAGTGGGTGATGCCTTTGGCCTTGCCGATGGCATTGACCATGCGCTCACTGTATTTCGGCGAGAGCAACAGCACACCTCCATCCCGGATCCGCAACAGGACCAAGCTCTGGCGGAAGCCGTGCGTGCTCAGCCCGGTAAGCCCGGCCAAAAGCGGATCCAAGCGACCAAGCACGATAGGCACGCTGCAAAAGCGGGTTGCACTGCGGTTCGGACCTCCGGCTTGTCCATCTTCCGAGTCGTTATCGGAGTTGCGGTGCTCCTGCACATAATCCCGGGCGGTGGTCAAGTCAATGAGGTTCGCATCGATCACATTGATCAAGGGCAACCGCTCCTCTTCCGCACCGCGGCGCAGTAGCAAGGCATCCGTGCCAAGTACATACTCAATGATGTTCTTCTTGCTTTGGACCGCGCTCCATACCAACCTCAGGACCACCACAACGACAGCGATGATGATCAGGATATTGGAGCCCGTAATGTCCATTGCCAAGAGCCCCATTATGGTCAAGCCTATACAGAGGCCACCCCACAGGAATACCCACCGGTAGGAACGTCGGCTATTGAATCTTTTCACGGACATCTGGTCCGATCAAAGGTAGCCGCGAACGATGGCGCGAACGGTTGCTGAAGGAAACGAGGCTGCGACCAAGATCGACATGAGGCTTCGGCAAACCCTGAGAACGAACAAAGCGGCTCGCGCCGCTCTGTCAGTACCGAAGAAGGGACTCGAACCCTTACGACCTTACGGTCACACGCCCCTGAAACGTGCGCGTCTACCAATTCCGCCACTCCGGTATTTCCCGCCCTGTTCGGAACGGGGGCGCAAATATAGCCGCGTCCGGCTTATCCGATCGGTCCCGGGATGATTTTCCGATCACCCCGTGCGATGTCAGTTCGTGACTGGCAGGAAATTGTATTTCTCGCCGTATTCCAGCATCTGTTTCACGAAGTCGTCCGGGTACTCCACCTTGATGTCGGTGATCGCGCCGTCCTTGCCGGTAACAGGCACTAAGCGCGGCTGGATGAAGCCTGCGTATGGTGCGGTCTTGATATGCTCGGAGCGCTTGAGCACCTCGGCATGGATCGCGGGATCCACCATCACGCCATAGTTCTCCACCAGGTCATGCCCGGCCTTGTAGTCGCCCTGGCTCTTGATGCGCTGTACCTCCCGCAGCAGGTCGCCGAAGATGGTCCGCAGCTTTTCGTAATCCCGGATATGGAAGTAGGTCTTGCCATCACGCACCTCTTTCACGATCACGCTGTCCTGCTTTCCCTTCTCATAGGCCCATGCGCTTACCCACTGGCGGTTGCGCATGTGCGCCTCCTCCACCTGCTTGCCCAACTTCAGGCGACGCAATTGGACCATGAGGCCATTGCGGATGTAGCTGTCGTATTCGGTCTTGCCCACTTCCAACGAAGGCATCACGCCCATCTCCACCAGCTTGGGGTCCATCATGAAGTACAGGGCCACCAGATCGGCGCGGCCTTCCTCCAGTGTGCTGGCATAGCTCTTCAGGGTGACGTCCGGCCCGGCGATGCCCGGCTCGATCTGGCCGCTGGCGTGGCCCACCACTTCGTGCAAGGCGGTGTGGATGTTCCCCGCGAGGGATCCGTATTTCACCGCTCTGGCGACTTCTGCTGAGTCGTAGCAGAATTCCTTCAACGAGCTTTGGCCGGAGCTCCTGTCATAGGCATCGATGATGTTGCCCAGGCTGATGCTCTTGCTGCCATAGTCCTTGCGGATCCAGTCGGCGTTGGGCACGTTCACCCCGATGGGCGTGCTGGGCGAGGCATCGCCCGCCTCGCCCACGGAGTTGATGAAGCGGTAGGTGATGCCCACGACTTTCTTCTTCTTGTGCTGCGGCAACAAGGGCGAGTGATCCTCGAACCATTGCGCGTTCTTCTGGATCATCACCATATTCTTCGTGGCCGCAGGGTCCGTCACTTCCACGATGGACTCGAAGGAACCGCGCTTGCCCAAGGGATCGTTGTACACCTCCACGAATCCTTGGATGAAATCAACTGTGCTGCTGGTGTCCTGAACCCAAGCGACGTTGAAGTCGTCCCAGGTCTTCAGGCTACCGGTACGGTAGTATTCCGCGAGCAACTTGATGGCCTTGCGCTGCTGATCGTTCTCTGCCACGTCGGCGGCCTGGTCCAGCCATTTCGCACATTCCGCCAAAGCCGGACCGTACATGCCACCGACCTTGTAGGTCTGTTCCATCAACTTTCCATCAGCGCCACGGACCAGCTTGCTGTTGAGGCCGTAGCTGATCGGAGTGGTGTCCCCCTTCACTTCCATGGCGGCATAGAAATTATCCACCTCTTTCGAGTTGATGTCGTCCCCATAGAAATTCACCGCCGAGGCCAGCACCGGATCCTTGTCCTTATCCAGGCTCACCTTCTTGGCATCGATGGTCGGATCGAACAGGATGTCCACCACCTCCTTTGCCAAGGTGGCGCCGCTGGCCGTCACCAGCGAATCCATGTAGGTGCGCGGAAAATCGGGCGTGAACTTGTCCATGCTGTAGTGGTGGTGGATGCCGTTGGCGAAGAAGATCTCCTTCGCGTAGGTCATGAAGGCATCCCATTCCGCGCCGGAACGTTCGCCCTTGTAGTCCCTGATGATCTTCTCCAGCGCATGCCGCACCGGAAGGTTGTAGCGGTAGTTCTGGTCCCACATGATGTCGCGGCCGCTAAGGCCGGCCATCGTCAGGTAGTAGGCCAGCTTCTTCTGCTGGAGCGAAAGCTGCTCCCATCCCGGGATCTTGTACCGGAGCACGCGCACATCCCCGAACTGGTCGGCTTCCCACTTGAAGGGATCCGCGGTCAAGGTGTCGTTCTTGTTCACATCCGTGGTCTTGTCAGCAGGGCTGTTGCAGGAGAAAAGGAATGGAATTACCAATAGGGAGAGTAGGTATCGTTGCATGAGGGGTGATTTTCAAGACCGCGAATATAGCCGCATGGGCCAAGGCCTCAAGCGGTTGTTGCTTTCCACCCGTTGCCTTGGCCTTCCACGGAACGCGCCGCTTCGGCCAGGATACGCAGCTTGTGGTAGGCGGCCAATTGGCGGTTGTAGCGCTTCAGGTCGGATTGGTCCAGTACGTTCATGTGCCGGATGTCCATCTTGTCGGAGAGGTCGTGGAGCTTCACGCGCGTGGCCAATCCATTCAACGCCACCCGTTCGATGTATCCCACGTAGTCTTCTTCCTTCCTTCTGGAAATGTGCTCCAAGGCCGTGAGCACCCGCGGAGGAAAGCCTTTCAGCTCCAGGTCAGCGGTGGTCAGGGTGGAGCGTTCCAGCACATCATGCATCGCACCCAGCAATTGTTCCTCCATGTCGGTTCCGCGCATCATCACCCGCATCACGTGCAGGATGTATGGCTTTTGTGCCCGATCCTTCTGCCCCTTGTGCACCTTCGCCGCCAAGCGGATGGCGCGTTCCAACAAATGCTCTTCCATGCCCGTGTTTACTTATCCAAGGTGATTCGCATATCCAGCGCCTTAGGGTCCTTCATGATCACGGACCAGTCCGTGGAGAGGTTCACCTGCTTGGGCTTCGGGTCTTCCCGCTTCACGCCATCGGCCAAGGTGATGTCGCGGATCGCATCCTGGAACTTGAAGCTGTACTTGTACTTCATGCTTTCCATCATGCTGCTGAGGTCGGAGGAATCCGCGTCGCTGGTAATGTCCCCGCCCATCTCTTTCGCGTGTTTGTTACTGATGCGGACCAAGGTATTCCCTTCCCAGCGGAAGAAGGTCTGCTGCACACCGGTGCTGTCGGGCATCAGCACGTTCAGCGCCCGGTTCAGCGCGTCCAGGTCCTTGAAAGCGAAGGAGACGCGCTGGAGATAGCCATCGGCCTCTTCCTTGAACTTCACCTTCTTGATCCCTTCCAAGCCCTTCAACTGCTTGGATTGCTCCTCCAGACCCATGGCGGGTGGGGCTTCCTTGTCATTGTCCTTGCTCTTATCCTTTCCCTTGGCCTTCTTGTCCATGGCGTCCATGGACTTCATCATTTCCGCCATCTCGGTCATATCCACCACGTATTCCATGGTGCCGGAGCCGTTTCTTTTGAACGTATAGTGCTCCTCGATAGTGATGCAGCCGGTGGCGAAGAGGATCACGGCAAGAAACGCCCAACTTCGAACGGGACGCAGGGAATGGATCAGGGATCTCATGTGCGAAGGTGATGACTTTCGCCAAAGATATCCGCAGTGGGTCAGCTATGAAATATGAGCCATAAGCTACAAGCCATAAGGCACAAGCTTGTGGCTTGGAGCTTATGGCTTGCGGCTAAAAGGGAAATCCTGAGCGTACGTTACAACGCCAGCCTCCCCTGCTTCTCCATGGTCATCCGCAGCTGGCCCACTTCCTTGCGCAGGTCCATCACGCTGCGCGAAAGCTCATCGCGGGTCAGGTTCGGCTCGGGCAGTTCGTGGCTGATGAAGTGCACGAACTTCCACACCTCGAAGACCTCTGAGATGGGCACCTCGTAGGGTTGGTAGACCGGATTGGTGCTGCAGAGCAACAGGCCTCCGGTGGTCTTCAGCTGGTTGTACACCACCTTGAACACGATGCCGTCCTCCTTGGTGATGATGATGTAGGGCTGGCCGTCGCGGATGGTCTGCCAGTTCTGCACGTACTCGCCCGTTACCCAAGAGCCTTCGCTCACGGGCGGCATGCTGTCGCCACTGATCTGGAACGTGCGGTACTTGCGGTCGCGGCTGAGGAAGGGCATCTGGAAGGCCGGCAGCACACTGATGTATTCGGGATCGGCATAGCCCAACGCATAGCCGGCCTTGGCCTTCTCATGCACCAGCTCGATGTTCTCGCGATCCTTGCTATCCACGGTGGTGGCCAGTACGCGCAACCGGCGGCCACTGAGGTCCACATCACCGCCGCGCTCCAGGATGCCCAGCTGGCTCTCACTGAGCAGCGTGAGGTCGTCCTTCAGCAGCTTGTCCAAGCTTACCCTGAAGTAGGCGCTGATGCGCACGAGCAGGTCCAAGGGCGGTTCGGCGCTGCCGTTCTCGTAGCCGCTCCAGCTGGAGCGTTTCACGTCGAGGCCGATGGCGACCTCTTCCTGCGAGCGGCCACGGCGGGCACGCAGCAGTTTCAAGTTGCTTCCGAAGTAGGGATTGGGGCTCATGGCGCGGAGGGTTAGCGCGCCAAATGTATTGACGATATATCCGGATTCCAAATGACGACAATATCGTCGTGCTGCATTTTGTCGAATGGAGCGGACACGTCCAGAAACGGGATTCTGCGGATCTGCTAGGTATCCCAACCTGGGGGTATCGCTTGCAAGCAGCGTTCCACCGGAAAGAGTCGTCTTAAGGTCGGCGCGATCGATCAATTCAATTTCTCGCGTGTAAATTCACCTATCATGAACTACCAAATATTCCTTCACCGCATCGCACTTGCAACCCTGATCTCTTTTGCCTTGGGCACTGCAAAAGCACAAGTCTTCATCCCTGACACGCTAGAACGCCAAGCCCTGAACTCACTGATACCAGGGATCGTCGATGCCGTCGGCATTATGGACACGACGCAGACGGGCATTGCCGACTTGGACACGGCCGCAGTTCAACTCAGTGACATATACCTGCCTTCGATACCATCTGAATTCATCGGCTTTAAGTACTTGGATTCCCTGAAGAGCCTGACCATCACCTGCAATAACAACTACATATCGTCCTTCAGCGTCAATGGCCTTCCTGCTGGCTTGAAGCAGTTTGGAGTGCAAATATTCAATGGCTCCATTGATTCGGTCAACTTACATGATCTCCCCGCAGGCTTACAGACACTGGTCGTCTATGCAGAATCATCCCATCTCGCTTTCGGCACCATGCCGGACAGCTTGCACTACATGGTCGCAACATTTCAGGACATTACCTGGCAGGGATCGGTCAAGACGGGTTCACTTTCGTTGGATTGTTATGGCCCTGAGGTCGTCCTACCTGCGGGAATGGCCAGATCGATGTTCGTAATGCCGGACGCCAATGACCAGTTATTGGACCTTTCCGCATTTACCTGTGATTCCGTGGAGTTCATTACTGGGATCAACTCCTTTGGCACGCTCACGGTGCAGGGCTGGACACAGGACATGACCAAGCTCTCGATGAATTTCTTTGATGATCACCTGAAATTATGCTTGGCATCGTTCCCTGTGGTTTGACGAGCCTGGACCTCACCAATTATGACGTTACTCAGCAATTCTGCCTCCCAACTGGCCCGCGTCTTTGATATCATGTCAAACAATCAACGGACCTTTCGGCCCCAATGACTTTAACTACTGTTCGGTGCTTAACAGCAGTTGCCCCGGCTCGAATCCGGGCATCTCCGGCCGCGTTTTCATGGACTTGGACGGCAACGGACAATACGACCCCGGTGAGCCGGGACTGCCTACTGCCTCCGTTTCGCTCCAACCAAGCAATTACATCGTGGGCTGCGACTTGGACGGTACCTGGCAAGTCGGCGTTCTGCCCGGTTCCTATACCATGGTTCCTTCCTCCTACTACCCCTATGTCCAATCCTTCACACCCACCACCCATACTGCGGATCTGCCCGCCATGGGGATGGCGGATACCCATAATGATTTTGCTGCCTTCCTTATCCCGGACATCCAAGACCTACAGGCCCGGCTTGATGCCGGCCCCGCCGTTCCCGGCTTCAACAGCCAGCTTTACCTCTCTTGTCGCAACTTCGGCACCGTTCCCATGGATGCCCACTTGGTGCTGGATCTCGATCCAGACCAAAGTTGGGTGGGCAGTTCGATCGCGCCCGGTTCAATTTCCGGCAATACGGCAACGTGGGACGTGCCCGGATTGGCAGTGGGTTCCACTATCTCCATTGTCGTGGAACTGAACACCGCCGCCAATGTGCCTTTGGGCACCACACTCAATTATCATTTAGTTGTACTTCCCGATAGCAGCGATGAAACACCGGTCGACAACATCGTTAACTACACCGACAGCGTGGTCGGCAGTTACGACCCGAACGATAAGTTGGTCGCTCCTTCATCCTTGTCCCCCGCTGAGATCCAGGCCGGTGGAACGCGGCTCAACTATACGGTCCGCTTCCAGAACACGGGAACATTCATGGCCCAACGCGTAGTGATCGCAGACACACTACCAACGGGCCTGCAAGTGGCGAGTATCCAAGTTCTGGGGGCCAGCCATCCCTATCAGTGGTACGTGGACCACGGCGTGTTGTACGTACTGTTCAATGCCATCAATTTACCCGATAGCATCAGCGATGAGGTTAATAGCCACGGCTTTGTCCGTTTCAGCATCCTGCCTGAGACGAGCTTGGCGGATGGTGCCGAGATCGACAATGTTGCGCACATCGTTTTCGACTTCAACGCTCCGATCATCACCCCTCCTGCTGTATTCCGTGTGGACGCAAGCACCTCCTTGGCCGAATATTCCTTCCACGATGTCCGCGTGTTCCCCAATCCCGCACATGAACGGATCTGGGTGACATGCCAAGGACAAAAAGCAGTCTTTGGCCGTTTCGAGATACAAGACCTTTTCGGAAGGATCCTGCTGGAAGGACCGCTTTCGCCCGACGGTGCCGTGGACGTGAGCCAGCTTCCCGCGGGATCGTTCGTGATCACCACGTTCGGCAAGGGCACAAGAGAAACGGCACGGTTCGTGAAACTATAAGAGGCTGTTCAGGACCTCTTGGAACGCGGTCTCACGCTGTCGCCGTTGTCGGGTTTGGTAGGCGTTAGCTGAAAGAGCAAGTTCTGGAACTCAGGGTCCGCTTTGCGAGACCCTGAGCGGGAGTTTGCGTTGTGGCTTGCCCTGTGGGCTTTACGGGAACACCGTTCCCGCTTCCACCACGCTGCGCTCCATCTGCGCCAAGTCCAGTCCTGTGTGGATACCACGCGTTTCTAGGTCCCGCACGAATTGCTCCATGGCCAAATTCCCAACGAGATCATCTTCCGCCATCGGGCAACCGCCATAGCCTTTCAGCGCACCATCGAAGCGGCGGCAGCCGGCGTTCCATGCGGCATCGGTCTTCCCCTTCCAATTGTCCAAGCGGGCATGGAGGTGCGCACCGAACTCCACTTCCGGCATCGCAGGTATCAAGGTGCTGAACATGCTTGCGATGTCCTCCGGCTTGGCCACGCCCACGGTGTCGCTCAATGCAATGATGCGCACGCCAAGCTCCTTCACCAGCTTGTAGGTCCAATGCTGCGCGACCTCCGCGTTCCATGGATCGCCGTACGGATTCCCGAAGGCCATGCTGATGTAGACCACCATCTCCTTCCCCGCTTTCCGCACCAGCTCCGCGATGTTCGCCGTGCGCGACCAACTGCCTTCGATGCTGGTGTTCGTGTTGCGCTGCTGGAAGGTCTCGCTGATACTGAACGGATAGCCTAAGTAGCGCACACTTTCCTGCTTCACCGCGTCCTCCGCGCCGCGCTCGTTGGCCACGATAACAAGCAGCTTGCTCTTCGTTGTGCTGAGGTCGATACGCTGAAGCACCTCCGCTGTGTCCACTAACTGTGGGATCGCCTTGTGGCTGACGAAGCTACCGATGTCGATGGTATCGTAGCCTACACGCAGCAGCCCATTGAGATAACGCACCTTCACATCCGTGGGTATGAATTGGTGAATGCCCTGCATGGCATCGCGCGGGCACTCGACGAGTTTCACTTGCGGCTTTTCCATATCACATAAGCGTTGTTGATGCGCTTCAGCAGCGCGGGTCCTTCGTAGATCAAGCCCGTGTAGACCTGCACCAAGTCCGCGCCGGCGTCCAGCTTTTCAATTGCAGCTTCAGCACTGTCGATGCCGCCCACGCCGATGATGACGAGCGGCTTCGGCAAGCGTTCACGCAGGTAACGCACCAGCGCGGTGCTCCGTTCGCGTACAGGTGCCCCGCTCACACCGCCTGCGCCCATGGCGTCCACTTCGCTCTTCGGCATCTGCAAGTCTTCGCGCGAGATGGTGGTGTTGGTGGCGATCACGCCCGCGATGTTGCTCTCCTTCACCACAGAAACGATGTCGTTCAACTGCTCGTCCGTCAGGTCCGGCGCGATCTTCAGCAAGATCGGCCGATGCACCGCCTTCGCTACATCGCATTTTTTCAATTCGTTCAAGATGGCCAGCAGAGGACCTTTCTCTTGCAGCGCACGCAGACCCGGTGTGTTCGGGCTGCTCACGTTCACCACGAAGTAGTCCACCACGCCGTGCAGCGCCTCGAAGCACTTCACATAGTCGTCGATGGCCTGCTCGTTCGGCGTCACCTTGTTCTTGCCGATGTTGCCGCCAACGATGATGCCGGGCGTGCGCTTCTTCAAGCGTTCCACCGCTGCCAGTACGCCGCCGTTGTTGAAGCCCATGCGGTTGATCAGCGCGCGATCGGCCTTCAGGCGGAAGAGGCGTGGTTGCTCATTGCCGGGCTGTGCTACGGGCGTTAAGGTGCCTGCTTCAATGAAGCCGAAGCCGATCCGCGACAAGGCGTCCACGTGCTTGGCATCCTTGTCCATTCCGGCTGCAAGGCCCACGGGACCAGGGAATCTCAATCCCATCACTTCCAACGCAGCTTCCGCAGAAGGGCGCTCACCACCTACCAGTGCGAGCGCACCGGGGATGTGCTTCGCCATTTCCAAGGCCGAGAACGTGAGGTGATGCGCGCGCTCGGGCGAAAGGCTGAAAAGCAACGGACGGAGCAGTTTGTACATCGGCCGCAAAAGTAGCCGGTGGTGCGTGTGGGGCTTTGACGGAGTTTCTGCCTATAGTGATCGGTGAAGGGTGATGGTGATCGGTGATCGGTGACTGGGCCCGACTGCTGCCGACAAGAGAAGGACAGGATCACAGGTCCGATACATATCGGACGACAGGATTTCCGCGCTGAGCGCGGAGTTGACCGCTGCTGATCTGAATGTGGCGACCGGCTGCTGCGACCTACGGTGCCTCCAATCACCAATCACCATCCACCTATCACCTCCTATCACCAGCCTACCTTCGCCGCCTCCGTCCATGTCCTCGCTTCAATCCAATTCATCGGCGCCTTCCGTGCGTTCCAAGGACGGCCTGCTCATCGCCGGCATCCTGCTCATCGCGCTCAACCTGCGCCCCGCACTGGCGGCTGTGGGCCCGTTGGTCGGCATGATCCGCGACAGTACGGGACTTTCCAATACCATGCTGGGGCTGTTGACCACGTTGCCGTTGCTGGCATTCGCCGGCATCTCCTTGGTGACGCCACTGGTCACGCGGCGTTTCGGCATTCCCGGTATGCTGGCGGCCGCCATGGGCCTGCTCACCATCGGCATCCTGGTGCGGACCGTTCATTCCGTGTTCACGCTTTACCTCGGCACGCTTCTGCTCGGCATCGCCATCGCGTTCGGCAACGTATTGCTGCCCGGCTTGGTCAAACAGAGCTTCTCGAAGAAGTTCGGGTTGATGACGAGCATGTATTCCGGCACCATGGGCGTAGGCGCTGCCGTTGCCGCAGGGGTCACGGTGCCGCTGGCGAAAGGCCTTTCGTGGGGTTGGCGAGGAGCATTGATAGTGTGGGCGGCTTTGGCGGTGGCGGCGCTCCTGCTCTGGCTTCCGCAACTTTCGCGCTCCGCGCATGTAAGGCCGCCGGGCAGTTACAAGCAGGCCATGAAGCAATTGCTTTCTTCCCGCCTCGCGTGGAACGTAGCGCTCTTCATGGGGCTGCAATCGTTGGCTTTCTACGTGATCCTGGCGTGGCTCCCGGACATGATACAAGGTCGCGGAGAGGACGCTGTCTTCGCCGGATGGATGCTCTCCCTCTCGCAGGCCACCGGCGTACTCGGCTCGTTGCTCACGCCGCTCTGGGCGGGAAAGCGTCCGGACCAACGCTCGATCATCATCACACTGATCGCCTTGGAAGTGGTGGCCTTGCTCGGCTTGATCTTCCCCGGACTTGGACCGGTGCAGCTCTGGGTGGCCCTGATCGGCTTTGCGCTTGGCGGTTCCTTCGGCCTGTCGCTGTACCTGATCGTAGTGCGCTCCAGCAACACGGAGACTGCCACGAAGCTCTCTGGCATGGCGCAGGCCATCGGCTATTCGCTCGCGGCCACCGGGCCGTTCATCGCGGGCAGCCTCTTCGACTTCACCGCCAACTGGAACTACGTGTTCGTTGTGCTGTTGGCTTTAGCGGGCATCAAGCTCTACACAGGGCTGGGGGCGGCACTGCCGGAAGTGGTTTCGTTGTAGTGATCGGCGATCAGTGATGGTGATTGGTTGGTGGTGACTGGTGACTGGTGACTGGGCATGACGACTGCCGACAAGAGAATGACAGGATTACAGGATTGACAGGATCTCGCGCTGTGCGCGGAGCAGTGTGCTACTGACTGGAAAATGGCGGCGGATCCTGGGGCCTTGGGAACCCCGATCACCAATCACTCCTCATTATTCACCAATTTAGCCTTGTCTAATAATTTTATTTCATCCTACATTTGTCCCCGATGCTCACCCGCAGCGAAGAGGACCACATCAAGGCTGTGCACACCCTGCTGCAGGACGGTGCCACCGCAGGCACCAAGGACCTCGCGGAACGCCTGGACATCAAGGCCAGCAGCGTTACCGTGATGCTGAAGAAGCTTGCCGGGAAGGGCCTCTTGAAGCACGAACCTTACTACGGCGTGAAGCTCACCGCCAAGGGTAAGGCCGCCGCGCTGAAGCTTGTCCGCAAGCACCGCCTGTGGGAGACCTTCCTCGTGGAACGCCTCGGATTCAAGTGGAACGAGGTGCATGACGTTGCCGAACAATTGGAGCATGTGCAGAGCGAAAAGCTCACGGAGAGCCTCGCGCAATACCTCGGCGACCCCGCCTTCGATCCGCACGGCGACCCCATCCCGGACCGCAACGGACGCATGACCGAGCGTGATACCCTGCCGCTGACGGAATGCAGCGCGGGCGCGCACATGCGCATCGTCGCCGTGAAGGACGGCAGCGACACCCTGCTGCACCTGCTGGACGGCAAAGGCCTCGGCATCGGCATGCGCTTCGCCGTGATCGCCCGCCATGCCTTCGATGATAGCGTGGAACTCCAAGGCGACAAAGCAGCGCACCTCACCCTTTCCGCGCAAGTGGCCGCGCACCTGCTGGTGGAACTGCTGCCCAAAGGAAAAAGCCGGAAGCCCTGATGCACGACCGGCGCTCCCTCGGCGACGCGCATTCCAGCGTGGCCATTCCCACCGCGAAGGGCTGGCGCCGCATTCTCGCCTTTCTCGGCCCTGCCTACCTGGTGAGCGTGGGCTACATGGACCCCGGCAACTGGGCCACGGACATCGCCGGCGGGTCGGCCTTCGGCTACCAGCTGATCTGGGTGCTGCTGATGAGCAACCTCATGGCGCTACTGCTGCAAAGCCTCAGCGCCCGCCTCGGCATCGTGCGCGGCCTCGACCTCGCCCAGGCCAGCAGGCATACCTACCCGCCCATCGTGAACATCCCGCTGTACGTGATGGCCGAGATCGCCATCGCCGCCTGCGACCTCGCCGAGGTGGTGGGCATGGCCATCGGCCTCAACCTCCTCTTCGGCCTGCCCGTGCTCTGGGGCGTGCTCATCACCGCATTGGACACGCTGCTCATCCTTTTCCTGATGAACAAGGGCATGCGCATGCTGGAGATCTTCATCGTCTCCATCGTCACCCTCATCGGCCTCTCCTTCCTCGCGGAAATGTTCATCGTGGAACCCGTGGTGGGCGATGTGCTCAAAGGCCTCATCCCTTCCGCGCTTTCCGACAAGGCGCTCTACATCGCCATCGGCATCATCGGCGCCACCGTGATGCCGCACAATCTCTACCTCCACAGCGCGCTGGTGCAGACGCGCCGCTTCGAGCGCACCGACAAGGGCATGCGCGAGGCCATCCGCTTCAACTTCTTCGACACCACCATCGCGCTCAACCTCGCCTTCTTCGTCAATGCCGCCATTCTCATCCTCGCCGCGGCCGCCTTCCATACCGCAGGGCATTACGACGTGGCGGAGATCGACCAGGCGCACGAACTGCTCGGCGAACTCTTCGGCACCATGGCCCCGGCGCTCTTCGCCATCGCCCTCATCGGCGCGGGGCAAAGCAGCACCATCACCGGCACGCTCGCCGGGCAGATCGTGATGGAAGGCTACCTCGACCTGCGCATCCGCCCGTGGCTGCGGCGGCTCATCACGCGCTCGCTCGCCATCATCCCCGCGGTCATCAGCATCATCTATTTCGGGCCGGATTCGTTGGGCCAGCTCCTCGTCCTCAGCCAAGTGGTGCTCAGCTTGCAGCTTGGCTTCGCCGTGATCCCGCTGATCCACTTCACCAGCGACAAGAAACGCATGGGCACCTTCGCCATCAAACCGTGGGTGAAACTGCTGTCGTGGGCCACGGCGATCATCATCGTGGTGCTGAACGCACAACTCGTGCTGCAGGAGGTGCAGGGCTGGCTCGAAGGAAGCGGTGCACATGTGTTCTGGGTGGAGTTCCTCGTGATCCCCATCATCATCCTCTTCGCACTGCTGCTGCTCTACATCACCGTGAAGCCGTTCTTTGCGAAGCTGAGACCCGCCAAGCGACATATCGACAGTACCCTGCCGGAGCTGAAGGTGCAGGAGCAGCGCCCGCCGCAGCGCATCGCTGTGACCGTGGAGTTCAAGGCGATGGACGAGCGCGTGCTGAACGCGGCCATCGCCCAGGGCGGAAAGGTGGCCGAGTACATCCTGATCCACATCACCGAAAGCGCCGCCGCACACTACCTCGGCGCGCTCACCGAAGACCGCGAGGCGGTGGACGACGCCACCAACCTGGAACTCTACGCCGAAAAGCTCCGTGCCGCAGGCTATTCCGCACAGGCGGTGGTGGGCCAAGGCAGTCCGGTGGCGGCCATTGCCAACTTGGTGAACAAGAGCGAGGCCGACCTCCTCGTGATGGGCTCACACGGCCACCGCGGGCTGATGGACCTGCTCTTCGGCGCTACCGTGGATGCGGTAAGGCATAGGGTGAAGGTGCCGGTGTTGGTGGTGAAGTGAAAATGGCTTCCATCCTCCTTGTGCCCTAACTTTGGTCTTGAAGCAGAACACATGGCTATCATCATCCGGGAAGGCATGACGAAGCGGCAGATCGCCGCAGCGTTGAAGAAGCTGAAACCGCGTGCCCGCAAGCGTCGGGAACTACCTGACATCCGACAGTTCGCCGGAACGATCAAGCTGAAAGAGGATTCCTTGATGATCCAGCAACGGATGCGGGATGAGTGGAACTAGGTATGTCGTTGACACAAACATCGCTGTGTACCTGCTTCGGGGTGATGAGACTGTGATCGACCTTATTCATAGAACAGCCACGGAAGAGCACAGACCACAGAGTCCCGAAGTGGAGACCCTGCGGAAGGTGAAGTTCATTCTCAAATACTTTTCTGTAATATTCATCTTAATGAGCTTATCCACCACCTCTACTGCTCAGGATTCCATTAAACAAAAGAATATTTTTACGATTTTAAGTACAAATGGAATATCCTTTGGCATCAGCGAAACATTGGAAGGTTATAATAATTTTGAAGGTGGCATTAAAACAGGTACAGCTTATGCTTCCACTTTTGATGCGAATATAAATTTCGATTTACAAAAATCAATCGGTATAAAAAATGCTGTTATCTATGCCGACCTTGAGTATCACGCCGGAGATGATCCTTCTGAAAAACTAATTGGCGATTTTCAGGTGTTTGATAAACATAATTCATTTCCCTTTGTGCAGATGCTGGAATTTTGGTATCAACAGGAGCTGTTTAATTCTAAATTACGATTAAAAATAGGCAAGATAGATACCAATTCAGAATTTAGCGTTATTGACAACGGACTTGAATTTATCAATAGCTCAACGCAGGTTACGCCAACGTTCTTCGTTTTTCCCACATTTCCGGATCCAGTCCCAAGTATTAATATCTTCATTTCCTCGGGCAAATTATTTTACATAAACCTGGCAATGGATTACGCCAATCAAAATGCGCGGTTTCTCAATTTTCATGGAGACCCCGTCTCTCTACAACCAACGACAAATGGGGTATTGCTTTTAAGTGAGTTGGGGTTAAAGTGGAATCATTTATCAAGCTTACAAAAAGATGGAAATCTAAAATTCGGCGTATGGCAGCATACAGGAACTTTTTCCAACTTTGATGGCAAGAGCGTACAAGGTACAAATGGTATTTACGCAATATTCGACCAAACCTTGTGGCAACCTATTGCGCACAACACAAGTGATAGGGGAATACGGATGTTTCTTGTATATGGTTTAACTGACCACCACCTTGCCGCCGTTTATGCCCATTACGGCGGTGGCGTAGTTTGGACGGGGCCATCAGCCAAGCGTAGTGATGATGCCTTCGGCTTTTCTTCTCATTATGCGTTCTTAAGTCCAGAATTACATTTACCCGAACAAGACGAAACCAACTTGGAAGCATTCTACAAGTTCGTCGTTACACATTGGTTAAATGTAAAAGCGGATGCACAGTACGTAATTAACCCCGGTGGTGAATTTAATAATGCCTTAGTGGGCACGATGATCCTAAACTTTGAATTTGGTTCCTGATCTTACTTTGTACTGTGTAAAACATATTTGCTTTCGGCGAAGTAGGCAAAATATAGACCCATAAATAATGATGTATCAAAGAATTACGCACACCGACAATTCAAAAACTACTATCATCATTCGTTTGATGGTAGGCTCCGTTTTTCTTTCCGAAGGCATTCAGAAATTTTTATTCCCTGCGGTTCTCGGACCGGAACGATTTGTAAAAATGGGATTCCCGATCCTGATCTTTTCGCACATTTCGTAGGCGTTTTTGAAATTGTGTGCGGTGTATTACTTCTTCTCGGATTTTTAACCCGTGCAGCAGCTATAGCAATGATCATCAACATGACAGTATCAATAATTGTCACTAAAATCCCGATTGCTTTTGGCGCAAGTTTCGGACCTTTTGTGCTACGAGAACTCAAAACCTATGGATTCTGGAGTATGGCGCACGAGATCCGTACTGATCTTGCAATGTGGTTGGGATGCCTTTTTCTTATACTTAAGGGTGCCGGAAAATTTTCATTGGATCGGCTTATACTAAATAAGAACGCATGAAGGATTTAGATGAGCAGCATCTTTTAAGATCACTAACCTTAAAAGATGCGGTGGGCATTGGTTTGGGCGCAATAATTGGTGCAGGCATTTTCGTGGTTACCGGGATAGCAGCTGGAGTTTCGGGCCCTGCCTTTCTTGTGGGTCTTCTAATTGCCGGGATCATTGCCACTTTTAATGCTTTAAGCTCTGCGCAATTGGCAGCCAAGTATCCACAATCGGGCGGCACTTACGAATATGGGTACATATTGTTAAGTCCTTCCTCTGGATTTTTGGCAGGATGGATGTTTTTAGTGAGTAAGCTTGCAGGGGCAGGATTTGTTGCAATAGGCTTTGGTAGTTATTTCTACCAACTGATGCCAATTGCTTCTCCATTGACTTTTTCTGTTTTAGCTGTCATTCTTGTGACAGTGGCCAATTACTGTGGCATTAAGAAAGCCGGAATTTTAAATCTTGTGATCGTTACTGGAACTTTACTTTCTCTTATATATCTGGCTTTTAGCGGTATTTCTGAGGTGAATCTTGAAAACTTCAAACCCTTCGCTCCATTTGGCATTTCAGGAATTGCAGAAGCTGCTGCGCTTTTATTTTTTGCTTTTACAGGATATGGGCGAATAGCAACACTTGCAGAAGAAGTAGTGGACCCCAAGAAAACGATCCCAAGATCGATCATGATCACTATAGTAACAGCGATTATTCTCTATGGTATAATTTCTGTTGTAGCTATTGGTGTTATAGGAACAGAGAATATGGCAAACAGCACCTCGCCGTTACAAGTTGTTGCTGCTGCGTTGAACACTCCGGCGATCAGTATCGTTATAACCATTGGCGCATCCACTGCAATGTTAGGTGTGCTGTTGAGTCAGGTATTGGGGATAAGCAGAGTGATGTTAGCCATGGGCAGAAGGAATGACTTACCACCTACTTTTAAAAGCATACATGAAAAATATCGGGTTCCACATATTGGAATACTTTTTACAGGTCTTGTAATTTTGATGATCACCCTTATAGGTTCGTTCGAATTTATTGTTAGAGCTGCGACTTTTACGATTCTGCTCTATTATAGTATTACTAATATAGCGGCTATAAAACAGCCGAAGCAAGATAGGATGTATGGCAGGATAATTCCTATACTAGGCTTAGTGGGGTGCTTAGCAATGTCCGCTTCTTTGCCTTTAAAGGTAGCGTTCTCTGGTTTTTCATTAATTTTAGCAGGGTTCTTGATGAGGTTAGTATTTCATAAGATATATGGCTGACACGGTTCAATAACCTTCTTTCTTTTCTGTCATAACTTTTCATTATCGTTGATCTCCCTCGCTCCCGCAAGTCTTTTCCGGCCCTACTAAAAAGTGAGCTCCACCCCGGCGCTCGGCTGTTTGCCGAGTCTCCGGCGTTTTGATCCGCCTCAGGCGGGCACTGCAACTACGGCACGAGAAGTGGATTAGCGATAATGCCGACGAGGTACGTTCTTCGCACGGCTTCAAACCACGGTACCTTTAATGCTCCCTAAGGAATATCCCATGAGAGCGATCCATATCACCCGATCCGGTGGGCCGGAAGTACTGCAGTTACAGGAAACGCCAACGCCGGAACTTGAAGCCGACCAGGTATTGATCAAGGTGAAAGCTGCGGGCGTCAATCGCAGCGATGTGATCACGCGACAGAACACCGATACCTACGGCAAGGGATCCGGGGACAACTTGATCCCGGGCTTGGAAGTTTCCGGGGTGATCACAGCGGTGGGCGCAAGGGTAACGGACAAGCAGGTTGGCGATGCCGTCTGCGCGCTGATCGCAAGTGGCGGCTATGCCGAATATGTGGCGGTGGACAGCTCCCATTGCCTTCCCGTGCCGGAAGGGATCAGTTTAACGGACGCCGCCGCGATCCCGGAAACCGTGTTCACGGTCTGGTTCAACGTGTTCCACTTGGGCAAGCTCCAACCCGGTGAGAAGCTGTTGATCCACGGCGGTACGAGCGGCATCGGCACCATGGGCCTGCAGATGGCCAAGGCTTGGGGCTGCACGGTCTACACCACCGCCGGCAGCGATGCCAAGATCGCATTCCTGAACAGCATGCACCTCGGAACGGCGATCAACTACAAGAAGGAAGCGTTCGAAGAAGTCTGGAAAGCGGAGCAGATCGATGTGATCCTGGACATGGTCGGTGGGGACTACACCCAGAAGAACCTGGCCATCCTGAATAAAGAGGGCCGACTTCTCTATATCAACGGCATGAAGAGCACGGAGGTCAGCATCGATCTGCGCACCATCATGAGCAAGAACCTCACCTTGACAGGGAGCTTTCTGAAGCCCCAAACCGCCGAGGTGAAGACCCGGATCGCGCAGGAGGTGGAGCAGCACATCTGGCCGCTGTTCCGTTCCAAACAGATCCATCCTGTGATCTACAAGACGTTCCCGCTGGAAGAGGCGGCAGATGCACATCGGCTGATGGAAAGCAGCGATCATATTGGAAAGATCCTGTTGACGTTGGATTGACGGGGTTAGCGCGACATGGGCCACGGAAAAGCACGGACCGCAGGGTCCCGAGGCGGAGACCCGGCGGGAGGGGTGAAGGAGAAGGGAAGACTCCATCCTCGGAACAAGAACCGGGAGCGATATGATCTGAGCGCTTTAATAACTGCTATACCTGAATTGAAGAGCCATGTAAGGGTGAACGAGTTCGGAGCCGAGTCCATCGACTTTTCCGATCCACGCGCCGTTAAGCTCTTGAACAAAGCCTTGCTCAACCACTATTACGGGATCAAGCACTGGGACTTCCCGGATGACAATCTGTGCCCACCCGTACCGGGTCGGGCAGACTACATCCACCACCTTGCTGACCTGGTAGGTGGAAGCAATGGGGGCACGATCCCCCTTGGCGACAAGATCACTTGCCTGGATGTTGGCGTGGGGGCCAGCTGCATCTATCCTATCACCGGTGTTACTGAATATGGCTGGCGCTTCATCGGTTCGGATATCGATCCCCGGTCGATCGCCTCGGCGGAGCATATCATCCGGTCCAACCCGTCCCTTCACGGCAAGATCGAGCTTCGGTTGCAAAAGGACCCGAAGGCCATTTTCTACGGCATACTGACCAAAGAAGAGCGGATCGACATCACCCTGTGCAACCCTCCTTTTCATGCTTCGCTGGAAGAGGCCCAACATGGAACACGACGAAAAGTGGAGAACCTGTCGGGTAAAAAGGCAAAGGTCCCCGTGCTCAACTTTTCAGGGATCAGCAATGAGCTGATCACCGATGGCGGGGAATATGGATTCATCCAGAACATGATCAGAGAGAGTAAGCTGTTCTCGCAAAGCTGCTTCTGGTTCACAACCATGGTATCCAAGCATTCCAACCTGAAAGGGATCCATCGGCTCTTGGACGAGAGCGAAGCCAGCCAGGTGAAGACCATCTCCATGGGGACGGGGAATAAGGTCACCCGGATCGTGGCTTGGACATTCCTTTCCAAGGAAGCACAGAAGGAGTGGAGGGAAAGGCGCTGGAAGGAATAGTGTGGGAGTACTCCGGTCATGGCATTTGCGCGATTCCGGGTCAAGCCCGGAATGACATTCGTTCTTGGAACCGATGGTTTTCACCCGGGCCCAGATCCGGAGTCTCCACACGGAATTCCCAACGCGCCCCTTCACTTCGGGGTAGTCCCCTTTCCGCCGGAGCCCTCGCAATAGGCCAACCAAGCGGCATACTGGTCCATGGTCAGGATGTTCTTCAGCTCGGTGATGATCATATCGCCGCTGGAATGGGAGATGCCATCGTTCTCCTTCTTGCCATTGGCCACATCGCATTCCGTTTTGCAAGCCTCCTGCACCCGGCTCAGGCGCTCCTGCTGATCGCTGGTGAGCTTCAACTTGGTCCACATCGCCGCCGGCGTGCCAATGAAGCAGCTCTGCAGCACTGCACTGGATGGGTTGCTGCCGGGCGTTTGTCCGATGGCATTCGCGGAGAAGAAGAGCAATGCGGTGATCCAGATCAGGGGCTTCAGCATGGGGAGGTCGGATTGAAAGGTTTGCCGAGGGAACATACAAGGTACGACATTGCTGGGCGATGGCCCCTGACGCAACAGGACGATGGTGTCTTATCTTCTTTTCGAGGTAAATGGTCCACATCGGGCCAAACGGAAGCGGGCAATGCTTGAGAGCAACTCGCCAAGGATAAGCCCGACGAACAACGGGCTTCGGCCATGGGCGGGAGGACCAACGGACTTCCCGCCCAAGCCCGGTGTTCCTCATGCCTGAAAAAGCTCAACAAGCGTTTGGAGATTTCATAGAATAAGCGGGTGCCCGTGGTCCGCTCACTGAATGCACCACCCCTGCCCCCAATGTCATTAAGTTAAGGAAACGGAGGAAGTAGGATTGTCATGCCGGGCGAAGACCCGCAGGGTGGCGGACCCGGTATCACACCCACCAGCGCCGGAGAACGTTGGCCGCGAATGCCTGCCGCGTGTGACCCCGGGTCTTCGCCCGGTATGACAGCTAGCTTAACTTAATGACATTGCCCCTGCCCCTCCTTGAAGGAAGGAGGGGAGAACTTCAACCCTCGACGACTGACCATGACTGATCCATCCATTAATAGCGCTGCGACTTCGTCAGCGCTCCCATGGGTCTCCCCTCCTTTTTGGAAGGAGAGGTTCGGGGTGGTCATTGACCGCTCACTGAATGCACCACCCCTGCCCCTCCTTGAAGGAAGGAGAGGAGCACTTCAAGCCTCTTTCAGAATAAGACTCAGGATCCTCCAACGGCATTGAACGAATGCGCACCTACCTTGCATCACCATGGAAACATTCATCGCTGCACGTCTCGCGGAAGGCAACCGCGTCTTTCCCTCGAAGGTCATCATCGACCAACAAGGGGTCACCCTGCAAGTGCCCAGCCTCTTCAGCGGTAATGAGAAGACGATCCCTTTCACGCGGATCTCTTCCGTGGACATCGACTGTCCGCTGGTGGGTTACTCCACCATCATCATCAACACCACCGGCGAAGGGAACATCCGAGCGCATGGCTTCACCAAGGCGGAGGTGACCCGGATGAAGACCTTGATCCTGGAGAAGATCTAAGCACTTTGATGGATGAGAAGAAGGCAAAACAGCTGCAGGCACTTGGGGTGGTCCTCCTCGGTTGCGGAGTGACCTTCCTTGTGGTGGGCCTGGCCTCGCACCAGCTTGTGTTCACCACGTTAGGCCCGGCATTCATGGGGCTCGGCATCGTGTTCTTTGCCTATGCTAGAACGCGCCGGGAATAAGTGGCTCGTCGCAAACATCAGCGCAAACCTCGTTTACCCATGAAGAGTCCCTTACTGGTCACGCTCGCCTTGGTCGCTACTTTCGGTCTGGGCTTCGCATTCAAAGCAGGCACAACCGAACCACCCAACGACACGGCAATAATGAAAAAGGTAACAGGCATCGGAGGCGTCTTCTTCAAGTGCAAGGACCCCAAGCAGATGAATGCGTGGTACAACACCCACTTGGGCATTGACGCTGGCCAGTACGGGGCCAGTTTTGCGTGGAGGGAAGATGCCGACCCGACAAAAAAGGGCGTTACGCAATGGAGCACCTTCGCCGAGAAGACCACCTATTTTGAACCTTCAACCAAGGACTTCATGATCAACTACCGGGTGGAGAACTTGGAAGGTTTGGTGGAGCAACTGAAGAAGGAAGGCGTGACCATCGTGGATAGCATCGAGGCATCCGACTATGGGAAGTTCGTCCACATCCTGGATCCGGAAGGGAACAAGGTGGAGCTCTGGGAACCGGCCGGTGGTGAGTAGTAGGTCACGGCCCGAGCCTCGAAAGAGCTCCACATATTGGACATGGCGGATCGGTCAACAAACACTAACTACTGCACCCATGAAGCCCATTCTACTATTCTGCATTTTACTTGCCTCATCAGTTCCAGTGAAGTCCCAGACGTTCATTCGCACGGAACTCCCAACGGCACTTTCCACGCCATGGGAGATCACATACGGCCCCGACAATTTTCTTTGGCTCACTGAGTCGGGAGGGAAGGTCATTCGGGTTGATCCAGCTGATGGGAGCAAAATGGTTGTCTATACTGCTCCGGACTATTTCTCCGGATCACCACTTGAGAACTCGCTGCTCTGTCCTGAATTCTCCATAGGCGCAGGAACCCTTGGGCTGGCTCTACATCCTGACTTCATGGATAGCTCAAGTTCGTATATCTATTACGTCTATTCGTATAACTCCGGAAGCGCGTCGGCACCTGCTACCAAGTTCCGTGTCAAGAGGCTCAAGTGGAGCGCTGCCACCAACTCGGTGGTCAGTGACACCAACGTTGTCAACTCGATCACTACCGGCTATGACCACCTGGGTGGCCGCTTAATGGCGATCAAGCAAAATGGCACATCGTACCTGTTCCTCTCTGTTGGTGACAATGGGAGATCGGAGCAGAACTCACCCGAATGCTATTCGCCCCAATCCACAAATCCGAACAATTTCGCACAGGATGTAACCACTCAGAATGGCAAGATCCATCGCTTCAATGTAGACGGCTCCATCCCTTCGGACAACCCGATAGCCGGGAACTCCTTCTTCACCCGCGGGCATCGCAATCCGCAGGGCTTGATGTATAACCCGACCCTGGACCTGGTCTATGATATTGAACATGGCGACCGGACCGATGATGAGATCAATGTGCTTTACAAGGGAATGAACTATGGCTGGAAGAATGTTCGCGGCTATCGGGATGACAACAGCTATCCCGGGGAAGGTGATTTCGCCGCCAACTATGTCCCTGATCCATCGGTCCCGAATGACTCCTTGGTCGATCCACTATTCGCGTGGTGTACCACTGCTGTCAGTTCAGAGGTGCCGGAGGATTGGTGCACTGTAGCTCCTTCGGGAGGGATCTACTACGGCAGCGATGGCATCCCTCAATGGAACAACAGTTTGTTGGTCGTTACATTAAAAGAGGGTGTATCCACCGAGAGAGAGGTCTATCAATTCAAACTTCAAGCGAGTGGAGAACTTGTTCCATCAACAGCTTCAGATCCAAATCCGAAAAAGTTCTTCGGCGAGGACCAGGCACTGAACGGCAGATTGAGGGACATCGCTGTATCCAATGATGGCCGATCGATCTATCTGATCAATAACGGAGGTACGGACGCCGACAAGATCACGGTCTATCAAGTTGACACGGCAACGTCTATAAGCGACCATCCTTCACTACGAAGGGACATTCAACTATTCCCCAATCCTGTTGGCGACTTGCTGACCATCGAAGGAATGGATAACGATCCAGACCTACAGGACATTCAGATCACCACGTTACTCGGCACGTCAACAAGCGTAGCAATTGACCAGGCTCACCGGATCGATGTCTCCGGACTTACCAAAGGGATCCACTTTATTCATCTGATCTTCAAGTCCAATACCTACACGCTTAAATTCATTAAGAACTGACACTCAACCTCAGGTCTAACTAAGCCTACCATCCTATGAATAACGCCCACAGGCCGAACCGCCTCACCCCATCCCTCGCCCTCTTCTCCCTCGTTCTGACCTCCTTGAATGCCATGGCCCAAAAGCAGGATGCATTCCTCTCCGCCAAGGACAGCGACCCGGTGAAGCTGGGGTGGATGCAGGGCTTTCCCCCGCCGAAGGACAAGGTGCTGAGCGCGGTGGATGGATCGTTCTTCCAATTCCCCGCGATGCGTTGGAGCGTGGCGCACATGCGGGAACTGTTGCCGACCGTTGAAGTTTCCCGGGGCCTTCAAGCGCCCCGGCCCCTACCCTACCAACTGGATCCGCGGATCGACTCCCTGCGTTTCCAGCCTTGGGGAGAGAAGAACGCAATGACCTGGGATGCTTCGCTCTGGAAGAACTACACGGACGGGATCATTGTGATGCACAAAGGCCAAGTGGTGTATGAGCGCTACTTCGGTGCGCTGAACGAGGAGCGGGTGCATGCGGTGATGTCGCTCACGAAATCCTTCACCGGCACGTTGGCTTCCATGCTGGTGGCTGAAGGTGTGCTGGACGCGAACAAGAAGGTGAGTGCGTATGTGCCGGAGCTAGCGCAGTCCGCATTCGGCGATGCCACCGTGCGCCAGGTGATGGACATGACCACGGCGTTGCAATACAGCGAGGACTATGCGGACCCGAAGGCGGAGATCTGGGCCTTTTCCGCTGCGGGCAATCCGATGCCGAAGCCCGGCGAGAGCAAGGGTCCGGTCGGCTATTACGCCTATTTGGAGACCGTGAAAAAGCAAGGCGAACATGGCGAGGCGTTCGGCTACAAGACCGTGAACGCGGATGCGCTGGGATGGATCATTGCACGCGTTACCGGCAAGTCCGTAGCGACGTTACTTTCCGAGCGGATCTGGAGCAAACTCGGTATGGAGCAGTCCGCCTACTACCAAGTCGACGGCCTAGGCACTCCCTTTGCCGGCGGTGGTTTTAATGCAGGGCTGCGGGACTTGGCACGGTTCGGGGAGATGATCCGCAACAATGGCAAGTGGAATGGTGAACAGGTGATCCCCGCTCAAGCCGTAGCGGATATTGAAAAGGGCGGAAGCAAGGAGGCCTTTGCCAAGTCGGGCCATCCGGAGCTGAAAGGCTGGTCCTACCGCGACATGTGGTGGATCACCGAGAATGAACACCGGGCCTTCACAGCGCGTGGGGTTTATGGCCAGACGATCTACATCGATCCTGTTGCAGAGATGGTGATCGTGCGTATGGCCTCGCATCCCGTTGCCGCGAACAGCGCCAATGATGCGTACTCCTTGCCGGCGTATGAGGCGGTGGCGAAGTACCTGATGACGAAATAAGTGGGTTCTCTCCTTCCGCATTTTGGACGAAAGAACTGGCCTCACCTATCTTCAAACCCTCCTAACAGCACAGCTCCGGCAAGGCCTACGGGAACGCACCAATGCGTCTTCCTGCCGTGGCATTCAAACGAAACTTCTACAATAGAAAACCCATGAAAGTTATTTCCTCAGCCCTAGCGATCATCTGCTCAATGACCGCTTTTGGACAGACCTCCCAAGAGCATTTCCAGAACGGGATCGCCAAGCATGAACAGCAGGATTACAAGGGAGCCATCAAGGATTATGACAAGGCCATAAAAGAAGACAAGCAGAACAAGGATGCTTTCTTCAATCGTGGAACGTGTGAGCTTGCCTTGAAAGACCTGAAGTCGGCAATGGCGGATTTTGATAAGGCCATTGCCATCGACCCGACCTTTCCAAAGGCCTACTACAGCAGGGCATCCGTCTTTGTGAGCCAAGAGAAGTATTTGGAAGCATTGCCCGACCTTGACAAGACAATAGCGCTGGACCCAACACTCCCCAATGCGTTGACCTTGCGCGGACAGATCAGGGCTCAGACGGGAAATAAGGAAGGGGCGTGCGAAGATTTCAACCAGGCCAAACAGATCGGCGACAGCCATGCCGACAAGTACCTCTCACGATTTTGCGAGAATGGAGCACAGGCAGCCGAATCATTGAAGCTTGAATGGCCGGAAAGCGAAAAATGGATAGTTGGAAGTAACCAGGAGAACGACCAAATGGTCATGGTCGAACTCATCCATTCCGACGAATCCTTGGAGAAGTGGACCGAGTTCGGCACGATGATATCGATCAAAGGAGCCAAGAATATCCCGATGGATGATGCCATGAACATGATGTTCGACCAAGCGAAGAAGAATTCCTCCAAGGCAAAGCTGACCTTTATGGAAAAGGACGAGCGCGTTCAATACCCCTGGATACTTTTCACCATTGAAGCACAAAGCTTCAAGGACGATAAGACACCTGAATCGCAGCTTTGGTACATCGTTCAGGGGAAGCAAGCCCTTTACACGAACTTCAGAGCTGTGAAGCAAGCAACCATCCCGGCTGACCTGAAGGATAAGTGGGCGAAGTTCTTCAAGACAAGCAAGATCGTAGATAAGTAACCCATGAAAAGTCCGCTTTCCAACAGTGCCCGGTCCTAGAGCACGCCACCCTCAAGCAGCGGAGGCTTCGGTGGCGGCGGGGGTGGTTGGTAATCCTGCATCCCTCCCGACATAACATTTCAACGGATCGAATGGACCACGAACTTTCAGCGGATCAGCGGGTTGCATTGCTCAGCGCATTGCAAGAACGCTTCGAGAAGAACATGCACCGCCGCAAGGGGCTGAAGTGGGCCGACGTGGAAACCCGTCTGCTGGCACATCCGAAAAAGCTGCGTTCGCTGGATGCCATGGAAGAGACCGGTGGCGAGCCGGATGTGGTGGGCCAGGACAAGAAGAGCGATGCGTTCATCTTTATGGATTGTTCCGCGGAAAGTCCGAAGGGACGTCGCAGTATTTGCTATGACCGCGAAGGGCTGGAGAGCCGGAAGGAACATCGGCCCGCCAACAGCGCGGTTGACATGGCCGCGGAGATGGGCATCGAGATGTTGACCGAAGAAGAATACCGGGAGCTGCAAAAGCTCGGCGAGTTCGATCTGAAGACATCGAGCTGGGTGCTGACGCCGCCTGCGATCCGCACCCAGGGTGGTGCGCTCTTCTGCGATCGGCGGTATGACCATGTGTTCACGTATCACAATGGGGCGCAATCGTATTATGGAGTGCGGGGATTTAGGGGAGTGGTGCGGGTTTGACCTTCGTGCTGGAGGCGGGCCAGAGGCCCTAACAGTATAGGCACTCGGCAAAAAGCCGAGCGCTTGCGATCAGTAGGCACAGGGCAAACCCCGGATGAGGCTCCGGAGCCGAGCGCTTGCTTTTATGATGGAAGAAAGAACATGAAACCAAGGCTGCTGATCCTTTCCGATATGTGGGGCCTCGAGCATTGCACGTGGATCGAGCACTATGTGGAATTGCTGGATCCCGTTTTCAGCATACAGCTCTATGATAGTTGTGCCTTGGGGAATGTAGCCGTCACAGATGCCGGTGAAGAGGCCATTCACTCCGCATTCGTCCACGGCGGGATCGATACCGCCGCCAACAAGTTGTTGTCGTTGGAAACGGGAAAGGTCGACATCATGGCCTTCAGCATGGGCGGGTCCATTGCTTGGGAAGCCGGTTTGAAGGGCATGGACGTCGGCCGTTTGTATGCGGTCTCTTCCACGCGGCTCAGGCTGCGATCTGAAAAGCTGGACTGCCGGATCCAGTTATTCTATGGAGCGGAGGATCTCTCCCAGCCTGATCTTTCATGGTTTGAAAAATCGGGGGTTGATCCGCCACTTCTGGAGCGTGGTGGTCATGACTTTTACAAAGCCACATCCTCCGCAAGGCGGATATGCCGAACGATCATCTCCGACCGCGGTATTTAGGACGCCCTCCTGGAGGAACAACGGGCTTAAATGGGATCGTTCCGTAGGTGCAAGCAATGAAATCCCATGCTGCGCCTGCCTGATATAGGCCATTGAATATGGATCATCTTTGTCCGTTCCGCAAACCCAGCGCTGCGACCGTTGTTGCTTCGCTGGGCCACGACCCGGGAAGAGCTCAGTAGTACATGGACAACAACGCAGCGATCGACACCATTATCATCGGATCCGGCGCGGGTGCACTGGCTGCGGCCATCTGCCTCTCGCGAGCGGGCCAGCGCGTTGTGGTGCTGGAGCAGCACGATGTCCCCGGCGGTTGGTGCCACAGCTTCTACCTGAACGGACATCGCTTCACGCCCGGTGTCCATTACGTGGGTCTTCTCGGTGAAGGGGAATCCACCAGCGAGCTGTACGAAGGGCTCGGGATCTCGGACGAACTCGTGTTCTTCCGCATGAACCCGGCAGGCTATGAACATTGCTGGATCGGCGACCAGCGCTTCCACCTGCCTGCGGGGCACGATGAGCTGATAGCGTACTTGTCGGACCTTTTTCCGAAGGAGCGCAAGAACCTGACGGAATATCTGAACATGGTGCGCACCGTGTCCGCGCAGCTGATGCTGATCCCCAAGATGAAAGGCTTCTGGGACAACATCACCATCCCATGGCGCACCCGGTACATGGGCAAGTATGCCCTGTTCAGCCTGAAGCGGGTGATCGGCTGGTACATCAAGGACCCTATGTTGAAGTACATCCTGAACATCCAGTGCGGCGACCACGGATTACCTCCGGGCAAGGCCAGCTTCCCCCTGCATTGCGCGGTGATGGCACACTACTTCAGCGGGGCCTACTATCCGATGGGCGGCGGCGGTGCCATGGTGAAGGCGATGACCAATGCGATCAAACGCCATGGCGGCGAAGTGCGGACGTCGCAACGTGTGCGCCGCATCCTGGTGGAAGGGGAGACGAAAAAACGCGCGATCGGTGTCGAGCTGGAAAACGGCCAGCGGCTTCTGGCCAAGCGGGTGATCAGCAACGCGGACCCGACCACCACCTATCGCCACTTGGTGGGCGAAGCGCACCTGAGCCCGAACTTGGTGAAGAAGCTGGACCGCACGACGTACTCCTGCACTTCGCTGATGCTCTTCCTCACGGTGGACATGGACCTGCGCAAGGCGGGCTTGGATTCCGGAAACATCTGGATCGCCGGTGATGGTCTTGATGCTGATGAGGTCTATGGCCGGCTGATGTCGCAAAGCATTACCGAGGGAGACGAGTTCCCCGGCATGTTCATCAGTTGTACGACGTTGAAGGACCCCTCCAGTTTCGATGGGAAGCACCATTGCATCGAGGCGATCACCTACGTGGACCATCAGGCCTTCAAGGCCTTTGCGGATGAAGGGACCGAACGCTCCCCGGCCTACCTGGCCTTCAAGGAGCTACTGATGCAGAAGATGATGAGGACCCTGGAAAAGGTGGTCCCTGGCATCAGCGGACATGTGGTGCACAAAGAGCTGGGAACGGCTTTGACGAATGAGTTCTACATCAACTCCACCAACGGTTCGGTCTACGGTACGGAAAAGGTGCTCAAGCAGATCGGGCCTTTCGCCTTCCGACCAAAAGCGGAGATCGACGAACTCTACCTCTGCGGCGCCAGCATCCAGTCGCATGGTGTAGCGGGTGCCGGGTATTCCGGCGTGCAGACCGCCGCTATCATCCTCGGATGCCGTGCGGAGGAGCTGACGAAGAGCGACAGCTCCCGACCTGTGCGCGTTTACGAAGCGGAAGATGCGAGCGACTATCCCGAGCCGATCAAGCGCAAGATCGAGGTGAGGAAAAGGAGGGCCGAAGCCGGTCTACAGAGCACAGAGCAGCAGGAGGCCATAACCGGTCAGTAACAGGCGATCCACGGATCTTCACCTTCGCACTTCACCGATTAATTCGCACCCATGTCCACGGACCTTTACGGAGTACGCGTTCTTGCCAAGGAGGGATCCACGGTAACGCTCAAGGTTTTCCTGACCTACTACGACTGGGACCAGATCCCCTATTCGAAGGATTTCTTCCTGATGGTGCTGTGGGATGAAGCGGATACACGCTTCGGTGGTGGCGGCCCATTGGGTGATGCGATCACGGTGCCGCAGATCTGCAGCGAGAAATTCCGGCTGGAGCATGCCGGCGAGTACGTGGAGAGCGTGGACACGATCAGCTGCGCGAACTATCCGATCATCAACAAGGAACACTTGGCCACCTTCTATTATGAGCGGGAAGGCCGTTGGGAGAATGAGGACAAACTGGCCCAAGTGGATTACAAGGTCAAGGTGACCGACCCCAAGTGGATCGAGCACCTGCAGCCGGGGATGAGCTGGGGAACCACTGCCTACGGGCTCTGAAGTAAGTGCTCCGGTCATGGTGACCCCCATGCGTCTGATCGTCCGGTTATCTTCGTTGCCTTCTCTTCAAAACGCGCGTGACGGGGTTCGTTGATCCGCCGCGGAAAGATCCACCCACGCACCCCGCGCCGTGAAGGAATACCTCGCCCCGCTCCTGCATCACTTCCAGCTGCCACTGCAGAACCCGGTGCTCGTTTTTGCATTGATCCTGGCGATCATCCTACTATCGCCGATCCTGCTGAAGCGATTGAACATCCCGGGCATCATCGGGTTGATCCTGTCCGGCGTGCTCATCGGTCCCTATGGCTTGCACGTGCTGGACCAGAACTCGGCGATCGAGCTCTTCTCCACCATCGGCCTGCTGTACATCATGTTCATTGCCGGCTTGGAACTGGACATCAATGAGTTCAAGGCGCAGCGCAACAAGAGCATCCTCTTCGGCCTGTTCACGTTCATCATACCGCTGGCCTTGGGTTACCCGATATGCCGCTATCTACTGGGCTTCGACTTCAACGCGAGCTTCCTCACGGCGAGCATGTTCGCCACGCATACGTTGGTGGCCTACCCGATCGTCAGTCGCTTGGGGGTGTCGAAGGATCAGGCGGTGGCCATCACAGTGGGCGGGACGATCCTCACGGACACAGCGGTGCTGATCATCCTGGCGGTGGTGATGAGCAACAGCCGAGGTACGCTTGATCAGGATTTCTGGATCCGGCTCGTGGGCTCCCTCACGGTGTTCTCGCTCATCATGTTCCTGGTGATCCCACGCATTGCGAAATGGTTCTTCCGCAAGCTGGAGAGCGAGAAGCATTCGCATTACATCTTCGTGCTAGCGGTGGTGTTCTTCGCTGCTTTCTTGGCAGAGCTGGCGGGTGTGGAGGCGATCATCGGCGCCTTCATGGCCGGTCTCGCATTGAACAAACTGATCCCGCACACCTCCGCCCTGATGAACCGGATCGAGTTCATCGGCAGTTCCTTGTTCATCCCTTTCTTCCTCATCAGCGTGGGCATGCTGGTGGACGTGTCGGTCCTGTTGAACGGCACGGCCGCACTGATCGTGGCCGGTACGCTCACAGTGACGGCGCTGGCGGGAAAGTGGTTCGCAGCCTGGTTCACCCAGTTGGTGTTCCGCTATACCAAGGCCCAGCGCGGCATCATTTTCGGTCTCAGCGGTTCGCATGCAGCGGCCACCTTGGCGGTGGTGCTCGTGGGCTTCCGGGAAGGGATCCTGGACGAGAGCATCCTGAACGGCACCATCCTGCTGATCCTGGTGACCTGCATGGTCGCCTCCTTTGTCACGGAGCGTGCGGCCAAGCAATTGGTGGTGGAGTCCGGCGAGGAGGATCCGGAACCGGGCGCGGCCAATGGCAACAGCGAACACATCCTGCTGCCCACGGCCACCATTGAGAACATCGAGAAGCTGCTGGAACTCTGCATCTACATCAAGGACAAACGTTCGGCCAACCCGATCTCCATCCTCACGGTGGTCTCCAACAATGAGGTAGCCGAGATGAACATCCGCAAGGCCCGGCTATCACTGGATGAATTCGTGAAGCAGGCAGCCGCCTCGGAGACCAAGTTGAACGTGATCATCACCATCGACCACAACCCGGCGAGCGGCATCGTGCGCATCTCGCGGGAGATCATGGCGGACATCCTGGTGTTGGGCTGGCCGCAGAAGGCGGGCTTCTTCGACAGGTTGCTCGGCGACAAGCTGGAGAGCGTGCTGCAGAATGTGGACAAGACCGTGCTGGTGAGCCATTTCAGATCGCCCTTGGTCACCCAGAAACGGATCGTCGTGATGGCGCCCCCGCTGGCTGAGCATGAGAAAGGTTTCGATCTATGGCTGTCCAAAGTCGCCCGCTTGGCCCAAGAGCTCACCCTGCCGATCATCGCCCACTGCAATGAGGCTACGGAGAACGCCATGCGCAGGGCGCTGAAACGCGCCAAGGTCACTCCCAGCTTGAGCGTTCACCCGTTCGAGAAGTGGGAGGACTTCCTGGTGCTTTCCAGGCATATCCATGATGACGATCTGCTGTTGTTGGTCTCCGCGCGGCGGGGTGCTGCTTCTTACCTCAGCGTCATGGACGGGTTGCCGAGTAAGTTGGAGAAGTATTTCAGTGCGAACAACCGGATCGTCGTGTACCCGCAGCAGTTCACGGACCGTCACATCCAGGACTACACGGGCTTCTCGTCCGAGCCGTTGAACATCGGCCTTGAAACGGTGCAGAAGATCGGCAAGGGGCTGGGCAACATCTTCAAGTAGTGCGATCGCAATGCATGCGATGGCTCCCCGATGGACTACCGCATGATGATCACCTGCCGCACCGCATGGAAATGACCCGTATTGATGTCCAAGCTGTAGGTTCCGTTCGGCAAGAAGCCCAGGTCGAGACGTGCCCGTGAAATGGAAGGGACCTTAGTGGCATTGACCTCGCGGCCCAGCGCATCGCGCACACGGATGGATGCTTCACCGGAAGTGCCGGGCATGGAAATTTCCAGCGCTCCAGTGCCCGGGTTGGGATAGATCTGCAGGTCGGCAATGCTTCCTTCTTGGTTGATGCCTGTGCTACCTATACAGAAGGGTGATGTGATCGAAGTGGAGAAGATACCAGTCCCATCCACGAGCACCGCACCGTTCCCGTCAAGGACCCGGAAACTACCGTTCCCATACTGGCAGCAGATACCGTCACCGTAGGCATCCATCATCTTGAAATTGTAACACCCGCTGGCGAGGCAGAAGCTTCCGCCCTCGGAAGTGCCTCCGTTCGTGTCCTGGTAAGGACCACCTGTGTAGAGTACGGCACCTCCTTGTTCCTCGATACTCCACGTGGTCTCGGATCCGTAATTATCCGTGGTGATGGCCACCGTGACCGGGTATCCTGGATCGGCGACGGTGAAGTTCCTTTGTGACGAATTGTTCACTGGGTTCCCGTCCGCCTGTCCGTTCGGCTCACTGCAGGAAGCATGGAAAACATGGCTTCCATTGAGGGCCGTGGTGGCATCCAAGGCGATGGACTGTATCTCGCCGGGCGCCAATGTTCCGGTCCACGCTGCCGTGGTGGCGGCACCACCGTCCAGGTCATAGCTATAGGTGAACTGTGTGATCACATCCGACCCGTTGTTCTTCACATTCAGCACCGGCTCCACGACCCCGGTATTGCAGTAGTTGCTAGCGATGCCGGTAATGTTCACCATCCGCACATCCAATGCGCTCGGTATGCTGTTCGGGTCGTAGCCGTCAATGGCCGTGGCGCAGGAGCCGAGCCAAGGCTGCAGGAGCGGATAGCTCACATCGAAGCGGCCGAAAAAGTCATCCACGTTATTACCGCAACTGGCCGAGCCTCCAAAGAGCTGCCCGATGATGCGGTGATCCTGGTCCAACAGGCAAGATCCGCTGCTGCCGGGTTCCGTGGTCCCATCATCCCAGCCGAGGATGTGCCAGCACGGCGCGCCTGACATGGTCCCGTATTCCGCTGGGTCGTTGTCGAAACTGATCTTCTTGATGTCGCCCTGGGGATGGTGGATGCAGGTCTGGTTCTCAGGGATATCACCCGTAGCGTTCCATCCGGTATAGTAAACGTTGTAATTGGCAGGTGGAGCCGTGTTGAGCTGCAGGAGGGCCACGTCACTGCCCCCGCTGTTCACGAGTAGTTGGGCCCCGCTCACGGTCTTGGTGGTAGGTCCGTTGGTGGTGGGCGTACACGTGGGGCTTTCCCACTTGAAACGGAACACCCAGTTGCCCACGTTGGACGAGCCGTTGGATGTGCAGTGGTTCGCCGTAAGGAAATAAGGCGTGCCATCGCTGGCGCAGTTGTTGATCAACGTACCGGTGCAGATCCCGCTGCCGCCTACGGTGATCATGGCCACCGCTGCGATCTCGTCCCGCCAATCGTCGCCTTCAGGACAGATGACGTTGTTGTTGCACGGACCGCTGTCTCCAAGCGCGCGCTCCGGGTCATTGCCCATGATGTTCCTGTACGCATGGGTCACCTGCGTGATCCGCAGTTGTCCCTGCCCGGCCACCGCAGCAGGCTCTTCGTATTCCACCGTGATGTTGTCCCCTGCAAGCTGCGTTACGCCCATGGTGTGTTTCCCTCCTGAGCTGGCGGCGGTGAAAGCACCGAGCTGTCCGCCTTCGGAATTGTACACGAAGACCTTCGCCCCTTCGGGCACCACGTATTCACCGAACTCGAAGTTGATGCTGAAGGCCTCCGGACAATGGATGGCAACGCGCCAGATGCGGGTGCCGTCCGCCAGTGTGCTCCACGTCCCACTGTTGTCCAGGCCAAGGTCCACGGCACGGTTCACGCCGAAACGGAAGGGGCCCTTCACCCCATCGGCCATGCGCTGTGCATCCTCGGTCATCATAGCGTCCCGATCCACGGGAGGCAGCTCAATGACCGGTGGAGCTTGGAGCTCCCGGGCCTCAACGCCAAGACCGGCAGGTGTGCCCCCGAAGGAGATCTGGGCTTGCGCGGGACTTAGGAGGAAAAGCATCGCAACGGGCAGTACGGTCTTAAGGAAGCGCATGGGGTTGGTCAACGTTGTTGCGGATGATGGTGGTTACGGATGGAGCTTGTCACCGGTCTCTCCGGTGAAGGAGGGACCAATTTATCGGATCGGAACATCCGTACCTCGCACTACTTGTATGGATAATGGTATTCCTGTCCTTCCTATTGGAGAGAACCCTTGACCCGTCCCGTCCTCCATACAGGGACCCCCTTATGCACCGCTCGCTCAGCAGGGAACCTTCGCCGTGCTGACCCTGGGTCAGGCCGTAACCGCCCCAAAAGGATGACACGGATCAGACAATTGGGTCGAAAATGCGTTTATCGCATGATCGATATCAGGATCGCGGCGAGACTGTCATTCGCCCAGTGCCGGTCCGAATGGTCGTCCAGGTTTGCCGCGTATCAACTGAGCGTCGAACCAAAATAAACCATCAACCAAAAAACGGATACCATGCTTTCGTGATCACAAGCACGTGTTGCGCAGTTTTAACGTGGAGGGCGTTCCTGCCTTCGCCGGTCCACTGGCAACCGCGCTAATTTCGCTACCTCACATGGCGAAGAGCACCTCAAAGCACATCCTCAGTACTTCCGCGAACCTGCTGGGTTTTTGCCTCTTCGTGATCACCTCCTTGCACGTTTCGAACGCTTCCGTATCCACCATTCTCGATGAATTCACTTCGGTGATCGCATTGCTGTTGACCGTCTCCACGCTCTTCTCCTATGCTTCCATCCGGACGGTACACCCGGAGCGGGAAATACGGATGGAGAAAGTGGCCGACTACTTCTTCATCGCATCGTTGCTCGGCATCGCGGTGATCATCCTGCTGTTGGTATTCCACTTCGTGAAGTAGGTGCGGGAGGGGACAACCTAACTTTCGCCAGATGATACACACCGGCCAGACCCAGGACCTCGTCATCCTGCGCAACACCAGCGTAGGGCTTTTCCTGGGAGATGATGATGGGAACGAGGTGCTGCTGCCGAACAAGTACGTACCGATCGAGCACGACCAAGGAGCCGTGCTCAACGTTTTCGTGTACCGCGATTCCGAGGACCGGCAGGTAGCCACCTCGCTGGAGCCGAAGATCGAATTGAACGGTTTCGCCAGCCTGCGCGTGAATGCCGTGGATCGCTTAGGCGCCTTCATGGACTGGGGCATGGAGAAGGACCTCTTGGTGCCCTTCAAGGAACAACAGCGGAAATTGGAGGAAGGCCGCTGGTATGTGACCTATTTAGCGCTGGACGAGCATACGGACCGGCTTTATGGAAGCACCCGCATCGATAAGCACTTGGGGAATGCGGAACTTACCGTCGCGGAAGGCGATGAGGTCAAACTCCTGGTCTTCGGGCGCAGCGAGATGGGCTGGTCTGTGATCGTGAACAATAAGCACCAAGGCCTCATCCATGCCAACGAGGTCTTCAAGCCGATCTCCGTCGGTGACCGCATCACCGGCTTCGTGAAGGCCGTGCGCCCCGACAACAAGCTGGACATCGCGCTCCAGGCTATCGGATACGAGCACTTCAACGATGCCAACACCGCCCTCCTGGCCAAGCGGATCAAGCAGCACGAGGGTTTCTTTCCGTTGACGGACAAGAGCTCGCCGGAGGAGGTCTACCGGGCGCTCGGCATGAGCAAGAAGGCTTTCAAGAAAGCGCTCGGAGCACTGTACAAGGAGCGCAAGGTGCGCATCGAGGAGCAGGGGATCGCTTGGGTGGATGCTCAGCAAGGCGGTGAAACGCAATAGCTCATCGGCAATCCAGCCATTTGCGGCTTCCAGTCCCCATCTTCGCGCCATGGCCGCTCCAGTGATGCCCGAGATCAAGAACCGCCGTGCGGCGTTCGAGTACTTTTTCCTCGAAACGCACGAATGCGGCATCATGCTCGTGGGCAGTGAGGTGAAGAGTCTGCGCCTCGGCGACGCCAGCATCACCGAGGCCTTCTGCACCTTCATCGGCGACGAGCTATACCTGCGCAACATGCGCATACAGCCGTTCGAGAAGGCGAAGAACTTTGCCCACGAGCCTATCCGCGATCGCAAACTGCTGCTGCACCGCACAGAGCTGAAGAAGCTGCAGCGCAAGCTGAAGGACCAAGGGGTCACGATCGTTCCCATACGATCGTTCTTCGCCAAGAACGGCATCGTGAAGGTGGATATCGCGCTGGCCAAGGGCAAGAAGACCTACGACAAGCGCGATAGCTTGAAGGAAAAGGACATCAAACGCGACCTGGAACGTGGCAGCTGAGCAACCGCACTGGCGCAAGCGGCTGGAAGAGGCGGCCACGGTCGGCATTCCCGGTGATCCCGCACAACGTTGGGCTTTGTTGGCGCTGCTGCTGTTGGCTACCGTACTGCGTTCGTGGAACCTGCCGCACATTCCCTTCACCCATGACGAGATCAGCGCGTTGTTGCGCGTGCGCTTCAGTTCGTTCAGTGAGCTGATCGCGAAGGGCGTGGCCATCGATGCGCATCCTTCGGGCGTGCAGGTGTTCGAGTGGATCTGGACCGGTCTGTTCGGCACGAGTGAGTTAGCGGTGAAGCTGCCCTTCATCGCAATGGGCATCGCGGCACTGTTCTTTTTGTACCGCTTTGCAGCAGCATGGACCTCACCTGCAGCTGCACTGCTTTCGATCGCCTTCATCGGCACGGTGCAATACACGGTGATGTATGCCCAGATCGCACGGCCCTATGCGGCGGGTTTCTTCACCTGCGCCCTGTTGATGGATCAGATCACACGCGCCTTGGGCGGCCGGAAATGGGCATGGACCGGTCTCGCATTGGCTGCGGCCTTGTGTGCCTATGTGCATCATTTCACCTTGCTCTTCGCGCTGCTGGCCGGGCTGTGCCTGCTGTTCCTGGCTCCGCCGGTGGAACGGAAACGCGTGCTGCTGGCCGGTGGCTTGGCACTGTTGCTCTACCTGCCGGAACTGCCCATCACGTGGCGGCAATTCGGCTATGGCGGAGTTGGCCAATGGCTGGCACCGCCGACAACCATTTGGCTACCGGAATATGTCGCTTGGATCTTCCAGTTCAGCATCCCGCTTGCGGTGGTGGTGCTCGGCGTGGCGCTTCTGGGTTGGACGCGTGCATTCCGCTCCAAAGACGAAGGAGCCTCCCCTTTCATCCTGCTATGCCTCATACTTGCTCTGGTGCCTTTGGCCGTTGGATACGGCTATTCGGTCTGGCATGCGCCGGTGCTTCAGTATTCCGTGGTGATCTTCTCCTTCCCCTTCTTGGTCTTTCCCTTGTTCGCGGGTTGGCGTTCACCGCGTCCGCCGCTGCTGTTCCCGCTGGTAGCGCTGATCGCAGCCACGGCCGTTTTCGGACTCGTAGAGCAGCGGAAACATTACGAGATCTTCTACCGCTCGAAATACGAGGTTGCCGTCCACGGTATCGTCGAGGCTTCCAAGGTCCCCGACCGGTTGGCGCTGGTGGACCTACCGGAGGAGATCCCGGGGTTCTACTTCAAGCAATGGGGCATCGACAGTACCTCCGCACCTTACATCAACCTGCGCTCACGGTCATCGCATTTCGTGGACAGCCTATTGAGCACCACGTCCGCTGCCGAGGTATTCTATGGGATCTCCTCCGGTGCCACTGCTGAAAACCTCGAGCGCATCCAACAGGCGTTCCCCTTCATGGTGGAACGGCACGATATGGAGGAGGGTCAAGCCTTTTTGTTCTCCGGCATGCCCAACAACGGAAACCTAGAGGACCTCTCACACCGCAGCATGGTGACACCGGAAGCGCTGAAAGGTGAAGGATGGAACGTGGACGCGGACCTGCCTTCATCACGGGATACCACGGGCAAATACGGCATGGCTCCGAAAGTCTGGGATCTTGCAGGTCGTGAGTTCGGCGCTGTTTTCGAGCGCTCGGTCTTCGATCTTTCCTCGGGCGATAACGACATCCTGGAAGCCCGCATGGAGGTGCTTAACGCCGCAGCCGGAAGTGAACTGAAGCTGGTGATGGAACTGAAGGAAGGCGACCGCTCCATATTCTATCGCACCAGTGGCGATGGGCCTGCCCTTGGTCGCTCCGCGCTCTTTACGTCCACCCCGCTATCGGACCTCCCTCAGCATGGGCAAGGCGCACGGTTGAAAATCTATCTCTGGAACCCCGGCGGGAAGACCGCACGCGTGGCCTCGATAGAGGTCCACGTGCGCGAAGGGAACCCTTGGCTCTATGGCCTGTTCCAGCCGTTGAAGGGGCCGCTGAGGTTTCCTTGAACTTTTCAGCTCAAGTCGAAGACCGTCGGCTCAGTTACTGATGGCTCATTTGCATGGCCATGCAAATGTTACCTTGCATCTACCATGTCTGATCTCCAAAGCCGCTACAACTCTTGCCTCTATCATGCCGGGGCCGCCTTGGGAAGATCACTTACCCGCATGGCGGAAGCACACTTTCGTCACATCGAGATCACGCCCACCATGGGATTTATCCTCATGACGGCCAGAGAAGCTCCTGGCATTAATGTCACGGACCTTGCATACGTTCACCAGTTGGATGCCTCCACGATCTCTCGCACACTGGATAAGCTCGCAATGGAAAGCCTGATCGTTCGTAATGGCCAGGACCGTGTTGTCGAGGTCTTCCTCACGATCGAAGGCACACGAAAGGCTGCCGAGGCGACCAGCGCTTGGGAAAAGCTTCGTATTGCATATTCACTTCTACTGGGCGAAGGGGAGGCTAGATCACTTGCCGAACAAGCTGCACTTGCTGACGGGATACTGCGCACCAAGTGATAGACTTGGTGTTCAGGAGACAAGTGATCCAGTTTCGGCCCGACGACCTTCAATGGGCCATACCCATTTGCATGGCCATGCAAACGTCGATTTAACAATTGACCTCGAAGCTCCGCGAAAGCTCAGGCTGACATCAGCTCGTCAAACGTGTAGAGATCTTGCTTCGCCATTGAAAAGTCCGCATTATAACAACACCACTCCCGTGTGCAGGGCGACTCTCATTTGCATGGCCATGCAATCGTCAATTTCACATTTAACCTCGAAACTTAGTGTAGGCTGAGGCTGACCTGACCTTGTCTAGCCCGCGGAGCTCCTGATCTACCATTGAATGCCGGCGCTCCCACAGCACAAATCGCGCATGCAAGGCCATCCTCATTTGCATGGCCATGCAAATGAGGCTCCAGAGAAGCATCTGTCAAAAAGAAAGCCCGCCCCGAATGCTTCGGTGCGGGCTTTCCAAAATGGAGCCAATGATCAGATCTTCAGCATGATGCCAAGCGAGATGGCCTCCTTGAACTGCGTGCCCTTGCCGACATAAAACAGCGGCGTGTCCTCCCAAGGCTTCAGGATCTGGGTCTTATCGTCATAGATCAGCATCGTGCTCAGGGTGGCGGCGAACCAGTCGTTCACCTTGAAGGTGAAGAGGGTCTCCCAGTTCACAACGATGTTCTCCGGGTTCTTCAGGTAATTGCTGAAGAAGTCGGCACGGGTGAGGAAGTTGATATTCTTCGCCAGGTCGTGCTGGTACATCAGCTTCACGTAGCCCCCGAACTCGAACAAGCTATTGGCGCCATTGGTAAGCTTTACCGTATCCACACCGTAGGAATAGGTGGCGGGATCCACGCCGAAGGCGCCTTTATCGGCCAGGCCTTGGTCGTTCACGAAGGTGAACTTCGCCGTGGCGGGCGAGATGAATGCGGAGAAATGGTCGTTCGGCATGTAATCGATACCGAGGCCGAGGATCAAGTAGCCGGGTGCCATAAAGTCAGAGATGCGTGTTCCGGTCGCGGCATCCTTACCCTCGGTGAACTGGGTCTTGAACTGGCCCAGCAAGGCGAGATACCAGGACTTCTTCAGCTCATAACCGTACTTGCTGTTCAGTTCGAGGCGGTCATCCGTCTTCACCGCGTCCTGGCCGTCCTGCGCGAGCAGGCCGTATGCCAAAGCCACACTGTTGTCCCAAGCGAAACGGCCCTTCTTGCGGTTGGCGAACGCGTTGAACTGCGCGATGCCACTTACCGAGCTGAATCCGCCCGCAGACCAGTTGGTGAGGCTCACTTGGCTCATGTTCAACTGGAACGTTCCGCCTTTGGTCCAGATCTTACCGGTGGTGTCCGCGGCGGTCTTGGCTTGCATGGCAGCGGCGGCGGCATCGCGTTGCGCCTTGTCCTCCTGAGCGTTCGCGGCTATCGCGAAGAGCAATAGGAAGCTCAATGAGAGGGTGGTCTTCTTCATGGCATGGGGGTTAATGGGTGCGTTCTGCTCCGGAATTTCGACCTAAAAGGATCCACAGCGTAGAATGTTCGCGGGATCGAAGGGCGGGACGGTGTGGCGCTGAGCCGATCGATCTAACGATGGGAGAACACTTGCTCTGCAACAGTCTGACTGACCATTTATGTTCTCCGATCGGAGGTGGAAGTGGGCGTTGCCGGATTCGAACCAGCGACCCCTACCTTGTCGAGGTAGTGCTCTAAACCAGCTGAGCTAAACGCCCGGAACGTTTTCCGGATAATGGGCCGCAAATGTAATCGTTCAGGCTTATCCGCATCCAAAATGGCGTAAAGCGACTTTGCCCCGCTTTTTCGACAGCCCACCTCAAGGTATTTTAGCCGATATGCTGGCGCGTCTTGCATACTTCCTGACCTCGTCCCTGCTCATGCTTTCCGCACGCGGCCAGTCCTGTGTGCTGGTGGCCCGGGACGATGACCGCTCGGCCGCCGGGCTGATCGTCCGTGATCGGATCGGGGCCACCATCGGCACCGTGGACGACTTCGGAAGACTCTGTCCGGATGTACGCTCGGACACCTTGGTCTTCTTCGGCAAGGACCTCCACACCCTGCGGATCGCTTGGGATGATGCCTTGCGCACCGGGCGGATCGAGCTGCGTACACTGCGGAAGGGGACGGAACTTCAGCCCGTGGCGGTGACTCCTTGGCCTACCGCCCACGAGCGACGCGCCTTGGCAGCCGTCAGCACTGTGGACAGTCTGGACCTTTCCGCCTATGAGGGCTCCTCCATGCGAAGTGCATTGCTCTGGGTGCCGGGCGTACAAATGGACGAACGCGGCCATGGTGGCAGCACGCGGCTCAGCATTCGGGGCAGCCTGCTCCGCTCACCATACGGCGTGCGCGGTGTGAAGGTGTACTGGGGACCTTTCTCCCTGACTCAGGCCGATGGGTCGACCACGCTGGAACTGCTCGACCCAGCATTGATCGGCTCTGTCGACGTGGTCAGGAGCATCGGAGGTCCTGTGTATGGCAGCGCACCTTCCGGACTGATCCTCGCTGCGGCTCCGGAACGACAGGACACCGGCTTCGATGCCACCCTTTCCGTGATCGGCGGTAGTGATGGTTACCACAGACTTTCCGCGACCACCCGCGTGCGACAGGCCAATGGAGGAACGCTGAGCGCAGGGCTGATCCGGATGGGTAACGACGGCTACCGCGAACAGGAATCCTCACGGCGGGATCAGGTATTCCTCACCCAGCGCTACCTCCTGAAAAAGGGCAGCGCCAGCATCTACCTCACAGCTCAAAAAGCCGCTTGGGGATTGCCCGGAAGCTTGGACAGCCTCACCGCCGTATTCGATCCACGCGCCGCCCGTCCCTATTCACAGCTGATCGACGCGAGGGTGGAAAAGTCCCAGGTGCTTGCGGGAATAGCCGTGGAGCAACGGGTGTGGGAAGATCTGCTGATGCGCTCCTCGCTACAGGTGCAGGCGATCGATAAACTCAACCCGTACGGCACATCGCCAGGGTTCAGTGGATACAAGGATGAGCAGATCCGCTCCGCCGGCACACGACTATCCTTGGGACGGACGATGCGTCGTGACAAGGTCTCGTTCTCTTGGGAACTGGGTCTGGAGGCGTTGCTGGAACGCGACCAACTGAACGAGCGCGTCCTTGTCAATGCCGAGCCCGCCGATCTGCGGACCGATGCCGATACCCGGGTCAGCAACCTCAACGGCTTCCTTTCCACGCGTTTGCTTCTCGGGGAGAACACCACCTGCTTCGCGGATATCGGCAACGAGGCAACGGCCTTCCGCCAGCAGGATAAGTTGCGTTCAGTGGAGACCAAGGACGTACCGCCCTCGCAGTTCTATCCGATGCTCGGCATTGAACGGGTGCTTTCGCGGCAGGTCACGGCACACCTGCGCTACGCGGAAAGCACATCCAGACCCACGATCTGGGAGGTGCTTGGCTCAACGGGCGTACCCAATACCGATCTCGCCGCTGAGCGCGTGCAAGAGTCGGAAGCTGGAATTGCTTTCGAACGCAAAGCCACCTCGCTCACCGTGAACGCCTACATGCGGCGTACGCGGGGCATGATCCTGCCGAAGCGGGTGAACAACGGGACCGAGGAGATCTTCATCAATGCCGGCGATGCCCGGCAGAACGGTGTGGAAATGACAGCCCGGACCCAGCGTGAACTCTCCGGACAAACCAGGTTCACCGCACTTTTGGACGGAGCTTGGCAGCACCACCGTTTGCTTCCGCCGGATAACGCGGCCCATGTGGATGTCCCGGGCGTGCCCCGCTGGTCCGGAGGCGCACGGATCCGCTTGATCACCATGGACCGCGATGCCGCCGAACTCGGATATAGAGCGAATTCCTCCGTGTCGGCGAACAGTATGAACAAGGACCGTGTTCCGGGATATGGCGTCATGCATCTGCGGATCGAACACACGTGGCAATGGAAGGGAATGCGCTTGGAGGCGTTCCTGCTGGTGGAGAACGTTCTGGACGTGCGCTACACCTCCTTCATTCAGCTGAACGACCCCGGTGGACGCTATTACAACCCCGCACCCGGGCGCAGTTACTTCGGGGGGCTTAGCTTCACCTTCGACCCCGGCATATCGCGACCATTACCACGAGGCATTTCATAATGCTTAATTTTACGGACGAATAAAATGGCAAACCATCCACAACCCGGGGCCGGCCGGATCTTCAAGAGCCCGGTACTTGAGGCCCTTACCAAGACGCATATCGCCATTCCGATCACGCTCTTCTGGGTGGTAGGGGGTGTCACGATCTGGTATTCCATGGCCAGCTTGGGCATTCCCTTACAGACGGTACTTGTCTTCTTTCTCGGCGGTATTGTGCTCTTCACCTTGGTGGAATACGTGATGCATCGCTTCCTGTATCACATTCCCGCTGAGACTGAAAAGCGTCGGCGGTTCCAGTACGTGATCCACGGTGTACACCACGACCATCCCCGCGACAAGACCCGTTTGGCCATGCCCCCGTTGGTGAGCATTGTGCTGGCCATGCTCTTCATCAGCCTTTTCAGGGTGCTGATCGGGCAGAACGGATATGCCTTCGGAGGCGGCTTCCTCTTCGGCTACAGCACCTACCTGCTGGCGCATTACGCCATCCACATCTACAAGCAGCCGAAGAATGTCCTAGGGATCATCTGGAAACACCACAACCTCCACCACTACGTCGGGGATGATGGCGCATTCGGGGTGAGCACGCCCTTCTGGGATTACATCTTCGGCACCATGCCGAAGGAGCCCCGCCGCAAGGAGGCGCAGAAGCTGAACCTGCTTTAAGCAGCCGACCGGCACATGCAAGAACGGCACACCGACCGGGAGAGGTATTTCCGGGAGCAGGAGACCACGGTGCGCAATCATGTGCTGCCGTTCATCTCCGAAGTGTTGGTGGTCAATGCTGACAGTTCAGTGCTCGAGATCGGCTGTGGTGAGGGTGGCAACTTGAAGCCCTTCATGGACCTCGGCTGCAAACGCGTGGTGGGCGTGGACATGGCGCCAGGGAAGGTCGCGAACGCGAAGTCCTATTTCGCAGAACATCCGAACAAGGCGAATCTCGAACTGATCGTATCCAACATTTATGACACGAAGGATATCGGGCAGTTCGATATCATCATCATGCGGGACGTGCTGGAGCACATCCACGGGCAGGAACGCTTCATGGAATTCGCGCGCGGCCTGCTCAAGCCGAATGGCCGTTTCTTCCTCGGCTTCCCGCCTTGGCATAATCCCTTCGGAGGGCACCAGCAGATCTGCGAAAGCAAGGTCCTTTCCAAGCTGCCCTTCTTCCACATCCTTCCACGCCCGATCTATGCGGCCATCCTGAAAGGATTCGGCGAGTCGCAGACGAAGGTGACCGACCTGCTGGAGATCAAACAGACCGGCATCACGATCGAGCGCTTCGAGCGGATATTGAAGAAAACCAACTACGTGAAGGACAAGCGGACGTTCTATCTGGTGAACCCGAACTATGAGGCCAAGTTCGGCCTGAAGCCCCGCACGCAGTCCCGACTGATCTCGTCCATTCCGTACCTGCGGAATTTCCTGATCACGACCAATTACTACTTGATCTCTCAGGGCGCGGACCGCCAGCGGTCTTGATCGTTGGGTGTGGAGATCCCGCCTCGTTTATCTATCCGAAGGCATGTCGGTGCCCGGCGGGTTGTTATTCTCCAAGCGCGGCGAGCGTTTGTTCAGCTGCTCCCATTTGTCGTACTGTCCTCCGGTGAGGAATCCCTTCAGGTCGAACTCACGCGCACTGTGCAACTTGATGTACGTGGCATGGTGCTCCGGGTCCTTCCCCAGCGCCTCATACTTGCTGTCCCATCGGGTGCTTCTTTCGTGCCAGCCTTGCTTTTGGTCTTCCGTCAAACCGATCACGTGACCGGCGCTGTCGCTCATTGTAACCCAATGCGGTGGCACGGCATCAGATGAACGGGTGGTATCCTGGGCACTAAGCGTGGACCACATACTGATCAAGCACGCACAAAGGAAAATGGCGGTCCTTTTCATGGTGATGTATTTTTAATGACAAGTAGGATCGCGCAAAACTTGTGCCGACCCCTTCCACTAAGGTATGGTTGTCATATGATCCAGAACTTGGGCTTCGGATCATGCCTCCCCGATCATCAACAAAATAAAAAGATCCCGTCCCAGCGGTCTGATGGGATATTGATCGCGTCATTGCCACGAAAACCCACAGATCACACCCAACCATGCTGAGACATTCCACCACCGCATTTCTTTTGATCCTGTCCGTGGCCGCCACGTCCCAGACCACCTATGAACTGACCAATATGGGCACCACGTTCGTCCCTTCCGTGATCAATATGGTCGCTGGGGATAGTATCCATCTGGTACTTGGAAACCAGCATACCTGCACAGAAGTGGAACAAGCCACTTGGAACGCCAACCAAAGCACATCGAACGGAGGCTTCGACTACACTCCAGGAGAGTACACCTTTGCCCTGGATCAGGCTGGGACCTACTACTACGTGTGCGTTAATCACGTTGCCAACATGGGCATGAAGGGGAAGTTCATCGTGGCCGTCAACACCGGGATCAAGGAGCCGGCAGGAAACATTGCAATACAGATCTTTCCAAACCCGGCAAGCACCCAAGTCACTGTGTCCGGGGTTGTCACCGGCCAGGTACTGAACGTACTTGACGTTAACGGACGGATGGTCATGAAGGCGACCACCACCGTGGACGGCTCGTTGGACGTATCCAAGCTGGATGTCGGTACCTACACGGTGGTCGTGAAGGATGAGCAAGGTGGGAGCATCGCCAAAGAGCGGTTGGTGATCACCCGTTGATCCGATCCCCACGAACGCAGGAAGGGCGCAGACCGTACGGTCAGCGCCCTTCCACTTTTCCCACCGTGGATCACTTATTAGTGGTGGCCCCTTGCGCCACCAACGTCTCAATGTCGTTATTCACACTAAGGATCAGCAGCGCCGTGGCCGTGCAGAACACCGGGCTGGTGATGCAATGGTGCCCGTTCCAGCTGCCGTCGTCGTTCTGGATCCCGACCAAACGTGTCGTGGTCGCATCGTACCAGTTCCTCCAGCTACCATCCTTGTTGATGATCAGCGACTCGCCCGTCTGCAGGAAGCTCATGAACTCCTCCCCTCCGTTGTTGCCGAAGCCATTGAGCACCTCGCTGGATTGCGCCCGCACCTTGGCGGCCTGGTACACATTGTAAGCGGTGTTGACCTTCTCCGCCTCATCACGGCTGAGGCCTGCATCTTCCAGCGTAGTGGCCGAGACCGGCGCACCGGCCTTCACCTTGCCTTCCTTCTTGGCGCGCTCCAGTAGCTCTTCCGCCTGGCGGGCCTCCTTCGCACTGCTGCGTGTGCTCCCGCTAACGGCGTAGAGCGTCACCCCTGCGGCTGCGTCCGTAGCCACTGTACCGGTGTTCGCGTCGAAGTTGCCCTTTTGGAAGCTCCGTGCCTGCTCCAACGCCTTCTTGTCGACGTCCGCGCCGGCATGCTCCGCGCTTTCCAATGCGTTCGTTGCAAAGCTGGATTGCAGCACACCCGCCCAACCGCTGCCCTGCACACTGCCGTTGGCCGTCTGTGACCGTTGGATCTTGCCGGTGCAGGCGTTCAATGCGTTCAGCCAGCGGTCCTTCTTGGGGTCGTTGCAGGGCATGCGGCCCATGAGGTTGCTGAGGTATTGCGCGGCAAGCGCCACATCGATGTTCTGCCCCAACTTCACCTGGATCTGCGTGCCCGTGAGCGGGGTGATGTTCAGCGCATTCTGTGACGAGGTCTCAATGGCCGTCAACAGGAACTCCGTGGTGCGCACAAGAACGGGTGCGAAACGTCCGTCGGTCACGGTGCTCCCGGCGCGCAGCAGGGCCATGCTCACCATCGCCGTGGTGGCGGGGTCGCTCGGGGCGGCGTGCGGATCCATCATCTCCTGATGCGCGTGGCTGCCCGCCGCGAAGCCGCCATCGTTGTTCTGTGCCGTGATCATCCAATCATAGGCGCGGTTCTCGGCCGAGAGCACTTCGGCGGGCGTCTTCAGCACAAAGGCAGGATCCAGTCCTTCGCCCTCGTACACCGTTTTAAAGACGCAGCCTTTCGGAGGCATTCCGTTCAGGAGGTCCGGACAATGTGTTGTGCCCGCGGAGCGGAAGGAGAACAGCAGCATTGCAGCGGTGAAGGCGGCCGTAACGGCCAGGGTGATGATGATCGGCTTTCTCATGGATGGAAGTGTTGGTTGTTCGGCGTGTGACATGCTGCCGTACACCGCTTACCCCAAGAGGTTCGATCCATGGGGCCGGGCTGAGCGATCTTTGCACTTCATGCTACAGATCCGCATACCGTTGATCCCCTACTTGGCCACGCTTGTCGCCTTGTTGTCGGTATGCCCAACTGCAAGCGCACAATCCAAAAAAAAGGCCGACACGTTCGATACAGCCTATGTGAAGGACTACTCCCACATTGTTTCCGGCAGGCTCTATGGTGTCACGAAGTACAACAAGATGCAGCTCGGCGGGCTGAAGGATACAAAAGCACTGATCTATCGCCCCAACAACAAGATCAACTTCGGCTTAGGCGCCAGCTATCATGCCTTAACCTTGAATATCGGCGTTGGGATCCCCGGCGTGAACAAGGACCAGGACACGTACGGGAAAACGCGCTATCTCGATGCGCAGGCGAACCTCTACACCAAGCGCTGGGCCACCAATCTCTTCCTACAGCGATTCAAAGGCTATTACGTCAGCTCCCACGCAAAGTCCGAGCTCGGCTGGTTCCAGGACACTGAATTCCCTACGCGGCCGGACCTGGTGGAATACAACGTCGGGGTGAGCACCGTCCACATCTTCAACAACGACCGATTCAGCTATCGCGCGGCCTTCAACCAGGATGCATGGCAACGCAAGAGCCAAGGCTCCGTGCTCATCGGCGGCTACCTCACCTACTTCCACCTCAAGGCGGACTCCTCCTTGGTCCCTTCACGCTTGGACGACCTCTACGACCCCGGCCTGCAACTGCGCAAGGGAGGCTTCTTGGACCTCGGGCCCAGCGCAGGTTATGCCTATACCTTGGTCATCAAGCGGCACGTCTTCCTTACCGGCTCTTTCGTTGTGGGGGGAGGCCTCAGCGTGCAGCGGGCCACAACGGCCAAGGACGAAGGATCGGAATTGCAGAAGACCAGCGCCGGCTTGGGCTGGCACGGGCAATTCCGCGCCGGGGCAGGTTACAACAGTGCCCGCTATTATGTGGGTGTCGCGTTCAACCAAGAGAACATCGGCTACCTGCTCAAGGATCGCAGCAGCTTCTACTGGAGCGTCGGCAACATCCGGCTCAACTTCGTGAAGCGCTTCGACATGCACATCGGTTTCATGGACCGCGGTATACGCTGGTTCAGGAAGAAGGTGAAGGAACCGGTGGAGGAATCCTTACCGAAGGTCGGTTGAGGCTGCGCGTGCTGGGCCGCCGAGGCGCAGAGACGCGGAGAAAAAATGGTGCCTGTGGAAGGACTCAGGACTCAGGACTCAGGACTCAAGACTACTTGACTCCTGACTGCCTGCTGCCTCTGCCAACTGCAGTCTGCTTAGGCGTTCTGTGGCCGACGTTGCTTCTTCCGGTCGTTCTCGTCCAGGAAGATCTTGCGGATGCGCAGGTTCTTCGGCGTCACCTCCAAGTACTCGTCATCCTTGATGTACTCCATGGCTTCTTCCAAGGAGAACTTCGTGGCTGGCGCCAATGCGGTCTTGTCATCGGTACCCGAAGCGCGCATGTTGGTGAGCTTCTTGGTCTTGTTGATGTTCACCACCAGATCGTCCGTCTTTGGATTCTCTCCGATCACCTGGCCGCCATACACCTCTTCGTTGGGGTTCACGAAGAAGCGACCACGGTCCTGCAGCTTGTCCATGGCGTAAGCGATGGCAGTGCCGGTCTCCTGGCTGATGATGCTTGCAGCGCGTCGTACGCCAAGTTCACCTTTGAAAGGCTCGTAGCCCTTGAAGCGGTGTGCGATGATCGCTTCGCCTTCGGTGGCGGTGAGCAAGGTGTTGCGCAGGCCGATGATGCCACGGGCGGGGATCGAGAACTCCAGCACCGTGCGATCGGTCTTCTGCTCGATGTTGACGATCTCCCCCTTGCGGCGGGTCACGTTGTCGATCACCTTGCTGCTGAACTGCTCCGGCACTTGCACGGTGAGCAATTCGATGGGTTCGTTCTTCTGTCCGTCGATGTCCTTATAGAGCACCTGTGGTTGGCCCAACTGGAACTCGTAGCCTTCGCGGCGCATGGTCTCCACCAGGATACTGATGTGCAGGATACCCCGGCCAAAGACCAGGAGTTTATCGGGGGAATCGGTTTCCTGTACCCGCATGGCCAGATTCTTCTCGATCTCCTTGTAGATGCGATCGCGCAAGTGGCGGCTGGTGACGAACTCGCCCTCTTTGCCGAAGAAGGGCGAGGTGTTGATGGTGAAGAGCATGCTCATCGTCGGCTCGTCCACCTTGAACTTCGAAAGGCCCTCCGGGTTGTCGGCATCAGCGACCGTATCGCCGATATCAAAACTCTCCAAGCCCATGATGGCGACGATCTCGCCGCAGCCGACCGGGGCCTTCACCTTCTCCTTGCCCAGGCCTTCGAACACCATCAATTCCTTTACCTGCCCCTTGGCAGTACCTCCCATATTCTTCACCAAGGTCACGTTCTGTCCGGGGCGAATGGTCCCGCGGGAAACACGCCCCACGGCGATACGGCCTTGGAAGGAGCTGTAATCCAGCGAGGTGATGCGCATTTGCAACGTCCCCTCCACCTGCTTTGGTGCGGGCACCTTGTCCAAGATCACATCCAACAAGTAGCTCACATCGGTGGTCGGGGTCTTCCAATCCGGTCCCATCCAGCCGCCTTTGCCGGAGCCGTACACCACTGGGAAGTCCAATTGGTCCTCCGTGGCGCCGAGCGAGAACATGAGGTCGAATACGGCCTCGTGCACCTCTTCCGGGGTACAGTTCGGCTTGTCCACTTTGTTGATCAGTACCACCGGCTTCAATCCCAGCTCGATGGCCTTGCCCAGCACGAAACGCGTCTGTGGCATGGGGCCTTCAAAGGCATCCACCAGCAGTACGACGCCGTCCGCCATGTTCAGCACGCGCTCCACCTCACCACCAAAGTCACTGTGGCCAGGGGTGTCGATGATGTTGATCTTCACATCCTTGTAATGGACGCTCACGTTCTTGCTGAGGATGGTGATCCCCCGCTCGCGCTCCAGATCGTTATTGTCCAACAACAGGTCCTTCACTTCCTCGTTCGCTCGGAAAAGCTGGCACTGGTGCAGGATCTTGTCCACCAATGTGGTCTTGCCGTGGTCGACGTGGGCGATGATAGCGATGTTGCGGAGGTCCTTCATACTGGTAGTGCCGATGCTCGGCAAATGCGTTTACTGAGGTCTTGGAAAAAAGCGGGCAAAGGTAGTGATTTTCAAGGCACTTCAGACAGCGAAGTCGATCACCCCACGCGAATGGGCCATCCCTCCTTGCTCTTCACGCAGCTCGACTGATCCACAGATGACACAGATGAATGCCAATGGCGCCGATGAGTATGAGCTATCTGTGTCATCTGTGACATCTGTGGAAAAAGATCCGCGCGGGATGGGCCTGCCCATCCGACCCTGTCGATCCTGAGCCCGATACGTATCGGCCCTATCCACAAAAGGCCTGGCGTGCATCGCAGGCGTATCCTCCAAACTCAACCGGGCCGCTCCTGCTTGCGGAAGCTACTTTCGGCCACCATCCCGTCCACCCAGCCGCACATCCATGAGACCGATCCTGATTCCCGCACTCCTGCTCCTTGCCGCATGCTCCTGCACCAATGCGCCGCAACAAGCAGCACTAGTGGACTTTGACGGGTTCAAGACGAACTTCCTCGATGCCTACTGGAAGCAATATCCATCCGCCGCGATCGCCGTGGGATACGGGAAGTATTACGATGAACTCCCTGCCCCGGACAGTGCCTATTTCGCCGGGAGCGTGGTATTCGCGGAACGTTGGCTGGATTCCCTGCACACCATCGGAAGTGAGCAACTGTCGCTGGACGACCGCATCAGCTACCGCATGGTCGAGAATGAACTGCGGCGCAGCATCTGGGCGATCGACACCCTGCAGGACCAGCGTTGGGACCCTTCCCATTACAACATCGGCGGCGATGCCTATGCCATCCTTACCCAGGACTACGCACCGCTCGATGCACGCCTGCGCGATCTCTCCGCTCGCTTGGGCCACTCCGGACCCTACTACGCCGCAGCGCTGCAGGTGCTGAAGAACCCCACCAAGGAGCACATCCTCTTGGCCATCGGGCAGAACAAGGGCGCACTCTCGGTGTTCGGACAGGACCTGGTGGATTCCATCGCGAAGTCCACGCTGCCGGATGTTGATCGGCAAGCGCTCGCACAACACATCACCGAAGCGAAGACCGCTATCAACGGATACATCGATGGATTGACCGCCATGCTCGCGGACCCCACGATCGCATTCCGTGACTTCAGGCTGCCGAGGGCGTTGTATGATCAGAAGTTCAAGTATGAGATCGTCTCGGACATGGGCCCCGACCAGATCTTCCGCATGGCCAATGCGCAAAAGGACACCTGCCACCGACAGATGTACCGGCTGTCCCGGGAAATGTGGCCGAAGTACTGCGCCGACCTTCCGGAACCCAGCGACACCCTGAAGCTGATCAAGGCCATGATCGATCGCCTTTCGCTGCAGCACGTTCAGCCCGCGCACCTCTTCGACACCATCAACGCCCAACTGCATCGGATCGACCGCTTCATCATCGTCAAGGACCTCTTCAACTTCGATACCACTTCCTCCGTGAAGGTGCGCCTCATGCCACCTTTCGCCAGCGGCGTCACCATCGCTTCCGCCGACTTCCCCCTGCCCTACCAGAAGGCCTCTTCGGCTTACTACAACGTGGCCGACCTCAGCGGAAAGCCAGCTGCCGAGGTGGAGAGCGCACTGCGGGAATACAACCAGTGGATGTTGCAACTGCTCACCATCCACGAAGCGGTGCCCGGCCATTGCATGCAAGGGATCTACACCATGCATGAAGCGCCGGACATGGTGAAGGCCGTGTTCGCCAACGGCGCCATGGTGGAAGGATGGGCGGTATACAGCGAGCGCATGATGATGGAGAACGGCTGGGACGGGAATGCGCCGGAGATGTGGCTGATGTATTACAAGTGGAACCTCCGCGAATGCACCAACGTGCTCGTGGACTATGGCATCCATTGCCTCGGCTGGACGGAGAAGGACATCCGCGACCTCCTCGTGGACCAAGCGTTCCAGGAGGAAGCGCAGGTGCAGGAGAAATACCGCCGGGCCACGCTCTCGCAGGTGCAGCTCTGCTCCTACTTCACGGGCTCAACGGAGATCCTCGCGTTGCGCCAAGCCTTCAAGGAGAAGCTGGGGGCTGACTACAGCCTGAAAGCCTTCCACGAGACCTTCCTAAGCTACGGGACCGCACCGGTGAAGTACATCCGCGAAGCCATGCTGGCACCAAGGTGACCCACGGACAAATTGGAACCACGGATAGAAGGAACCACGGATGGACACGGATACACACGGATCAATGCGATCAGGGAACTTTACCTGCCATCCCGGTGCGATCCACCATCCGTGTGTATCCGTGGTTAAAACCATCGAATTTCATCGCGCCCGAAGGGTGCGTTGGCCTCCTCTCCCGATCGCTTCTATGACCATCGCCTCCGCCCGGATTACTTTTGCCTGCATGCGAACCGTGGCTTTCCCCGTGCTCTGTATCCTCGTATTGGCCTACGGTTGCAAAGAGGCCGGGTCCTCCGAAAAAGCCAGTGCCGATACCTACTGGGAAGGCGAGGTCCGGATCCTTCCGGGTGATACCGCATTCACCCCTTGTGGCAGCACCACACCCATCCGCCTCACCGGCCCCGGGCTCGACAGCATCGCGCATCGCTATACCTATCTCCACACCGCAACAGGCCAATGGATAAAGACGTGGTTCAGCGGCCGCATGACTTTGCCTGCGGTTGAAAAGGACAGCGTACTGCACGCCACCCACTACATGCACATGGACAGCGAGGTGGACTGCCCACCGGTGCCCAACGACCAGATGGTAGGCAAGTACGTTTCCATCAGCGGCGGATCCTTGGGGATCGTCACCCAACAGATCATGCTCCTTCCCGGTGGGGATGCCGTATTCACCACCACGGCTGAAGACTCTCCCGTAATAGAGGATGATGCGAATTGGGGCCTCGATGCCGACAGGGACCTCGTGCTCGAACTTCCCCAGCGGCATGCCAAGTTCCTCTTCACCTGGGAAAAGGGCGGCCTGAGAAGCTACCTACCCAATGGCGCCCCGGGACCGGCCTACAAGCTCCTCGGCACTGCTGACCGGATGGAAGGCACCTTCGGGCGCACCGCCAACTGGCTCGCCGCGGTGGCCGCAAGCCAAGGGGATACACTGCGCGCGGAAGACCTTCGGCTGAACATGCCTTTGGACAGCCTATTCCCCACCCCCGAAGCCCGCGAAGCACTTCGGGCTTCGGCCGTGGACACGCTGGGCATGCCCGAGCAGACCTTGAACACCGTGTGGGGCGCAGCGGACAATGTGAAGGATGTGAACACCCTGATGCGCAACCGCCTGCGGGAAGTCCGATGACCAGGGGTACTTCGAAGAACCTCGAACCGCTGGCACAAGCGCTTATCGTTCGCGTCGGCCGAGGCGCGACGAAAGGGAGTTACCCGCAGGTAACTGACTGAGGAGCAACGAAGGAAGACCGAGCGAGAACGCTTGCCCGAAGGGTCGGCACGAAGTGCCGATGATGCGGGAGTGAGGTTTTTCGATGTACCCACTACCTTCGCGCCCGCTCCGAAAGGAATTGGAGCGGAATTCCGGCCCCGTAGTTCAATTGGATAGAATGACAGATTCCGGTTCTGTTGGTTGGAGGTTCGAATCCTCCCGGGGTCACTGAAAGAAGGGCTGTCTCGAAACGAGGCAGCCCTTCTTCTTTTGAGGGTCGTCATCGCGAGGCCCGCCCCCGGTGCATGCCGGGGTGGGGCCGAAGCGCCCCGATGCATATCGGGGTCGGGCCACGGAGCACGATCTCGCTAAGACTTCTGCACGGGGTCGCTGACGTACTCCAATTTGGGATCGCTTCGCAGGGCCTCGCGATGACGAAGAGAACCAACTAAAAAAGCAGAAACCCCGCTCACCGTAAGGTGGCGGGGCTTCTGCTTTTTTGCGTGTTGCAGGGCTGCTCAGGCGGCAGCGGCCTGGCTGGCGCCGCTCATCAGGCTGGTGCCGCGCACACCTATGGCCTGCACCCGGAACCAGTAGGGCTTGTAGGATACCAGGCCGCTGATGACGTTGCGGGAGCGGGTGGTGCTGCCCATCAGCACCCATTCCGGTTCGCCCAGTTTAGGGTCCTGCTCCGCCATGTAGATCCCGTAGGTGTGCGCCCCCGGGCTGTGCTTGAACTGGAGCTTCACGTCGCCCTTTTCGCTGCCGGTGCGGGCCACCAACTCCTGTGGCACTTCCGGTACGGCATAGTGCGTAGGGGCCTTGGCGAGATCGAAGCCGCTGCTCACCAACTTCTCGTAGTTGCCAAGGGACTCCATGGTGACGTAGGTGGCTTGGGTGGACAGCATCACCTTGGCCTGCTGCGTCAGGCTGTCACGCTGCGCCCTGTCCAACTTGCTGCCATCCTTCGCTGCGGCGATGGCCGTCTGCAGTTTTTCCGCCATGTTGGTCATATCCAACAAGGACACCTTGGGCGTGGCGAAGTTGAGGTTGCCCGTAAGGTGGTTGATCACGCGCCACAGCAGTCCAAGAACGGCTACGGCATTCAGGCTGCTAAGAGCCAGTTTCAGTTTGGTTTTCATGTTGATCGTTTTTTGGTTGTTTGTTTTTTGTTGTTCGTGTTGGTCGTCTGTTCTGTTCGTCCGTTTTGTTTGTTTGGTGGACAGGGGGTTGGAACGGAGCTATTTCGACCAGGTTTTTCACTTTCCGCTACGGCAATTCCCCCTTTCCCGCCGAAGGCCGCGCCCAGCACCGATCCGTGGAAAACACTTTACGATACGTTACTTTATTTGCCGTTCCACCCGGACCGGTTTTAAGAGGGACCGGAGCACTTCCAAGGCGGTCCCGATGCATCAGGAACCAACATGCAGCCGCAGCGGAGCCAGCCGTTCCAGCAGGTGATAGAACAGGGGTGGTAAGGCCGATACTTGGGTTCAACTCGACCATCACTTGGATCCAAGTCGTCCTCCGGTTGATCCAACTCGCCCATCACTTAGGTTCAAGTCGTCCTCCAGTTGGTCCAACTCGTCCATCACTTAGGTTCAAGTCGTCCTCCAGTTGGTCCAACTCGTCCATCACTTGGATCCAAGTCGTCCTCCAGTTGGTCCAACTCGCCCATCACTTGGGTTCAAGTCATCCTCCAGTTGATCCAACTCGCCCATCACTTGGATCCAAGTCGTCCTCCAGTTGATCCAACTCGCCCATCACTTGGATCCAAGTCGTCCTTCAGTTGGTCCAACTCAGCCATCACTTGGATCCAAGTCGGCTTCCAGTTGGTCCAACTCGGCCATTTTCCCTCCCGCCGGGTCTCCGCTTCGGGACCCTGCGGACAACCGCTCATCCGCAGGATCCACTGCGTGAGACCCCTACGGGAGTGATAAGCGGAAAGACCCCTACTAGTATGGTATAAGAACAAAGCCGCTTTTGCGCGGTCGCTGCCCCTTGAAATGAGCGCAGGGCCCCCGAATGAGGACCCTGCGCGCGGTGGATGTGAACACGCCCTTCGGCGGAGCGAGGCTATTTGCGCTTTCCGGCCTTGGGCTTCGGCTGGGCGCCGGGCTTGGCTTTCAGTTGGGCTTTGGCCTTTAGCTGAGCTTGGGCTTTCAGTTGGGCTTTGGCCTTGGGCTGAGCTTTGGCCTTTGGCTGGGCTTTGGCCTTTGGCTGAGCTTTGGCTTTCGGCTTGGCTTGGGCTTTCGGCTTGGCTTGGGCCTTTGGCTGAGCTTGGGCTTTCGGCTTGGCTTGGACCTTGGGCTGGGCTTGGGCTTTAGGCTGGGCTATGGTCATTTCCGGTTCCGGAACGGTGGCCGGTCTGTAATGCTCCACCGGCATCACCGTCACCTGGAACACGCGCGGGCCGGTCACCATGGTGGAGAAGGCGTTGAGACTGCAATTCACCGCCAAGGTGATACGCTCCACATAGTCAAAGCGCGGTATCCGGTGGTTGTTCTCTCACAGGCTTAGCGTGGGTGCCTTTAGGCCCATGGCCGCTGCCAGTTGCTTTTGGGACATGCGGTTGCTTTCCCTCATTCGTACGATCAATTCTCCTAAAGTCATGGTGGTAATGGGTTTGGTTGAACGAAAATGAACGCGATACATGCCGAAAATACCGGGGGCGGTTTTGGGGGAAACGGATGGTACAAAGAGAAATCCACGAGAGGTTGTGGAAAGCAGGAGGGGTGAAATGCGTGGTTGGGAAGCAGGTTAGCCGGGGCTGCTTAAATTGGAGCCGTACTGTGGACTTCGTTGTGAAGTCCGAAGACTTCACGGATAAGCATGGATGAAAGCCTCATACATCACCCACAAGTCGCCCCGGCTGAGCATGTTGGAACGCGAAGTTTCGTTAGCCGGGAAGACTTGCGGGAGCGGGGGGAACTCTTTCTCCTATGACACGAACCCGGCTACAAACGCGTTTGAGTTTCTAAAAGCACCTTATCTTTTCACCCATTTCACCGATCGCCGACCTTTCTCCGTGCTGACCTCCAGCAGGTACAAGCCGGGAGATAAGCTGCCGCAGTCCATTACCATGGAACCATTCGTGCTGCTCGTCGCCAACACCGTGCGGCCCATGTTATCCAGCACATGCACAGCCATCCGCTTGGTCCCGCCTCCTTCCACATGGATGACATCCGTTCCGGGATTCGGATAGACCGCAGCTGAAGGCAGAACAGGGGCTTCTCCGATGTCGAGAATGAACTCACAGGGCAGGGCGTTCTCCGGAGAATAGTCCATTTGGAAGTCCTGATAACAGCGCAAGGTGGTGTCCGAAACGCCGATCCCGCATTCGCCCACATCACCAAGGAAACTACCGAAGGATCCGATGCGCTCCACGAAAAGCCGGGAGGCGGCCTCGCAGTTGAAGAACGGGGAGGTGATCTCGGTCTGAAGATAACGGAGCCATACGCCGTCCAATACCACATGGCCGGTATCCGTGACCGTGTAGTAGCATGCGCAACCGGAATCATCGGGCTGCAAAACCTGCCAGGCATCTCCCGGAACCGCATCGAACCACACCAAGGTGTCCAAATTTCCGCTCGGATCGAAGCCCAAAAGTACGTCATCCACTAAACGCATGTAAATGTCCGGTGCTTGCACGACCTGGTCGCTCGGCGGGTTTTGCCAATGGGTATGGATCTCCTTGGCAACCCGCAGATACTGCACCCCGAAGAAGACCGTATCACCCGTGTAGGTGTATTTTTGGAAACCGTTGAAATTGTCGGAGGCGAACCCGTAATGCCATGTAGCGCTGGGCGGGCACCAAGCCTGCGCCATCAAGGCCGGACCGCTGCAGACCAAAAGAAAGAGGAGGGCTTGTTTCATCGTTTCGTCCATTTAACCGTTCGTAGACCTTTATCCGTGCGGACCTCCACAAGGTATACACCTGGTGCGAGCGCACCGCAGGCTATTTGCATCGTTCCTTCCTTGCTGCTCGCGGCCATCGCTGCCCGCCCCGTGCCGTCCAGCACCCGCACCTGCATGGAACCTGGCGCCCCATTTTCCACATGGAGCATCTCGCTGCCGGGATTTGGAAAGACCCGCAACCCCGGCAAAACCGCCCCCTGTTCCCGCATACCCGTGGTAAGCCCGTGCAGCTTACAGATCATACGCTGCTCCGGGTCGTTCACCGTGCCGTCATCAAAGCCCTCGAACGCCCCGGCCAAAAAGATGCTCCCGTCCGGGGCGGGAGTGATGGAGGAGATCCCACTGTACATGAAGGTGGAGTTATAATCGTGCGTAAGGCCGCAGCCCTGCCCAGTGAAGGCCGTGTTGAGCAAATGGCCCGTGCTGTCCAGCAGGGCGATGCCCCGCCGCAACTGCCCGTCGATATGGGTGAAGCTCCCACCGACCATGATCGTTCCATCCCCCAATTGCATCACGGCATCCACACTGATCCCAAAATCCCCAAAGGAGTGCGTTGGAATATCCTTGTACTCCGCGTGATTGTTGAAACTGAGGTCCAAGGCCCCGTCAGGCATCAGCCGGATCAGGTGCATGGTGTCCGGATCGTTGGGGAAAACGAACTGCCCCCCGGCAATGATGCGCCCATCAGGCTGCTCCAGCAGATATTTCGCATAGCCCTTGATGATGTCTGAATGGAAGGTGCTGTCCACGCTCCCGTCCGGCCAGATGCGCAGGATGCGTCCTGCCGGTCCGCCCTCGTAAGTGCTGTACACGCCGCTCATCAGAAAGCGATCTTGCGTAGTAGGTTTCAAGGTCCAGACCACCCCGTCCGTCTTGCGGAAATGGTAGGTGGTGTCCAAGGTGGCATCGGTGTTTACCCTGAGCAGCGAGTAGTAGCCGGGGGCGTTGGGTCCAAGCTGCTGGTCCAGATGGTGATCCCCGGTGAAAAGAACTTTACCATCGCTTTGTACAAACATGCCTGCCCCTGAACCTACTGCAAGAGCGGTATTTGATCCAGAAACGGAAAACGAGTAATCAGGAGCTCCATTTTCTTGAGAAAAGCGATGAGGTGCACGTGCAGAAATGTAGTAATATGGATTCTTTAGTTGAATTTCACCGCCACCACCAGCACTAATAGCCCACGTGTAATCAATGCTACCGCTTGATAGTAATCTTAATACCTTAGGCAAGAAAAAATCGCCTTGCAACCCAAACCAGCCTGTTACTATCACCTTACCTTCTTCCAAAGGCAATGCATTAGACACCCCCGGATACAGGATCTGGGTACAGCGGAACGAGGTATCCAAGGTAAGCGGCACCTGCGCCCCGCTTGGGCTGGCCAACAAAGTGACCAGCCCAGCAAGGAGCAGCGTTCTCATGGCTTTACTACTAATCGTTCTGTGGTCAAGCGGGTGCCGCCATTCAGTAATTCCACGCTGTAGGTGCCAGGTGCGAGCGTACGAGTGTCCAACAGTTGTTGTCCAACCTTAGCAGCAAGAGGCATGCGTTTCACCTCTCGTCCTTCCATACTGCGCAACACGAGCACCGCATCCTTAGCCTCCTTCTGCAACGTGTAGGCGAAGGTGACGTAGGAGGTGGCCGGGTTCGGGTAAACGGTCAAAGGTGAAGGTTCCTCTTTTACGGGCACCGCCCGTGGCCGCTTGAGCGCCTTTTGCGCCGCACCCTTGCCTGTGCAGGGGGAATAACATTCCGCATATCCGAAGCAGAGGAGGTTCTGCGCCCAGAGCGCGGGCCGGTCACAGCCGAAGGCCGCCACCTCGCGTAGCACCGTGAGTTCCGATGGTTCAAGCTTAAGCAGGTCATGGCCCGCCGTGCTGGCATTAGCGAGGAGGTCAATGTACATGAGGGCATGGTCACGCTCCTTGATCTGGGGGTCACTTAGCTTGTATGTGTTCCCAAGTCCGTTCATCAATGTTCTCGCCTCGTTGTACTCCGATCGCTCAAGGCGGGTCAGCACTTCGCTGTACCGTGCCCCCAGACTTGGGACTTGTTGCCAGCGGGATAAGATGCTGTCGGTGTTCAAAGAGAGGGTGTCGTTCTTCCATTCACTGATCAGCTCGTCCGCTGCCAAGCTCATGTCCCCGTGGTGTTGGCCAAGTTGGCTTTCGAGCTGTGTACGGAATGTCTTTTGCTCCCAGGACCCTACGATCAGGTCAAGCATATATTGCGGCAAGGGGTTGGGCGCTTCGTATTGCAGCCACTTAATGAGTCCGCCCTTTTGGGTCGCCTCCGGATTGGCCAAGAGTACCTCCAGCAGCATGGCTTGCGGCATGATGTTCTTTTTGGTCACCTCCTGTAATACCTCCGGTGAAAGATAGGGCGACTTCGCCATCAACTCGTCGTGCAGTTGCCAGGCATCCTCCGGCCAAGTCTTTTGCACCTCATCGATGAGCACATCGGTATTTCCCCCGTCCAATAAGGCATTGTACACATACGCAGTGGCCACATAGGCGTCCTTGGCCGCCGCGAACTCCGTTCGTATAGCGCTGCGACCGCCAGCGGAAATAGGATGGCCATGGCCCGGACCCAATTGCGTGGGACAACCATACGTGTTATCGGTATGGGTGGTGCCTACCCAACCCTGTGTATAATCCAGCGGTTCTGCGGCAAGCGAGTTTGTCGTGTTGTACCAGTAGTTCAAGACCCAATCCGTGTTGTTCGTGAAGTCACTTTCGTCCTCGGGGGTATTGGGGTCTTGGGTGAATGTATTCCCCGCAGGCTTGGCTGCGGATCCTTGTTGAGTGCGTATGCTGTGATAGTTGTTATTCGGCACCTCATCCACTTTATTGTCCCAAAAGTCCCTTCCGCCAGGATTGTGATTTCCATTGCAGAGGAACTGGAGGCCAATGAATGCGGCATGGTCGTTATCAGTGCATATCCCTTCCCCAACAAAACCGAAATCCGTGTCTTCAGCGGAATTCTTGTAGACCTGGCTGTTGTACGCTCCGCTGTTATTGATCCAGGTGCCCGCAAATTTGTTTACGGCACCGGTCGCTTTCTGGAAGTGGTTCTCCTCGATACGGAATCCATGCCCTCCTGTAGAGAATATAGCGCGTTGCTCAGATAATGGGTAATCCAAACTTCCCGTTAGTTCCACATTCTGGTTTCCTCCGGTAAAATTGCTGCGGGTCACTTGGAAGCTGTTCACGCCTAGACTGTACACACCAACTACGTTCTTGGTAAAGTTGGATTGGTTCACAATGAAGGCGCGGTCGGTTGTGGTAACAGCTGCTCGGACACCATGGTCAAATCCTTCAAAAGTGGAGCGGAACAGATCTTCTTCGGCGCACGGTATACCATATTGGTCGGGTGGGTCCGTGCAATAACCGGAGACCGTGAACTGGGCGTCCAAACTGATGATGCCTTCGCCCAACTTGGAGCTTTCAGTGATCCCGTTACGAAGGTTTTTAAAGTGGCAACCCTTGAAGGTTACCCCATACACCCGCCACAGAGCCGCATGGGCTATAAAATTCTGACCGCCTACGAGGTCGTCCGTGCCGTGATAATCATTATCCACAACGAAATCACAATGGCTGAAGAAGCTGCGGTTGGTCTGAGGGATCGTGGGATTCCACTGGCTATGGTTCTCATAGGGGAAAAAGAACACCGCCTTCTGGCAATTGTAAAAGGTGCCCCCGGGCTTTGAAAAGGTACCCGGAGGGTTGTACGTTCCTTCTACTTGCACAACGCCGCCGGTCGTACCCGGTTCTCCTAGTTTGTCGGTCCGTATGCCGATCAAGGCGTTCGCGATCACCGCGCCGTTCTTCAAGACCACCAAGCTTTGATGTGTGGGCTTTGGATTGCCGTATTGACCCTCAGCGGTATTGCCCCATGCCTCGATGCCGGGCCAGAAACCATGGCAGGATGTATTGGTAATGTAACCACCATCCACGATCAAGCACCCACCGGGCTTAACGATGACCTTTCCATCATTGGGCATGTCCACCTGACATTTCACGGTGAGCGTGGCCCCCGACTCAATGGTGAGGTTACCGCTGATGACTTTACCGAATTCCCAAGTCTCATCGCCGCTGATGGTTCTATCCAATGCCGGGTCTCTTACATCATTGGCCAACCAGCCATTGCGTCTTTTGTAAAAAGCTACCAACATTTGGTTCATGTGGCCAACTTGGAGCGGGGTCCAGTGAAATTTTGAATTGCTGTACCCCATCACATTGTTGGTGCACGGTGGGTCCTGCGGATCGGCCGGTGGATTTTCAGGACTGCACCATCCCATATTTTGTGTTGGTGAGGGACCATCAGAACAAGCCATGTCCGGGAATTGCGAACAGGTCGTCCATGAATGATTGAAGCCCAAAGCATGGCCAAGCTCGTGGGCGATAAGTCCGTTCATGAAGTACGGATCTCCATTTGGAAGATGCTCCATGTAATTCGAATAGACATTCTGCAGCATGACATAACTGCCGGAAGGTGGTACCTCACCCGCCGTCGCTACATAAGAATCGCAGAATCTGCCGAAGATGTAGATGTTCAAATACTTGCAACCATCGACTCGATAGTTATTGTCCAAGTAGGTTGACCAACCATTGCAATCCTGGCAAGTATTGCAGGTTTTAAGCTTGTCATCGCAGGTCTCACAGCAATCCTTACACTGTGAGTTATTATACCAGCCTATATTGTCCTCGTGGAACAAGATGTCCACAAGCCGGAACCGCACACGGCTATCAGTTACTGGGTAGCCCGAAGAACCGGTTTGGAGCAGAGGGGCGATTTGGCTTGATCCGGACATGGTTCTTTTTGTGCTTTTGATGCCCTGTTCAGGGCCATTTTGGGCCGACAGGTCACACGATCCCCACAGATGAGCCGGGTATGAGGTGCAAGGAGCGCAGGAGATTGT
>JBBSUV010000011.1:0-99439 GCA_038234075.1 Flavobacteriales bacterium | reverse complement strand
CCGCGGGTCGTACTCTTTGAAGACGACATTCCTTCGTGAAGCCATGCCCGAAGGTCGATCAACCAAAACGCTTTGTCAAGATCGAACAGCTATGGCTTTTCAACAAAACGAAAGGGGCTGCCTCCTTTTGAGACAGCCCCTCTAATGGATAAAAGCCTCCGGTATTAGTGGGGCTTCTGCTCTTTTTCCGTATGGCTGTCGAACATCTCACGGACCTGGTCCTTGGTCTTACCGAGCTTCTGCTGGAGACGGCCGTACAACTCATCCTCCTTGCCCTCCACATACGTGAGGTCATTGTCGGTGAGCTGACCATACTGCTGCTTCAGCTTGCCCTTCAGTTCGTTCCAGTTGCCTTTGATCTTATCTGTTGTAGCGCTCATTGTTCAATTGGTTTTAAGGGTTCAAAGCGATGGATGCAGACACGATGCCGAAGCGGCGACTTTCCCAAAGGTCCACGCCATTGCTGGCCTTTCTGCCGATCCCGTATTTCAGCCTTGCGTGATCACTTCCCCGATCCAGAGATCCATGGGGAGCGATCTGCCCGAAAGCATTCGGGAATGAAAAAGCCCCCGCCGAAGCGGGGGCTTGAGAGCCTCCTGTCAGAATTGAACTGACGACCTGCTCATTACGAATGAGCTGCTCTACCGCTGAGCTAAGGAGGCCTTTACGAACCACTCTTTCCAGAAGAGCGGGCGGCAAATGTAAACGTCCTCCGCACACATCGGGAATGTCTTTCCGGAAAAGGGCGCAGCGGTCATCTTAGTGGTCTGTGCCACCCACTATATCCAGCCACAAGTATGTAGGCGATATAGAGGATTATCTTGGCCGCATGGACGACCATGAACTGAGACCGGTCCGGACGGATGATGCCAGCATCGCGAAGATGACGGAGTTGTTGCGCACGGTCTTTCCGGGATCGGATCACTTTACCCAAGAGGTTCTGCGCTGGCAGTACAAGGACAATCCGGACGGTACTGCGGTCGGCTTCAACGCATGGCAAGGCGAGGAACTGGCCGGACATTATGTGGCGATACCTATGAAGGCCATGGTGAACGGGAGCTTGGAAAAGGGTCTACTCTCACTGAACACGGCAACGCATCCAGCACACCAAGGCAAAGGGCTCTTTACCAAACTGGCCAAGGCGACCTACGCACGCGCAGTTGACGAGGGGTACGGTTTCGTCATCGGCGTGGCGAATGCCAACAGTACACACGGGTTCACGAAAAAGCTGGGCTTTGAGCTCGTTTCACCCCTACGGGCGATGATCGGCATGGGCGCGTTGCCGCTCGGCGAGCGCACTCCTGACGCCCAATTCGCACACGCCTGGGATCCTGCTTCCATCACCTGGCGGCTACAACACCCGGCCTATCCGTACACCTTGAAAAAGGAACGCGGACGTGGATTGATCCTGTCCAAACGCAGGCAGTACGGTGCCCGCTACGTGCTTGGCGTACGTGACCTGCCACTACCTGATGGAGCGGTCCCCCTGGAGCACGGCAGCGTGCATCGCAAGGTCTGGATCGGGTTGGACCCCGCGATGCGCTGGAGTGGTGCAGCTTATCTGAACATCCCGATGCGTTTCCGCCCCTCCCCGCTCAACCTGATCTTCAAAGACCTCACGGGTAAAGGCCGGGTATTGGATCCCAAGCGCGTGTGCTTCGATGCCATGGACTTCGACATCCTTTGAGCTGCCAAGGCTCTGGAAGCATGTCTTCCTCGGAGACCCATGGCGGACCACACACCTGTGGCGTATCGTGTTCTTATGCGAACCCCTCTATCTTTAGCCCCACATCCCTGCAAGGATCACGTTGCCCTATGGAACAGAACGATAAGAAGGAGTTGGAGGTTGACCGCTCCTATGCCGCCACAAGTGCCGACACACATCTTGCCTTCGACCCGTTGAAGGACCTCAATCTTCCCTCCAGTTATGACGAGGTGATCTCCCGCTTTCGCCAATTACAGGGCGAACGTGGGTGGGAAGTGAACAACTGAGCCCCGCTCAGTAGTAAAGGCCCCGGTCCCTTCCGGGGCTTTTGCATTCATCACATTTCGAAGTTCACTATGGACAGAGGTAGGGACACGCATATCGAACGCTTCCTCGATGAACTTCCCAGCTCCTCTGGTCTTCTGCACAGGTGGTATACCCACAGGATGGGGAAGACACCTGTCCGGCGCTCAGCGTTCCATCACCCCTTGCGTTCCGGGGGTGATTACCATACTGTCGTTGGTCCGGTCCACGTCCCCCAGCCTGCCGGAGGGGTCCAGTTCGATACGTTGTATGTGCGCCAGCGGCACCGGTATGGTAAAGGAATACGTAGGGTCGGTCCATTGCCAAGGAGGTAACGTATGCCATTGTTGCCCCTCGGGTTGTTCCTTGCGCGAGCCCAGCATCAACGAGAGCGGAATGTGGAACAGCTGCAATTCGCCCGCTACGCCTTGCACTGCAACATCCACCGGCATCAGCATAAGGTCCTTGCGTTCCAAGGTCACCGTGGTGCTGTCCCCATGCTGCAACACGCCTTTAACGGCGTAGTCCAGTTTGCGCGTGGTATTGATCCACTCGTTGAAGTACCAGGCCAGTTGCAGGCCGCTCTCCTTCTCCATCACGCGCTGCACATCAATGGGCCTCGGATGCTTGAAGCCACAGGTGTTGAAGTAGCGGCGCAAGCCCCGGTGCAGCGTGCTATCCCCGATCACCGCACCGAGCTGGTCCAGGAAGAATTCACCCTTGCTGTAGGTATTGTCGCTGTAGGCGCGATTCGTGATGAACTGGTCGGCCTCCAGGCTCATCGGCTCATGCTCCGGGGATGCCGCAAGTCTCAGATAGGCGGCCATGGCCGGCGCATGTACGCGCCCCTTCGCACTTCCAGGAAAAAGCTCCTTCATCACCAGACTTCCCGCATACTCGGCAAAGCCCTCGTCCATCCAAGGATAGCTCAACTCATCGCTGGCCAGCACGCCGTAATACCAATTATGCAACAACTCATGCACACTGGTGCCAACAAGGCTGCCCAAGCGGCGTTCACCGGTGATCAAGGTGATCATCGGGTATTCCATACCGCCATCTCCGCCCTGTGCGAACGTGAATGTGGGCCAAGGGTATTTCCCGAAGTTCCGATCCATGTACTCTATTGTGCGCACCATGTAGCCGGGAAGCTGGCTCCAGGTCTCCTCCAGCTTCGGTGAATCCTTGTAGATGAAGCGGAGCAACGGTCCGCCGGGCACCTGTGCAGTCACGTTCTTATAATCCGGGTCAGCCGACCAGGCGAAGTCATGGACCTTCGGCGCCTTGAAATTCCAAGTGAGCTTTCCATCGGACCGCTTTTGGGTCTTGGTCCGCTGCGCATAGCCATGGCCGATCTCGTTCCCATTGGCAAGTACCCCTGTGGCGGCCACGGTGAAGGAACTGTCCAAAGTGATCTTCACATCGTAATCCCCCCATTCCCCGTAGAACTCGCGGCCCACGTAGGGGTCAGCATGCCAGCCGCGGTCATCGTACACCGCCACTTTGGGGAACCATTGCGTCATACTGTAGGCCACCCCTTCCGCGCTGTTGCGGCCGCTCCGGCGGATCTGCGCCGGAACCTGCCCTTGAAAATCGATGTGCAATGTGGTTTGCTTTCCTGGAAGCAGCGGCTTGGCAAGTGTGGCGCGGAGCACCGTTCCCAGCAGTTCCAACCCCACGCGCTTTCCGTCCTGCGTCATTGCGGAGCAGGTCAGGTCACCGACCTCCTCCGGTGAAAGGCCGGCGATCCGGTCTCCTACCCGTGCATCCGGGTCGGCGATGGTACGCGATCGGACATCCATTTCACTCCCGGGCTTGAAAGCGTTGAAATACAGATGGAAGAAGAGCTCACGGAGCGTGTCCGGGCTATTGTTCACATACCGCACGACCTCAGTCCCGGTAAAGCGATGCGACTTCACATCCAAGTCCACGACAAGATCGCAAGTGATATGCTGCTGCCATCGGTCACATTGGGCGCTGGAGGAAGCAGTGATAAGAAGCGCTGAAGCGAGCAAATAGTTCCGCATGGTCCAAAGATGGCCTCTTCCGGAACATGGCCCGGGCCCGACGTGTTAAGAGAGCCAACGGCATTGACGGCCAAAGCCGGAAGCTGAAGTACGCCCCGGCGTTGAAAAGCCTTTGAAAACCTGTTGGCACCCTGTGGATAAGCCTAGGAGAACTGTTCAGAACCTGTGAGGGACATGTGAATAGCCTGTTCACTGTTGCTGCAAAAGTGCAGCTCAGGACAAAAGGCTCTGACGCAATGCGAACTCCAGTTGACGATTGGATTCGATCAACTTCTCCGTATATACAACGCGCTCATGCTCAGCCTTGTATTCAGCCCAAGCGGTCATCACCGCCATGCGCACTTCCTCCGCCTCCCACGGCTTTTGAATGTAGTGGCAAACACCAGCTTGGTTGAGCGCATCCACAAGAGCTTGTAGATCGGCATGGGCGGTTATCAACATCCGACGCACTTGGGGATACCGGTCCTTGATCTGCCGCAACACGTCACAACCTACCACTCCGGGCATACATTGGTCACTGATCACCACATGGACCTCACTTCGCTCTAAAATGGGCCATGCCTCCATGAGGTCGGCCGCCAGCAGCACATTGAACGTGGTGCGGAATGCAGCCTTAAAGGTTTGTCGGTTCGCTACCTCATCGTCAATATAGAGAACGGTGGGGAGCAGCGCTGTGGAATTGGTTAGATGGTGCATGCTGTGAGGGCTTGATCGTCAGCATACATACGTGTCCTGCTGCAAAAAGGTTATGAACAATTCGAATTTATTTGTTGATAACCTTCTCAATGTTAGATTCGACCCGTATTCTTGACCTTCCACTGTCAAACATCGCTCCATGGACAGCACGTTGGAATCCTTGCTCACCGGCTCCGACCCCGGCCCTTACGAATACCGTCCCACGATCTTCAGACTTCCTGCCGATGGGGCTGACCTGAAGCGTCTGATCAAGGGCAGGCCGTGCATCCGTATCTCGGATCACCTACAGGCCCAAGTACGCGAACTGGTGAAGTCACTTGCTCCCAGCACGACTTTCAGTGAAGAATCACTTGAGGTGGCAGCGATCGGGCATCTGGCGAACAAGAAGTTGTCAGAGTATGGCTCTTGGATTTTCTACCCTTGGTCAGACCGCTTGGTCCATCTCTTGGATGAGCAAGAATTCGCAGTGGTGCGCACGGACCGCAACAGGAACAAGATCACCCGGGAAGAGCAGGCTGTACTCGCTAAGAAGAAGATCGGCGTCATCGGCTTGTCCGTGGGACAATCCGTGAGTGTGACCATGGCCTTGGAACGATGCTTCGGTGAGATCCGGTTGGCGGACTTCGACACCTTGGACCTCAGCAACTTGAACCGGATCCGGTCAGGCACCCACTCCTTGGGTCTGAACAAGGCCATTGTGACCGCACGAGAGATCGCCGAACTGGACCCCTATCTGAAGGTGATCTGCTTTACGGATGGCCTCACCAAAGAGAATATGGACGCCTTCTTCACCGAAGGCGGGAACTTGGACATCCTAGTGGAGGAGTGCGACAGTGTGGACATCAAGATCCTGGCCAGGCAAAAGGCCAAGGCACTGGGCATTCCAGTGGTGATGGACATGAGCGACCGCGGCTGCTTGGACGTTGAACGCTTTGATCTTGAGCCCGAGCGCCCCCTGATGCACGGATGGATCGACCATCTCGACCTGGAAGCTGCCGGGCGGCCCATGACCGCGGAGGAAAAGGTGCCTTACATGATCCCTATTTCGGGCGTGGACACCCTGAGTCCGAGGATGAAAGCCTCGGTACTTGAACTGGGCCATACCGTGAGCACTTGGCCGCAGTTGGCCACCTCGGTGGTGTTGGGTGGCGCCTTGGCCGGTGATACCGTACGTCGCATCGCGCTTGACCAGTTCCGATCCTCGGGCCGTTGGTTCGTCGATCTGGAGGAAATAGTGGCTGACCCGAAGGTCCCAGCGTCCCCGTCCCCATCCGCTCCGCCCGCTTTTGAGCTAAGGCCTTCCGAGATCGATGCCATGGAAGAACAGCTTGGTCCTTCCCCTACCGATGCTCTCGAGCTGGACCAGGACATCGTGGAGCAGCTCGTAGTTGCCGGGGGCTTCGCTCCGAGCGCAGGCAATATGCAGCCTTGGAAGTTCCTGTGGAGCCAAAAGCGGTTGCTCCTCTTTCATGACAAGAGCCGCTCGCATTCCCTCCTGGATCCGGAAGATCACATCGCGGATATTTCATTGGGAGCGTGCATTGAGAACATTGTGCTGAAAGCTCATGAACTTGGATTCGAGGTGCGGTCCACACTGCTCCCGGATAAGCGCACACCGACGCTCACAGCCATCTTCCACTTCCTCAATTCACCGACGAAAGGCACGGAGCCTCATGTAGTTGATGAACTTGCGCCGATGATCTCCATGCGGTGTTCCAATCGCAAGTTCGCCATGCCGCAGCCCTTGCCACAGGGCGCTTTTGGGCGTATGTCCGAAGCTGTCCGAACGATGCCCGGCTGCAGCGCCGATCTGTTGGATAGCCGAGAGGCGATGTCCACTTTGGCCGACCTGTGCGGAGCTGCCGAGCGCATACGTGCGGTCAATCCCACAGGCCATAGGGAATTCTTTGAGCATGAAGTACGCTGGACGGAGGAAGAGGCACGGCGTACCAAGGACGGCTTGGATCTGGCCACGATGGAACTCCGTCCTATCGACTTGGCAGGTATGCAAGTGGCTTCCGACCCACGCGCGATCGAACTGACCGATCGTTGGCGAGGGGGCAAGGGGTTCGAAGGGATCTCCGCACCGGCGATACGCATGTCCTCCGCAGCGGCTCTCGTCAGCATCACCGACTATAACAAGCTGGGGCGCTTGAACGGCGGTCGTGCGATGGAGCGTCTCTGGATGGCGGCTAATGCTGAAGGGCTTTCCGTCCACCCGATCTCGGCAGCCATCTTCCTCACGCAAGTGCTGCCATTGAACATTCCGGCGTTCCGGGACCATGAGCGTGCTGAACTGGAACAGATCCGGGATGACTTCAACAGCCTTTGGGGCCTTACCGGACGGCACCCCTTATTCCTAGTACGACTTACCCCTGGCAGTGAGCCGAGCGCGCGCTCCTTGCGCTTGGATCTGCAGGACCTACTGCTTCCAACCTCGATGATCGCTGGGTAGACCCAGATCCAACCAAGTATCCTCATCGAACAAATCCTACCCGCTCATGTCTGAAATAGCCGAACACCTCACTATTCGCGCTTTCAAGGCCTTGGAAGAGCCTGAAACGTGCGCTGAGTTCATTCGTGAACATCGTCGTGTGCTGGAAGATTATGGGATTGAAAGTGTAAATACGAACTCCGAAGAATGGGTTACAAGTGAGGATTCTTACGTTATTGTTGTTGAGCATGATGAATTGGGGATGGTCGGTGGAGCTAGAATACAGATCACGAGGCATCCGTCAAACACTCTCCCTATCCAGCATGCTTTGAGCAAATTTGACCCATCTATAAACACATTGATAGATCGGTTGAACTGTTTCGGAGTCGGCGAGATATGCGGATTATGGAACGCTAACCGATTCCCGGGGAAAGGCTTGCCACAGATATTGGGGCTTTCCGCCATTTCAATCGCCAACCAGATCGGGTTGAGCAGTTTGGTATGCGTAGTTGCAAAATACACGCTGAAATATTCACTCCGACTTGGGTTCCGCCTTATGGAAGACGTAGGTATCAAAGGCATTTTTGACCCCTATCCGAAGCCAGGATTCCTAGGGATCGTGATCGGGATGGATGATGTTGCATCCTTGGATTTTGCACGGCATGATCTACGTCAGCGCATTCTGAGCCTACGCATGAGGCCGGAGCAGTCCGCTTTGGAGAATACTGGCAGAGCCCTGCTTCACGTGAGCTACAGCTTGCAGTTGAAGGAGAGTGCGATCGATAGTCGCATTTATCATGAGCTGTATGCCGATCGGCTCCGGTTCTCCGCCTAAAGCCAAGGAAACTCTCTTCCCTATACTCTCGTAGGAAGCGCCGATGCGTTTCCTTATCGCCTTCTTACTGGGCTATCTCTCCATAGCTGATGCTGTTGCGCAGCCGTATATTACCTTGAGCGATGGCGCGAGCATGCAAATGATCGGGCGAAGTGTCCAGATCTTCGAGGACACTTCGGCAACCATGTCACTCACGGAGGTCCAGCAGTCAGCGATTTTTCAACCGAGTGTATCTCTCGTGCCTAATATGGGATTGAGCGGATCCGCCTTTTGGGTAAAATTCACCGTTTTCAATTCTGGACAGGACAACTCGCAGTTCTTATCCATTCCCAACCCTGAGATCGAAGAGATCGACTCATACATCCAGCGCTCGGATGGCTCTTACAAGCATTTTATTGGCGGCCAAAGTCGAAGGCTCGATAAATGGACGAGAAAGGATATAGACCATACGATAAACTACATCCTATCATCCAGTCAGCTATCCACTATCTACATACGGATCCATAGCCACAAGCAGATCCAGATCCCGATATACCTCGGATCATCTAACGCAACATTGACAAAGCTCTCGTTCAGGGATGGCTTTGCAGGGGCATACGTGGGCTTGATGCTCGTAATGCTTCTATACAATCTGTTCATATTCCTATTCTCTCGAGACAGAGATTATATACTATATGTGGTATACGTTTTTTTTGTGGGTATAACGCAAGCTAATTTCTTGGGAATAGCAAAATTATATGTGTGGGGCAATGAAATTTTCTGGTCAACTAAAGCGTCCATAATACTTACCATAGTGACTGCTGTAATTGCTAACATATTTATGCAGAGGTTTATACATGCCAAAGTACATGCACCCAAACTTGTAAAACTTAGCTGGGCGATCTATGTGGCATTCGCGATCGGATTAGCTATAAACCTTTTCTTCAATCCTCTGTTAGGTTACGATATTCTACAAATATCGGCGGGTGTTATGGCTCTGTATCAATTGACAGTAGCATTTGTCTCGTATCTTAAAAAAGCACGGGCCGCTCGATATTTCTTACTCGCATGGAGTTTATTCTTGGTCGGCATCATTCTTTATGTCCTAAAAGACCTTGGGGTCATCCCATACAACGAATTGACCCAGAACATGATGACCATCGGCTCTGCGGTCGAGGTCGTGCTCCTCTCCTTCGGCTTGGCCGACAAGATCAACGTGCTCCGTCAGGAAAAAGAACTATCCCAGGCAAAGGCGATCGCCATGGCGAAGGAGAACGAGCTCTTTGTCGTGAACCAGAACGTAGAGCTGGAACGCAAAGTGACCGAACGGACACATGCGTTGCAGGAAACGAACGACCACTTGAAGCGCACCCAGACCCAATTGGTAAGCGCCGAGAAGATGGCATCGCTGGGCCAGTTGACCGCCGGCATAGCACACGAGATCAACAATCCGCTGAACTTCATCAGCAGCAGTATCCCTCCCTTGAAGCGCGACCTACTGGACCTTAAAGAGGTACTGGACGCTTATCGCAATGTGGCGAAGGACGGAACCGGGCTGGAAGCTGTGCGGGCGTTGGAGGAGCGGATCGGAGTGGACTTCACGGTGAACGAGGTGGAAGAGATCCTTAAGTGCATGGAAACCGGCGCCTCGCGCACCTCGGAGATCGTACGCGGACTGCGCACCTTCAGCCGATTGGACGAGGATGACCTGAAGACGGCGGACATTAACGAGGGCTTGCGCAGCACAGTGGTAGTGCTCGGCCCCCAGTTCCGCGATGTGGTGAAGATCGAATACGAACTTGGTGATATCCCGCAGGTTGAATGCTATCCGGGCAAGTTGAACCAAGTCTTCATGAACCTGTTGAACAACGCTGCCCATGCAGTGAAGCAGCGGCACGGGAATACCGGTGGATCGATCAAGATCGCCACGCGTCCCAGTGGCGATCTGGTCACGGTCACCATCACCGACAATGGGATGGGCATGGAGGAGTCCGTTAAAAGCAGACTGTTCGAGCCGTTCTTCACCACAAAGGGTGTTGGCGAGGGCACTGGCCTTGGGCTCTCGATCGTGCAAGGCATCATCGAAAAGCATAACGGCCTGATCGAGCTGGACAGCACGGTGGGGCAAGGCACAAGATTCACCTTAACACTTCCGGTCCTACAAACCGTGAAACTCGCGAAAAGCGCATGACCATGGACCAGGAACGGATCAAAGTCCTTTATGTGGACGACGAGGAAGGAAACCTGATGGCCTTCCGGGCGAGCTTTCGTCGGGATTTCGACATACAAGTGGCGTTGAGTGCCTCCGAGGCCTTGGCATGGTTGGAGCAGAACACCGCACATGTGGTGATCAGCGACCAACGTATGCCCGGCATGACCGGCTCCGAGTTCCTTGCCATCGTAAAAATGCGTTGGCCACGCAGTGTCCGCTTATTGCTTACCGGGTTCTCGGACATCCAAGCCGTTGTTGAGGCGATCAACCTCGGCGGCATCCATGCCTACATCACCAAGCCCTGGGACCCGACGGACCTCAAGCTCCGGATCGAGCAAGCGCATGAGGTACATGCCTTACGTGAGGAGCGGGAACGGCTCTTTGACCGGTACCGCCAAGTTTTCGATGCCTCCGGTGACCCTATCGTTATCGTGGACGGGAATGGCCGCTTCCGTGAGATCAACGCGGCAGCCGAACATCTGATGAAGTTGGACCGGGCCACCATGCTGAACTCCGGCTTGGGCTCCATTGTAAAGGACCTGCCCGAACTGATCCGCAGAATGCGGCAGAACCGTCATGGTCGCACATACAGGAATATGGATGTCACGCTGCATACGCCGGCCGGCCATACCATTGACTGCCTAGTGACCGCCACACATGTGGGTCAGACCCCGGACGGTACCTATCTGTACCAGGCGATGATCAAGGACATCACCGACCGCAAGCAACAGGAAGAGCAGTTGAAGAAGCTGAACAGCACCCTGGACAAACGGGTTGTGGTGCGGACCAAGCAACTTTTAGAAGCCTTGGACGACCTTGGATCATTCTCCTATTCAGTCGCACATGACCTTCGTTCCCCCTTGAAGAACATCAAGGTGCTGAGTGATCATTTGAGCAGCATGGCCTCAGCGCGAGGTGATGAGGAAGAGCGTGACCTCAGCCAACGGATCCATAAGGGGGCATCCCGCTTGATCAATCTCGTGGACGACCTGTTGCGCTTTGCACGTACCGATTCTCAAAAAGTGGAGTGCCGCGAGGCGGATGTGAGCAAGATCATGCACGAGTGCATTGGTAATATGGAGCTGCCGCAGGAGCACGTGGTATTTACGCTGCCGGAGCCAGGAGCGGCCATCATCCATGCTGATCCTTCCATGGTACAGGTGGCGTTGAGCAATCTGCTTGCCAATGCGGTCAAGTTCACCAGAAAAACAGAACATCCCCGCATCGAGGTGGGGCTAGCAAGGAAAGATGGTGACGATATCATCTGGGTCAAGGACAACGGCGTGGGCTTCGAAAGCCAGAAAAAGGACCAGCTCTTCGGCGTCTTCAAGCGACTTCACACTACGGCCCAATTCGAGGGCACTGGGATCGGACTAGCCTTGGTGGACCGCATCATGAAGAAACACGGCGGCTCCTGCTGGGCTGAAGGTGCGCCTAATGAAGGCGCGACAATATATCTGCGCTTTCCCCGTGAGCGCCAGACCGACGAGCAACAGTACCGTCAAGCCAGGTGAGCGTAACCCGGCAACACGTACATCCGTATCGATGGATCATCATTGAAAGTAACATGAAAAGCACAGTATTCACCCTTATCGCCCTATTCGTGGCACCGGCCTTCTGCCATGCCCAAAAACTGGTGGAATCCAGGGACCAAGCAAGCGGTTGGTATGTGCCGGTAAACCTAAAGGTGACCGCTGGAGGCTCTAAAGCCAAGAACCTCGTAATACAGGTTTATCAGGACAACGAACTGTTGCAGGAGGTCCATTCCAAAAAAGGCAAGTTCACCCTGAACCTGGACCTTGACAATAGCTACACCTTCGTCCTCAACCAAGAGGGATATCGTGCGAAATCAGTCCTTATCGACACCCACGTTCCGGTGAAACTGGTGGAATACTCGGAGTATGAGTGCTTCATGAACTTGGAAGCGGCGGACAAATTCACCCACTCCGATCCCTTCTACATGGATTTCCCAGGTGCGATCGTCCGGTGGAACGAAGAGGCACACGGATTCATGCCCAGCTTGGGTTATCTCGCGGATATCCAGTCCAAGATCGGCATGCTTGAGGCACAGATGCTACCGCACTGACCACATCCACCCGCCTGCCAAGTAACCAAAGCACCTTGGCAGGGGCTGCGACAGGCGCCCGCCGCAAGGCCGGGCGCTTTTGCATAGGGATCAATGTTGGTCGTAGTCCACAACCACGCGCTCGGTGAGCGGGTGGCTCTGGCAGGTGAGCACGTAACCATCGGCCACCTCCTCGTCGGTGAGCGCATAGTTCATGTCCATGGACACCTTGCCTTCCACAATGCGGGCCTTGCACGTGCAGCACACCGCACCCTTGCAGGCATAGGGCACATCCAGTCCTGCGGCCTCCGCCGTGTCGAGGATGCTATCGCCCTTCGCTCCTACTTCGATCTCCGTTTCGTTGCCATCCAGGATGATCTTCACTCTGGCCTTCCCTTTCAATGGCAGATCGCCACCTGTTGACGCTGGTACTTCAGGCTTCTTCGCTTCGCTTGACACAGGACTGGTAAACAGTTCAATATGGATCCGCTTCTTATCCACATTGAGCTTTTCAAGGGCTTCACTGACGTTCACCATCATCGGTTCAGGACCGCAGATGAAGAATTCGGTATCGGCATCGTCCTGCACGAACCGGTGGGTCAGCGCGGCGGCCTTCTCCACCGTGATCAGGCCATTGAAGAGCATGTCCTCATCCTTGCCATAGGTGAGGATATGATGCACGTGCAGGCGTTCCCCATATTTCCCCTGCAGTTCTTCCAAGGCCGCGCGGAAAATGATCCGGTCGCTGTCCGTATTGCCATAGAACAAGGTAAGCCTACCGAAAGGCTCGGTGCGCAGTACGGTCCTGATGATACTGAGGATGGGCGTGATGCCGCTTCCCCCGGCGAAACAGACATAATGCTTGCGATTTTCCGCATGGAGCAGGGAATAGAAGTTGCCCATGGGCGTCATCACCTCCAGTTTGGAACCGGGCTTGAGCTGTTCCACCAACTGCGTGGAAGCCCTGCCCCCGACCACTTTTTTCACGGCGATGCGGATCTCGTCCGGGTCCAGCGGGCTGCTGCAGATGCTGTAGGAACGCCGCAGCTCGGCACCGCTAACGTTGAGCTTCAGGGTTAGATACTGGCCATGTATGAAGGCGAAATCGGCCTTCAACCCGGGCGGAATACGGAACCCGATGGAGATACTATCAACGGTCTCCTGTTGGATGTCGGCTACTTCAAGCGTATGGAAACGGGCCATTCGAACGGGTGTATCTGGCATAACGGAACATGAGCTCCCGCACAATGGCACGGGGCGGACAAAAGTAGCCGCCGATCGCGGGACGCGAAAGCACGATCGCTCTTGTTGCTTCATTCGATCGATCGTACTTTAGCCACCGGTACCATTCGCATCACTCATCATGGCAGAAAGCAAAGAAGAAGCGTTGTTCCAACAGAAAGTGGACGCCGAGCAGAAGATCGAGCCGAAGGACTGGATGCCGGCTGAATACCGGAAGAACCTGATCCGGCAGATCAGCCAGCACGCACACAGTGAGATCGTGGGTATGCTGCCCGAAGGCAACTGGATCACCCGGGCGCCGAGTTTGCGCCGCAAAACCGTGCTATTGGCCAAAGTGCAGGATGAGGCAGGCCACGGATTATACCTCTATAGCGCGGCGGAGACCTTGGGTATCGGCCGGGACGAACTGGTGGACCAGCTTCTCACTGGCAAGGCGAAATACAGCAGCATCTTCAACTATCCCACTATCACGTGGGCGGACATGGGCGCGGTTGGTTGGTTGGTGGACGGCGCCGCGATCATGAACCAGGTGATGCTTTGCCGCACGAGCTACGGCCCTTATGCCCGGGCCATGGTCCGCATCTGCAAGGAGGAAAGCTTCCATCAACGTCAGGGCTATGAGATCATGATGGTCCTGAGCCGCGGCACGCCTGAGCAGAAGGCCATGGCCCAGGACTCGCTTGACCGATGGTGGTGGCCCAGCCTGATGATGTTCGGCCCAAGCGATGCGGAAAGTCCGCACAGCGCACAAAGCATGAAGTGGAAGATCAAACGCCAGAGCAATGACGAGTTGCGGCAGATCTTCATCGACCGCACCGTGCAGCAAGCCGAAGTGCTCGGCCTCAAGATCCCCGACGCGAAGCTCAAGTGGAATGAGGAAACCCAGCACTACGATCGGGGCGTGATCGACTGGACGGAGTTCTTCGACGTGATCAAAGGCAACGGCCCATGCAACAAGGAACGTTTGACGGCACGCCAAAAAGCGCATGCCGACGGGGCTTGGGTTCGTGAAGCAGCCATGGCTTATGCAGAGAAAAAGGCGAAGCGGAAGGCAGCCTAGTTGATAGCGTGAACAAGACGGAAGATGATGAAGGTAAAAAAGTTGCTTTCCATTTCAGCAATTGCGATCCTTCTTAGCTGTGCCGGAAAAGCACAGGAAAGCAACGAAGGACCTGAATGGAAAACCTACAATAATGAGCAGACGGGATTGACGCTCAGCTATCCTGCTGATTGGGATACCACGGATAAAGATCCCCGGGTCGCTTTTATTGCGGCAGAATACAACGAGGATACATTGGACAGGTATAATGAGAATTTGAATCTGACCATATTCGATGCGGAGGGAAAAGACTTGAATGCGATAATTGAGCAAAACTACAATGCAGCAAAGGCATACCTTGGCGATTCAGTTGAGCTGAATAAAAGCACTTTGGTAAATAGAAACGGCGTCCAACTGGGTTGCATTAGATTTAATATGACGAGTAAAGGCATGGAACTGAGTAACGCCTCCTACTTCTTTACGGATGGAACAAACATATTTTGCTTAACCCTTGGAGGAGAGCAAAGTAAGGATGAGCAATATGGGAAAATATGGGATTCAATTATTCAGAGCATCAAACTAGGAAAAGCATAGGACATGATGGTCCGATCGGCACCAGGGATCGTAGCACTTAAGTCCGAGTTGCGGTTTTATTTCACCACTGTACTCTTCCCATCACTGATCAACATTCCCCAATCAGTATCACACGCATTGATGAGCGCTTATCATAACGATATTCGCGATCAGCGTTCCAACCCCGCTCCCGTTCTCGGCAACGGTAGTCGTCAATCAAAAATCACTATCCACCGATCACGCGTATGAGCAACGAAAAAGACTGGCCTCTCTGGGAGATCTTCATCCAGAGCAAGCGTGGACTGGACCACAAACATGTGGGCAGCCTGCACGCCGCCGATGCGCAAATGGCCATTGAGAACGCACGGGACGTTTACACGCGCCGCAATGAGGGTAATAGCATCTGGGCGGTGCTGGCGGAGGATCTCCATGCCAGCAGACCGGAGGATCAAGGCGCCTTTTTTGATCCTGCGGACGACAAGGTGTACCGCCATCCCACTTTCTACGTGATGCCCAAAGAGGCGAAGTACATCTGACCATGACGCAACAAGAAGCGTTATTCCGCTATGCTGTGCGCATGGGTGACAACAGCTTGGTGCTGGGCCACCGCCTCAGCGAATGGTGCGGGCACGGACCGCAGCTGGAGGAGGACATCGCACAGGCCAACATCGCGCTGGACCTGATCGGGCAGGCCCGTAACTACCTCACTTACGCTGGCGAAGTGGAAGGCAAGGGCCGCAGCGAGGACGATCTCGCCTATCTGCGCACTGACCGCGATTATCTCAACGTACTGCTCACCGAATTACCCAAGGGCGATTACGCGCAGACCATCGCACGCAGTTTCCTCTTCGACGCCTTCCACCTGCCCTTGCAGCAAGCGCTAACCACCAGCACCGACGAACGGTTGAAAGGGATAGCGGATAAAGCCGTGAAGGAAGTGACCTATCACCTCAGGCACAGCAGCGAATGGCTGATCCGCTTCGGGGACGGCACGGAGGAAAGCCACAACCGCGCACAAACCGCATTGGACGATCTCTGGCGTTTCACCGGTGAGCTCTTCATTCCCGATGAAGCGGAAGAGCTTCTCGCCAAGGCCGGTATTACACCCCAGTTGGATGCCATCAAGAAAGAATGGAGCGCCACAGTGGACCGCGTGCTGCAGGAAGCCACATTGAAGCGTCCTACGGACGGCTGGATGGCCTCCGGCGGCAAGAAGGGCATACATACCGAGCACATCGGCCCCATGTTGGCCGAGATGCAGACACTGCAACGCACCTACCCCGGCGTGGAGTGGTAAACGGAGGAAAATGAGGACGGAGGCCGAGATCCGGGAACTGTTGGAACAGGTGAAGGATCCAGAGATCCCTGTGATCAGCATCCGGGAACTGGGTGTGCTGCGCGATGTGAAGGTGGAAGGCGATCGGGTGGAGGTGACCATCACCCCTACCTATAGCGGCTGTCCCGCGATGGATGTGATGCAGCAGGATGTGGAACAGGTGCTCCGCGCAGCCGGGATCGAGCGATTCAATGTGAAGCAAGTGCTTTCCCCAGCGTGGAGCACGGATTGGATCAGCGAAAGCGGGCGGAAAAGCCTGCTGGAATATGGCATTGCGCCCCCACCCCACACCTCGGACATCCGCGCGTTGAAAGGCGATGCTCCGGTAACAGCCTGCCCCCAATGCGGCAGCACCGATACGGTGTTGGTAAGCCAATTCGGCTCCACGCCCTGCAAAGCGCTTTACAAGTGCAATGCGTGCCAAGAGCCTTTCGATCTGTTCAAGTGCCTTTGAAGTAGTTATACCGCGAAGGACACGAAGGGCACAAAGGCAAGCGACAAGTATTAAGGCATCGAGTGAAATTCAACTCCCACGCGCCGTTGCGCGGCACTTGAACGCAGCAGATGCTGCGCCTTATGCAGTTTCCCTCGGTGGAGGGCATTCCCCTTCTTTGCGCTCTTTGCGTCCTTTGCGGTAGAAATCAGACTGAGCCTCCGCTGTACATTCGCCGCGCATGGATATTTCCGTCGTCATCCCCTTGCTGAACGAGCGTGAATCGCTGCCGGAACTGGTGGCGAAGCTGCATAGCACTATCGGCGGCATGGGCAAGAGCTACGAGGTGCTGCTTATTGACGATGGCAGCCGTGACGGTTCCTGGGAGGAGATCGAGCGCTTGCATGCTGCGGATGGCCGCGTGAAGGGCATCAAGCTGGGCCGCAACTACGGCAAAAGCCCGGCATTGAACGAAGGTTTCCTTGCCGCGAAAGGCCATGTTGTGATCACCATGGACGCGGACCTGCAGGACGACCCAGCAGAGATCCCGGAGCTCTACCGCATGATCACCGAGGACGGTTTCGACCTGGTGAGCGGCTGGAAGAGGAAGCGCCACGACCCGCTGAGCAAGACCATTCCGACGAAGCTCTTCAACGCTACCACACGTTGGGCCAGCGGCGTCCAATTGCATGATTTCAACTGTGGGCTGAAGGCGTATAAAGGCGAAGTGGTGAAGGCCATCGAAGTCTATGGCGAGATGCACCGTTATATCCCCTTCATCGCCAAGAAGGAGGGCTTCCACAAGATCGGCGAAAAGGAGGTGCTCCACCACCCACGGAAATATGGTGTGACCAAGTTCGGATTGGACCGTTTCATCAATGGTTTCTTGGACCTGCTGACGATCACCTTCGTGTTCCGCTTCGGCAAGAAACCCATGCACTTCTTCGGGGCCATGGGCACGCTGATGTTCTTCCTTGGTTTCCTGGCGACACTTTGGCTCCTTGGCAGCAAGCTGTACAGCGTGTTCCACCACGTCCGCGCGCCCTTGGTGACAGACCAGCCGCTGTTCTACATCGCATTGACAAGCATGATCATCGGGGCACAGCTATTCCTTACCGGCTTTGTGGCGGAACTGGTGGCCAGGAACTCCGCGGAGCGGAACAACTACCGGGTGAGCGAGCGGCTGGGGCTCTGAAAGGGGCCGCAGAGGCGCTAAGGCGCTGAGAATGCGAACCGCAGATGGCGCAGATGAACGCAGATAATAGCCGATCCTCCGTGGAGTTCTCTGCGCGTCCGCGACCCAGCGGTTTGTTGAGGACAGCGCTTGTCGTTTTCATAGTTCTGCTCTGCCTCTCCCTATTGAAGTACTTCCTTCTTGCAGGCCTCGCGCATCCGGTGGCCGATGATTTCTGCTATGCTGCGAAGTCGCGCGGAGCCTCGCTTTGGGCATGGAGCTTTTCCGAGTGGATGAATTGGAACGGCCGCTATGCCAGCAATCTGCTGATGATCCATGGCCCGTTGACCTGGTCCACGGATCTCCTTCCGGGCTATCGGATGGTGCCTGTGCTGCTCATTTTATCCACCTTCCTGAGCTTCTGGTTTTTCCTTCGCAGGGCTCTGCAACACGCACTTACCACCGGCCAGGAGATGCTCGGGGCGCTGGCTTTCCTGCTTCTTTACCTCAACTTGATGCCGGACCTCGGCGAGGGCTTTTACTGGTACACCGGTGCTGTGACCTATCAATTGGGCAGCATCCTGATGTTGGTCCATCTCGGGCTGCTTTTCGGGACGCATTCAGGTTGGAAGCGCGCACTTGTATTGCTTCTGAACGTCGTGTTGGCCACGGTGATCACGGGGATGGATGAGATCCACATGCTGTTGATGTTGGGGCTGCATGCCGGTCGCTTCGTTTGGCTGGTCCGCAAGCGTTCAGGCCAAGTGGAGGGCCTGCTGCTGCTCGCCGTGGTCGGTGCAGGCGCAGCCTTGATGTATCTCGCCCCCGGCAATGCGGTGCGTGGCGGAATGTTCGCCGATACACACCTCTTCTGGCGCTCCCTTGGCATGAGCGCATTGCAGGCGGTGCGGTTCGTCGGCACGTGGGTGCTCTCTCCTGCCCTGCTCGCGTTCAGCGCGCTGTACATCCCCGTGCATCGCTACATGCGGGAACATGTACCCGCGTTCGCACGGATGCTTCAGCTTTCCCCATGGTTCGCGGCCGCATTGCCTTTCCTGCTGGTGATGGCGAGCACCTTCCCTGCCTATTGGGGTACCGGCCTGCTCGGACAGCACCGCACGATCAATGTGGCGTACATCTTCTTCATCCCCCTTTGGTTCCTGAACCTATCGTTGTGGATGGGAAGGCCATTGATGCGGAACATCCAGCGCCTGATCCTCCCACCTAAAGCCACCATCGCATTCTTGGCCATTGCCCTGCTCAGTTTGAACCTCACGCACAATGGCTACGCAGCCAATTCAGACCTTTTCAGCGGCCGCGCCGCGAACTATGACCGCGTGATGAGCCAACGCGAGGCAGCCGTCCGGAACGCAGCGATCGATCCGGAAGCCCGGGTGTCCTTCATCCGCCTTGAGCACCCACCGCGCACGCTGCCGAACTACGAGGAAGATGGCCCGTTGCGCAGTTGGATGGTGGATTGTGAAGCACGCTTTTACGGCGCGCAGGAGCGGCAGATCAGGATGGATGCGGAAAGGTGAAGGGGAAAAGGGAACCGAAGAGGCGGAGATCCTAGAGTCCTTCGGCGAATTCCACCAATCCCTTCGCAAAGCGCTTCCACGAAAGCTCTTCCCGCAGGGCCGCGATATTGGCGCGTAACGCTGTCGGATCCCCGTCGAAGAACTCCTTGATCCCAGCGGCAATGGCGCTCGCTGAAACTTGCGGTACCAAGATGCCGGTACGTCCGTCGTTCAACGCCTCTTTCAACCCACCCACATCGGTTGCGATCACCGGCAGGCCGAAGTGGTAGGCGATCGCGGTTATACCGCTCTGTGTGGCACTCTTGTAGGGCAGTACCACAGCATCGGCGGCACTAAAGAAGTTCGGCACCTCGACATCGGCAATGAAGCGGGTGTGTAAGTGGATCTGACCACGCAGCGGGCTGGCTTCAATAAGTCGTTGATATGCACCAAAGTCACCGTAAGGCTCACCGGCGATCATCAGATGGTATCGTTCATCCAATTTCCCGAAGGCCTCTATCAGCAGGTCCAGCCCCTTGTAGTCGCGAATGAGGCCGAAGAAGAGCAGCACCCGTGCATCAGCGGGCAATCCAAGCTTTTGTCGGGCTTCCTTCTGCGCTACCGGCGTACCGAAGTGATCATAGAGCGGATGCGGCATCAGCTTCACCTTCGCTTGGGGACACAGCGCCCGTATGTCTCCTTGCACGGCTTCCGTCATGGCTATGACGCCATCGTTCCTGCGCAGGAACCAGCTTGACAAGGGATGATCGTAGAAGTGCGGCTCGTGCGGCAATGCATTGTCCACGATGGTGATCACCTTCACGCCGTTCTTCCGCAAGGTTGAGGCAACGGAACCCATGGCCGGTGCGAAGAAGGGCATCCAATAACGCAGCACCGCGACCTCGGGCCTGGTCTCCAGCATCCGTCGGGAGGTCCGCTTCCAACTCAATGGGTTGATGCTGTCCAGGATCCGGATCGCCCCGATATCATCCACACCTGGCGCATCGTACTGCGAGGTGCCGGGGAAGAGCAGGTCGGGATATTGGCGGGTGAAGGTGAATGCTTCCACCTCATGTTCCTTTCGTAGCTCACGCACCAAGGCGGTGCTGAACTGCGCGATGCCACCACGGTAGGGCGGAAAGGCGGAAAGGAAGGAAAAGCGCATGGAGCAGGTTTGCAGAGCCGTGCGAAGATGGGGAAACCTGCCGATAGGAGGTTTCTTGGGGATCACTTCACATTTGGAGAGGCAGAAAGTGTCATGAAGGCACTCATTGGGGCTTGGCTTCATCAACGCCGCCGGATCCGTCCACAGGCCGATGGTTGATCATTTGACAAAAAGTACCATCTCGGTACGATCCTTTTGAGAACTTTGCGGAAAACGATCCAGCTATGCATCAAACCTCATTACTCTGGGCTCTGCTGAGCCTTGGCTTACTTCAAGCGCACAGCGCCGTGGCTGCTCCCCGCGTGGAGGTGCGCCTTGACGCTCATGCGGGACCGGCCATGGCCCCTCCTGACAATGACCTTTGCTCCAACATCACACCACTCCCATTGACCTTGGGTGGCACGCTCACGTTCATGGGTGACAATACAGAGGCCACCTTTTCCGGTGATGCCGTTGCTGGATCGCTTTTATATCAATACCCTTTCCCGGACACATGGCACGCTTTCACCACCACACAATGTGCCAATGTGACCGTGAGCTATTGTGGCACGGTCAGTGGCTGGAGTAATGTGTGGAAGCTGCTCACCACGCAATGCCCAGCCGATTCGGTGATCCAGGCCAGCATTTCGGACATCACCACCTGCGGCAATGGCAATTGGACCTTCCGTTTCAACCAACTGGCCCCGGGCACCTACTACCTGCCCGTGCCCAACGTAGGCTTCGGCCAAGGCGGCGGCCCATATAGCATCCTTGTGAGCGCAGCGGACTGTAGTGGTCTGCCGACCAACGACCTCTGCTCCGAGATCGCTCCAGTTCCGCTGACCGTGGGCAGCACGCTCACCTTTGTCGGAAACAACACGAACGCCACCTTCCCCGGTGATGCCGTGACCGGATCGCTGCTTGAACAATTCCCTTTCCCGAATACGTGGCATGCCTTCACCACTGCACAATGCGCCAATGTCACCGTGAGTTATTGCGGCACGGACAGCGGATGGAGCAACGTGTGGCGGCTGCTCACCACCCAATGCCCTGCAAACTCCGTGATCCAAGCCTCCACTTCAAACCAGACCACCTGCACCAACGGCAACTGGACCTTCCGATTCAACCAACTGGCCGCAGGCACTTATTATTTGCCCGTGCCCAACGTCGGCTTCGGCCAAGGCGGCGGCGCCTACAGTATCGATGTGAGCGCGATGCCATGCAGCAATGACCTGTGCAGCGACATCAGCCCTTTGCCTCTGCCCATTGGTAGCATGCTCACCTTCATCGGCGACAACACGACCGCCACCTTTGCCGGTGATGCTGTGCCGGGCTCCCTGCTCGACCAATTCCCGTTCGCCGATACGTGGCATGCCTTCACCACCACACAATGCACGAATGTCACCGTGAGCTATTGCGCCACGGACAGCGGATGGAGCAACGTGTGGCGGCTGCTCACCACCCAATGCCCGGCAGACTCCGTGATCCCAGCCTCCACCTCAGATCAGGTCACTTGCGCCAACGGTAACTGGACCTTCAGCTTCAACCAACTGGCACCCGGCACCTACTATCTACCTGTGCCCAACGTAGGCTTCGGCCAAGGCGGCGGCGCCTATAGCATTGATGTGAGCGCTGAATCCTGTGGCAACGACCACTGTGAGGACATCACCCCACAAGCACTTGCCTTGGGCGGCACGCTCACCTTCACCGGAGACAACACGAACGCCACCTTCCCCGGGGACGCCGCGCCGGGGTCACTCCTTGACCAGTTCCCCTTTGCTGACACATGGCATGCCTTCACTACCACGCAATGCGCGAACATCACCGTGAGTTACTGCGCCACCGACAGTGGTTGGAGTAATGTATGGAAGCTGCTCACACAGGTATGCCCCGCCGATGCCGTCATCAATGCGACCTTAGCCGAGCAGACCACCTGTGCTAACGGCAATTGGACCTTCAATTTCAACGAGCTGCCCGCCGGCACCTACTACCTTCCCGTACCCAATGTCGGCTTCGGCCAGGGCGGAGGTCCTTACAGCATCACCGTGAACGCGACGAACTGCAGCAATGATCTGTGCGGCAACATCACCGCGGTGTCCCTCCCCGTTGGCGGCACGCTCACCTTCACCGGAGACAACACGAACGCCACCTTCCCCGGGGATGCCGTGCCAGGATCGTTCCTTGACCAATTCCCCTTCCCTGACACATGGCACGCTTTCACCACTACCGAATGTTCCGACATCACGGCCAGCTATTGTGCCACCGCCAGCGGATGGAGCAACGTATGGCGATTGCTTACAACGGAATGTCCTGCGGGTTCAGTGATCGGCGCATCTTCTGCGGACACGGTCAATTGCCCCAATGGTAACTGGACCTTTAGTTTCCACCAATTGCAGCCCGGAACCTACTACCTGCCCGTTCCGAATGTCGGTTTCGGACAAGGAGGTGGTGCGTACAACATTGCGGTGGTCTCCACGGCGTGCCTTCCCGACCATGTGCAGGACCTGAATAGCCGGACTGAATGGTCCGTCTTCCCCAATCCTACGACCGGCGAGGTGACCATTATTTCACCGCGTGAAATGGGAATGGTTACAGTGGATCTGATCGACATGAGCGGCCGCACGATGTTCAGTACACAACTGGTGTTCAACGCTAATGCCCGCCATCAGCTCCCACTGAGCGGCATCGCACCAGGTACTTACGCGCTTCGCATGTCCACGACAAATGGCCGCAGCTCCCAGCTGCTGATCGTGAAGTGAGCCTAGCTGGAGGTGGCTCAACACCACTTCCTTGAACAACAACTCCCGCAAGGTCCCGATACGGTGATCTTGTGGGAGTTTTGTTTTGGGGGTAGCAAGCATTGCCCGTTCACGCAGATAGATCCCTTAAGGCTCGTGGACCCTTAGAAGTCAAGCGGAATTTCAGCCCTGATGCCTGAAGCAGGTCACATGCATCCTCTGCGTGGTTGGTGGATCTGCGATATGCTGGGATCTTCACCGGCCCAGTGTGATCGAGGACCCTTGCAAAGTTCAGATCACGGAATTGGACGGCATGTGGAGGAAATGGTTAAGAAAGGATAGACGTAATACCTCCCCGATCTGATCACTCCCCGATCACCTCCAAGAACCGCTCCGCATACATCTTCGTCTTGTGGTCACCTACGCCGTTCACCAGACGGAACTCATAGACGTTGCGCGGTTTCTTGGTGGCCATGTCGATCAAGGTGGCGTCGCTGAAGACGACAAAGGCGGGCTTGCCGATCTCCTTTGAGACGATGAGACGCAGCGCCTTCAACTGCGCGAGCAGGTCAGCGCTGGCGGGTACGACTTCGGTGGACTGTGGCAGCTTCGTTTTGCGGCTGCGTTCCTGGCGCTCTTTCACGGTGTCCGGGGTCACCAAACGCACGGCGTGCTCTCCTTTCAGCACGCGGTGCCCGAGCGGCGTTATCTTCAGGTGGTAGCGGTCCTTGTAGTCGATCTCGATCAGCCCCTGCTGGATGAACTGCTGGATGAACATCACCCAAGCGAACGCGCTGACGTCCGCGCCGGCACCGAAAGTCTTCACCGTGCTGAGGCCCTGTGCCTGCACTTCACTGCTGTGCGTGCCCTTCAGCACGTCGATCAATACACTCATGCCCACCATCTGGTGGCAGCGGTACAACGCTGAAAGTGTTTTCTGCGCGAGCAGTGTACCATCGAAATACTTTGGTGGGTCCTTGCAAACATCGCAGTTGCCGCAGGGCTTCACCACCTCTTCGCTGAAGTAGCTGAGCAGCACGGTGCGGCGGCATACCTGCGCCTCGGCATACTCCTTCATGCGGTCCAGCTTGGCACCTATGATGGCCTTGTACTGCTGGTCCTCCACCTCCTCCATGAAGTGCATGTGCGTTTGCACATCGGCATAGCTGTAGAAGAGGATCGTTTCAGCAGGTGCACCATCGCGGCCCGCGCGGCCGATCTCCTGGTAGTAACCCTCCAACGTGCCGGGCATGTTCCAGTGGATCACAAAGCGCACATCACCCTTGTCGATGCCCATCCCGAAGGCGATGGTGGCACAGATCACATGGGTGTGACCTTGGATGAAGGAGTCCTGCACGCTGTCACGCTCGGCGGCGCCCATCCTTGCATGGTAGAAGTCAGCACGGACGCCGATGCCTTGTAGCTGGGCGGCCAGCTTCTCGGTGCCTTTGCGACTGTTGCAGTAGATGATGCCGCATTCGCCCGCGTGCCGCGCCATGATGCGCTGGAGCATCGTCCAGCGGTTCTGCCCCGGCAGCACGGCCAGCGAGAGGTTGGGCCTATCGAAGCTGGAGGTGAAGAGGCGCTCGTTGCGCATGCCGAGGTGCTGCGCGATGTCGCCGCGCACGGCCTTGTCGGCAGTAGCCGTCAAGGCGATCAGCGGCACGTTCGGGAAGATCCTCTTCAGGATGTCCAACCGCTTGTATTCCGGACGGAAGGCATGGCCCCAACTGCTGATGCAGTGCGCCTCATCAATGGCGAAAAGACATGGCCCCCACTCCGCAACGCGGTCCAAGAAGTTCTGAGAAAGCAGGCGTTCCGGCGAAACATACAGCAGTTTGATCACACCTTGGCGCAAGCGGGATTCAATGGCCTGCTCTTCGGCAAAGTCCTGCGAGCTGTTCAGGAATGCGCACGGGATGCCGTTGGCCTGCAACGCCTGCACTTGGTCCTTCATCAGCGCGATAAGCGGCGAGACCACCACGGTGAGGCCGTCCATCGCCAACGCGGGAACTTGGTAGCAGAGGCTCTTTCCCCCGCCAGTAGGCATCAGCACCACGGCATCGTTGCCGGCGAGCACATGCTCGATCACCTCGAGCTGACCCGGGCGGAAACTCTTGTAGCCAAAGTGCTTTTCGAGCAGTTCCAGCGGACTGGCGTTCGGTTCTGCGACGAAGGGTCCGGAGGTTTCCGGTGTGACGTATTCCATGGCGATCGAAGGTTGGCCAAGGTACCCGGCACAAGCCATAAAGCGCGCAGGTCGAGCGCTTAGTTTTCCACGCCGATGGGATAGGTACCTACCGGGGATCAGGTAATTTTGGGGCATTCCACTTGTTCGCGTTCCACGGTCCCTACTTTTATCCGGGCTGATAATGCCTGATCCCGCCGCCTCATGAACGACATCCTCTGCCCTACCGACCTGAGCGAAACCTCCTTGATGGGAGTACACTACGCCGACCTTCTTGCCGAACGATCTGGTGGCTCAGTCTCGCTCCTGCATGTGATGGGGAAGAAGGAGCTCACGGAAGAAGGCCGCAGCCAGGCGAAGGCCCAAATGGAACTGCAGCGTTCCCGCATTACCGGATCACCCGCGGTGATGCACTTCCGGGAAGGTGACTTCATTTCGGAGATCACGGAGGAAAGCCGCAAAGGGCATGGCCTTATGGTTTGTGCCACACATGGCCTGCGCGGCCTTCGGCAGTCCTTGTTCGGTGCCGACATCCTGAAGCTGGTGCGCCGCGTGGAATTACCTAGTTTGGTCGTGCAGGCCAAAAGCCCCGAGCAGAATGACTTCTCAGTGATCGTTATGCCCGTGGCAGCCCATACGGGCATCGACAATCTCCTTGCCGCGGTGACGATGTTGGCAAAGGCATTCGGCAGTACTGTACACATCTACCAGCTGATCCGGCCGGGGGAATCGCCCAGCCACGAGCTGCTCGCGAACAAGGCGCGCATGGCGGAATGGTTGAAAAAAGAAGGCATAGCCACCAAGACCGTGGAAGAGCCCAGCACCTCGTTCTCGGTAGGCTTCTCTTGGCCCACGATCGATTATGCGAAGCGCGTAGGCGCCGGATGCCTCGCCATCATGTCAGTTGCCTCGGATGAGTATCGCTACATCGCGGACGCGGAAAAAGAGCGGTTGCTCACCAATGAAGCGGGGATCCCGGTGTTGTGCGCGAAGTAGTTGCGGGGGGGTGATGCGGGTTGACGTGTTGGCGGGTTACGGGTTACCCCCGTTCTACATTCAACGGTTCGGCATCCTAAAATCTACGATCATTCATCTCTCTTCATGGAACCGAATGCAGACTTCTGGAAAGGACGCTATGCCAGCGGTAATACCGGCTGGGATCTGGGTGCGGTAAGCTCACCGCTTAAAGCCTATTTCGACCAGCTGACTAATAAAGGCCTCCGCATCCTGATCCCCGGCGGAGGACGATCCTACGAGGCGGAATACCTGCACCGGCTGGGATTCAAGGAAGTTTTCGCATTGGACTTGGCGGAAGCGCCGTTCGAGGACCTGCTGCGGCGCTGCCCGGACTTCCCGCGTGAGCACTTGATCATTGGCGACTTTTTCCAGCACGAAGGGCAGTACGACCGGATCATCGAGCAGACCTTCTTCTGTGCCTTGGACCCGCAGTTGCGCCCGAAGTATGTGGAGCGGACGCACGATCTACTCGTACCTGGAGGGACCCTCACAGGCGTGCTCTTCGACGATCCGTTGAACACCGATCATCCACCATACGGCGGCAATGCCGAGGAATACCGGCGACACTTCGGTCAGAAGTTCCAGGAATTGTCCCTGGCATCCTGCTACAACTCCATTGCCCCACGCGCCGGTCGCGAGCTGTGGCTGAAGGCGACGAAAGGGACGTAGCTTGCGTTGCTTTCCCCCATGTTCCACTCCCAGTCGTTCTCCACCACCGGTCTGCTCCCCAAGGGACAGCTGCGGAATGTTATCACAGGACTGTTGTTCTGTACGATCGTTGATGCCACCGCACAAGAGGTCCGCTTCACCGTTCTGAAGGGGGGCGACCCGGTGGGCAGCATCCGGGCAGCACGCTCCATCAGTGGCGAACACACTTCCTACCTCATCACCTCTTCCTCGGTGCTTTGGATGATCTGGAAACAGGAGGTGGAAACGTCAATGACCGCTAATTTCGCCGACGGCTACCTTGCATCCTGCAATTACAAGCTGTTGCTGAATGGCAAGATGCGCGATTCCAGCAGGTTGTCCGGCTCATCCTCTGAGAAATGGGCCTACGTGCATCCCGATCCACCGGTCCCTTATCGGAGCATCACGCAATGGACAACCTCACGGCTGTACTTCGAGGAACCTATCGGTAAAGCCTCGATCATGGTGGAAAGCGTGCTGCGCGACTGCCCGCTGCGCCACCTCGGTCCAGGGATCTATGAACTGACCTTGCCGAACAAGGACCGGAACCGATATATCTACAAAGGCGGCCGTTTGATGGAGGTACAGGCGGAGCGCTTGCTCATAAGCCTTGTGTTCCGAAGGGCATAACCCGCCATCGGCATCGGGTTTGCTACCGCCCGGTCAAGAACAGGTAGTCCGCGAGGAGGGTGCGCAGGAATAGTTCCGGTTCTGGTGGTTGCACAATTGCCAATTCATCCTGAAAGCGTGCAGCCAGCTTCGCGATCGCCACGGGTCTGGCCTTGCTGGTGTTGCCGAGCACTTCCTTGATCAGGCGCGCATGGGCGTCCGTTAGCCTTTCGGCCTCGGGGTACTGGATCTGATGGCTTTCGGGAACATCCACCAGCAACGTGTCCGCAATGGAATACCGTTGTTTGAGTGATATCACTGTGGTTCCTGCGGCCATATCTCCCAGACGCTGGCCCTTCCCGTTGAAAAGGATCACCACCGCCCCAAGGAAGAACATGGAGTCGATCATCCGGAGCATCCAGCGCAGCAGGTAATGGCCCAGACCGGGCTGCCCACCGTCCAGCCGCGCCACCTTGATGTTGCGGACGCGCTTACCGAGGCTTTGACCATCCATCAACAATTCGCTGATGAGGTGGTAGAAGGTCCATGGAACGCCGAGCAGAATGACCAAGACCCAATTCGGCAGATCGAGGTTGAGCTTGTTGCTCAGCATCACCAACGCGATGCTGTAGCCGGCCAGCAGGATCCAATCGATCACCACGGCCATACCCCGATCCACGATAGTGGCCACCTCGTAATGAAGCGCGACATTCTGGCTGGTTTCTATCCGGACCGTTTCCATAGCGGGCCGCAAAATAGCGTAGCGCGCGAATGGTATGTTTGCTGAAGGCAACGGTAGATGCGTGAAGCGGCATTCGTAAAGCGGAACAAGGACAAGTGGCAACAGCTGGAGCAGCTTGTCGCCCGTCATGGTGTGGACATCACGCCGGACGAGACCAGTGCGTTATACATCGAGCTGAACGACGACCTCAGCTATGCCCGCACCTTCTACCCGGACGCACAAATAACGGCCTACCTGAACACCCTTGCCGCTGGCATGCACCGGCATATCTACCGGAACCAACGGACGGGCCTGGGCCGCTTCATCACCTTCTGGAGAACCGAACTGCCACTGCTGATGGCCTCCACCCGTAAGCAGTTGGCCGTTGCCGCCGGGGTCTTTCTGGTGGCTGTGATCATCGGTGGGCTCAGCGCCCGCTACGACACCACCTTCACCCGCCTGATCCTGGGCGACGGTTACGTGAACATGACCTTGGAGAACATCAAGCAGGGCAAGCCCATGGCGGTCTACGGCAGCTCTCCGATGATGGACATGTTCTTCGGGATCACATTCAACAACATCATGGTCTCTTTCTACGCCTTCGCCATGGGCCTGCTGTTGAGCTATGGCACGTGGCTCATCCTGGTGCAGAACGGCATCATGCTGGGTGCATTCCAGTACTTCATGTATGATCAAGGCGTGCTGACCGAAAGTCTGCGGGGCATCTGGCTGCATGGAACCATCGAGATCAGCTGCATCGTGATCGCGGGTTCGGCGGGCATCGTAATGGGCAACAGCATCCTCTTCCCGGGCACCTACACGCGGCTGGCGAGTTTCCGGCGCGGTGCGCTGCAAGGCGTGAAGATCGTGATGGGCCTGGTACCCTGGTTCATCTTCGCCGGTTTCATCGAATCCTTCATCACCCGCCACAGTGGCGCCATGCACCCTGTGCTGAACACCGCCATCATCGGCGGCAGCCTGGTTTTCATCGTCGGTTACTTCATCATTTACCCCTACCATGTCGAACGCACCCACCGAATACATCGAGCTACGCCAACAGCGTGATTTCAGCGCCGTGATCAGTACGGGCTTCCAGTTCATCCGCCAGAATTGGAAGGAACTTTACCGGCCCTTGGTCTTTATTTCCCTGCCGATCTACCTCGTAGCCTCGGTGCTTTTCGGCAGCTTCTTCAGCACCATGTTCGCCAGTGCCCGGGGTGGCAATATCGCCGGCATGATGGCCGGCATGGGCAGCATGATGATCGGCTACCTGCTCATGGCCGTCTCCATGTTGCTGCTCTATTCAATGGTCTACGAATACATGCGCTTCTACATGGTGAACAAGGGCATGAAGCCCACCATGGGCGAACTGTGGAAAGAGACCAGCAAGCAACTGCCGTCCTACTTCGCGATCGGGCTACTGGCAGGGCTCATCTCCTCCTTCGGCGTCATCCTATTATTGATCGGTGCCATTTGGCTCGGCATCGTTTTCACCATGTCCTTCCCGCTACGGGCATTTGAAAGGGCGGAGATCGGCGATTGCATCGGACGTTCGTTCAAGGTGATCAAGGGGCGTTGGTGGATGACCTTCGGCTTAGTGATCGTGCTGACCATGCTGATCGGCTTCATCAGCTATATCGTCTATCTCCCCTTCCTGCTATTCACGGGCTTCAGCGCCATGAGCAGTGCGGACACCATGGCCGATCCTGCTGAACAGATGAGGTGGGCGATGACCGGAATAATGATCATCGGTGGGGTGGTGAACATCTTGCTCATGCCCTTCCTGCAAGTGCCCCTTGGCCTCCATGCGCTGTCCTTGATCGAAGAGAAAGAGGGACGCGGACTGATGGACCGTGTGGATGACCTGCAAGTGACGCCGAAGGTTTCTTGAGCCCGGAACGATCATCACCGGCATTCGTGTTCCGCTTTCCCGCCCTCTTATTTCTTACGCTTTTCGCCGTTAGTCCGGCCTTGGCGCAGGAAGGTGCGGACACTCTTGATCCGTCCCTCGACTCTACCGTGGCCGCCATTACCGTGGATTCCGCGGCAGAGCCGGCCACGCTCACTAAAAAGGACTGGGCCGCTGCTGGCGATGATACCGTGGCCGTTCGGCAAGCGCATTTCGACAGCACGGCGATCGCACTGCTGCAGGCAAACCCCGAATACGACTACGACCGGGATCTTCACGTGCAGAACCTGCTTTGGGACCGCTTGAAGCGATGGCTGCAGGAACTGCTGCGCAAGATCTTCGGAAGCAAGGCCGGCTCGATGGTCTTCGACAACCTGCATTGGGCGATCCTCATCGCTGCGGTGATCCTGCTGCTTTTCTTCCTGCGGAAGCGGCTCTTCCACAACGTCTTCTCAGCGGAAGTGGGCAACCCGCGACAGGTCACAGCCATCGAGGAGGACATTGAGAAACTGGATCTTGACCGTTTGCTGGCCAAGGCGGAAAGCGACGGGAATTGGCGAACAGCACTGCGCTATCAATACCTGAAGGTGCTGCGGCGACTGATCGATGAAGGCCGGATCCAGTGGCAGCTCCGCTATACGGACCGGGATTACCTGCGCCAGTTGAAGGATCCGGCAGAGCGGGCATCCTTCTCGGAGGTCAGCTTCCTCTTCAAATGGGCCTGGTACGGCAATGCGCCCATGGATGAGGCGCGTTACCGGAAGCTCGCGCCGGCTTTCGTTGAACTCCAAAGCCCCGCCAGCCGATGAGCCGCGCGGAGAAAATGATCATCGCTGGCACGGTGGCCGTGGTATTGTTGATCCTGGTGCTGGACGCCATTACGCCTCGTGAGCCCAACTGGCAGCCCAGCTACACGCGCTACAAGACCGACCCGTATGCCTGTGGCCTCACCTACGACCGGCTCGGCGACCTCTTCCCGCAAGGCGTCAGCACTGTGCGCGATCCGATCTACAGCACCGCACAGGAGCGCTTGGCCTTGGGCGATAGCGCTCCGCGCGTGAACCACGTTTTCATCGACCAAAGCTTCGAGTTGGACAAACTCGACCTGCAGAACATGCTACTGCTGGTGGAAGCTGGGGATGATGTCTTCATCGCTGCCGAGAGTTTCGGCGAGCAAGTGGAGGACACGCTCCACTTCAGTTCGGCATACCATTGGCAAATGCCGGACAGCCTTACGGTGAAGGGCATGCAACAGATGCTTCGCGGGGACACGGACCTTGTGCGCTTCACCGCTTGGCCGTTGCGCAAGGCGGGGGACTTCCGTTTCGCGCGTGGCGGCTTCGACTACTACTTCAAGAGCTTCCGAATGGACAGTGCGCAGGTGCTGGCTGAAAATGAGCGCGAAGACCCAGTGCTGATCAGGATGCCTTACGGCAAAGGCTGGATCTACCTCTGCACCGTACCGCTCGCCTTCACCGACTATTATCTGCTGAAGGACGGGGCACGCGGCTTCATGGAAGGCGCCTTCAACTTGATGCAGGACCGGCCCGTGCTCTGGGACGAGTTCTACAAGAGCGGCCGCCCGGGAAGCAGCACACCGTTACGCTACATCCTCTCCCAACCCGCACTGAAGTGGGCCTACTGGACGGTGATCGCCCTGCTCCTGCTCACCGTGCTCGTGTATGCCCGCCGCCGCCAGCGCGCCATACCCGTAGTGGAGCCGCCGCGCAACACCAGCCGCGACTTCGCGGACACCATCGGCAGGCTCTACTACTTCCGCGGTGACCATGCGGACATCGCCCGGAAGCTCGTGACCCAGTTCAAGGATGAAACAAGGCGTAAACTGCGCCTGCACCGCGCAGCATGGGATGCGGAGACGATACAGGAGATCGCCATAAGGACCGGCATCAGTGAAGAAGAACTCAACCACGCCAACCGCCTGATGGACTACTACACCGGCGTGGCGCAAGTAAGCGAAGAACAACTGCTAACCCTCAACAAGACCCTCAGCAGCCTGCGAAGCAGGCTCTGAGGGGGGTGGGTATGGGCGATGCATGCATCGCCCATACCACCCATCCCCGACACTCGACACCATGCAAGAACAAGAACCCACCAACCCCGAGTACACCCCCGCCCTCCCCCTCACCGAGCTGCGCAACGCAGCCGAGCGAATCCGCACGGAGATCCAGCGCGTCATCATCGGCCAGGATACCGTGATCGACCAGCTCGTCATCGCCCTGCTAAGCGATGGCCATGTACTCATAGAAGGCATGCCCGGCGTAGCGAAAACCCTCGCGGCCAAGCTGCTCGCCCGCACCGTGGCCACCGGCTTCAGCCGGATCCAGTTCACGCCGGACCTGATGCCCAGCGACGTGATCGGCACCAGCATCCTCGATCCGCGCACCAACGCGTTCTCCTTCAAGCCCGGCCCCATCTTCAGCAACATCGTGCTGGTGGACGAGATCAACCGGGCACCGGCCAAAACGCAGAGCGCGCTCTTCGAAGTGATGGAGGAGCGGCAGGTGACCGTGGACGGAGTGACGCACCCCGCGGGCGTTCCTTTCATGATCGTGGCCACGCAGAACCCTATCGAGCATGAAGGCACCTACCGGCTGCCGGAGGCCCAGTTGGACCGCTTCCTGTTCAAGATCGACATGGGGCATCCCAGCGTGGACGAGGAGGAACAGCTGTTGCTCCGGGCACAGGAAGGGATCCACCGCATGGATGCGGACCAAGTAAAACCGGTGATCACTCCGGAAGAACTGACCCGGCTGCGGGAGTTGGTGTTCCAAGTGCGCTGTGATGCCAAGCTGGTCCGCTACATCGCGGAGATTTCCCATGCCACACGCAATGACCGGGCGCTGATGTTGGGCGCCTCCCCACGCGCCAGCCTCGCCGTGCAGCGCGCATCCAAGGCCGTGGCCGCCGTCCAAGGCCGCGACTTCATCATCCCGGAGGACATCCAGCAGGTGCTACCCGCCGTGCTCCGCCATCGCATCCTCCTTACGCCGGAGCGCGAAATGGAAGGCATGCGGCCCGATGAGGCCGTGGCACAGATCATCGCTAAAGTTCCCGTGCCCCGGTGAAGAAGGTGCTCCGATCACTCTTTTTGACCCGACGCTTTTTCGGCATCGGCTGGGCGGTCGTGGCCTTGTTCGTGGCGGCCTACCTCCTTCCTGTTTTGCTCCCAGTGGCCATCCTCGCAGTCTGCCTGTTAGCGGTCGGCACCCTGTTGGACATCTTCCGACTGTTCAGCGTGAAGGACGGCATCCACGCTTCACGCCATACCCTGGCCAAGTGGAGCAATGGCGATGAGAACCCGGTGACCGTGGAGGTGCGGAGCAGCTATACCATCCCGATCTATTTAAGTGTCTTGGATGAATTACCCGCCCAGTTGCAGGAACGCAACCTGGTGTTGGATCGCAAGATCGAGGCCCGGGGCAACGCACAGCTCGCCTACATGGTGCGGCCGCTCACACGTGGCGTGTATGCCTATGGCGCGATCAACGTGCTGGTGCGCACCAGCTTGGGCCTGGCGGAAAGGCGCTACAAACAGGAACAGGGCCGCGAGATCGCCGTGTACCCCAGCTATCTCCACCTGCGGAAGTACGAGCTGATGGCCTTGGCCGATCCCTTCAGCATGGCCGGTGTGCGCAAGGTGCGGCGCAGTTCCCAGCGCTCCGAGTTCGATCAGATCCGCGACTATATACCGGGTGATGACCGGCGCACGGTGAACTGGAAAGCCACGGCACGCCGAGGCAAAATGATGGTGAACCAGTATCAGGACGAAAAGGCGCAGCAGATCGTTTCGCTGATCGATACCGGGCGCACCATGAAGATGCCTTTCGGCGGCCTGAGCCTACTGGACCGTGCCATCAATGCCACGCTCATGCTCAGCGACATCGCCATCAAGAAGGATGATAAGGCTGGCGTGATCACCTACAGCAACACCGTACACAACGTGCTTCCGCCTGCCCGCGACAAGGGCTGGATGCAACGCGTAATGGAACTGCTCTACGCCCAGAAGACCGACTTTGCGGAAACGGACATCGAGTCCCTCTTCCCCCGGATCAAACGCAGCATTTCGCAACGCAGCCTGTTGCTGATGTACACCAACTACGAAAGCCTTTCGGCGATGCGCCGCCAACTGCCTTACCTGCAGCTGCTGGCCCGCGCTCACTTGGTGGCCGTAGTGATCTTCCGCAACACCGAGCTGGACGAGCTCCTGCAGTTACCGGACACCAACACCATGGATGTTTACGTGAAGGCCATCACCACCAATTTCATCCACGAGAAGGAACTGATCGCCAAGGAGCTGGAGCGCCACGGAGTGCTCACCATCCTTACCGCACCCGACCAGCTCAGCGTGAATGTGCTGAACAAGTACTTGGAGATCAAGGCGCGGGGAATGCTTTGAGCCAATGACCAGGAGCGGACGTTTATGGCTTCGCACCTACTAACTACGGAAGGTCAGTTCGCCTCATAAAGCCTTTTGCACTGCGGATTGTTATACCCTGAAAGCGGAACTTTGCACCATGATAAAGGCGATCAAGCTTTACACCGGAACGGACGGCAACTCGCATTTCGAGGAGGGCACTATTAAGGAAATGGCGCCGGATGCCGTGGTCTCCATCCATTTCAAGGAGACTCCGGCCCATGGCAGTTACGATTGGCATACCGCACCCGAAAACCAGTACGTGATCACGCTGTCAGGCACCTTGGAGTTCACCATGCACGATGGCAGCCAGTTCATCCTTCGACCCGGAGATGTGTTGTTGGCTATGGACACAACAGGCACGGCACATAAATGGAGAATGCTCAGCGAAGCGCCATGGAAGCGGGCCTACGTGGTGCTCAAGGACCTCATGCCGGAAGCTTTCATCCCAAAGCAGTAGACTGAGCCGCACATACGGCTAGGGAGATCAACCACGGCATCATGGCCTCCTCGAAGGAGGAACCGTTCCTAATCGACATGCCGGAGGCGAAAACCCCGGCCATGTTCAGAATTCCGCATTAGCCCACTTGCAGCAGACCTGCGCAAGTGGCCGCTTTACTTCTGCCGAATAAAGACCTCACCGTCGCTGAAGCCCTTGTTCCTTACGAATTTCCCGAATTGCCGCTTTGTCGCTACGAACTTGTAGGGAGGAACAGTGTCCAACGAAGTCTCCGTGATCTCTTTCAATTGGGCAACATCCTGTTCGGCCGAGAGGTTGCTGACCACAAGCTCTCCTTTCGACAATTGGATCTTCGTCACCTCCCAGCCCAAATCGCCATAACGCTGGTTCAAGAAATAGTAGCCCTTGAACTTCCTCACCACATTATCAGGGGTCATTTGGAACAGGGTGTCGATGTAATGGACATGTGCCATCAGGCTATCCCCTGCACGCCAGAGCAATGTCCTGTGCCCCGTGGCCAGGTCGAACAAGGTGTCCCCTGACAGCCTTGCATTGCTGCCGAGCTTTGCCGTATCGATCTTATGATCGAAGTCGTAGACCCGTTGGATCAATTGAGCGCTTATCGACAGGGTGGAACTATCCTTGGTACTGGCATAGTGCCCCTGAAGTCGACCCGGGAATTCAGACAAGTTCTTTACGCCATCGGGTTGCGGTGTGGTAAACGTCACCGCAGGTTCACAAGCCAACAAACTTGTCAGCCCGATCAAAACAGAGATCAGTTTTAGTTGCCGCACGGCCTGTCTCTTTTGAATGTGAATTCAAAGCTACATCAGGCTTCTGCGAAGCGGGTCCTACGGTTCGGTGTTTGCTACCACAGCTCACTCCTTCACGAAGCGCAGCTGCTTCGGGGTCGTTGCGCTCCGAATGGAAAGCACATACACCCCGGTGTTCAGGCTGGAGACATCCACATGTCCATGGTCCAGTGTTCCTTCCAGCACACGCTTACCGGTCACATCCAAGATCTCGAAGGGATCGCTCCGCAGAACATCTCCGCCGATCACGGTCAGGACATTCTTTGCAGGATTCGGGTATACGCTGATGGTCTGCACATCCGCCGCCTCAGCAACGTTCGTGCTCAGGGTCATGCCTTCAGTAATGGTGATGGCACCGTCGATAGCAGCTGACGGCAGCTCGTCAACTATTCCCGAAGGCCAACGTACCGTGATGCCCGTGATCACCGAGTCCGTGCCAAAGCCAAAGTGGGCATTGAGACTGCTCATGTAAGCGAATCCGTCGCCGCTGCGGATCTCGCGCAGTTGTGTGCCCAAAGCGCTGGTAACGGTCACTTTCGCGCCGATGCCATTGCGGTTGCTCACCGTCCCGATCAGGTTCACGGTAAGCCAATGATTGGCATTGCCCATGTTCATCCTTGCGGTGCTGCCGTTGATGATGTCCAGGAAACCGTCGTTGTTCAGGTCGCCGATGGGACCGTTCTGCGGTGCCGTATTGTCCGGCGAGAAGGTGAAATTGCCATTGTTATAATTGATGGCACCTCCCCCAATGATGTCCAACCAACCATCGTTGTTGAAGTCACGGGTATTCCATTCGATGCTCGTGCCGGTGAAGCTGTCGAAGCCGGACCCCGGGGTGACATTGGTGAATGTCCCGTCACCATTGTTGCGCATCAGCTTGTGGTAGTTGCTTGCACTGGAACCTACCAAGACGTCCATATCACCATCGTTGTCGAAGTCGCCCCAAGCCGATGACCAGCTTTGCTGGCTATCGGCGAAGCCCAAAGTAGCAGCTGTGCTGGTGAAGGTGCCGTCCCCGTTGTTGTGCATCAGGATGTCGACGGGATCGCAGCCGCACTTGGCCACAAAGAGGTCCACGTGCCCATCGTTATCATAGTCGGTCCAAAGACTGCCGTAATTCCCGCAGGTGGTGCCCAGCATTCCCTGTCCGAACGTAAGGGTGCCAGTGCCATTGTTCATGTAAAAGACGTTCGCGCTCACGTCGTGACACATGAAGGCATCAAGGTTGCCGTCATTATTGATGTCCACCATATTACCGCGCTGGCTGAAGACGTATTGCGGAAAGCTCTGCTCGAAATAACCCGTTCCCGTGCTGTTGGCCATCATATAGCTCACGCCTCCACCATTGCCATATTGAAGATCGTTGAACCCGTTATTGTCGAGGTCGCCGGCGGACATGCTCCACGAAGCATAGTACTGTACGTTGTTCGTTGAGTAATTGTGTACGGCAAAAGCCCCGCCAGTGCTTTGTTGGAGGATGTTGATGTTCGAAGAGGTCACTGAGACCACGTCATCCAGGAAGTCCCCGTTCATGTCCACCGCCCCGTATGTGCTTCCGGAGATCCCGGGCAGGCCTTGGCTGTTGAAGCTGACCGTTCCTTCAGCGGGTGGAGGGATGACGATCGGCACCACCTGTAGCAAGCTGAAGTTGAAGGAATTGGAATTCCACCGGTTGTCGAATGCGATGATGTAGGTCACCCCTGCGGCCACGTTGAAGGTGGCTAGAGAAGTCAGGCCACCGCCGCTATCATCATCACCGGCATAACAGAGTAAGGCCCCGCACCCACCGGTATACACGTTCAAGCGCGTGTCAAGGCCGCTCGCCGCAGTGCTTATGGTCACCGCGGTGTCAACAGGTGATGTAAAGCTGTACCACGCTCCCATGGTGGCACCTGCACCGTATTGGGAACAGATCGGTAGCGGCACCTCCGAACCACTGATAAAAGTAACGGCATGGCTGCCTGGTGTGATGGGTAATGCCGTGGCGCAGGTGGTTTGGGCACTCAAGGAAAGTGTGACAAGGAATGTTGCCAGAACGAGTATCGATTTCTTCATGTGAAGAGCAATGTTGGGATTGTTGAAGCAGGCGTGGGAATGAAATGTACGACCGAAAGTCCGGCCCGCTGGAATAGGAGTGGAACCCTTACCTTCCTTCGGGTGACGCATGTGGAGGGGAAAAGGTGGCTTCAACGAATGACATTGCCGCTGGTATCTTGCGGCTGAAGTGCCAAACGCTGTCCAGGCAACGAAATTAGCCGGAACTCAACCTTCACCCCGGATCTTCGTTCAAACCGTACAAACGCTCAGGACCTTACCATGGCACATGCTCCCTACCTTAAGTGGCTCCACGAAGTAGAACTCAGTGACATCCCCACCGTTGGCGGCAAGAACGCCAGCCTCGGGGAGATGATCCAAAACCTCGGGAAGCTCGGCGTGCAAGTGCCCGGCGGCTTCGTGGTGACGGTGGCCAGCTACGAAGCCTTCATCGCGCACAACGTGTTGGACCAAAAGATCCGCGACATCGTTGCGGGTTTGGATGTGGATGATGTGGAGAACATCCGCCGCACGGGATTGGCGGTCCGTACGCTGATCAAGAACGGGAAATTCCCGGAGGAGATCTGGAAAGGTATCATGGCGCGCTACGATGAAATGTCGCTGAAATACGGGCAGGAAGCCACCGACGTGGCCGTCCGGTCCAGCGCCACTGCGGAAGACCTGCCGGATGCCTCTTTCGCCGGTCAGCAGGAGACCTACCTCAACATCCGCGGGCACCAGGAGCTCATCAGCGCGGTGCGTAACTGTTTCGCATCGCTCTTCACCGACCGCGCTATCGTGTACCGCGAAAGCTTGGGCTACGACCATTTTCAGGTGGGCCTCAGCGTTGGTGTCCAAAAAATGGTGCGCTCCGACGTGGGCAGCAGCGGGGTGGCCTTCAGCTTGGACACCGAAAGCGGTTTTAAGGACGTGGTGCTCATCAACGGCAGCTACGGCTTAGGCGAAATGGTGGTGCAAGGCGCCGTGAGCCCCGATGAATGGCTCGTCTTCAAGCCCACGCTGGCCGAAGGGTTCACCAGCATTATCGAGAAGAAGTTGGGCAACAAGGATCGCAAAATGGTCTACGGCGTAGAGCCGGGTAAGCCCACGCTCATCATCCCAGTGGAGCGCGCGCAACGCAACCGCTTCTGTATTAACGATGAGCAGGCCTTGGAAGTGGCACGCAGCGTGGCCGCCATTGAGAAATACTACAGTGATCTGAAGGGCCACTGGTGTCCCATGGACGTGGAATGGGCCGTGGACGGCCTAACGAAGGAACTCTTCATCGTACAAGCGCGCCCGGAGACCATACATAGCAACAAGGCCACCGACCGCGTGGTGGAATACAAGATCGACAAGCCGGAGGGCGTTAAGGAGGTCGCGCGCGGTATCGCCATAGGTGACCGCGTTGGAAGCGGCAAGGTCCGCATCCTCTTCAGCCTCGACGGGCGCGGCGGCGATGGCGACGGCAAAGATTTCCAAAAAGGCGACGTGCTGGTGACGGACATGACCGATCCCGACTGGGAGCCGATCATGAAAAAGGCCAGTGCCATCATCACCAATAAGGGCGGACGCACTTGCCACGCGGCCATCGTGGCGCGCGAAATGGGCGTGCCCGCCATCGTGGGCTGCGGCAACATCACCGACCTGTTGGACACCGGCATGGAAGTAACGGCCAGTTGCTGCGAAGGCGACGTCGGGATAATCTACCACGGCATCATCCCTTCCACTGTGGAAGAAACGCTTTTGGCCGACATTCCGGAGACCAAGACTCCGATCATGCTCAATGTGGCCAGCCCGGATCTGGCCTTCAAGTTCAGCGGACTTCCCAACGCTGGTGTGGGTTTGGCACGCGAGGAGTTCATCATCAACAACTACATCCAAGCACATCCGCTGGCGCTCTTGCAGCACAAAGAGCTCGGGGATGTTGCGCTCAGCGGCAAGATCAGCTACCTGATCAACGGTTACGAGGACGAAGAAACCTTCTTCATTAAGAAGCTCAGCTACGGCATCGCCAAGATCGCCAGTGCGTTCTACCCCAACAAGGTGATCGTGCGCTTCAGCGACTTCAAGAGCAATGAGTACAAAAACCTCCTGGGGGGCGAGCATTTCGAGCCGGACGAGGAAAACCCCATGATCGGCTGGCGCGGCGCATCCCGCTACTATAGCGATGCCTACAAGGAGGCCTTTGGGCTGGAATGCAAAGCCATCCGCCGCGTGCGCGAAAAAATGGGCCTGAAGAACGTGGTCGTTATGGTGCCGTTCTGCCGCACGGTGGAAGAGCTACAGAGCGTAACCGCAGTGATGAAGGAATACGGCCTGGAGCGCGGCAAAGAGGGCTTGGAGCTTTTCCTGATGGCCGAGATCCCCAGCAACATCATCATGGCCGAGGAATTCAGCGCGCACATTGATGGCTTCTCCATTGGCAGCAACGACCTCACCCAGCTCACACTCGGCTTGGACCGCGACAGCGCGTTGGTAAGCCACCTCTACGACGAACGCAACCCGGCCGTGAAGCGCATGTTGAAAATGCTGATCGAGACCGCCAAGCGCACCGGAACCAAAGTGGGTATTTGCGGCCAAGGACCTTCGGACTTCCCGGATTTCGCTCAATTCCTGGTGGAGCTGGGCATCGACTCCATAAGCGTGACGCCGGACAGTCTGTTGAAGACCAAGCGGGCCATTGCGGTGGTGGAGAAGAAGCTGGCTGAGAGAAAGGAGAAGGTGGGCGTGTAGGATAGCCTCCTACCCCAACGACTTTATATCGATCACGAACCGGTAGCGCACATCACTTTTCAGCATGCGCTCGTAAGCCGTATTGATCTGGTCCATAGGGATCAGCTCGATATCGCTGAGCACATTGTGCTTCGCGCAGAAATCCAGCATCTCTTGGGTCTCCTTGATACCACCGATGAGCGAACCGGCCAACTGGCGGCGCTGGAGCACCAAGGAGCCTGCATGGATGGGTGAAGCATCCGGCATACCCACCAAGACCATGGTGCCACCACGGCTCAACAGGCCGAGGTAGGCGTTGTAGTCATGGGGCGCAGAGACGGTATCGAGGATGAAGTCGAAGCGCTTGGCGTTCTTCTTGAAGGCATCAGCATCCTTCGAAAGCAGGAAATCGTCCGCACCCAAGCGCTCGGCATCGGCCTGTTTGCTTGCGGAGTGGCTGATCATGGTGACGTGCGCGCCCATGGCCTTGGCGATCTTAACGGCCATGTGGCCCAATCCGCCGAGACCTACAACGCCGACCTTGTCACCTTCCTTCACCCCGAAACGGTGCAACGGCGAGTAGGTGGTGATGCCCGCGCACAATAGCGGGGCCGTGCGGTCCAAGGGCATACCTTCCGGAATACGCAGCACAAAATCCTCATTCACCACGATGTTGGTGGAGTAGCCGCCTTTGGTCACCGTTCCATCGCCGTAGCGATCCATGGCATTGTAGGTACCGGTCATCCCTTTCTCACAGAACTGTTCCTCGTGATCCTTGCAGGAATCGCAGGTCCGGCAGCTGTTCACCATGCAGCCCACGCCCACTGTTTGTCCCACTTTCCAGCGGCTCACTGCGCTGCCCACGGCGGCAACCGTCCCCACGATCTCGTGGCCCGGCACGATGGGGTAGCGCGTCCCACCCCACTCGTTGCGAGCGGAATGCACATCCGAATGGCAAACGCCGCAATAGGCGATGTCGATGGCGACATCGTGCGGGCCGGTTTCGCGGCGTTCGATGGTGACCGGTGCTAGGGGTGCTGTGGCGCTTTGTGCGGCGTACGCTTTTGTGGAAGGCATGGTACAAAGGTCGCGGTTCCACTAAAAAAGTCGGCACAAAATGTCCCACGGGAAGCAGCACTAGCGGATGAAATGCACTCGACACGAACGCTTGGATCATGTTCGGAACCCAAGAGGTGCCCGCTCCCTCCGCCCCTACCTTTGCACCATGACCGAAAAGAAAGGGCTCACCATGGACAAGGCCTTCGCGGCCTTGTTGAGCGAGGACGATGCCAAAGCCTTGGATGCATTGGCCGTGATCCATGAGAAGGGTGACGCCAACGCCATCCTTCCGCTGTTGCATGCCTTAGCTGGAACGAGTGACCCTGCGCGCCAACGCCGCATCCAAGGGCTGCTGTATGAAGTGAAGGTGAAGGAGGCAGCCGCCGAGCTGTCCCGTGCATTGGAAATGCCCGAATTGCTGGACGTGCGCAAGACCGTGATCGCGGCATTCTGGAACGCAGGACTCGATGCTGGACCCTATACGGAACGGTTGGTGCAGATCGCCGCCGAAGGCGATGCCCAAGAAACCTTCGAGGTGCTTACCGTGATCGAGAACCAGGAACTGCTGCCGGAGAAAGCGGCGCGGTTGGGGCTGGCGCACTTGAAAAAAGCCGTGACCAAGGAGCAGGACGGATACAAGAAAGCACTCCTCGAAGATCTGCGCGCGGTGCTGGAGGATCGGCTGGGCGTGAAGTAGGTCCATAGGCCGACCGAAGAGCCGACCTGAATGATCTCACCATGGCCATAGGCAACGTGATCAAGAATCTGCCCGAGAAGCAACGCACGCGGATCGCAAGAGCACTCGTGCTCGTCCTTTCGGCAGTTGCGGTACTTTGGGGCCTGAACGTCTACTACCTTCCTTCGCTCCGCATACAGCAGGCCGACATTGCGTTGCTCGCGTTAACGGACAAGCACCTGTTGCAGAATGGCGACATCATCTTCCAAACCTCCCGGTCGGCACAAAGCCAGGCCATCCAGTTGGCCACCGGTTCCAAATACAGCCACTGCGGCTTGATCTTTCAAGCGGATACCGGTAAACAGGAATGGTACGTGCTGGAAGCTGTGCAGCCGGTGAAGTGGACCTCGCTCGCCCGTTGGATCGCTCGTGGCGAAGGCGGACATTACGTGGTGAAGCGTCCAAGCACAAAGCCTGCCTTGACCGATCAAACGCTGGATGCGGTGAAGCGTGCCGGGGAGCAATTCCTAGGGAAGAACTACGACCTGTATTTCGGTTGGAGCGACGAGCGGATGTATTGCTCGGAACTGATCTGGAAAGCCTACCACACCGCGACCGGACTGGAGATCGGCAAGCTGCAAAAGCTCCGTGACTTCGACCTCTCCGATCCCATAGTCGCCAAAAAGCTCAAGGAACGCTATGGCGCAAAGCTTCCCTTGGACGAGGAAGTGATCTCCCCAGTGAGCATCTTTGACAGTCCCTTGCTTTCAACCATCGCAGAGAAATGAGCATCAGCCTCCATCGGCACGAGGAAGAGCACTTCACTTCCTCGGAGCTGATCAAGGACATCGTGATCGGCATGGCCGATGGGCTTACCGTGCCGTTCGCACTGGCGGCCGGCCTCAGCGGAGCGGTGAACAGCAATGGCATCATCATCACGGCAGGTGTTGCGGAGGTCGTGGCAGGGGCCATCGCAATGGGCCTTGGCGGCTACCTCGCGGGGCGCACCGACGTGGAACATTACGACTCCGAGCTGAAGCGCGAGTATGCTGAAGTGGAAAGCGTTCCCGAAAAGGAAAAGCAGGAAGTGCGCGACGTGCTCGCCGAATACGGCATCAGCCCGCGCCTACAGACCGAAGTGGCCGAAGAACTGAGCCGCGACAAGAAGCAGTGGGTGGACTTCATGATGAAGTTCGAGCTGAACATGGAGAAGCCCGATGCGCTGCGGGCCCGCAAGAGCGCTTTCAATATCGGTGCATCCTACGTTGTGGGCGGCATCGTACCGTTGGTCGGCTACTTCGTCACGGACACGCCGCAGAAGGGATTGATCATCTCCTCGGTCGTCACCGTCTCCTTCCTCTTCATCTTCGGCTACGTGAAGACCAAGCTCACCGGCGACAGGCCATGGTGGGGCGCGGTGAAGACCACGCTCATCGGGATCCTGGCGGCCAGCGCAGCGTTCTTGATCGCGCGGTGGATCTCTTGAACCAGAAGGATCTTACCCAAGCCACTGCTCCAGGGCATGCTGGATCCGGGCGTTCACATCCTTCGTATCCGCAGGCACGAACGTTTCCGCAGTGATCCGCTCATACAGTTCCACGTAGCGATCGGTAACGCTTTGCACAAAGGCATCATCCATGGTGGGTACCTGCTGGCCTTCCTTGCCCATGAAATGGTTCGCGATCAGCCATTCGCGCACGAACTCCTTGCTCAATTGCTTCTGGCGCTCCCCTTTGCCTTGGCGTTCGGCATAGCCGTCGAGGTGGAAGTAGCGTGAGCTGTCCGGCGTGTGTACCTCGTCGATCAGCAGGATGCGACCATCCGGCGCGCGTCCGAATTCATACTTGGTGTCCACCAGGATGAGCCCGCGCTCTTTGGCGATCCGGCTGCCTTCGGCGAACAGCGCCAAAGCATAACGGCACATGGTCTCCCATTCCTCAGGTGTGCAAAGTCCGCGCGCCAAGATCTCCTCCGGCGTGATGTCCTCGTCGTGGCCCTCGTCGGCCTTGGTGCTTGGGGTGATCAATGGAGCGGGAAAGACATCATTCTCCTTCAACCCGTCCGGCAAAGCGGCACCGCAGAGCGTGCGTTCTCCTTGCTGATACGTGCGCCAAGCGTGGCCCACGAGGTAGCCGCGCACCACCATCTCCACCTTCACGGTTTCGCAGCGCTGTCCCACCACCACATTCGGGTCCGGGGAGGCGATGGCCCAGTTGGGCGCGATTTGGGCTGTGGCCTGCAGCATGTTCCAGCTGAGCTGGCTGAGCACTTGCCCCTTGTGCGGGATCCCGCGCGGCAGCACCACATCGAACGCGCTGATGCGGTCGGTGGCAACAAGAATGGTACGGCCGTCCTTCAGGTGGTACACGTCCCGCACTTTTCCGTGGTAGACTTCCGCCACGCCCGGTAGGTCCAGGTCGGAACGCATCAAGGTATTGGGCAGGCTCATTGATTAATTGATTTGCTGATGTGACCTTGGTGACTGGTGGCTGGTGATTGGTGAAGGGAGATCTCCGACTCAAGACTCAAGACTCAAGACTCCCGACTCAAGACTCAAGACTCAAGACTCCTAGGCGGCCGATTCTCTTCAATGTCCTTGAACGCTGCGATCACGCGCGTCACCAGCTCGTGGCGGATCACGTCCTTCTCGTCGAGCTCGATCACGGCGATGTCCTTCACGCCGCGCAGATGGTCCACGGCGGGCACCAGGCCCGAGCGCACGCGGTCCGGGAGGTCCACTTGGGTGGAGTCGCCTGTGATCACGAACTTGGCGTCCCGGCCCATGCGGGTGAGGAACATCTTCATCTGCGGCAGGCTGGCGTTCTGGGCCTCGTCGAGGATCACGAAGGCATGGTCCAGCGTGCGCCCGCGCATGAAGGCGAGCGGCGCGATCTGGATCACGCCCATCTCCAAGTACTCCACCAGCTTCTGCGGCGGTATCATGTCCTTCAGCGCATCATAGAGCGGCTGCAGGTAGGGATCGAGCTTCTCCCGCAGGTCCCCCGGCAGGAAACCGAGGCTCTCCCCCGCTTCCACGGCCGGGCGGGTGAGGATGATGCGGCGGACCTGCTTCTCCTTCAGTGCCCGCACGGCCAACGCCACGGCGGTATATGTTTTTCCGGTGCCTGCAGGTCCCACGGCGAAGACCATGTCATTGGTCGTGATGGCATCCACGATCCGCTGCTGGTTCCGGGTACGCGCCTTTACACGCAGGCCCGAGTTGCCATGAACGATCACGTTATGCTCGTCGCCGCCTTCCTCCTCCGCCAGACCCTCGCCGGTGCCCATGATGTCGTCGAGGACCTTGCGTGGCAGGTCATTGTATTTGGCCACATGGCGTTGGAGCTGTTCGAAGCGTTCCAGGAACACTTCGACCTGAGCATCGGGCCCTATCACCTTCAGTTCATCACCGCGGGCTACGAGATTCAACTTGGGGAAGTGCTCCCGGATGGCCCGCAGGTTCTGATCGTTCGGGCCGAACACCGCCATGTGGTCCACGGCGGTGATGTGAATGGTGTGTTCGTTCAAAGGAATGGATCGGTTAAAACTGCTTTCCGCCTGATCGCTCAAGGCGGTTAAATTTGACCGGTCGAAGGTAATCCGGCGACGCACTTCCAAATTAAATGGCCATTATCACCCTTACTTCGGACATGGGCACGCGCGACCATTACGTCGCCGCGGTGAAAGGGGCCATTTTCACACAGTTCAACGAGGCTGTGATCGTGGACATCAGCCATTCCATCGCACCGTTCAACAACATGCACGCGTCCTTCGTGCTGCGCAATGCTTGGCCGGAATTCCCCAAAGGCACGGTGCACATCATCGGTGTGAACCCCGAGGCCGACGGGCAGACCCCGCACGTGGTGGTGCGCCACAACGGCCATTATTTCATCGGAGCGGACAATGGCATTTTCTCACTGCTCTTCGACAACAAGCCGGAAGAGGTCTACGAACTGACCTTGAAGCTGGACACCGACCACCTCGCCTTCCCCACGAAGAACATCTTCGTGAAGGCTGCCTGCCACATCGCCCGCGGCGGTACCGTGGAAGTACTGGGACGCAAGATGAACTCCGTACGGGAGCAGGTGAGCTTACGCCCGGTGGTGATGGACGAGACCATCAAGGGCGAGGTGATCCACATCGACCACTACGGCAACGTGGTCACCAACATCACCAAGCCCCTTTTCACCTCGGTGGTGAAGCACCGCAACTTCAAGATCTCCTTCGGGCGGCCCATGCACGACATCCGCCAAGTACACAAGACCTATTCCGACGTTCCGCACGGCGAGCGCGTGGCCTTCTTCGGCGATTCAGGCTACTTGGAGATCGCCGTGAACAAAGGCGTTACAGGTGCCGGTGGCGGCGCCGCCCAACTTTTGGGCCTGCGTATCACCGATGTGGTGCGGCTTGAACTGGAAGCCGCGACCCGAACCGTTGCCCGCGCATGATCGTCCGCCTTGTGAAAATGACCTTCCGGAGCGAGGAGGTACCACGGTTCCAGGAACTCTTCGAAGGTTGGCGGCACCGGATCATCGCATTCCCCGGCTGCAGAAGGCTGGAACTCTTGCATGACGCCAGTGAACCGGGCATCTTTTTCACACACAGCGAATGGGATTCTCCGGAAGATCTGGAAGCCTACCGCAACTCTGCGGTATTCGCTGACGTATGGCCGGTGGTGAAGGGACTTTTCGCGGCCCGCGCCGAGGCATGGTCCTTGTACCGGGAGCACAGCATGAACACTGCAAACACCGGGATACCGGGAACCACCATCGCATGAAGATCCTCCCTACCCTGCTCCTCTCCCTTTTCGCGGTCCCCGCCTTTGCACAGGCCGATGCGGAGACCCACTTGGAGGCCGCGACGGCCGCTTACAAAGCCGGGAAGCTGGACAGTGCCCTCGCGGAGGTTGACCGGACGATCGCGCTGGACGCCACACTGGCCAAGGCCTTCAAGCTGCGCGGCGACATCCATCAGCACAAACGGGACTTCCCCGCAGCGATGGACGACTACAAGCTCTCGGAGAAATTGGACAACACGGATGCGCGACTGTACGTGAGCCGCAGCGCACTGCGGATCACGGATGGCAATTACAAGGCCGGGCTGCGCGATGCGGACAAGGCCATCGAGTTGGACCCGAAGGATGCCGATGCTTGGTACAACAGGGCCTGGGCGCTCTTTCAAGGCAAAGACGAGGATGCCGCGCTGAAGAGCGTGCGCAAGGCGCTGGACTTTCAACCGCAATTCCCCGAGGCGCTCTACCTCTCCGGCGTGATCAAAGGCGCCCAATACAATGAGAAGGATGGCGTGGTGGAGATCGAACAGGCCTTGGCGATGAAGCCTTCCATCCCCGGCGCCCTGATGAGCATGGCCGTGTTGCTCTTTGAGTCCAAACGCTACGAGGAGGCTATCCCCAAATTCACCGAGGTGATCGCCCACGACACCACCGAGCTGGCCAACGCCTATTACTACCGCGCCGACAGCTACTACAACCTCGGCGACAAGGATCACGCTTGCGAGGACTGGCTCAAGAGCATGCGCTTGGGCGACAAGGACGCGGCCTTCATCAAGAGGAATTATTGCGACACGGACGCAAAGAAGATCCCCAAGAAGCCGAAGCGTACGCCGCGGAAGACGACCATCGAGTTCTGAGGGCTTGTTCGGGATCTCAGGGGCATTCAGACTCGTGGTCTCTCGGCTTCTGGTAAATTCAGGTCTGAGGCGTATCCGGCTTCGGCTGAGTTCCTGCTTTCGGCCTCAAGGTTGAAGGCGCATTCAACAACGAGGCCCAGCCGGAGCCTTCAGGGCAAAGGGGAACAAGGACCGGATGACGCTGCTTTCCTCCAAAGCAGTGGAGGCCGTGGATGCTTATCTGGAAGAATGGAAACCGAAACGGCTTTTGTTCGAAGGCCAGGATGGAGGCGCCTACTCGACACAAAGCCTGAGACAGGTCTTTCTTGCAGCCCTCAAGAAGGCGGGCAACACCCGACAGATTACCTTGCACAGTCTAAGGCACAGTTTTGCAACTCACCTTCTGGAACCTGGTACCGACATCCGCTACATCCAAGAATTGCTTGGCCACGCCAGCATCCGAACAACGGAGATCTTTACACTGAGCCTATCGAAGTGTATACACACGTAACCTCTCGCCCTCTGGGAAGGTTCACCAGCCAGTTGGATACCTAATGAAGCCACCTGCGCATTACCAAAGATCATATCGAGGCCATGCTTACATCAAACTGGATATCAATCCCTTGCACCCGGAAAACCAACCATGTCCACAGCGTAGCTATCAACGGATCGTTGGTAGTCCGCTAGTTGAAGGACATTGCCTTCCCGCCCAACGCCGCGGAAGTCCCAACGCAAAACACCAAAATACCGCACAGGCCAACGCATCACAAAGAACAAGCGGAGCCCCATGCGTGTTACAGACCAACGCCCATGAACGGGTCTTAGCAGCGGCCGATAGACTGACGATTTCTCGCCAGGAGCATCAGGCATTCATCCATGCAAAGCGAACAAAAGGCAGAAGTCCTGATCATAGGTGGAGGTCTTGCCGGTCTGGTCAGTGCCATCCACCTGCTGCGCGCAGGTCGATCGGTCATGCTGATCGAACAGCACGCATATCCTAGGCATAAAGTCTGTGGTGAATACATCTCCAATGAAGTTCTGCCCTACCTGAAGTCATTGGGGCTGGATCCATTTTCGCTCGGAGCCACGTCGATCGATAAGCTTCAATTGACGACGATCAAGAACAACCTGATCGAAGCGGATCTTCCATTAGGAGGATTTGGAATATCCCGATATACCTTGGATCATGCGTTGTACAAACTAGCCTGTGACCAAGGGCTTCAATTCGTCGAGGATAAAGTCACTGCGGTGGATTTTAAAGCCGACAGATTCACGGTAACTACTCTAACGGAAAAGATCTTTAAGGCCACCATCGTCATCGGTGCTTTTGGTAAACGGTCGGTATTGGACAAGAAGATGGACAGGGAGTTCGCCAAGCACGACGCGCCATACCTGGCAGTCAAAGCGCATTATGAAGGAGAGTTCCCGGATCATCTGGTAGCGCTACACAACTTCAAAGGCGGATACTGTGGGGTGTCCAAAGTCGAGAACGATAAGATCAACCTGTGCTACATCACGGACTATCAGGCGTTCAAGAAATTCAAGAATATAGATGAGTTCCAAGCAGAGGTACTCTGCAAGAACAGCCACCTTAACGCGCTGTTCAAGCATGCGAAAATGACCTTCTCATCTCCGTTGACCATAAGCCAGATCTCCTTCGCCAAAAAGAAAAGCATAGAGCAACACATGCTCATGTGCGGGGACAGTGCAGGGATGATCCATCCGCTCTGTGGCAATGGAATGAGCATGGCCATCCACAGTGCCCAGATAGCAAGTGAAGCGATCATCGACTATTTCAGCTCACGCGATCGGGATCGAGCCTTGCTTGAAAAAAACTACAGTACCCGTTGGAATGCAGCATTCCGATCACGGCTACGGGCCGGGCGAATGCTCGCTACCTTGTTCCGCTCCGAGCGGATGTCAGCTATTATGCTAAGTGGATTAAAAGCGGTCCCGGCTCTCCTGCCCCAGATCATCAAGCGGACCCACGGTGAGGCGCTCCAAGCGTATACAAGATGATCGTCGATACGCGCTCCCGTAGTGATAGAACAGAGATGATGGATGACCTGGAGATGACTGGTGATCTGCTGGGTGACACGCTCGACAGGCTCGCTATCATCAATAGACAATTGGGTGGAGATCGGGTCACCACATCCGGAGTCAAAGCTATGCTCAAGGACATTCCCATATCCCGGGAGATCACCTTCATAGACCTTGGCTGTGGCGATGGAGCCATGCTCAGGATACTGGCCGATGTGGGCAGGAAAGCGGGAAGATCATTCAAATTCATGGGCCTCGATGCCAATGAATACACCATCGCCCACGCGCGATCCTGCTCGAAGGACTATCCTGAGATCAGCTTTCAGCAGATGGATGTATTCTCAAGCAAGATGCAGGGTCTGAACTATGACATTGCGCTTGCCACCTTGTTCATGCACCATTTCAAGAACGAACAGATCGAAGAAATGCTACGGATCATTGCATCAAAAGCCAGGATAGGCATGGTCATCAATGACCTGCAGCGAAGTAGAGCGGCGTACTACCTGTTCAAGATATATGGTTCTTTCATTCGGAACCACATGATCAGACATGACGGTGAGATCTCCATTTTAAGGGCATTCAAGCGGGTCGATCTGGAACGCATATCCACCAAGCTCGGCCTGAACAGCGAGATCCGGTTCAAGTGGGCGTTTCGTTACCAATGGGTCATCAGAACAACATGAGCGTAAAGATCACGTCCGTTGCTAAACAGCTTCCACAGTACAGTCGCAGCACTGCTGAGATCATTCCCTATGTACAGGCATGGATGTCCGGACAGGAAGAACGATTTCAACGAAAGGTGCTCAAGATCTTCGAAAATGCGGGAGTGGATATCCGTTACAGCATCATGGATGCACATGAGGTGTTCATGGCCAGTTCATTTGAGGAGCGCAACGACATCTATGCGCGTGAAGCTGTCAACATAGCGGAGCAGGCATTGACCAAGGCGTTGGATAAAGCGAAACTCGATCCACGCGATATCGACTACATCATCACCGTGAGCTGCACGGGCATCATGATCCCATCGCTTGATGCCTATCTCATCAATCGCCTGAAGATGCGGCAGGATGTTGTGCGATTACCGGTCACGGAAATGGGTTGTGCAGCAGGTGTGTCAGGTATCCTTTATGCCAACAACTTCCTCAAGTCCGATCCGGGAAAACGTGCAGCTGTCATTGCCGTGGAATCTCCCACGGCCACTTTTCAATTGGAGGATTTCTCAATGGCCAATATCGTGAGTGCGGCCATTTTCGGGGATGGGGCAGCAGCAGTGATCCTGTCCTCACACGAGGAGGACCTTGGACCCGAGGTCCTGGCGGGGTCCATGTACCACTTTTTCGATGCAGAGCATATGATGGGCTTCAAGCTGACGAATACTGGCTTGCAGATGATCCTCGACAAGGCCGTTCCTGAGACCATTGCAGCTCATTTTCCCAATATCGTCCATCCATTTCTCGAGAAGAACGGGATCGATCCGGCGGATGACCTTCATTTGATATTCCATCCGGGTGGGCGAAAGATCCTGCAAACGGTCGATGAGATATTCGGCACGATGGGCAAGAATATAGATGATACGAAGGAGGTGCTGCGGCTTTATGGCAATATGTCGAGCGCTACGGTGCTCTATGTCTTGGAGCGCTTCATGGACCGGGGTGTGGCGAAAGGAGAGAAAGGATTGATGCTGAGTTTCGGGCCTGGTTTTTCAGCCCAGCAAGTGTTGCTCCAATGGTGAAGGAATTCAAGGAAAAGAACCTGTGGGCGCTGATCATTGGCGGGTCAAGTGGACTTGGCTTGGCCTCAGCAAAAAAGCTGGCTGCACATGGACTTAACATCTGCATCCTCCATAGAGATGGTCGGAGTGCAATGAAGGATATCGAAATTGAGTTCGCAGCCCTCAAAAAAGAGGGTGTCTCCATACTGACGCTCAATCAAGATGCACTCAAAGCAGAAGTTCGTCAGTCGGTGCTGGGCGTGTTGAAGGATGCCATGGGAGCCAGTGGAAGGATCCGCATGCTACTACATTCAGTCGCCAAGGGCAACCTGAAACCCATGCTGAGCGAAGATGGGATCGAGTTGAGGAACGATGATCTTCTATTGACCCTCGAAGCCATGGCTGTCAGTTTGTATGATTGGACAAAGGCCGTCCATCAAGCAGGACTCTTCGCTTCCGATGCCCGGGTGCTCAGTTTTACTTCGGAAGGAAGCAGTAAAGCGTGGAGGAACTATGCCGCTGTCTCAGCAGCGAAGGCTGCCTTGGAGGCCATTACGCGCAATATCGCCTTGGAGTTTGCCGGTGAAGGCATCAAGGCCAATTGCATACAGGCAGGCGTGACCGATACGGCATCCTTCCGTGCCATACCGGGGGCTGATCTCTTGAGATCACATAGCCTACAGCGCAATCCCCACAAGCGCCTGACCACACCGGAGGACGTCGCTGCTGCGGTATACCTCCTGGCGAAGGACGAGGCAGCATGGATCAATGGTGCGATCATCCCTGTAGATGGTGGGGAGCACATTAATTGATCATGACGACCTCAGAGATCATAGCCTTCCTGCCTTACAGTGCGCCTTTCCACTTTGTGGATGAATTGAGCGAAGTGTCCGAAGAAGGGGTGATCGGGTCGTATCGCTTTTCGCCGGACGAATACTTCTATCAAGGGCACTTCAAAGGCCATCCGGTCACGCCCGGGGTCATTCTTACGGAAGTGATGGCCCAGATCGGGGTCGTATGCCTGGGTATCTATCTCCTCCGTGGAAAGCTGGATCAAGGAAACCTCCAAATTGCAATGACCTCCAGCGAAGTGGATTTCTTCTTACCTGTTTATCCGGGTGAGAAAGTGCAGGTCACCTCGCGCAAAGCGTACTTTCGATTCAATAAGTTGAAATGCAGTGTGGAGATGCGGAATGAGAAGAACGAATTGGTCTGTCGCGGGCACATAGCAGGAATGTTCGCGAATGGAGCATAGGAGGGTCGTCATAACCGGACTTGGGGTTGTTGCTCCCAATGCCGTCGGAGTCGAGGATTTTACGGTAGCACTGCGCGAAGGACGTTCAGGGATCAGGTTCCAGAAGGAATTGAAGGAATTGGGCTTCTCCTGTTGCATCGCAGGCATCCCACAGATCCCGGACGGAATGGCTGAACGCTATCTGAGCCCGCTTCAACTTCGGAACTTCAATAGCTCCGGGATCCTCTACGGTTGCATAGCGGGGATCGATGCGTGGAAGGATGCGGGCCTCACCGTGGATCCAGATAGCCCGCTTGATCTTGATTCGGGTATCGTATTCGGGACCGGTCAGTCGGGATCAGAGAAGTGCAGAGAAGTCATTTACAGTGTAGATGACCACCAGGTAAGAAAATTGGGTAGTACGGTCATAGCCCAGACGATGGCGAGTGGCGTGAGTGCCTATCTGGGAGGGATCCTCGGTGCGGGGAACCAAGTAACGACCAACTCATCAGCTTGCTCTACCGGTGCTGAAGCGGTATTAATGGGATCCGAGCGGATCCTATCAGGCAAGGCCGAGCGCATGCTGGTCGGCTCTTGCAGCGACCATGGCCCATACATTTGGGGTGGCTTCGATGCCATGCGCGTCATGACATATAAGCACAATGAAAGCCCTGAGCAAGGTTCCCGTCCATTGAGCGCGACCGCTTCCGGCTTTGTGCCAGGGAGCGGCGCAGGAGCGTTGCTTTTAGAATCGTTGGAGAGTGCCCAAGCCAGGGGTGCCACGATACATGCTGAAGTCCTCGGAGGTGCGGTCAATTCCGGAGGCCAACGGGATGGCGGTTCCATGACCGCTCCAAATGCGAATGCAGTGAAACGCTGTATCGGGCAAGCGATCGCATCCTCCGGAATTGGAGCAGCGGACATCGATGCCATCAATGGGCACATGACCGCGACCATCAAGGATGGAATGGAGATCAAGAACTGGACAGAAGCCTTGGGACGTTCGGGGGTGGATTTCCCATACATCAATTCGCTGAAAGGAATGATCGGTCACTGCTTGGCCGCCTCCGGTTCCATCGAATGTGTGTCCACTGTGATCCAGTTGAAGGAGGGCTTTCTATTTCCGTCGGTCAATTGCGAGGACCTGCATGCCGAGGTAAAGGAATTGATCAGTGCCGACCGCATCCCACAGCGCGCTTTACCCATGGAGCTGGATATCATCGCAAAGGCCAGCTTTGGGTTCGGGGATGTGAATGCAGTTGTGATCTTCAAGAAATGGAGTGCTTGAACAATTGAAAGGTTAAGATGAAGAAAGAAGAGATCATAGCGAAGTTGAAGGTCATTGTGAAGCCCTACATCCAAGATGAAAAAGCTTTCGAAGATCTTACAGAAGAGACCGACTTTGTGAAGGACCTCAAGATCAACTCCGCCAATTTGGTTGATGTGATCCTTGATGTGGAAGATCAATTTGACATCATATTAGACAATGATTCCATGGAAGAGATGCTTTCCGTAAAAGCAGCTATAGCTGTTATCGAACGGAAATTGGCAGCGAAGGAATGATCGGTAACGATGTTATCGATCTCCAATTAGCGGCTATCCAAAGCAATTGGCAGCGTCCAGGATTTCGGGCGAAAATATTCACGGAAGCAGAGAACCGGCTGATCGATGGAGCGCAGGATCCGTTCCGGACCGTTTGGCGCCTATGGAGTATGAAGGAGAGTGGATACAAAGCCTATTTGCGTTTGCATCCAAAACGCTTTTTCGATCCGAAAAAGATGGAGTGTTCCATTGCGGAGAATGGCTCCGGTCAAGTTCAGGTCGGAGGGTATTCCTTTCAGACAGCGACCACTTGCGAAGAGGAAAGACTGTATACCACAGCAGTTCTCGGTAGAGAATCTCAATTCATGGGTCAGTGCTTTACAATACCTGACATGGAAGATGCTTCAACCTATTGCCATCAACGTCTGAGACAGCACTGTGCAGACCATTGGTCGATCTTGGAGGAGCAGTTACGCATAGAGAAGACAGACCAAGGCGTTCCTCGCATCTCGTGCAGATCAACTCATAAGAGCAGGGCTATTTCGATCTCGCATCATGGAAGATTCGGGGCTTATATCATTCAGGATCAGTTATGAGGCGAATTGAGTACGTCGGCATCCGGAGCATTCAGCCCCCCTGCCTGCCCGATTCCAGCTCGGTGTGCTTATTCAGGAGGCCAGAGCGGAAAAGGTCTGGTTTAGGACCAATTGGTGGATCTGGCTGGCACGAATAATTCATAGATCTCGAAGCTTCAACGCAACTTAAAGGACATCCGATCTTCAAGGTATGATCCGCTGCAAGGTTCTGAAGGACTTGGAGCGACGTGATCGAAGACCAAACAACCAGGGATGGCGCCAAGTGAGCTTGATGAGCCACTCCCCTCTTAAACTTTTCCAACACGCCCGCCGTTCCTCGTAAAGCCCGGGATCCGTATGATGGCCGCATTACCTTCGGCCCCTTCATCCCCTGCCCTCTTCGGGAACGTGGGTGAACAAGGAGCATGCGCGCACTGATCGGTAAGGAAATAAATGGCTTTCTGGGTTCGCTGATCGGCCACATCGTCATTGTGGTCTTTCTGCTGCTGACCGGCCTGTTCGTGTGGGTGTTCCCGGACAACGTGCTGGACAAGGGCTATGCGGATCTCGGCACCCTGTTCTACATCGCCCCTTGGGTCTTTCTTTTTCTCGTGCCGGCCGTCACCATGCGCAGCTTCAGCGAGGAACGCCGGACAGGGACCATCGAGCTGCTGTTGACCAAGCCCATCACGGAGATGCAGCTGGTGCTGGCGAAGTACATCGCCGCCGTAGTGCTTGTGCTTCTGGCGCTGCTCCCCACGGTGGTCTATTGGTACAGCATCGGCAACTTGGCCGTTCCCGCTTGGAACATCGACAGCGGCGGGATCTGGGGCAGCTACCTCGGCCTGTTCTTCCTCGCTTCCACCTTCACGGCCATCGGCATCTTCGCCAGCTCGCTCACCGAAAGCCAGATCGTGGCCTTCCTTATCGCGGTTCTGCTCTGCTTCATCATCCACGTGGGCTTCGAGCTGATGGCGGACTTCAGCGTAATGGGCGCCTTGGAAGGGCCGATCAAGAACCTCGGGATCCAGCAACACTATGAGAGCATGAGCCGCGGGGTGATCGACCTGCGGGACGTGCTGTACTTCCTCGGTGTGGACGTGATCTTCCTGTTGGCCACCCGCACCGTGATCCAAAGCCGTACGTGGTGATGAAGATCTCCAAGCACACCACCCGAAAGGCCGCGGGGCTCACCGAGCTCGGTATCGGCATCGCCTGCGTGGTGCTGGTGCTCTTCATCGGCTCCTTCATCCGCGTGCGCGCCGACCTCACCTCGGAGAAGCGCTACACCCTCACCCCGGCCACGAAGAACCTGGTGGACAGCCTCAAGGATGTCGTCTTCGTGAAGGTCTACCTCAGCGGCGATCTGCCGGCGGACCTGCAACGGCTCAGCGGCAGCCTGCGCGACCTGTTGGACGAGATGCGCGTGCGGAACCCCGGCGAACTCCAATACGAGTTCACCGACCCCAGCGCCAGCTTGGATGAAAAGACGCGCAACAAGGTGTACGAGCAACTCCAGAAGGAAGGCTTGCAGTACACCAGCATCCGCACGCAGGACAAGGGCGCCCAGAGCGAGGTGATCGTCTGGCCGGGCGCCATCATCACCTACAAGGGCAAGAGCATGCCGGTGCAGTTGTTGAAATCGCAGCTGCGCGCCACCGATGCCGAGACGGTGAACCGCTCGATCAACAACCTCGAGTATGACCTGGCCAGCGCCATACGGCAGATCACCAGCACCTTCCGGCCCCGGGTCGCCTTCATTGAAGGGCAGGGCGAGCTTGGGCAGTTGGCCGTGCAGGACCTCACCGATGCCTTGAGCGAAAGTTATGATGTGAGCCGCGTGCGCTTGGACGGGAAGATCGATGCGCTCAGCAACAGGTCCGAAGGCATCACCTTCCGCGTGAACGACTTCGAGGCCGCCATCGTCGCCAAGCCGGACAGCCTCTTCTCCGAGAAGGACCGCTTCATCATGGACCAGTTCATCATGAACGGTGGCAAGGTGCTCTGGGCCGTGGATGTGATGGACCCGCACTTGGATAGCCTCCGTACCAACCAGTTCTCCATGGCCACGCCGATAGACCTGGGCCTGGACCAGATGTTCTTCGCCTATGGCGTGCGCATCAACAAGGACCTGCTGCTGGACAAGCAGTGTGCCCCCATCCAGATCTACACCAAGCCTTACGGGGACCAACCCAAGCTGGAGACCCTTCCCTTTCCCTTCGAGCCTTTGGTGCTCGGCTCCAGCGACAACCCGATCGTCGCCAACATCGACCCGGTACACCTGAAGCTTGCCAGCAGCATCGATACCATCGGGCTGGACAGCGCGCACAGCACCATCCTGCTCACCACCTCACGCTACACCCGCGTCCTGCGCAATCCGGTCCGGGTGAGCTTGGCCGTGGTGGACATGAACCTCGGATTGGAGAAGAACAACAACCCTTTCCAGACCGTGGCGGTGCTCACCCAAGGTAAGTTCCGCTCCGCTTTTGCCGAGCGGATGGCCATGCCGGACAGCGTGCTGAAGGCGGTAGGCTTCCGCGAATGGAGCCGCCCAACTGCCCAGGTATTCGTCAGCGACGGGGATGCCATCGCCAATCCGGTGGATCTGGCCAAAGGCACCTACTACCCGCTTGGGTATGAGCGGGCAGCGCGCGCGAAAGTCTTCGGCAACCGGGAGTTCTTCATTAACGCGATGAACTACTTGCTGGACGACAAGAGCTTGATCAGCATCCGCTCGCGTGCTATACGCCTCCACCAACTGGATCCACACCGCATCGAGGTGGACCGGGCCGCGATCCAAATTTCCAACGTGGTGCTGCCCATCCTGATCGGGCTGCTGGGCGGCATTGCCTTTTATCTGCTGCGCAAGCGGCGCTATGCCCGTTCCTGATGAAGAAACGCTGGATCCCGCTCCTCCTCCTGATCGTCCTGGGCGCAGTGGCCTGGTGGCTTTGGAAAGGCAACACCGGCAACACCTTGGCGGGTCCGCTCACCGACTTCGCCATCCCGGACACGGCCAAGGTGGACCGCATCTTCATCGCCGAGAAGACCGGAGGCACTGCGGACCTCCGGAGAACGCCCGATGGATGGACTGTTAACGGACTGCCTGCCAAGGGCTTTCAGGTGGATCTGCTATTGAAGACCTTCAAGCTGGTGGAACTGCGCAGTCCGGTCCCTAAGAGCGCTGAACCGAGCGTGCTCCGGGTAATGGCGGGTACGGCCAAGAAAGTGGAGATCTACCAAGGAGGTAGCAAGCCTGTGAAGATCTGGTGGATCGGCGGTTCCAGCGCGGACCACTATGGCACATACATGGTGCTGGAGGTCCCCGGGAAAGGCCGCAGCAGTGTACCCTTCGAGATGGGCATGGCCGGCTTCACCGGCGTTATGAACACCCGGTTCCACACGGATATCGATTCCTGGCGCAGCAGCAGCGTCACCTACTATCCCCAGTTGGCGGAAGTGACCAAGGTGCAGGTGGAAATACCGGACTCCGTCGGGCAGGACTTCAGCGTTACCTACGCTGGCGGCGACAACCTGGCCCTCTTCAACGGCCAGGGCAAGCAGGTACTCATGGACACCGCCCGCGTGCAGGACCTGATGCTCGCCATACGGTCCGGAAGCTTCGAGGGCTTTGAGCGGAGCCTGACCACGGCCGCGCGGGACTCCGTGCTGGGTTCCAAGCCGTGGTACATCCTCACCATCACCAGTTCCAAGGGCGTGCAGCGCATCCCCTTCTGGAAGAAGAACCCACGACCGGGGGAAAGGGACTTGGACTTCAACCTGATCACGGCGGACCAGGACCGGATGTACGCGCTGCTGAACGATACCGCCTTGGTGGTGGTGCAGCGCTACTGGTGGGACCGGGTTGCGCGTCCGTTGGTTTCCTTGGAGGCGAAATAGGGAGTTTCGGGAACGAGCTGATTTGGAGATCCGCTGGACGGGCACTTACCTTGGTGTTCCCAACAACGCCCTATGAAGCGTCTACTGACCCTTTCGCTCCAGTTCTGCATCGTCGCCTGTTGTTCCGCCCAAGCGCGAAATGCCAATTGGGTCTTCTCGTCCGGCATGTGGATGAGTTTCGCCGACACCAGCGTGGCGGTGCTGCCCTCGCCCTACGCCGGCCCGGCCCCGGCTACCTGCATCAGTGATACGACCGGCCAATTTCTCCTGCTCGTGGACAATACCGGGATCCGGAACGCGCTCTTCGCCCCCCTGCAAGGTGCCACTGCCGTAGATCTTGGCTGGAGCACACCGGCCGCCAACTACCTCATCCTGCCCAAGCCGGGTAATCCGGAGCATTACTTCATCTTCATCAATGAAGGACCGCCCACCGCGCGTGGCGGATACGTGGAGGTGGACCTGGCCGCCAACGGCGGGGCCGGTGCAGCGGTGGGCGTAGGCACCACTTGGTACATGGACCACGTGACCGCGAAGTTGTCCGCCACGACGGACGCGGTCGAGCAAGGCTATTGGATCGTGCAGCATGAGGACAACAGCGATGCCTTCCACACCTACTACCTGTCCGACCAAGGAATGGCGGGCACCCCGGTGATCTCCCATGCGGGCGGCAGTTACCTCCCCGATACGCCCGGATATGAGAACGCGGACCGCTGGGGCAAAATGAAGCTCTCCTTCCAAGGGGACAAATTGGCGGCCATCAAGCACGGATACGATCTGGACACCAATGCCTTGGAGCTTTTCCACTTTGATCGCACCAACGGAGCGGTCAATTTCTGGGCGCATCTTACCCCCCAGATCAACATCATCAATGGGAATTGGGAGGTGATCCCATGGTTCCAGACCAGCCTCTTTCTCACCGGATGCGAGTTCGACCCGGATGGCGTCCATCTCTATGTGAACCACTATATGGAAGGAGGTGTAGGGAACACCTACATCGCGCAAATGGACCTCAGCGACCCGGCACCGGATGCGATCCAAAGTTCCGCGTTCGAGTTCAGGGGAATTAGCAACAATACGCATAGCGGCTATGATCGGAGAGGATCGGAATTACGGTTCGGCCCCGACAATAGGCTTTACGCACGAGCGGTCTCCGGTGATCTTGGCACCAACCTGATGTTCAAAGTATACAATATCCCGACCCAGATGAGCTACCTCAGTGGGCCTGAAGTGGTCTTTCCCATCTTCTTCACACTGCCTTTTCCCCCTCTCTTGACCGATAGCGTCGGGGGCTTCCCGAACATTTGCAAACGCTATGTGGACAGCAAACCATTGGCAACGAGTATTCCGGAGGGGAGTCCTACTGTGATCGGTATTTGGCCCAATCCTATGTCGGATAAGGCCGTGCTTACATGCTCCGGCCCGGAGCGGCCAACGGAGGTGCGTTGGCATGATGTGATGGGCCGGATCGTGGCCGGGACCGCCGTAGAACATTTAGGTCCTTCGTTGGTGTTGGACCGGCATGCACTTCCCGCAGGATTGTACCTGGTGGAGATCCTGTCCAACGGGCGGACCCTCGGAACGGTGCGGGTGGTCTGTGAATGAGCGGGATGTCGCGTCCTGAATGGACTCTGGTCCCGGAAACCATGATCGCCACATGACGCCCCCACGGATGAAATGTGGATAAAGCCCCGTTACTGTTGATAACCCGCATCCGGTGCCGGCTTGGCTACGGATATATTTGCCGCCCATGTCGGAAGTACAGCCCCTTGAGGCCCCAAACGCAACACGAACCGTATCCTCGATGAAATTCATTGTGTCCAGCAGCGCCCTGCTCAAGCAACTGCAAAGCCTGCAAGGTGTGCTCGCCAGCAGCAACACCCTGGCGATCCTCGACAACTTCCTCTTCGAGATCGACAACAAGAAACTCACGGTGACCGCCAGCGACCTGGAGACCACCATTACGGCCACCATGGCCATTGAGGCCAAAGACAAGGGCAGCGTCGCCATTCCCGCAAGGCTCTTGTTGGACACCTTGAAGGCTTTCCCGGAGCAGCCCCTCACATTCAGCGTGGACGGCAAGCACTTCGGCATCGAGATCAGCAGCGACCAAGGCAACTACAAGATGACCGGCTTCGCGGGTGCTGAGTTCCCCAAGAGCCCCATGTTGGAGGAGCCGACCACCTTCGCCATCCCGGCGGGCACCTTGGCCACGGCCATCAACAAGACCCTCTTCGCCACCGGCAACGACGATCTCCGCCCGGTGATGAGCGGCATCTTCTTCGAACTGAGCGACGAGGCCGTGCGCTTCGTGGCCACCGATGCCCATAAGCTGGTACGCTACACCCGCACCGACATCAACTCGCCCAAGTCCGCCAGCTTCATCGTTCCGAAGAAGCCGCTGACCCTGCTGAAGAACTCGCTGTCCGGCACCAATGCCGAAGTGAACGTGGAATTCAACGAGAACAACGCCTCGTTCACTTTCGACAACGTACGGGTGGTCTGCCGCCTGATCGACGGGAAATACCCCAACTACGAGGCGGTGATCCCCAAGCAGAACCCGAACAAGCTCACCATCGACCGGCAGAGCTTCCTGAACTCGATCCGCCGCGTGGCCCTGTTCAGCAACAAGACCACCCACCAGGTGCGTCTGAACATCACGGGCAGTCAACTGTCCATCAGCGCGGAGGATCTGGATTTCGCCAACGAGGCGAATGAGAAACTCACCTGTAACTATGAGGGCGAGGACATGACCATCGGCTTCAACTCCCGCTTCCTCATGGACATGCTGACCAACTTGGACAGCGAGCACGTGATGATGGAGATGAGCGCACCGAACCGTGCGGGCATCCTGTTGCCCAGCGAAGGCAGCGAGCATGGTGAGGACGTCCTCATGCTGGTGATGCCGGTGATGTTGAACAATTGATCAGCGGCAAGGCTTTTGCAAGGGCCAGACCCATGAAGAAGCTACATCTCCCTATTCTGGCCTTTGGCGCATTCATCGTGCTCAGTGCCGGCACCTGTTCCAACAAGGTATCCGACAACGGGCACGCCATGCATGGATTGACTGAAGGCAAGTGGGTCCTGGAAATGGTCCACGGGCAAGCAGTGAAGGTTCCGGAAGGCACTGAAATGCCCTATCTGGCCGTGGACAGCACGGGCGAGAACATTTCCGGCTTTGCTGGTTGCAACCGGCTGGGGGGTGTTGTGAAGGTCTCCGGGGATTCCATCTCGTTCCCGGGCCTCTTTTCCACACGTATGTATTGCGAAGAGACACAGAAGTTGGAGAACAGCTTTCTTGATGTCCTGAATAATGCAAAGACCTTCACCCTTAAGGGCGATGTGCTGACCTTGCTATCCGGTAAGGAACTCGCCGTTCTGCGGCATATTAAGTAGCCGACCCGGGCCTTTCAGGCTGCGAGCCGCCATCCCGTCCTTCCACACATCTTGAAAGTTCGCGCTGCTACTTGGTGGCATGGGAGGCCTTGTCATTTGAACGCTTGGTCATCCCCTGCTGATCCAGTTGATGCCTGTCCGTCAGCATGACCGCTGCGGAAGCGTTTCCAGATCTTGCCATTGCAACGGGACCAGTGGATTCTTCAGGCATGGTCGTTCATGCGCATCGCATCTTGGTCCTATCCCTCGTTGAAGCTTCGGCCTTGAAGCAGAAAAGCCCCCGATCGCTCGGGGGCTTTTCACTTGTGAAGGACGTGATCAATGAACGATCTGCAAGCGCTGGGTCTTCACCCAATCGTTGGTGGTGATCGTCACTGTGTAGTTGCCGCCTTGTAGCCGGTTCAGGTCGAAGTGGTTCACCCCGCCCGTGCTGTTGAAGGTCTCCTGATGAACGGTACGTCCGGCGATATCAACGATCCGCAGATCGGCCGTTCCGCGTGCGATCATCGGCAGTCCGATCGTCAGCTCACCGGTGGTGGGGTTCGGGTACATGGCAAAATCGCTTGGCGAGGTCTCTTGCACACCGACAGCACCACATTGCACCACCCAATGCAACGGAGGCGAAGCCTGTCCGGTCGCACAGGAATATGCTCCGTTGGAGACAACGCGCATGAGGAGCGTATGAGCGGCATTCGTTGAGTTGATGGCGAAACCGGCCATGTTGCCATTGAGGTTACCCTGCCAGAGCAAGGCAGCCGGCGCAGGTATCAGTCCGTTGAAGATCTGCACGTAATCATCCGCCAGTAACTGGCCCCACAGGAACTCGATCGTCAATGGCACGTTCTCCGTCCCTTGATAAGCGAACCAAGCGGTGTCGCTGTTGGTGTAGCAGTAGTCATAGGCCTCGGCCGCACAAACGTTCTCTACGCAGGGTGTCGAGGATGAGGTGAAGGCCGGGCTGTACACGCGGCACAGGTTGTTGGTCTGGTTCATCACCGTCAGGGTCACCGTGCTGTCCATTGGGAAGGGTCCCACGGTGGTGATGCCTGCGAAAATGTTCGTCAACGTGTCCGTCGAGAGCGAATTGGCGATGCGCACGAAGGAACCGCTGCCGGTGGAGTCCACGTTCACCTCGATGGAGTAGGAATGATGGATGCAATCTTCCACGGTGGTATAGGTCGCACCAGGGTTGGTGCAGTCCAAACAGCCCACTTCCCAAGCCCATTCGGTTTGGCCGCCGCTTTGGCAGCTTGATGAACCGTCCGAGGAGTTCCTCATATAGATGCTGGAGCCTGTGGAAATGCGCAACAGACCGGCTAGGTCCTCGGCCGCCCCCACGTGATCGTACAGGACAGGTGAGTTCGCATCAGGTCCGTCATAGATGGTGAGGTGGTCCCATGCTGCGTTTTCAATGGAGCCTGCTGAGAACTGGATCGCCAACGGCTGGCCTCCGGAGGACTGCCAATGCCATTGGTGGTTGTCGTTGTTGATGTAGCAGTAGGTCTCGTTCAACGTGGGTCCATCGCAGTCAACGATAGTCGGGCATAGCGGGTTGGTGAGCGGTATCGAATTGACGCTGCACAAAGGGTTCACATCATTCTGCAGGCTGACCACAACGGTGGTGCCAAAGGCGAACGGCCCGACCGTATAGGTACCTGCGGCCGTAGCGACCTGGGGAAGAGCACCACCATCGTTGGAGATGTCCAGCATCGGATCACTGCCGAGCTGCGTGATGTTCACTTCCACACTGAACTGCGACAGATCGCAATCCAGATCAACGGAGAAGGTGGCCTGTGGAGGGGCGCAGTCCAAGCAGCCCACCTGCCATACCCATTCCGTTTGGCCACCGCTTTGGCAGCTGCTGGACCCATCGGAACTGTTCTCCATGTAGATATGGCCACTGGCCGCGATCCGCTGGATCCCCGCCAAGTTCTCCGCTGCGCCGACATGGTCATAGAGGAGTATGCCGGTGTTGTCCTGCCCATCATAGATCCGAAGATGATCAAAGCTGGCTGACTCGATCGACCCCGCGGAGAAGATAATGATCAATGCCTCCCCGCCGGAGGATTGCCAATGCCAGATGTGCGCGTCATTGTTGATGTAGCAATAGGTCTCGTCCAAAGGCGGAGCACCGCAGACCACGGGGGTCGGGCACAACGGGTTCACCAAGGATGTCGAGTGGATGGAGCAGAGTTCATTGGCATCATCGGACAAGGTGACCATCACCGGAATGTTCGCCGTGAAAGGTCCCACCGTGTAGGTACCGGTGGACGATGCGACCACCGGGAGCGCCCCACCATCGTTGGTGATGCTGATGTTCGGGTTGCTGCCCATGGCAGTGATGTTCACATCAATGGAGAACTGGAAGTTGTCACAATCCGTCACTACAGTGTATGTAGCCGCAGGGGCCGTGCAATCCGCACATCCCACGATCCATTGCCATGCGGTGGTACTCCCATCAGAGCAACTTCCGAAGCCATCAGAGGTCATTTCCATGTAGATATCCGATCCGTTGGAAGTGACCTGCAGATCGGCGAGATCGAACATGTTGGTTACGATGTGGTTGAACAGAAGGGGGCCGAGGTTGTCAGGCCCGTCATAGATGCGCAAATGGTCGCCGGTGCTGGATTGGATGGTACCTGCCAAGAATCGCAAGGAAAGGTTTTCCCCGGCGACCGAGGACTGCCAATGCCATGCATGCACGTCGTTGATCCCATAGCAATAGGTCTCCATAACGGCCGGTTGGCCACATTCGATGATCAGCGGACACAAGGGGTTCACCAAAGAAATGGAATGAACGTTGCACAGGCTGTTGTCGCTGTTCATCAACGTGATCACAACGGGGATATTCGCCGTGAACGGCCCCACGGTGTACACCCCGTTACCGGTGGCGGTGGCCAACACGGTGCCTAAGCTGTCGCCGCTGATATCCAAGGTGCCATCGCTACCCAGGTCGGTGATGTTCACTTCCACGGTATACTGGTAGTTGTCGCAATCGGTGACGACCGAATAGGTGGCCGTGGCGGGGGTGCAGTCCAAGCAACCCACTTGCCATACCCATTGGGTCTGACCACCGCTTTGGCAGCTGACGGACCCGTCGGAACTATTCTCCATGTAGACGTGGCCACTGGCAGCGACCCTCTGAAGTCCTGTCAAGTCTTCAGCCGCGCCTACGTGGTCATAGAGGAGCGTCCCCGTGTTGTCCTGTCCGTCATAGATCCGCAGGTGGTCGAAAGAGGCCGATTCGATCGTACCGGCCGAAAAAATAATGATGAGTGGTTCGCCGCCTGAGGATTGCCAGTGCCAGGTGTGCGCGTCATTGTTGATGTAGCAATAGCTCTCATCCAAAGGTGCACCACCGCATTGAATGGTGGTGGGACACAAGGGATTCACCAAGGATCCGGAATTCACGTTGCAGAGCGCGTTGTCACTATTCTCCAAGGTGATCGTCACCTGCGTGCCCGTCATGAAAGGCCCCACGGTATAGGTGCCGGTGTCTGTAGCTGTGGTCAGCACCCCGAAGCTGGCAGCACTGATGTCCAGCGTAGGGTCACTGCCCAGAACGGTGATATGCACTTCCACGAAGTACTGGGAATTAAAGCAATCGTTGAGAATTGAGTAAGTGGCAATTGCAGGGGTGCAATCCAAGCAGCCCACTTGCCAGACCCATTGGGTCTGGCCTCCGCTTTCGCAGCTCACGGAGCCGTCCGAGCTGTTCTCCATATAGATATCCCCACTGGCACCTGTCACTTGGAGGCCGGCCAGGTCCTCAGCGGGACCCACATGGTCATAGAGGAGAACACCCGCGTTGCTCGGGCCATCATAGATGCGCAGGTGGTCGAAAGAGGCCGATTCGATCGTACCTGCAGAGAAGATCATGATCAATGCTTCACCGCCCGATGACTGCCAGTGCCAGTTATGGGAATCGTTGTTGATGTAGCAATAGGTCTCATCCACAGGCGGGCCTCCGCAGGGCACGGTCGTCACCTGTGCAAGCATCCCCTGCGCTTGAGAGAGAAAAAGCAAACCTATCGCAAGGCGCATTATGGGTTGTTCTGTGATCATTCAGGATCGTTTTAGGTGCGTAAATCCGGACGGAAGTTAACCGAATTTCGTGCTGAAGGAAACCCCGAGCCAATGTGTAGCCGTTATCATACAGACCCTTGGCTGTGAACTATACCGACCATGGTCGAGGGGCTAAGATGCGGAAAGCCCCCGATCGCTCGGGGGCTTTCCACATGCAAGTGATATGATCAATGGACGATCTGCAACCGCTGGGTCTTCACCCAATCGTTGGTGGTGATCGTAACCGTGTAGTTCCCGCTTTGCAGCCCTTTCAGGTCGAAGCTGTTCCCCTCACCCGTGCTGTTGAAGGTCTCTTGATGGACCGTGCGTCCGGTGATGTCCACGATGCGCATTCCGGCCATCCCGCGTGCGATCATGGGCAACTCGATCGTGAGCTGGCCCGTGGTGGGGTTCGGATACATGGAGAAATCGCTCGGCGGGACCTCATGCACACCGACGGCTCCGCATTGAACCACCCAATGCAATGCCGGTGTAGCCTGACCGGTGGCACATGAGCCGGCGCCGTTGGAAACTACCCGCATCAACAGGATATGAGCCATGTTGGTCGTGTTGATGGAGAAACCGGCCATATTCCCGTTCAGGTTCCCCTGCCAAAGGAGATCCGCGGCTGTCGGAGCCGGACCATCGAAGATCTGTACGAAATCATCCGCGAGCAGATGCCCCCAGAGGAACTCAATGGTCAATGGAACGTTCTCAGTTCCTTGGTAAAGGAACCAAGCGGTGTCGTTGTTGGTGTAGCAGTAATCATAAGCTTCCGCCGCACATACGGAATCCAAGCACGATGCGGTGATCGAGGTGAACGGAGCGCTGAAAATGCGGCACAGGTTGTTCGTCTCATTCATCACCGTGAGCACCACCGTGCTATCCATGGGGAATGGCCCCACGGTGGTCAGTCCAGCAAAAATGTTCGTCAACGTATCCGTGGAGAGTGAGTTGGCGATACGCACGAAGGAGCCGCTGCCGGTAGAGTCCACATTCACATCGATGGAGAAGGAATGGTGGATGCAGTCGTCCACTTTCGTAAAGGTGACCCCCGGATTGGTGCAATCCAAGCAGCCCACTTCCCAGACCCACTGGGTCTGGGAGCCGTCCTGGCAGCTGCTGGAACCATCGGAAGTGGCGACCATATAGATGTCTCCGCTATTACCGATCTGCAGTAAGCCCGCCAGATCGGTACCTGGGTACTGGAGTGTGTTCTCGAAGAGCAACGGGCTCGAAGCCGAGGCATCGGGTCCATCATAGATGCGAATGTGGTCATAGGCGGCCGCCTCAATGGAGCCGGCTGAGAACTGGATGGCCAGTGGTTGGCCACCGGAGGATTTCCAATGCCACGCGTGGTTGTCGCTGTTCGTGTAGCAGTAGGTCTCGTTCACCGTGGCTCCGCCGCAATCAACGATGGTCGGGCAAAGGGGATTGGTGATCGCTGCTGAGTGAACGCTGCACAACGGGTTCACATCGTTCTCCAACGTGATCACAACCGTGCTGCCTGCTGCGAAGGGTCCGACCGTATAGGTCCCTTCCGCGGTAGCCGAAAGCGGAAGGGCACCACCATCGTTGGTGATGTCCACCACGGGATCACTGCCGAGCACGGTGACGTTTACGATGACACTATACTGCATCGCAGCGCAGTCGTTCACAACGGTATAAGTGGCCTGTGGAGGTGTGCAATCCAAGCAGCCTACCTGCCATACCCACTGGTTATATCCGCCATCGGCGCAGCTCCCGTAACCTTCCGAGGTGTTCGCCATGTAAAGATGACCCGTGGCCGAAATGACCTGCAATCCGGTAAGATCCGTTCCCGGATAGGTAAGGGTGTTCTCCCAAAGCAGGTTGACACCTGGATCTCCGGGAATGCCATCATAGATGCGAAGATGGTCATAGTCATTCGATTCGAGGGAACCGGCCGAGAAGATCATGATCAATGCTTCACCACCATTCGATTGCCAGTGCCATGCATGGGCATCGTTGTTCGTGTAGCAGTAGGTGTCATTCAAGGGTGGGCCGCCGCAGACCACAGGGGTGGCGCACAAGGGGTTCACCAGAGCTGCCGAGTGGATGGAGCAGAGTGCATTGGCATCATCGGACAACGTGATCGTCACCGGGATGTTCGCCGTGAAGGGCCCTACCGTATAGGTGCCCATAGCCGATGCGACCACAGGAAGGGCACCGCCATCGTTGGTGATACTGATGTTCGGGTTGCTACCCATTGCGGTGATGTCCACATCCACGGTGAACTGGTAGTTGTCGCAATCCGTCACCACGGTATAGGTGGCCACTGGTGCAGTACAATCGGCACAACCCACGATCCATTCCCACGCGGTGGTACTGCCGTCAGTGCAGCTGCCATAGGTGTCGGACGTCATCTCCATATAGATGTCCTGGCCGGTAGAGGTCACCTGCAGGTCCGTAAGGTCGAAGGTATTGGTAGCGGTGTGTTGGAACAGGAGTGGGCTGGTGTTGTCCGGACCATCGTAGATGCGCAGATTGTCACCATCGCTCCCGCCGTAAGTGGCCTGGATGGTACCGGCCGAGAAGCGCAAGGAAAGGATATCACCAACGTTCGCGGCCTGCCAATGCCAAGCATGCACATCGCTGATGCCGTAGCAATAGGTATCCGAGATGGCTGGATCACCGCATTGGATGATCAGTGGGCACAACGGGTTCACCAAGGGGGCGGAATGCACGTTACATAGGCTGTTGTCACTGTTCGTCAAGGTGATCGTCACCGGGATATTCGCCGTGAACGGCCCCACGGTATAGACCCCGTTGGCGGTAGCAGTGGCGAGCACCGTGCCTTGGCCATCAGCGCTGATGTCCAACGTGCCGTCACTGCCCAGATCGGTGATGGTCACCTCCACCGAGAACTGGAAATTGTCGCAATCGGTGATCACATTATAGCTGGCCGTTGCGGGCTGGCAGTCCAAGCATCCCACTTGCCATACCCATTGCAGATATCCACCACCGCCGCAGCTACCGGAACCCTCCGAAGTGTTCTCCATGTAGAGTTGTCCTGTGGCCGAGATGATCTGCAGTCCGGTAAGATCGGTCCCTGGATAAGAAAGCGTGTTCTCCCAGATCAAATTGACACCGGGCAGACCGGGGATCCCATCGTAGAACCGGATATGGTCGTATACGCTCGACTCGATCGAACCTGCGGAAAAGATCGCGATCAGCGCTTCCCCTCCCGCAGACTCCCAATACCAATGGTTATTGTCGTTGTCCACATAGCAATAGCTTTGGTCCAAGGGAGCTCCACCGCATTGAATGATGGTGGGGCAGGTATTACCGGACATCAGACCGTTATAGTGTCGGTTGCACATGGGATCACTGCTGTGGGCGACCGTTAAGTCGATCACTTCGCCCACCGTGAAAGGGCCGATGTCGTAGGCACCCAATTGAACCCCTGGCAAGGTCTGGTCAGCACCTCCGTTCACGCTGTAGACGAGGTCCACACTGGTACCGTCGCCAAGACCGGTGACGTTCACCGTGAGCGAGAACTGGTTGTTGTCGCAATCATCCACGGCGACAACGTTCGCTGCTGGAGGCGTACAATCCAACATGAACTGCACCGTGGTGGTCTGGCAGCCCGTGGCCTGGGTACATTGGGCATCCACCGTCCAGTGTGCGAAAAGGTTGTCCGCAGCGGTCGCTGTGGCCACTACGGGTGAAAAACCTTCAACGACCACCGGTCCATCAAAAGTACCTTCGCGTACCGTGACGTACCCTCCTCCCGTCACCGTGAAGGTGTACTGCCCACCAGCCACGGCCGGACCTACCTCGGAATATTCCGACAGGTAGGAACAGGTCGAGATCGTCGTGACCGCACCAAGAGGGTCCGGCACGATCGCTCCGAAAGGATAAGCGGAAGTATTGGTGCAGCCTTGGGCCTTTAGCCCAGTCCCGACAAGGGAAAGCAATCCAGCCAAGGCAACGGACTTAGCGAGTAAGGGTATGTTCATTTATGGGGCGTTTGGGGTCCTTTGTGGTGCGAAAGGTAAGTGCCCACCCAGTTTCCATATCGTCGCATCCGGACAATTCCCGGGAGCGGGTCACGAGGTGGCCCATCCAGCCCCTGCGTAGCTTTCATTTTGCCGAACTATGCCGCTTTATTGGAAAGCTGGAACTCTGCTGAAGCTGGCCCGTATGAGGTCCATCATGAGACCCACCCTCATCGCGGCACTGACCCTCCTTCTACTAGCCTTTTCAGCAGGGAACATACATGCTTCACCGAACCCTTTGGATCAAGCGACTATTGAGCTTTCCCGCATACAGACCAAAGTGCAAGCCGCTGAAGCGAGCGGGAGAAAAGACCTATTGGTAAAGGAATTGCGGCATTTGCGGGATTTCCAGACCCGTTTCGGAGCCCTGGATTCCGCCATGCGTACTTCCCAGCGTATCGTCGAATTAAGCGGGGCCACGGCGGATCGTATCGCCATGGCGGAGGATTGGCAGGCCATGGCCCGATTAGGCCAGAACACAGGTGACCTTTCCCAAGCCATCGCAGCCGCCAAGCGCGCGGTACTTGTCCTGAAAACGACGGTGAACAAGGAGTTGCGGAATTCAGCGACCATGGAGTTGCTGGACTTCCTGCTGGAAGCCAAGCGATATCCCGAGTTCAAGAATTTGAGCGAAGAAGCGTTGCAGGACTACCGCTCGGAACGGGACCTCCTAGGGCAGTCACAAGTCCTCTATCGGCAAGGAAAATGCCTTACTGAACAAGGCCGAGCGGCTGACGCTCTTTCCTTGCTCCATTTATCCCTGCGCAACAGGGGTGCCATCCGGAATGACAAAGTGACCGCCATGACCCTTTTCGCCTTGGCACGTGCCAACGCGACTATCTCCGAATGGTCAACTGCCCGGTCCGCAATGGATGAGGCCCTGCAGCTCGACCCACAGGCTCCACGATCAGCGCCCGAGCTGCATGGACTGTGCGCTGACATCGACCAAGGCATGGGCGACCTTCCATCTGCACTGCTTTGTTTGCGGAAGGAGAGCATCGTAAAGGATTCCCTTACATCCGCGAACATTGCGGAACGCATGGCACGGATCCAGGTCATGTATGCAGTGCGCACCAAAGATCGGGCGTTGGAGGAATTGCACACATTGAACCGGGATACGACAACCCAATTGGCAGGTGAGAGGAACAGTGCTCGATGGGCTTTGATGGCCTGTGCCGGACTGTCAGTAGGAATGTTGGTCCTGATCCTGCTACAGGGGGCGCGTTCCTCCTCCCTGCGGCGTGTCAAGTTGAAGAACACCGTGATCCTTCGCCAAACGAATGAGATCCAAGCGCGAAGCACGGAACTCGAACGGCAGAATCTTCAACTTTCCCAAGCCTTGGTAAGGGATGATGCCAGTCGGCAACAAGGAGTGGCCCCCACACTCTTGGCCGGAAACGGGATAAAGCTGATAGACCTCCTCGTAAGGACCCAGAAGGAGAATGTCCACAATGAAGAAGTGGCCTCCGCCATCGATGCCTTGCACGGGCGGATACGTGACTTGGCCCTGGTCAGTGAAAATCTTGGAAAGGAAGGTGGTCGGGGAAGGCTTCACCTGAAGGCTCACTTTGCCTCTTTGGCCGAAATGCTTCTTCGGGAAAAAGGGCTGCTTGGTAAGATCCCGGTCGAACTGGACATCCCCGCGGACGAAGTCTTCCTGGCCGACCTGCTCCCTTTAAGCCTGCTCGTGAATGAACTGTTGCACATCAGCTTTGCACATGCATCGGAACAGGACACTCTGGGCCGGATCGGCATCTCCCTTAGCCATATGGGGGAAAACCACTGTGAACTGCTCTATTCCGATAGCAACGGTTCCATGACAAAGGACCGGTTCACAAATGGCACCGCGGGTGCTGATCTGGTGCAGGCGTTGGCCAAGACACTGGACGGAACGATCATGCTCCTGAAGAGCGAGGTGACCACATTCCAGCTCACTTATCAACCGGGAGGGACCATGGAGCTGCGGAAGGCTTCCTGAGCGTTGCTTTCGCGGATGACCTACTTTCGCGCCTCATCCGCCGCTTTGGCACATTCTTGAACAACACGTTGGAAACTACCGCACCTGTCACCGATTTCAAAGCCCTTGGCCTCGACCCCGGCCTACTTGATGGCCTTCAGGCCATGGGCATCCGCACTCCCACCCCGATCCAGGCCCAAGCCATCCCGGCTGTGCTGGACGGTCGCGACCTCATCGCCTGCGCACAGACCGGCACGGGTAAGACCGCCGCTTTCCTGCTGCCGCTGATCGAGGTGATCTATGGCTACAAGCCCAAGGTGGAACATTCAGTACGGGCGCTCATTGTTGTCCCTACCCGGGAACTGGCCCTGCAGATCGATCAGCAGATGCAGGCCATCGCCTACTTCACCCCCATCACCTCCATGCCCGTCTACGGCGGCAGCGACGGTGCATCCTTCGATCAACAGAAAGCGGCCCTCAGCGGTGGCACCGAAGTGATCGTGGCCACACCAGGAAAACTGCTCAGCCACCTGAACTTGGGTTATGTCTCCATCGAGGGTCTGGAATTCCTCGTGCTCGATGAGGCTGACCGGATGATGGACATGGGCTTCATCGACGACATCAACCGCATCATCAAGTTCCTTCCGAAAGAGCGGCAAACATTGATGTTCAGTGCCACCATGGCGCCGCCGATCCGCGAGCTGGCCAAGAACATCCTGAACGAGCCCGTGGAGATCTCCATCGCGCTCAGCAAACCTGCTGAGGGCGTCAAGCAGGAAGCCTATGTGGTGCATGAACCGCAAAAGGCTCCCATCATGGAGCACATCCTGAAGACCAATGAGGCCACGAGCATCATCGTGTTCGCCGGTCGGAAAGTGGAAGTGAAGAACCTCGCACGACATCTGCACAAGCGCGGCTTCAATGCGCAGGCCATGCACAGCGACCTGGAGCAAGGCGAGCGCGAGCAGGTGATGCTGGACTTCCGCAACCGTAAGCTCCGCATCCTCGTGGCCACCAACGTGGTGAGCCGCGGTATCGACATTGACGACATCGACCTGGTGATCAACTACGATGTGCCGCAGGATCCTGAGGACTACGTGCACCGCGTGGGTCGCACCGCGCGTGCCTCCAAGAAAGGGCAGGCGATCACATTCGTGACCGAAAAGGACATGCGTGAGTTCGGTAAGATCGAAGCACTGATCGGCTACCCGGTGCAGAAGATGCCTTTGCCGGAGCAGTTCGGATCAGGTCCGGATTACCGTGCCGAGGGTGTAAAGCGCTCCGGTTCCAACGGGAACCGCCGCGGTCCAGAAGGCGGACAACGCGGCGGAAACTCCGGTGGAGGAAGAAGGCCCGGTGGTAACGGGCACGGCAGGCGCTAACGGCTCTTGAACTTGGCCTTGGCGGACTCGAGCACCTGCTTCGCGTCAAATGCCTTGGCCTCATCGCCATTAGCGATGATCGACACCGTTTCTATCTTATCCCCTTGCTTGATGGCGTCCACCACGTCCTGCCCGCTTACCACTCTGCCATAAACGGAATGCTTTCCATCGAGCCATGGTGTAGGCCCGTGGGTGATGAAGAATTGGCTGCCATTGGTGCCTGGGCCGGCGTTGGCCATGCTCAGCGTTCCCGGTGCATCATGCTTCAGGCTCCGGTCGATCTCATCCGGGAACACATAGCCTGGCCCGCCCATGCCTGTTCCGGTAGGATCGCCGCATTGCACCATGAAATCGTCGATCACCCGGTGGAATACGATGCCGTCGAAATAAGGCACGCCCGCTCCTGTCGCGGTGTTCTTCTGTTCCCCTTTCGCCAATGCGACGAAGTTGGCCACAGTGATCGGGGTCTTTGCATATTCCAATTGGCAAACAAGGGTGCCTTTGGTCGTCTTGATCACGGCGAAGAGACCTTCGCCCAGTTCGTTATTATCCACGTTGCTCTGTTTTTAAGGGTTTGTCCAGATGGGCTATCGACAAGCTTGCCATAGCCACGGTCTTAATGATGGTCCGGTAATTCCCAGGGGTTCAACGCTCTACTTCGTCACGAACTTGGCCTTGTTCGCTTGGAGCACCTTCATCGCATCAAAGGCCTTGGCGGCCTTGCCCACGGCCTCGATCTTCACCTTCATGCTCACCTCCTCGTTCGGTTTGTCGCGACCGTCGCGGGGCAGCTTCGCTATCGCATCGATGGTTTCCAAGCCGGAGATGGCCTTGCCGAAGATGGAATAGTTGTGGGGCAGGCTGTAGTCGTTGTGCATGATGAAGAACTGCGAGCCGTTCGTATTCGGACCGGAATTGGCCATGGCCATGGTGCCGCGCGTGTAACCCGCCTTGAACAGCTCGGTGGATGGATCGAGCTCATCGGAGAACTTGTATCCGGGGCCGCCCATGCCCGTACCGGTGGGGTCTCCGCCTTGGATCATAAAGCCCGGTATCACCCTGTGGAAAATGGTTCCGTCATAGTAAGGAGTTCCATCCGGCTTCGCCGTATTGTGCTGTTTGCCTTCCGCCAGGCCTACAAAATTGGCCACGGTCACTGGCGATCCCTGATAGTCCAACTTGCAGGTAATGGTGCCCAAGCGCGTGGTGATGATCGCGTAGAGGCCATCCTCCAATGGCTTGTCGCTACCGGCGACCTCTGGTTGTTCCTGTTGCACCAAGGGCGCTTCAGGGGCGGCTTGGACCGGCGTAGGGTCCTGTTGGATCGTTGTTGCGGGGCTTGATCCGCAGGCGAAGATGAACGCCATGGAGGCGAATAAAGTGGGGATCTGCATGGTCTTCATGTGCTGTTTTTGGGAGTGCGAAGTTAGTTCAGTGTGCTGCGTGATCAGAGCATCGGTTCTTCCAGTGCGTCCAGCTTGTCCACATCGAACTTTCCTGATTCACGGCGTACGATCTTACCCGTGGGGTCCACGGTGAAGAAGTAAGGAATATCCCTGTCTTTGATACCTAAAGCTTCCAGGAACGCATCGTCATCGCCCTTGAAAAAGAGCACGTGACCGACGACATCAGCATCCACGCCTTTACGCAACGCTTTCATGCTGGGACCATAAGCGGCCATGTCCAGCCCGGTAAAGACCGGCACGAGATAAAGTTCAGCATCATAGCTCCCTGCAAAAAGCCCGCTCTTCATCACGAAACGGTTGTAGGCGGGTTCGAACCACTCTTCCAGCAAGGGCTGCGCCTTTTTGCCGCATGCCACGGCCACGATGGTCCAAGTACTGTTCCCGACGGCTGGAAGGTGCACCTTGACACCATCTGCGGTCTCCCCGGTGATGTCCGGGAAGGACACTTGCGCTAACAGCAATATGGGGATGAAGGCAAAGGCGGAGAACAAGGTGCGCATGGGGTAGGACAGATGGGAATTGCGCGGCCCATACCAAAGATGGTGCCGTTCCTTAGTTCGGGTTCTTCCCGGTGAACTGCTTGAAGTATTCCATCAAGGTGATGATATCGCGGTCCATATCATCCCCTAAGCGGAATGGCTCGCTCAACGTGACCGTTCTGGTCGGGTAATCGAAGGAGGTGAGCACCAAGGGAACCTCCGCCTTCTTGGCGATCCGCCAGAAACCGGTCTTCCATTCCTTCACCTTCTTGCGTGTTCCTTCCGGGGTGATGGCGATGGAGAAGTTGGGGACGTTGTTGAAATAGTCCACGACCTGGTCGGTGATATGCATGCTCTTGGACCGATCCACCGGAAAGCCGCCCGTGGCCCGGAAGAACCAGCCGAAGACGGAATCGAACAAGGATTTCTTCGCCAGGTACTTGGCATCGATCCGGCCCACGCTGCGCGCGAAAAGGCCGATGAAGAAGTCCCAATTGCTGGTATGGGGCACCACGAGGTAGATCGCGCTGCCAATGCCAGCCGGCCGATGGTCGACGACGCGCCAGCCGAAAAGCTGGAGCATGAATTTGGAGAACGCCCTGAACATGGGCGGGAAAGATAGCGGCATATTCGCTTTCGCCTGAGCTTGAAAAACGAAGAAGGGCGGCCCATCGGGCCGCCCTCGTTCATTCGTTCATGCAGGGATCAACCCTCCATGTCCATATCATCCTCGTCCTCTTCACGACGGGGCTTGCGCTTGGTCTTTCCACTACGCTCGGTGGTCTCCATGGCGCTCTTCAGGTCGCTGAGCACGCTCAGGTCACCGAGCGTGGATTTCTCCACCTTCTCGTTCACGCTGCGTACGCTCGGGCTTTGGCCTCCCCCCTGCTCCTCGGAACCCTTGCGGCTTCCGCGCTTTGCTGGTGCTGCCACCGCGTCGTCCTCACCCTCTTCGAAGGTGCGGGTGTGGCTGAGCACGATACGGCGGGCATCGCCATTGAATTCCAGCACTTTGAACGGGAGCTTGTCCTCCACGTTGGCTTTGCTGCCATCTTCCTTCTTCAGGTGCTTCAGTGCCACGGTTCCTTCCACGCCATAGGGCAATGCAACGGTGAAGTTGCTGCCGGTCCGGCTGGTGATGGTACCCTCGTGGACGCTGCCCACCTTGAAGGTGTCCGCAAACACTTCCCAAGGGTTCTCTTCCACTTGCTTGTGGCCGAGGCTCAGGCGGCGGTTCTCCTTGTCCACCTCCAACACCTGCACCTCGACCTCGTCACCGATCTTGCAGAAGTCGCTCGGGTGCTTCACGCGTTTGGTCCAGCTCAGGTCGCTGATGTGGATCAGGCCGTCCACGCCTTCCTCCAGTTCGGCGAAGATGCCGAAGTGGGTGAAGTTGCGCACCTTGGCGGTGTGGCGTGAATTGACCGGGTATTTGAACTCGATGTCGGCCCAAGGGTCGGCGGCGAGCTGCTTCATGCCGAGGCTCATCTTGCGCTCTTCGCGGTCGATGTTCAGGACCTGCACTTCCACCTCCTGGCCTTCCTTCAGGAAGTCCTTCGGGCTGCGCAGATGCTGGCTCCAGCTCATTTCGCTTACGTGCAACAGACCTTCCACGCCGGGGGCCACTTCCACGAATGCACCGTAGTCGGTGATCACCATCACCTTGCCGGTGACCTTGTCGCCAGCATTGAGGTTGGCGTCCAGGGAATCCCATGGATGTGGGCTCAGTTGCTTCAGGCCAAGGGCGATGCGGCGCTTCTCGTCGTCGAAGTCGAGGATTACCACGTTGATCTTGTCGTCGAGCTTCACCACTTCCTCCGGATGGCTCACGCGGCCATAGCTGAGGTCGGTGATGTGGATCAGACCGTCCACGCCACCGAGGTCCACGAATACGCCGTAGCTGGTGATGTTCTTCACAGTGCCTTCCAGCACTTGGCCCTTCTCGAGGCCACCGATGATCTGCTTTTTCTGTGCTTCGATCTCTGCTTCGATCAATGCCTTGTGCGAGACCACCACGTTCTTGAACTCCTGGTTGATCTTCACCACTTTGAACTCCATGTTCTTACCCACATACTGATCGTAGTCGCGGATAGGCTTCACGTCGATCTGGCTGCCGGGCAGGAAGGCCTCGATGCCGAAGACGTCCACGATGAGACCGCCCTTGGTGCGGCACTTCACGTAGCCCGTGATGACCTCGTTGGTCTCCATCGCTCCGTTCACCTTGCCCCAGGCATTGTGGACGCGCGCCGTCTTGTGGGAGATGATCATCTGGCCGGACTTGTCCTCCTGCTTTTCGATGTACACCTCAACCTTGTCGCCGATGGCGAGATCGGGCTTGTAGCGGAACTCGCTCAAGGGCACCACGCCCTCGCTCTTGTAACCGATGTTGATCACCGCCTCCTTTTTGTTCAGGCCGACGATGGTGCCCATGAGCACTTCCTTCTCGGAGATGCTGCTGAGGGTATCCTCGTAAGCCTTTTCCACCTTCGCCCGTTCCGCCGTAGCGGCAGGTGCGGTGCTTTCAAGGGCATCCCAATCGAAATCCGCTGGCGGTTCCGCGAAGACGACCTTGTTGTTCTCTACTGATGACATATACTGACCTTTTGTATCCCGGGCCGAGGCGGCACTGCCCGAAAGTTGTTGTTTGAGGCTGCCCGTGGTGCCGCTGCACGGACATTTCCCGAAATGGGGCCGCGAAAGTACTACGAATTTGAACGCTCCCGACAGGATATCAAGTGGGTCTACATGGCCTCTTGATCCGAAAAACCGAACCTGTCCAAGGGTATGGAACCCGTTGGTCCTCAATGGCTGCCCAATAGGTCACCGATCCGGTCTTCCTTCCTCGGACACACTCCCATCGTTCCGCCGGGTGCCATGCTGGATGATCCAACCCGTCGGTCCTACCTTTGCCGGACCGCTCCCGCCCATCTTCATACTGCGGCTACTGCATCGTTTATCCAGGCGGGCCGGAGGTTATCCCCAATGCGCACGTTCGACATCCCCGCCCACTACCGTTCCAACCTCATCGGTCGTTTGAAAGCCTTCCGCAAGGTGCAGGACCCGCGGAAAAAGGACTTCACTCCCACCCTGCTGGATCTGGGCACGGTGCGCTTCATCCTGGCCCGGCACTTCGGTTTTTGCTATGGAGTGGAGAATGCCATCGAGATCAGCTACAAGGCCTTGGAGGACAATCCCGGCAAGCGGATCTTCCTGTTGAGCCAGATGATCCACAACCCGGAGGTGAACGAGGACCTCGAAGGCCGTGGCCTGCGCTTCATCCAGGACACCCATGGGCAAATGCTGATGGACTGGGGCGAGTTGAAAGGCGACGACATAGTGATCATCCCTGCCTTCGGTACCACGCTGGAGACCGAGGCGCTGCTGAAAGCATTGGGCATCGACCCGTTGAAACACAACACCACCTGCCCCTTTGTGGAGAAGGTTTGGAAGCGCAGCGAGCAGCTCGGAGAGACGAAGCATACCGTGATCATTCACGGCAAAGCCGCGCACGAGGAAACGCGGGCCACCTTCAGCCATACGGCGAAAGGCTCTCCGGCGGTGATCGTGAAGGACATGGCAGAGACCGACGAACTGGGCCGCATCATCATGGGTGAACTACCCTTGGAGCGCTTCTGGGAAGTGTTCGGTACCCACTGTACACCCGGCTTTGATCCTGCAAGGGATCTCCAACGCATCGGCGTAGTGAACCAGACCACCATGCTGGCCACGGAAACGCAGGCCATCGCCGACCACTTGAAGCAGGTGATGCTGAAGAAATACGGAGAGGCCGAGCTGAAGAACCATTTCGCCGACACACGCGACACGCTCTGCTACGCCACCAACGACAACCAGGACGCCACGCACGAGCTGCTCAAGCAGGAGGCGGATCTCGCCTTGGTGGTAGGGGGCTATAATAGCAGCAACACCAGCCATATCGTGGAATTGCTGGAGAGCAGATTCCCAACCTACTTCATCAATGGTGACAAGGAATTGCTGAACTCCGGCGAGATCGAGCACTTCAATTACCCGGCGCACAAGCTGGAGCGCACAGTGGATTGGCTTCCGGCAAAACGGCCTGTCACCATCGTGCTCACCAGCGGCGCCAGTTGCCCGGACACGCTGCTGGACCGGGTGATGCTGAAGGTTTTGGACTTTGTGGAAGGTGCGAAGGACGCCGAAGCGGAAGTGAGCGCGTTGGTGGAGTAAAATTCCTCTCTTCGCCAGCAACATTTGCTTTTGAGCAGGGAACCGGCCGACATAGCTCAGAGCCGATCGCAGAAGCGGCGGCCACAAGCGGGATCAACCTGTCCAAGGTGCGGTTCGCTGCGCCTTGAGTTACGGGCGGATCTCAAGTAACCGCTACTGCATAGGACGCCTGGGCCTAGGGCTATCTTCTTCGCTTTGCTGCTTGGTCGTCCGGGAGTAAAAGCACTATGGGCCAGCGATTTAATTCCACGAAGGTTTGACGGATCGATGCATTCATCCATCGGGCTATAACCATCGTTGGTCCGTTCGCGTATGAACCGGCCATGAACACCCCACCCAGCCCCCCCGTTCACGATCCTACTCCACTGCACATCATGCTCGTGGATGATGAGGATGATTATCATCTCATCACACGCTTGATGCTGAAAAAGGCCGGGTTCGAAGGCCAACTTTCGGCTTTCCTGGACCCCAGGGATGCGATGGAACACCTCCGCATGACCAATGAGAAACCGGACCTGCTCTTGGTGGACATCAACATGCCCTCCACGGATGGCTTCGAGTTCCTGAAGACCTGCGAGATGAACACCTTGATCGAGTGCGGTAAGACCACTGTAGTAATGTGCTCCAGCAGCAATCGCCCGGTGGACATGGAAATGGCAGGTAATTTCCACTGTGTAAGAGAATACATCGAAAAGCCCCTTACGCCAGAACAGTTCAACCGCATCGCCCATGAGCATGCGCAACGCAATGCAGCCCAACAGAAGCCATGAAAAAGATCTTGATCATCGAGGACGAGGCCATTATCTCCTTCGGATACCGCCTGCAATTGGAGCAGATGGGATTTGAGGTGACCGGTAGCGCCGCCAGCACAACAGAGGCCGAGCAATTGATGCTCAAGGAACCACCTGACGCCATCATGATGGACGTCTATCTGAAAGGGGAAAAGACCGGGCTTGAACTGGCACGGGAGATCCGCCATACCGACCAACTTCCGATCATCTTCCTAACTGCGAGCAATAAGCCGGAGATCGTGGACGGCATCAGGAATCTTGGTGGTTGCCACTACCTGCTGAAACCGATCGACCCGGACGGGCTGAATCAGGTGCTCCACCGCATTATGCGAGGTGATGCCTGACGGACAGATACCGTTCGACCCTTGCAACGCGCCCCAGCGCGACGAGCGGCTGCACCAGTTCTCACATGCCTTAAAAAACCGCCTCGGCAGTCTCTGGCAGGCTGCAGCTATGCTTCACGACCTGCCGGAAGGGCCGGAACGGGCACAGCTCCTCGCGATGGCCGAAAAAAGCTACTTCAACGGAGCATGTGAACTGGAAAGCCTGATGGACGATTTCTCCGTGCCACGCGGCATTTCAAAAGTGCAACGCGCTCCCTTGGAACTGAACGCGCTATTGGAAAAGTGCATCGGCAACATCGCCTACCGCACGACCAAAAAGACCCAGACCGTGATCTTCCAGGCGGACGATGCGCTCACCCTGGATGGTGACCTGCACGTCCTGGAACAGCTGTTCGAGGCCTTGCTTTCAAACGCCAGCAAGTTCTCGCCGAAAGGGTCCTCCATCGAGGTGTCGGCAAAGCGCAACGACGGCGAGGTTCTCGTGGAGATCCGGGACCGAGGGGTAGGTCTCACAGAACAAGACCTAAAAGACGTCTTCAAGCGCTACGTGATCCTTTCCTCCCGGAGCACTGATGGCGAATCCCAAGCCCGAAGCACCTTGGCAAGAGCCCGGCAATGGGCGCAGGCCCATAGCGGAACACTTTCAGCAACCAGTTCGGGAACAGGACAAGGATCCTGTTTCTCGGTGCGATTGCCCTTGGCTTAATCAGCCACTGCTCCGGTAGGCCGGGAAATATGTTTGGCCACGCGCTGGCCCTTGCTGTTCACTGCCACATTGAACTCCAGCATGAACCCCACGGAGAGTTCGGTAAAGTCGACCCCTTCCAGGTCGTCGTGCAGGAAGAAGACATTGTTGTCCGGAAAGCGGATGAAGCCGTAGCCGTTGTGCAGGCTCATCACTTCGCCGGTGTAGCGCTCATCATCCGGATAATCGGCCATGCTGACCAAGGGACGGTCGATGTCCACGTCGCGCGGGGTCGATTCCTTCAGCACGAACATGTCGCGCACCACCTCGTCATCTTCACGCAGTCCTTCTTCCACCAAGTGCGCCATTTCCAGCGGATAGCTCACGGCATTCCATAGATCGGTACTGGTCTTGGTGGTCTGCTGTTCGCCCGTGGTCTCATCCGTGTACTCAAAATCCCATCCGAGCAGCATCGTCTTGCAGCCCAAGGCATGCAGCTTGCGCACCAAGGGCACGTGGTCCCCGTCACTGGCGATGAGCGCGACCACATCGTAGCGCTTGTGCATGCAAAGCTCGAACGTCTCGAGCGCCATCAACACATCGATGCCCTTTTCCCGCTTGCGGCCCATGAGGTCCTTCACCGGCAGGTAGTGCGTCTGTACGCCATTGTACATCAGCACATCGTCGAACACGCGGTCGTAATAGAGTTGATTGGTCTTCTCATTGGCATCCTTCGCGCTGAAGCGGCCACGGAAGAAGTGGGCATCGATGATGTGGCAAAGGCTCGGCGGCGTTCCCTCCCGCTCTGAGACCATGTGCTTGATGAACTCGTGCACACCTCCTATGTGCAACCTGCGATGGTGCGGATGGACGTAGTTGTAATAGTTGCTCACATGCGTGAAATAACTACCGTCATAAAAGACGCCCACTTTGAGCGCTGGATTGCGTGGATGATCGGAATTCATGTTCGAATAAGTAGGTTCGTAGGCCGCGAAGGTATTGGCGCGGCGCTCTTCCGGAATGCACGATTGAGGATATTTCACAAGCCCACCCGCGCTTGGCCGCTAACTTTCGGCCATGCGCGCCGCCTTCACAATGCTGCTGTTCGCCTTTGTGCTGCGGGCGGTGCCGCAAGCCTCGGGACTTGATGGGCCGCGACCGCTGGTGATCACCGATGCGGTGGCGCTTCCCCTGTCCAAGGCCCAGATCTATGCCGCTGCCTTGAACGCTTGGGAATTCTCCTTCGGGCAGGAACCGGGCGCGAAGCTCACCAACAGGGACACCTCCAACAACAGGATCGAAGGGGTGGCCCGCGTGAACTTCCGCAGTTCCCAACTCGGCAGCCGGTCCGGGTCCATGGGCGTGATCACCTACGCGGTCACTATCCAGGCGGAGAACGGTCAATGCCAGGTAAGGATCAACCATTTATCACATACCGGCAACAGGAATGCTCCCAGTGGGCCGATCGACGTGGGTACGATCTATACCGGGGAGCGCCCCGTGGAACCGGTCCCGGGTGTCAGCAAGGGCACGGCGGACCGGCTGCACTCGGACATGCGCGCGCAGGCGACGGCACACATCAGTGAAGTGATGAAGCGCTTCGCCTCGGCGATGCGTCGCGCTTCGGGAACAATGCGGTAACGCTTCCCCGGTAAACCGCGTAGAACGGGGCATAATCCAGCACCCGTGAAGATCTCAATCTGGCGTTTTATCCCGATGGCCGCCTTGGCCTTGGCCGTGCTCTTCTCCGTTTGGGACCTCGGCCTGATGTCGCGTACGGCGACCATTCAGCACCGGATGAACAAGCAAATGGCGCTCCTGGACGGCCTCGGCAGGATAAACTCCTCGATCGACGAGCTCGTCCAAGCTCATGCCTATGACATGCGCTACGCAGGGCGCGACTGGGCGGGAAAACTGGCGGGTACCCGCGCCGTGGTTGCTGCGGAACTCCATGGCAAGGGTGAAGTATTCGATATCAACGAGCTGAATGAGCAACTCGACCGCGACCTTGCCACCTGCGATTCACTGCACTGGGAGGCCGCACGGAACAGAAGCCAGCCGGAAGCCGCCGAAATGAGCAACGCGGTATTCAATCTGATGGCCCAACGGGCGCGGAGCCATGTGGAAAGCACTGTTCGCGCGGTACAACAGGACGGACTGGGCACCGAGACCGTAGCCCTGAGCAGCCAATGGAGCGAAGCACAATGGCTGCTCGGCCTGGCCAGCCTCTTCGCCCTTATATGTGCCATCCTGGTGAGCTATGTGGGTAAGCTGCTGGCCCGCACCCGTGAGCGTTCGGAACTTCTCGCACGCACCGGCGAGGAGCTTGAGCGTACCAACAAGAACTTGCGCGAGACCATGTTAAGCAAGGAGGAAAAGGAGGTGATGCTGAAGGAGATCCACCACAGGGTGAAGAACAACCTGCAGATCGTCCGCAGCCTGATCCGCTTCCAGACCGACAAAGTGAGCGACCCACGGACGATGGAGCTCTTCAACGAATGTGTGAACCGTGTTGGGGCCATGGCCTTGGTCCATGAGCAGACCTATATGAGCAAGGACCTCGCGAACATCGACGTGACCGGTTACCTCAATAGCCTCATCCGCGATCTGGTTTACGCCTACAACATCCGCTTGAAGCTGCACATGGATGTGGACATCCAAGTGAAGACCTTGGGCGTTGATACCCTCACCCCGCTCGGCTTGTTGATCAACGAGGTGATCAGCAACAGTTTCAAGCACGCCTTTACCGGGCGTGAAGAAGGCACCGTCATCGTTCACCTGAGCGGTACGGAGGAAGGTGGGCTGCTTTTGCGCATCGGTGACGATGGTGTGGGTATGCCCGACTTCGGCCGATGGGAGAAGCCCAACAGCCTTGGCATGGAGTTGATCCAGACGCTTGCGGGGCAGCTGAATGCCACCATGGTGCTGCAGCCCGGACCGGGCATGGTGTATGAGCTGAACGCAGCTCCTGAGATGGAGGTGCGGAGGCGGGCGTGACGCACAAACAGACTGTTCATTCCTCAGTTCCAGTGATCGCGATCCTTTCCGGGTCCGCATCGCGCGTACCCTGGTCCCCGACTTGTTCCCGGAACTCTTGGGACATTCAAAGGCTGGCTACTTTTGCGCCCTTCCATCCCCCACCACCATGCACAAAACATTGCCTCTCGCCGTCCTGCTGCTTGCATCCTGTGGCAGCTCGACCGAACCCGCCAAAAAGCCCATGGAGAAGATCGCTTATCCGGAAACCCGCAAGGACACCACCGTGGTGGACGATCACTTCGGAACCAAGGTGGCCGATCCATACCGCTGGCTGGAGAATGACACCAGTGCGGAGACGGCGGATTGGGTGAAGCGCCAGAACGCGGTCACCCAGGCATACCTCAGCAAGATTCCGTTCCGGAACGAGATCGCCAAGCGTTATGAGGACCTGTTCAACTTTCCGAAAGTGGGCATGCCCATGAAGGTGGGTGACTTTTTCTTCAGCTACAAGAACAGCGGCCTGCAGAACCAGAGCGTGATCTACGTGCGAAAGGGGCTGGATGGAAAGGATACCGTGTTCATCGACCCGAACGCTGTTGACGCCAAGGGTACGACCAGCATTGGCTTGATGGGCGCCAGTAAGGATGACCGCTACATGGCGGTGAGCGTGCAGAAAGCAGGCAGCGACTGGCAGGATATCACGTTGTGGGACCTGCAAACGATGAAGCCCATGGCCGACACCCTGAACTGGGCGAAATTCAGTGGCGTGGCCTGGTATAAGAACGGCTTCTTCTACAGCCGCTACCCGGCACCGACAAAAGGAACCGAGCTTAGCGCGGCCAGCCAGTGGCAGAAGGTGTATTACCATAAGCTCGGCGATCCGCAAGAGAAGGACGTATTGGTCTGGAAGAACGACACCGAACCGAACCTGTACGTTTCCGTTGGCACCACTGAGGGCGAGGAGTTCGCCTCCCTCACGATCAGCACCGGCACCGATGGATTCGAGCAGTACTTCTTCGATCTTCGCAAAGGAGGGATACCAAGCCCGAGCACAACGTGGACACCGCTCCAAGAAGGCTTCGACCATAAGACCTCCATTGTCGACATCGACCCGAAGACCGGCCATTTCCTGGTGATGACGGATGTCGACGCACCGCGCTACCGCTTGGTGAGCGTGGATCCGGCCAAGCCCGCCAAAGAGAACTGGAAGGACCTGATCCCCCAGAAGGCGGATCTACTCGAAGGTGTCAACACTGGCGGCGGAAACCTTTTCGCGAGCTACCTCAAGGATGCCACAACCCGCATCTACCGCTACGCAATGGATGGCAGCAATGAACAAGTGATCGAACTTCCAGGACTGGGCACGGCTGGCGGCTTTGGTGGAAAGCGGAAGGACACCTACTCCTTTTATGCCTTCTCCTCCTTCACGGATCCAGGCAGCATCTATAAGTACGACTATGCCACAGGTAAGAGCGACCTGTACTTCCGTCCGGAGCTGAAGTTCGATCCCGAGCAGTTCACCACGGAACAAGCCTTCTTCACCAGCAAGGATGGCACCAAGGTCCCGATGTTCATCGTACACCGGAAAGGCTTGGAAAAGAACGGCACCAACCCGGCCCTGCTCTATGCATACGGCGGTTTCAACATCAGCCTTACGCCGAGCTTCAGCACCAGCCGGATGATCCTGTTGGAGCAGGGTGGCGTTTTCGCCATGGCGAACCTGCGCGGCGGCGGAGAGTACGGTGAGGAGTGGCACAAGGCCGGCATGAAGGAGAAGAAGCAGAACGTGTTCGACGACTTCATCGCTGCGACGGAATACCTCGTATCGGAGAAGTGGACAAGCAAAGCACACTTGGCCATTGAGGGCGGCAGCAACGGCGGCCTCTTGATCGGTGCGGTGATCACGCAGCGCCCCGACCTCTGCGCTGTGGCCTTCCCCGCCGTGGGCGTGTTGGACATGCTGCGCTTCCAGAAGTTCACCGCCGGTTTCGGCTGGACCCCGGAGTATGGCGACGCGGACAAGAGCAAGGAGGAGTTCCAGTACCTCTATGCCTATTCACCCTTGCACAACATCAAGCCCGCGCACTATCCCGCCACACTGGTCATGACGGCCGATCACGATGATCGCGTAGTGCCCGCGCACAGCTTCAAATTCATCAGCACGTTGCAACCGGAGCAAGAGGGTGATGCACCGGTGCTGATCCGCGTGGAGACCAATGCCGGGCACGGTGCCGGTAAACCCACGAGCATGGTGATCGATGAGCAAGCCGACAAATGGGCGTTCTTCTTCAAGAACATCGGCGTGACACCACAATATCCGGTGGCCGCGAAGACGAAGTGATCACTTCATTGTTCATTGAAAGCAAAGCCCCGATGCTTTATTGCATCGGGGCTTTGTGCTTCTATCCGTCATTGATATTCTACACTCAGGGTCCTCTGCGAGTGACCCTGTGGCGACCCCAAATACTGGCGCGAGCGTCAACGCTCGTGGCTCTTTGTGCAGTAAGTCACTTCGATGAGGAAAGCACGAGCGTGGACGCTCGCGCTAGAGAAAGGCTAGAGAAAGGTCGACCCTCTGTCCTCAACGTCCTCTTCGAGAGACGTTGAGGGGACTCTGAGTTGTCCTCTACCCTTCCGCGTTCAACTTCAGCGTGTAGACGTCCTCGCGTCGGTCTTTCAGATTCCTTACACTGCCGCGATGGTGCAGGTCCTTCAATAGGCTCATGTCCACGTCGACCACCAGCACCATCTCGGTATTGGCGGTGGCCTCTCCCTTGATGCCCGTTGCCGGGAAGGCGAAATCACTCGGGGTGAAGACCGCGCTCTGGGCGTATTGGATGTCCATGTTCTTCACCTTGGGCAGATTCCCGACGCTGCCCGAGATAGCTACGTAGCATTCGTTCTCGATGGCTCGCGCCATGGCACATTGCCGCACACGGGAGAAGGCGTTCTGCGTGTCGGTGAGGAACGGAATGATCAGCAATTGCATGCCTTGTAGGGCGAGCAAGCGCACTAGCTCAGGGAACTCGCAGTCGTAACAGATCACCACTCCGACCCTTCCGCAATCGGTATCGAACACGCGGACCTGCTTGCCACCTTGGATACCCCAAGCGTTGCGTTCATTGGGGGTGATGTGGATCTTCTCATACCGCTCCCAGCTACCATCCCGGCGGCAGAGAAAGCCCATGTTGTAGAGGATGCCATTCTCCACCAACGGCATGCTTCCCGTGACGATGTTCACGTTGTACTTCACGGCAGCTTTCACCATGAAGTCGCGGATCGGGATGGTATGCTCAGCGAGACTGCGAATGGCCTCTGCCTCGTTCTGTGCATCGTACATGGCCATCAACGGGGCGTTGAAGAGCTCGGGGAAGACGGCAAAGTCGCTACCGTATCCGCTGACGACCTGTAGGAAGAAATTCAAGTGCTCGAAGAGGCCGTCGATGCCCGCATAGTTCCTCATCTGCCACTGGACCAAGCCTAATCGCACGTTCCGGCTCCAGCTGCCGCCCATTTGTGCTTCGTTGTGGTAGATGTTGTCCCATTCCATCAGCGTGGCGTACTCCATGGAGTTCACATCATCGGGCATATAGCCTTTCAGTAGGCGCACCACGTGGAAGTCATTCGAGAGCTGGAAGGAGAGCACCGGGTCGTGGATGGTCTTTTCACGCACCTTGGCGATGTACTGCTTCGGCGTGAGCTTCTTCGCATGCTTGTGGTAGTTGGGTATCCGCCCTCCGAACATCACGGAACGCAGGTTGAGGTGCTCACACAACTCCTTGCGGGCTTCATAGAGGCGGCGCCCGAGCCGCATACCACGGAACTCCGGATGGATGAAGACCTCGATGCCGTAAAGCACGTTGCCCTTAGGACTGTGCGTGTTGAACGAGTAGCCGCCGGTGGCCTTCAAGTAGGTGTGATCGAGCCCCAGCTTGTCGATGTCCACGATGATGGTGAGCGCGCAGCCCGCGAGCTTGCCGTCCACAAAGACGCCTAGCTGACCTTCAGGGAAAAGTGTCACGAGCCTAGCGATGGTGTCCCGCTTCCACAGTCCACCGCTCCATTCGGGGTACGCCGCGTTCATGGCGGAAGAAAAATCATCGAAGGCGTCCATTGTGAACGGCCTCACTTCCACTTTTTTAGATGTACTTCTCTTCTTGCTCATCTTCTTCTTCTCCGGTCTCCTTTCCGACCCTCCGATACGGGACTATCAGAGGTAACGGTCAAGGAGAAGTGTTTGTTCTTCATGCGCACATTGAGCCAACGCTGGATCCGGGCCACTTCCGCCGTATCCGGGTATTGTACAAAATGGGCCATGACCACTTGGTTGATACTGTCCTTCGCGGTAGTGCCGGGCAATTCCGCTGTTACGAGCCAACGGAGTCCAGGCGCCAATGCCTTGGCCTCCGACATCAAGGCCTTATCGTGCTGCTTCACCTGGGTCAGGCTATCACGCACCGCACCCAACCGGGCCACCAGGACATTCTGATCTTCGATCTGGCGCTGCATCCCCTCGTTCTTCGAGCGCTCTTCCTTGCCCAGCTCCTGCAGGGAAAGCCCTGTGCGGATCTTCAATGCGGCACCGGCGATCCCGTGTGCTGCCAAGCGTCCGTGCATTTGGGCGCTGTCGGTCGGTGTGATGCCGTTGCCGAGATAGGTGAGCGTAATGGAGCGGTGTGCCGGGTCGATCTTCTTGTCCAGCAAATAGTTGTCGGGGACCGTGCATTCGTAGGCGATGTATTCCTCGGCTCTGTGAGTAAAATTATTCTCCACCACTAAACGGTAAGCGAGCCAGATGCTCGGGAGCACGGTGGCCAGTACGATCCAGGTGGTGTAGCGCTTGATCCTGCCTTTCAGCTTCACATCCTCTACAAAACGCTGCGGGTAGCCCAACCAACGCACGGTGGCCAATGCTGCGATGCTGATGAAGACGGAGTTGATCAGGAAGAGGTAAAGCGCCCCGGCGAAATAGGTCCAGTTGAGGTGTGCCAGGCCGTATCCGGCTGTACATAGTGGCGGCATCAGGGCCGTGGCGATGGCCACACCGGGCACCACGTTGCCTCTGACCTTGTCCTTACTGGTAACAGCGATGATGCCCGCGAAGCCGCCCGCCAAAGCGATCAGCACATCCCAGATGGTGGGGCTGGTGCGCGCCAGTATCTCCGAGTGTGCCTCGCTCAACGGACTGATCAGGAAGTAGAGCGCGCTGGTGCCCAAGCTGATGGCGACAGCGAACCCGAGGTTCTTCACCGAGCGGCGCACCAACCGGAGATCCAGCACACCGAGTCCCGCGCCCACGCCCATGATGGGACCCATGAGCGGGGAGATCAACATGGCGCCGATCACCACCGCCGTGGAGTTCACGTTCAACCCTACCGAGGCGATGAGGATCGCGCAGACCAGGATCAACATATTGGTGCCCCGGAAGACGACACCACGCTCAATGGACTCCATGGCCAACGTCGGCTCTTCGGCATCTGTGCCGAGGCGCAGGTAGACGAGCATGCGGTTGAGTTTCATTGTTGCACTTGGAATTGCTTCAGGTACAAAAGTGGGATCAGGCGCATGTAGCGCGGCACGCGGAGGCACGCACTTATCCACAACGTTGCGGGACCGCAGCAAGCGCCTCACCCGTGGTCCGTTCAAACAGAGAAGGTGATCTCTCGGTGCCATTCCCCGCTTGTTCCGTGGAAAGGACCTTGAACTGCCCGGACCTGCCCGAGGGCTTCTCTACTTTCGTCCCATGTTGAAGGACCTCTTGGTGATTGAGACCGCCGGCGTGCTTGCGGGGCCTGCCGTGGGCATGTTCTTCGCCGAGCTGGGCGCCCGCGTGGTGAAGGTGGAGAACCCCAAGGCTGGCGGGGACATCACGCGGAAGTGGAAGTTGCCCAGTGAAGACATGCACTCCCCTGTCAGCGCGTACTTCAGCAGCGTGAATTTCGGGAAGGAGCACCTCTTTCTGAACCTCACCGATAAAGCGGGCCGCGTGCAATTCGATACGCTTGTGGCACAGGCCGACGTGCTCATCAGCAACCACATGGCAGCTGACGCTGAAAAGCTGGGGCTCACGCGCGATCGACTGCGGGCGCTGAACCCGAAGCTTATCCATGGCCACATCCGTGGCTATGCGGATGATGCAGCACGCCCCGCCTATGACGTGGTGCTGCAAGCAGAAACCGGCTACATCAGTATGACAGGCACCGATACGGAGAATCCAGCAAAGCTGCCCGTGGCCATGATCGACATCCTGGCGGCCCATCAGTTGAAGGAAGGCCTGTTGCTGGCGTTGCTTCACCGAGCCAGTTCTGGCAAGGGAGCATACGTGGAGGTCAGCCTTGAGGAGGCCGCACTCACGGGTCTGGTGAACCAAGCCTCGAACTGGCTGATGGCCGGTCATGTGGCGCAACCCTTGGGCACCTTGCATCCCAACATCGCACCTTACGGCGAGGTGTTCACCTGCTCCGATGGGAAAAGGATCGTGCTCGCGGTGGGGAGCAATGCACAGTTCAGGAACCTTTGCGACACGCTCGGTCTCCCTACGTTGAACGAGGATGCAGACTTTGCGGAGAACAACTCCCGCGTGGTGGACCGGACACGCTTGGCGGCGCTTTTAGCCCCGGCTATCGCGGCCTTCCCGCAAGAGCAGTTATTGGAAAGACTGCGCGGAAAAGGAGTTCCAGCAGGTGCCGTGAACACCATCGATGTGGCTCTCTCCTCCCCCTCCGCCAAGCGCATGACGCGGGAAGAAATGATGGACGACATCCGCACGTTGAGGATCAGCGGCAATGCCTTCCGGAATGAGTACTTCCAGTAGACGCAGAGGCGCGGAGGCGCAGAGAAAGAGGTTCGGTTTACTGAAGTCCGGAGTCTTGAGTCGGGAGTCGGGACTCTCGACTCCCGACCAATGGACTCAAGACTTACTCTCCGCCTTCCGTTCCCGCTTCAATTCCGCAGCGAGCAGATGGATCACCTTTCGTGCTTCATCTTCCGTGAGGCCGCGTCCGAAGGCCACCTTTTTTTCGTGGTATTCGAAGCCCAAGCGCTCAGCTCCTCTTGTCCAGAAGGAGTCGCTCATCTGCCATTTCCAAGAGGTCCCGTCCATGTTCAACAGTCCGAGCCGCTGGATGTTGGCGATGAAGTAGCTGGTCGCCTTCCCGAAGCGGTAGAGGCTGTTCTTGATGGTGAGCTCACCGTTCTTCACCAGCCAGAGCTCGAAGCCCTTCCTTCGCCACAGCACCACACGGATGATCCGCAGCTCGAAGTAGGCCCAGAAGGCGATCATGATGAGCAAAGGGAGCTTCATGTCCGGACCGGGGCCACGAAGGAACTCGTAGAAGAAGGCCGCGCCGCATAATGACCAAGCGACCAGCCAGAGCATGAGCAACATCTGTTTTTGCTTGGGCAGCCGGGAACCGATAACGATGCTGATGCCTTCGCCTTGCCGCTCGATGCTGATGCGGTCACTGATGAATTCCATTCGCTTTCACCTGATCTACAACTTGTTCATAAAGGGCTTCATAGCGGGGCAGTACCTTCTCGATATCGAAACGCTCGGCGGAGCGTACCGCCCCTTTCCTGAACCGGGCCAGTGTTTCCGGATCCTTCAGAATGGTCAATGCGTTGGCCGTCATGGTGGCGGTATCACCGATAGGGTTCAGCAAGCCCGCAACACCGGCTTCCACCACTTCTGCCGTGCCTCCTGCATCAGTGCTGACTACTGGCACGCCGCAAGCCATCGCCTCCAAAGCGGCCAAGCCGAAGCTCTCAGCCTCACTGGTGAGCACGAACAGGTCGCAGCTCGCCACCACATCCTCCGGGTCGGTCATCTTCCCGAGGAAGAACACCTCATCACAGGTTCCATTGGCACGGCACTGTGTTTCGATCAAGTGCCGGTCCGGGCCATCGCCGATCAGTAATAGCCTTGCAGGCATTTCCTTCCGCACGCCCATGAATACGGTGAGCACGTCCTGCACCCGCTTCACCGGCCTGAAGTTGCTCACGTGTACCAACAACTTTTCGCCGTTGGGAGCGAAACGTTCGCGCAACTCGGGATCGTTGCCAATGGCATAGCGCTCCAAGCGGATGAAGTTGGGGATCACCACGATCGGCCGCGTCACCGGAAAAAGCTCTAGCGTGTCTTTACGCAGGCTTTCGGAGACGGCGGTCACCGCATCGCTGTGCTGGATGGCGAAGGTGATCACCGGCTCGAAGCTCGCATCTCGGCCCAAGAGGGTGATGTCCGTGCCGTGGAGCGTGGTGATAAAGGGGATGTGGATGCCTTGCGCCGCAAGGATCTGCTGGGCCATCCATGCCGCCGAGGCGTGCGGAATGGCGTAGTGCACATGCAACAGGTCCAAGCGCTCGTGCTTCACCACATCCACCAATTTGCTCGTCAGCACCAGCTCGTATGGCTGGTATTCGAAGAGCGGATAATCACTTACGCGCACCTCGTGGTAGAACACGTTCGCCTTACCCGTTCCCAGCCGCACGGGCCGATCGTAGGTGATGAAGTGGACGATGTGGCCTTCTTCGGCCAAGGCGAGGCCCAGTTCCGTGGCCACGACGCCGGAGCCGCCGAAGGTGGGATAGCAAACGATACCGATGCGCATGGATGTTGATCTCTGATGGGGGCGCAAAGTTCGGCAGTTAAGAGGAAAGGACGCGGTGATCGCCCCGGACCGGTTCGGTGAACTCATTAACAGTATAGCTATATTAAGGCTAAGGCCTCCCCGCTCGAACCTTTACCTTCGCGCCGCGAATTCAAACCCTCATGCTCACCGACACCAAAATGAAAGTCCACAATTTCAGCGCTGGTCCTTGCATCCTACCCCAAGAGGTCTTTGAAAAGGCGTCCCAGGCGGTTCTCGACCTGGACGGTAGTGGCCTCAGCATCCTGGAGATCAGCCACCGCAGCAAGCCCTTCGAGGCGATCATGGCCAATGCACGGCAGCTGGTGAAGGATCTGCTGGGCGCACCTGCACATTACGAGACCATATTCCTCGGCGGCGGCGCCAGCATGGGCTTCCACCTCGTCCCTCAGAATTTCATGAAGACCGGAGGCAAAGGCGCCTACGTACACACCGGCGAATGGGCCAAGCGAGCGATCAAGGAGGCCAAACTGGCCGGCGAGGCCGTGGTGGTGGCCAGCAGCGAGGACAAGAACTTCAACTACATCCCCAAAGGCTTCAACGTTCCCAGCGATGTGGACTACTTCCACTTCACCAGCAACAACACCATCTTCGGCACGCAGTACAAGCAATTCCCCAACCCCGGTCCGGGGACCGGGGCGGTGCCGATGATCTGCGACATGAGCAGCGACATCTTCAGCCGCCCGGTGAACGTGGCCGACTTCGCGCTGATCTATGCTGGCGCGCAGAAGAACATGGGCCCCGCGGGCGCCACCATGTACCTCTTCGACCCTGCCTCGTTGGGCAAGACCGGTCGCACGCTGAGCCCCATGATGGACCTGGCCAACCACGCTGCCAAGGACAGCATGTACAACACGCCACCCGTGTTCCCCATCTATGTGATCATGCTGACACTGGAATGGATGAAGCGGATCGGAGGCATCCCCGAGATCGCGAAGCGCAACGCCGCCAAGGCCGAGCTTCTTTACTCCACCGTGGACCGCCTGTCGATCTTCGAGGGAACCACCGCCAAAGAAGACCGCTCGGAGATGAACGCAACCTTCATATTGAAGGACGCCGCGTTGGAACCAGGCTTTGACGCGATGTGGAAGGAGGCCGGCATCAGTGGCATCCGCGGCCACCGCAGCGTGGGCGGCTACCGGGCCAGCATGTACAACGCGCTGCCCATCGAGAGCGTGAAGGCCCTGACGGATGTAATGGAGGAATTTGCAAAAAAGAACGGATAACGAACATGCGCGTACACGCCAACGACGGCATTTCCGCCCCTGCCAAGGAACAGCTTCTTGCCGAGGGCTTCAAGATCACCACCGACTTCGTGCCCCAAGAGGGACTGGCGGCCTATATCAACAAGGAAAAAGTGGACGCGCTCCTCGTACGCAGCGCCACCAAGGTGCGCAAGGAGTTCATAGACGCCTGCCCGAACCTGAAGTTCATCGCCCGTGGCGGCGTGGGCATGGACAACATCGACGTGGTTCATGCCAAGGGGAAGGGCATCCGCGTGGTGAACACCCCGGCCAGCAGCAGCATCAGCGTTGCGGAACTGGTGATGGCACACCTGTACAGCCTCACCCGGGACATCTACAAAGCGAACCGCCGCATGCCCACCGAGGGCTGCACCGCCTTCAAGGAGATGAAGAAGGAATACGGGAACGGCCTGGAGCTGCGCGGGAAGACCCTAGGCATCATCGGTTTCGGCCGTATCGGCAAGTGGGTGGCGCGCTACGCCATCGGCAACGGGATGAAGGTGGTGTACACCGACAACAGTGCCACTGTGGACCATTTGGAGGTACCCTTCAATGGCGATACCGTTCGCGTGGGCATCAAGATGCTTCCTTTGGAGGAGCTCTTGGCCAAGAGCGATGCCATTACGTTGCACGTACCCTCCAAGGCTGACGGCACACCGGTGCTCGGTCCGGAGGAATTCACCATGATGAAGCCCGGTATGCTGCTCGTGAACACCGCCCGCGGAAACTCCATCGATGAGAACGCCTTGATCGCCGCTCTGAACAGTGGTAAGGTGAAGGCGGCCGGCCTGGACGTGTACATGAACGAGCCCACACCGCGCGCGGACCTCCTGGGCATGACGAACTTGAGCCTCAGTCCGCACATCGGCGCAGCAACACTGGAGGCGCAGGAGCGCATCGGTGGTGAACTGGTGGAACTGCTGATGGCCTGGCGCGATGAGGTGACGGTGGCTCGCGGATGATACATGTGCGCCCCTTCCGGGCTTGGCGTCCAACGCCGCACACGGCCTCCTTGGTGGGCTCCCGATCCTTTATGAACTATAGCCCGGAGCAACTGCGCGAGAAACTCGCAGGCAACCCCTACTCGTTCCTCCACATCGTCTTCGCGGACCATGACCGCCAAGGCATGACGCGCGCGGAACATTTCGACGCGGTGCGCCGCAAATTCACAGAATTCACGGAAAAGCACATCCTGTTGCGGGAGGAACATCCGGCGTTCTATCTCTATGAGCAGAGCTGCGGCGCCTTCACATCGCGCGGCATCATCGGCGCGGTGGACGTGGCTGACTATCGGGAGGGCCGCATCAAGGTCCACGAGCAAACCTTGTCCGCCCGGGAGGAACTGTTCAGTGAATATCTGGAGCACACGGGGATCAATGCTGAACCGGTGCTGTTGGCCGTGCCCGACGCCCCCGATCTGGAAGCCGCGCTGGACGCCATTACTCTACGGCCGACCTTGTATGATTTCTGCACCACCGATCAAGTGCGCCACCGCTTTTGGAAAGCAGAGGACCCGGATGAACTCGTCGCGTTAGGTGGGTATTTCCAGCTCATGGACGCGATGTACATCGCCGATGGGCACCACCGCTGCGCCAGCAGCGCGCGGTTGGCGGAATCTCTTCACGCCGATCCCAATGGGCCCAAGGCCGCTTTCCTGGCATTCATGGTGCCTGAGCGTCAGTTGCACATCTACAATTTCGACCGCACCGTGCAAGGGCTCAACGGGCTGTCCGAGCAAGCCTTTCTGGATGCCCTGAGGAAACTGGGCGCATTGACCCCTCTGCCGCACGGACCCAGCGAACCCGATCCGAAAAGCGTTCAGGTCCACGTGAAAAGCGGCTGGTATGCCCTGGCTTTGCCAAAAACCTCGGGCACGGCACCAGTGGATGCTTTGGACGCGGCGGTGCTGAGCGACGCCGTACTGGGGCCCGTGCTGGGCATCACTGATCTACGCACCGATCCCCGTATCCGCTTCGTGCCCGGAACCCACGATACCTCCGAACTGGAACAGACGGTGAAAAGTGGCAAGGCTGATGTGGCGTTCCACCTGCGCGCCGTCACCTTCGCTGAGTTGCGGAGCGTGGCGGATAGCGGTGGCTGCATGCCACCCAAGACCACTTGGATCGAGCCCAAGCTACGCAGCGGGCTCACCGTTTATTCCTTGGAAGATCATTGATGGACACCACGTTACTTGCTGAGCGATATGCACAGGTCAAAGGCGCACTTCCGGAGCACGTGAAGTTGATCGCAGTGACCAAAACGCGCACGGTGGAAGAGATCCAGGCCTTGTATGATCTGGGGCAACGCGCTTTTGGCGAGAATTATCCACAAGAACTCCGCGATAAGCAACCGTTGCTCCCTGCGGATATGGATTGGCATTTCATCGGGCATCTGCAGACCAACAAGGTGAAGTACATCACGCCCTTCGTGCAGCTGGTGCATGGCGTGGATCGGGAGGCTTTGCTGGACGAACTGGCCAAGCGCGCTGCTTCGGCGGAGCGGACGATCGGCGTGTTGTTGCAGGTACACATCGCCCAAGAGGAAACGAAGCATGGTTTCCTGCCGGACGAAGTGCGGGCGCTCTGTGCTGCAGGTGATCTGCGCAGCCGCTGGCCTGCGTTACATTTCCGGGGTTTGATGGGTATGGCCACCAACACAGGGAACAAGGATCAGGTACGGCGTGAATTCGAGGGCTTGGCCGCTTTGCGACAGGAATTGGTCAAAGGCGATGCGGTTCAGTCGGCCATATTCACTGAATTGAGCATGGGCATGAGCGGGGACCTTCAGGAAGCCATCGCAGCAGGCAGCACGATGGTGCGCATCGGCACGGCCATCTTCGGGGAACGTGGATAAATACCGCTCGGTTCAGGCAACCCACTGGAGCTGAGGACGTCTTTTCATCATACCTTCGAAGGCCCCAAGCCCGAAACCCATGAATCTCAAACATTACCTCACCCTCGTTTCCGCCTCACTATTGGTCGCGACGGGCGTTCATGCACAGCGCAACTTGGAGGTCGGTGTCTCCATGGGCGTTGACCATTTCTCCGGTGATCTTGGGAACTATGATGGGGCTATCCAATGGAACGGCCTCCGCCCCGGGATGGTGATCACCTTCCGTGATTACCTCAACAACCCCAAACGTTACATCACCCGGGCACTGACCACGGAGACCGCGCTGAGCTGGCACCGCTTGGGTTACAACGAACTCGCGGCCACGGGCGGCAAGTCCGGCACTGAGCTTCGCAACTACAGGAGGGGCCTGAACTTCCGGAACGACCTGGTCGGCATCAGCCAGCACTTGGTGTTGAACATGTACCGGGAACCTTTTCAAGCGCTGTACACACAGAAGTTCTTCGCCTATTCGTACATCGGCATCGGGCTGTTCTATGGTCGGCCCAAGGCGGATCTGTTCAATGGCTCAGCCAACCTGGACAACCGTTACTATGCTTGGGATGACGGCACGATCCGTGACAAACCACGCGGCTCAAATGACGCTAACGTGATCGGTCAGGACGGCAAATACGAGACCGATCTGTACAGCTGGGTGACCGAGGGTACAGGTGGTGGCAAAGAAGCCAGAGCGCTGAGCAAGATCCCCAGCCCTTGGCATGTGGGTATTCCGATCGGTTTCGGCGTGCGCTACATGGTGACCCGCGAGCTGTCAGTGGGCATGGAATTCAGCTACTACATGTTCTTCAGCGATATGCTGGACGCGGTAAGCGACCGCTACGCCACCTACTCGGAGATCGGGCAGGTGTATAAGGATAGCACGCAGCAGTACATGGCGCGTTACATCAGCGATCCCACCGGCTATGGCACCAACGGCAAGGAAAGCCTGTTCACCAGCCGCCGCGGAAATCCCGGTCTACCGGATTCCTTCAGCTATTTCAATCTGGAGGTCAGCTGGAAGTTCAAGCGCAGCGCCATGCGCCGCAGCTTCGTAAGCCTCTGAAGAGAAATTAGTTCTTCTTAGGGGCAGCCTTGGCGGCGGTCTTCTTCTTCGGCTTCTTGTCCACAGCTGGCTTCGCGGCTGCCTTGATCCCGGCTGCGACCTTCACGGCAGCGAGGGCCATGCGTCTTTCAGTGGCCTCTTTGCGCTTAGCCCGTGTATTGCTCGTCTTGGCGGTGGTCTTGCCATGCTTGCTACTTCCACTGCGCAGGGCGGCTCTCTTGGTTGTCATTGTGATCAGGATTTGCGGCAAGCTACCTGAAAAACAGGGACGCAGATCGAATGCCCCAGGCCCATTGGGGCTTGTGCGCCCGTTGGGCGCTGTTGCAAACAAATGCTTTAACCACGGATGCACACGGATCAACACGGATGGATAGCTGATGTTGCTACCACTCGCATACGCTCTGGCCCATTGGGGCTTGTGCGCCCGT
>JBBSUV010000010.1:0-102603 GCA_038234075.1 Flavobacteriales bacterium | reverse complement strand
TCACCGCGCCATGGCTGATGCGCGATTACTAGCGATTCCACCTTCACGGAGTCGAGTTCCAGACTCCGATCCGAACTGAGATGCACTTTCTGAGATTGGCTTACCCTCGCGAGTTCGCTACCCTCTGTATGCACCATTGTAGCACGTGTGTAGCCCAGGACGTAAGGGCCGTGATGACTTGACGTCGTCCCCACCTTCCTCACCGCTTACGCGGGCAGTTCCGTTAGAGTCCCCGGCATTATCCGCTGGCAACTAACAGTAGGGGTTGCGCTCGTTATGGGACTTAACCCGACACCTCACGGCACGAGCTGACGACAGCCATGCAGCACCTCGCACATTGTCCGAAGAAGATCACGTTTCCGCGACTGTCAATGCACGTTCAAGCCCTGGTAAGGTTCCTCGCGTATCATCGAATTAAACCACATGCTCCACCGCTTGTGCGGGCCCCCGTCAATTCCTTTGAGTTTCAATCTTGCGATCGTACTCCCCAGGTGGATCACTTAACGCTTTCGCTAGGTGACTGACAGTGTATCGCCAATCACGAGTGATCATCGTTTACGGCGTGGACTACCAGGGTATCTAATCCTGTTCGCTCCCCACGCTTTCGTGCCTCAGCGTCAGTTTCGTCTTCGTGAGCTGTCTTCACTATCGGTGTTCTGTGCCATATCTAAGCATTTCACCGCTACACGGCACATTCCGCCCACGTCAAACGTACTCAAGAACAACAGTATCAACGGCAATTCTGCAGTTAAGCTGCAGGCTTTCACCGCTGACTTATTGTTCCGCCTACGCACCCTTTAAACCCAATGAATCCGGATAACGCTTGCACCCTTCGTATTACCGCGGCTGCTGGCACGAAGTTAGCCGGTGCTTATTCCATCGGTACCGTCAACCCGGGACACGTCCCGGGGTTTCTTCCCGATTAAAAGCAGTTTACAACGCGTAGCGCCTTCTTCCTGCACGCGGCATGGCTGCGTCAGAGTTGCCTCCATTGCGCAATATTCCTCACTGCTGCCTCCCGTAGGAGTCTGGTCCGTGTCTCAGTACCAGTGTGGGGGATAACCCTCTCAGGCCCCCTAACGATCGTAGTCTTGGTGAGCCGTTACCTCACCAACAAACTAATCGTGCGCATGGTCATCCTTTACCGCCGGAGCTTTTAAGACAAGATGATGCCATCTCGTCTAGTATGGAGCATTAATCCGGATTTCTCCGGGCTATTCTCCAGTAAAGGGCAGATTCCATACGTGTTACGCACCCGTGCGCCGGTCGTCAGCGGAAGCAAGCTTCCCTGTTACCCCTCGACTTGCATGTGTTAAGCCTGCCGCTAGCGTTCATCCTGAGCCAGGATCAAACTCTCCATTGTAAGTTTGTTTGATCTGGCTCTTTTATAGTTCCTCCCCTGTTCACCTTGCGATAAACAGGGACACTTACCTTTCTCAGAATGGACAATAAGTCAAAGAACGTTTCAAGTCTCCGGGACCGTCCCGTGCTTGTGAAAATTCATCTTGTGCGCCTTCCGTTCGACAAACGTGTTTCGGAAGGGGGTGCAAATGTAAGGTGATCTTCTGATCCACCAAGCGCTGTTGAAAATATAATTCTCGACGCCTACTTGGCTAACCTTACACATCATCCCCGAACCGGGGCGCTCAAAGAACGTTTTACTGAAAGCGGCTGCAAATGTAATCAGACCTTCCGATCCACCAAGCAATGTTGAAATATAATTTCCAACTCTCCCTTGGACTGTGCTTACATCACATCCCCAACTCGGGGCGCTCAAAGAACTTTTTGTTGAAAGCGGCTGCAAATGTAGACAGAATTCCGTCCCGTCCTAATCCAGGCACGAAAAGATCCTCACGATACGGCTATGGAGTGCTCACCGCCAACGGTAATATCTTGCCGTTGAACAGGTTATGCCCTTCAAGCACGAATCGGGAAATGTAGCTCCCCACCTCATCCGCAGTGACCGGCGCCGTGTATCCGGGGAAGGCGGCACGCAACATTGCGGTATCCACCGCGCCCAGACAGATGCAATTGCACCGGACCATGCGGTCCTTCAGTTCCTCGGCCATACACTCGGTGAGGTTTGCCGACGCGGCCTTGCTGGCGCTGTAAGCGGCCAAACCGGTGAACTTCACGCTGCCTTGAAAACCGCCCATGCTGCCGATGTTGACGATGTGCCCGGGGGGATCCCCTTCCAGTAAGGAACTCAGCGCTTGGGATAACAGCAGGGGCACGGAAGCATTGAGCAGGAAAAGCCTTTGCAGGTCATCTGCTGTCCATTCTCCCCATTCCCGCTTGATCAGCAGGCCGGCGTTATTCACCAAGCCGTGCAGCCTTCTCCCGGCCAGGTGCCGATTTACAGCTTCGATGCCGCTCGCAGAAGCCAGATCAGCCGGCATGGCTTCCAGCGCTCCTGCCCTATCGCCGCATTCCACCTTAAGGGCTGCCAGGCCTTCCGCATCACGCGAAACAGCAACGACCGTGCAACCATGCCGTTCCACCAAGGCCTTTGCGGTCGCTCTCCCCACACCGCGGCTGGCACCAGTGACCACTACTAAGCGCGTGTTCTCCGGCTTCTTGTCGTTCTGTTCCATCTATGGTGGGATACGATCGGGTTCTTCGTGCGGACCAAGGTAACGGTGCCTGTTGTCAACGCTTGCGGCGCTTCTCACGACGATCACGCAGGTCGTTCAGGCGCTCTCTTTCCGCGGGGTCCATCTGGTCCCCAAGCTGCCCCATCTGGCGCAGTATCCATGCCTGCCTGCGCTGAACGAAAGCCGAAGGTGCGCAGGCATTGAACCTGCGTGGTGCGGGCAGCACAGCGGCGATAAGCGCGGCCTGTGCGTCCGTGAGCTTGGCCGCCGTGCGCTTAAAACAGAGTTGCGCAGTGGACTCCGCACCAAAACGCCCTTTTCCGGTCTCGGCCACGTTGAGGTACATCTCCACAATGCGGTCCTTGGACCAAAAGGTCTCCATCAACAGTGTGAACCAAGCCTCCAAGCCCTTGCGCACAAAATTCCTGCCGGGCCAGAGGAAGACGTTCTTGGCGGTCTGCTGACTGATCGTGCTTGCCCCACGCACGCGCTTGCTCCGATCGTTATGCGCCATGGCCTTCCGCATGGCCTCCATATCGAAGCCGAAGTGATCGAAGAACTTCTGATCTTCCGCCGCGATCACGGCCAATGGCATGGCCGGGGAGATCTTCGACAAGGGTACCCACGTGCGTGCAACACTTCCTTGGACCTTGGCCTGTGCGGCCATTTCCCATGTGACCGGCGGCGGGACGAATCTCAAAAGGAGCACCCACAGCACGCAGACGCCAACTGTCCATGCAGCGATGGCCAACACTGAACGGAAAACCACCCTTACGCCTTTGCTCATAGTTGCGCAAAGCAAGCGAATAGCAAGCGATGGGGATCACGCCCTGTTCTTCGAGCGGAAATAGTAAAGGATCATCACCACGCCCACGCAAAAGGCGATCGGGCCGAAATAGACCCAAGGCCTTTCAATGTTGGTATATACATCCAACACATAACCGCATCCCAGTCCGATGGCCACGGCGATCAATTGCATGCCGCTTTTGAGGGACTTCTCCGGGTCGGTTCTTTTCGAACCTTCGTCGGGGTTCATTCCGCGTTCGATCATGGACATACGTTCCCGATGCCGTGTTGTCATCACGATGTACACAATACCGAAGCCTGTGCTGAAGGTGAAGATGATCGCGATGATGCCAGTAATGTCCATGGTGGTTCTATGTTCTGATGGTGAGTGATCCGGCATCAACCTTTTGGATGCCTGTCCATGGGTCGCCTCCTCCCCCCCTCCGGTTACAACCGCACATGGAGAATGACGACCGGCTGAACGGTTCCGGGCCTTTGGCCTGCGCGAATATCCAATTTTGTAACCGATGGTATAGCATCCATCGTCCCATGAACGTGTAATGGACCATTCCGACTTGATCCGCCGCATCCTCTCGGGGGATAGCCATGCCTTTGGCGAATTGGTGGAGCAATACCAGCATATGGTCTACACGGTGTGCCATCGCGTGCTCCGCAACCAGGAGGATGCACAGGAAGCAGCGCAGGATGCCTTCGTGAAAGCTTTCCGCAACCTGAAGGACTTCAGTGGCGGTTCGAAGTTCTCCACCTGGCTCTATACCATTGCCTATCGCTGTGCGATCAACCGCGGTCGGCAACGGCGCAAGGACATGGACTCCATTGATTTAATGCCCCATCATCCAGCCGCTGATGCGGGCCCCGTAGGGACGCACCAAACTGATGTCGATCATTACCTGCACAAAGCTTTGGGGCGTTTGAGCCCTGAGGAGGCCAGCGTCCTCAGCCTTCATTACCTGGATGAGCTCAGTGTGGAGGAGATCGTCACCATCACTGGCCTGAGCGCGTCCAATGTGAAGGTGCGCCTGTTCCGCTCACGAAAACGGCTGGAAGCAGCGCTGAACATGGAGTTGAACGGGAATGCCCGCAGCTTACTTTTGAACGATGCCTGAGATGAACGAAACGGAATTGCGCACTCTCTTCCAAGCGGCAGGACACGACCAAGCACCCACGGGGCTTCACGCTGCTGTGATGGACCAAGTACTGGCCCACCAACCGATATCGGAGGTCGAGCCATTGATCTCCCGTCGGGCCTGGATCATGGCAGTGGTCTTACTCATAGCGACCACTGCATTGTCATGGGTCCTTTCACGTTATGCCCATGGGAACCCAGCATCGGGGTTCACCCTACCGTTCGAAGTAGAACTTTCGAGCATCGGTAATTACCTGCACCATGCCACTTGGATCGCTATGGCGATGGGCTTGATGCTTGCGGTCACGCTATTGGACCGCAGCCTAGCCCGGACACAACCGCGTTCGGCTCACTAAGCGATCAAAGCAGCTTCTTCGCCTCGGCTAGCACGGCGTCGTAGTCCGGCTCGGTGGTCACCTCCGGCACCACTTGGGTGTAGCGCAGGATGCCTTCCTTGTCGATGACGAAGACCACTCTGGCCAGCAGGCCGGCCAAGGGTCCGTCGACCATGCGCACGCCGAATTTGTCCATTTCGCGAAAGCGGAAGTCAGAGGCTCCGTGTATGTTCTCGATATCCTCAGCAGCGCAGAAACGCTTGAGCGCGAACGGAAGATCCTCGGAGATGACGACCCCTGTTGCTCCCATGCCGGAAAGCTTTGTATTGAAGGTCCGCGTTTCCGTGGCGCAGACGCCGGTGTCCACACTGGGCACGCTGAAGAGCACTACCACCCTCCCTTTCAAGGAAGCGAGATCTGCTTCTGAGAGGTCGCTTCCCACGTAGCGCACGTTGGGGACCGCTTCTCCTATCGCTGGCAGTTTGCCTTGCAATTTCACTTCACTGCCTTTGAACTTGGTACTCATGATCTGTTTGTTTTTTCTGTTCAACTTCAAAACGGAGAGGCACCCTATTGCTCTTCCATGATCTGCGGGATGGCCCCCTCGTACACGGCACGGACGTCCTGTATGGTGCCGAAGGATTCATCATCCACCATGAGCTTGCCCTTGGTGACGTGGCCGAGCAGCAGGAACGGGACTTTGCTCAGGCGCATCAGGTCGAGGAAGCCATCTTCCTGGTCCTGTGTGAGCGTTACGACCACGCGGCCTTGGCCTTCGCCGAAGAGGAATGCGTCCGGGCGGAGTTCGCTGTCGGTGACAATGTCAAAACCAAGATTGTTCGGCATGCCCATCTCCACCAAGGCAGTCCAAAGGCCGCCATCGCTGACGTCATGCACGGCCGTGACCAGTCCGCGCTTGATGATGTGCGTGGTCACCACATGCACCAGATGTTCCTGGGCCAGGTCGAAGTAGGGCGCTGGTGAGCGGCGTACGTTATGATAGCGCACCAAGTACTCACTGCAAGCGATGTCATCGGTGATCTTGCCGATGATGAAGATGAGGTCGCCCTTCTGCTGAAAGGCCAAGGTCATGCGGTGCTTGATGTCCGGCACCACGCCGACCATGCCGATGGTGGGCGTAGGGAACACAGCGACCTCGTTGCCGTCGATCAGGGATTGGTTGTAGAAGCTGACGTTCCCACCGGTGACGGGCGTTTTGAACTCGATGCAGGCCTCGCTCATGCCCTTGATGGCCTGCTCGAACTGCCAATAGACCTCCGGGTCGTAGGGATTCCCGAAGTTGAGGCAGTTGGTGACGCCGGCCGGTTCTCCCCCACTGCACACGATGTTGCGAGCGGCTTCGCTCACGGCGATCATGGTCCCCACGTAGGGGTCGGCCTGCACGTAGCGGGCGTTGCAATCCACCGTGACCGCGAGGGCCTTATTGCCACCGGCCTCCTTCAGCAGCACCAGTCCCGCATCACTGGGCGCATTGGTGCTCATGTTGCCAGTGCGCACCATGGTATCATACTGCTCGCTCACCCATCGCTTGCTGGCGATGTTGGGGCTGGCCAGAAGTTCGTAGGCGACCTGCTCCAAGTCCTGTGGCACAGGCACCATGTCTGTCTTGAACTTCTTGTTCTCCGCGATGTATGTCGGCTCTTTGCTCTGGCGCTTGTACACCGGCGCCCCGCCGCCAAGGACGAGGCTTTCCGCAGGTACCTCGGCCACCAGCTCATTCTTCCAGAAGAACCGCAGTGCATCGCCCTCGGTAACGGTACCGATCTCCACGCAGTGCAGGTCCCATTTCTCGAAGATGTCCTTCACCTCTTGGTCGCGTCCTTTCTTCACCACCACAAGCATGCGTTCCTGGCTTTCGCTGAGCAGGATCTCCCACGGACGCATGTCGTCCTGGCGCAGGGGGACCTTGTCCAACTGGACATCCATACCGCAACCGCCCTTGGCGCTCATCTCGCTGGTACTGCACGTGATGCCGGCTGCACCCATGTCCTGCATGCCGATGATGGCATCGGTCTGTGCCAATTCCAATGAAGCTTCCAAAAGCAGCTTCTCCATGAAGGGATCGCCCACCTGCACCGCAGGAAGGTCGTCCATGCTGGTGCCTGTGATGTCCTTACTGGCGAAAGAGGCTCCGTGGATGCCGTCCTTTCCGGTGGCGCTGCCCACGATGTAGACCGGATTGCCAACGCCATGGGAGGTCGCGCTGATCACTTTGTCCGCGCGGACGATGCCCACGCTCATGGCATTCACCAGCGGATTGGTGGTGTAGCAGGGATCGAAGTAGACCTCACCGCCGAGCACGGGCACCCCGAAGGCATTGCCGTAGTCGCCGATGCCCTTCACCACGCCGCGCATGTGCCAACGGCTGCTGGCCTGGTTGGCGATGTCGCCGAAGCGCAACGAGTTGAGCTGCGCGATGGGCCGCGCGCCCATGGTGAAGATGTCGCGGTTGATGCCGCCCACGCCGGTGGCCGCACCCTGGTAGGGCTCGATGGCACTGGGGTGGTTGTGGCTTTCGATCTTGAAGGCGCAGGCCCATCCATCGCCGATGTCGATGAGGCCCGCATTCTCCTCGCCGGCCTCGACCAGCATCTTGGGGCCGGTGCGCGGGAGCGTCTTCAACAAGGCGATGGAGTTCTTGTAGGAGCAGTGTTCGCTCCACATCGCGCTGTAGATGCCGAGTTCTGTGAAGTTGGGCACGCGGCCAAGGATCTCTTGGATGCGCGTGTATTCCTCTTCGATCAGGCCCAATTTCTTGGCTGTTTCTAAGGATGCCGCCTGATCTTTCACAGGGGCGGGTTTGGTCTTTGTTGGCATGGGAGCACAAAGAAACGGCTTTGCGCGGGGATGGGAGTTGGGATGGCCGCAGATCAATGGGTTAATGGAAGAAAACCGCAGATGTCGCAGATGGACGCAGATAATGCAGATCGCACTTCAGCCCCTCGGGAGGCTCAATGGACGCAGATGTTCCGCTGCGCGGAAGCGATGTGGCGAATTGATGGCAAACGACGATGGAGGCCTTCCTCCTACCCTTCTGCTCCGGGTAGAGCAGGTACAGCCTGCGCTCCCGGCATACGCAGCTTGACTGCTTTTTTCGGACAGGATTTTCAGGATCCACAGGATTTATCGCCTTGCGGCGATCCCGCCGGCCAACTCACCGCACCATCATATACCGGTACCGCAGATCCAACTGTGTGGCATCGATCGTATCCAACATGGCCTGCGTAATGCGGATGGGGTACAACGAAGCATTCACCGGGTCCAGCATCATCTTCCGCCACTGATCCTCGGGGACGCTCGCGGGACGTTGCGACATGATCACTTGCATGGTGAGCGCGTTGGGGGGTTGGGAATTGACACGATCTTTTTTGGACAGGATTACAGGATTTACAGGATCGGATCCCCACACGCCCGCGCCTGCCTGTCCGGCAGACAGGCTCGGCTCCACAATGAGCTCCGCTGGATGCGCCGAGTGCGTAGGCCCTCCATCCGCCTCTGGCGGGCTCTGCAACTCATTGTGCGACTTTTGCGCAAAGGCCATAGTAGGCACCAAGGCCAGTAGGACTATGAAGTTTCGTATCCTCATCGTTCCAGAATTATATGCGTAGCAACACTTCCATTCGCCCAGGTAAGCTTGCACTGGTACATCCCCGCAGCCTGCCCGGCAAGCTCCACTTGGTGCAGGGTGCTCCACTGCGGTATGCGTTCCTCCAACACCACCCGCCCGGCCACATCGCGCACTTCCAGCTCGCCTACCGTGGACTGTGCCGGGTAGCTCAGTTTAAAGTGGCCGTTTATTGATGGATTGGGATAGGCGCTTACTGAAAGGGATGGTGGCCGCTCCCGCACCCCCAAGGCCAACGTATCGCACGAGCTGCCCGCCAAAGGCCCCAAGAAGTAGTTGGGGTGGTTGGGCAGGGAGTTCATGTTGAGGCGTGGTAAGGCCACCCCGTGTTGTTCCATATTGCAAGCCAAGCTCGGCTCATCCGGCGCGTTGATCACATGCAGGCACAGACCACTGTTGGCGGTACTGATATAGATCTTGCCGTCCGGGGCCAATTGGGCCATGTTGAACAGGGTGGCGAAGGGTGGGGACGGGGAATAGGTGCTGTCCCAGTGGGCGATGGTCACCATGCTGGCCGCCATGTCATCCGCTTCGGTATCGAACTGGTACAGGTCCAACGTCGAGGCAGCATACAAATAGCGCCCGCTGGAGGAAAACGCCGCTCCGCCCATTCCATTGTAATCATCGATGGCAACATGTACCGGGTTGGAGAACATTCCCGTACAGCGGTCGAAGTCAAAGAGCTCCAGGTCCACGTAGTATCCTGAGTAATAGGCATAGTGCGTGCCGTCCAAGGAGAAGCAGGCCTGTCCGTTATCGGGGGGGTGCACCACGCCCATGGTCTGGGTGCCGTCCACGCTCACCCCGAACGGGGTCAGCAGCAGGCGGTAGTGGATGTTGCTGCCCGCCTTAAAGCAGAAGATCCACCAATCCCGCCCGTTGGCATGGCGCACGGCCGTGATCCGGCCTATGTTCAGCGTATCGTTGATCAGCACCTGGTTCTTGCTTACCACGCCCCCCAGGCCACCGTCCAAGCTCATGTCGATGGTGGTGAGGTAGAGGTAGTGCGCGGATGACGCGGGCGGATCGTCAAGGGTGGAATGGAACAGGAAGTAAATACCCGTCGTTCCGGGTTTGGGCAGGACCAGGCAACTCTGTGGGAGATGCAAGCCACTGGGGTGGGTCGAGTATTGTGAAGTGTACCAGCTGGGATTAAGCCCACCTCCGTTCAGCATCAGGTTTCCATTGGTATTGGCCACGCTCACCCCGTTCGTGCTGAAGAGCAGGTTTCCATTTTCGTCACTCATGTTGGCCACTGTCCGGCCATAGTCCATCCACCGGTCCACCGTAGTGATGACCCGGTTGGTCGTGATGAACTCCAGATCCAAGCCACCAAAAGGCTCTGGCGACCCCCCGGATCCATTGTAACCCATCGTCCACCGGTTGTTCACGCCCTGTTGCGCCGTGGCTTGGTGCGTGCTGGAAGCAACTTGCACCAAACACACGAGCGAAACGGTACGGCATGCTATGCTCCACCTCATTTGAAGGGGACCTTAGTGGATGATGGACAGCTTTCCGCTGCCCGCCACGCCGGTGGCCGAGATCACCTTGTAGTGATACATTCCCGCTGCGATGCTCGCGGTGCTAAAGGCCGTACGGTCCGCATCCGCAGGTATCTCCACGCGCAGCACCACTGAACCCACCATGTTGTACAGTATGAAATCCGCGGGTATTTCCAAAGGCTGCTCCAGTACCAATGTGGCGCCGTCCCTTGCCGGGTTGGGCATCACGCCGACCACATTCGCATCCATTGGTTTCAAGCTCTTTACGATGATGCCGTGGGGCAGGCAAAGCTGTTGGTCGTCGAAAGAGATCGTGTCATTGATCAACCGGTAGATGGCCCTTGCTTTGTATACCGCATTGCCGCCCACCATTGGGCATTGATCGGCGATGTAGAAGAGCGTGGTGCTCTGGTCCACCGTAAAGGTGTCCACGTCCTTGCCGATCACCGCCAGATAGATCTCATTGACCAACTTTTCGTTGCTCTCGATCAGCTCCGTGGTGCCGATGTTCGCGTTGGCGGTCCTTATGCCTTCGGCGGTGAGCACTTTGGAGGTAGCGGCCACCAGTAGCGCGGTGGTGTTCCATGCGGTCAGGTTGCCAATGACACTGCGGTATCCGCTGATCCCGGCGATGATCGCGCTCTTTTGCGCTTCAGTGAGCGTGCTATCATCCAATTGCACCATGCCTGTTTTCACGGAGTCCATCAACCCCTCGATCTGTGCGCGGTTAGTCTGTAATTGGTCCACCACCGTACTGTCCAGATCATACAGTGCCAACTGGCTGTCGTCCATGGCCTTGAAGGCCGCCGTGGTGCTGCCTTGTAGGGCGGCGTAGAAATCGGCCATGGCGGGCACGCTGTCGCGCAGGGAGGGATCTTCGTCCAATTTCTTGTACAGGCCTCCCTTGAGCATGTATTTGCTTTCCTCGGTGTAGGGGTTGTTCTGCAAACTGTCTTGTGCGATGCGCTGGTCCAAATTTTGAATGCCTGCCTTTTCCCGCTCCGCATAGAACTGGTCGCAGTAGTTCGTACCGTGATCATCCGCGCAATCGTAATTCACTCCGTAGTCTTGTTGGAACCATTCCAACGGCCACCACGAAGGCGGCTCCGTATTGCCACCACTGATGTTTGCGGGATCGTACCGGAAAGGGAAAGCACCTGCGTTCGGATTCGGTTCGTTCCCGCTCATGGGTTCATAGTATGCTCCCCATCCGCCTTGCGGTGGTTCATTGTACCAGAGATTGCCCTTGAGCTGCTGGGCATCGATGATCGCGTTGGCGGAGAGATGCAGTCCCCAGCGGTGGCGGTTGAACTGGTTGCCGCGAAGGTCGGTGCCGTAAGCCACGCCGTTGAAGAGGATGCCGTTGGCGGTCCGGTCCACCACGTTGCAACTGAACTGCTGGCTTTCGCCCATGAAGTTGGTGATACCGGCTTGGCCATCGATGGGATAGGTGGTGCCCGCGCCGGTGATGTTGTTGCAGCTAACCTCACAGCCGCGCGCACCCTTGGTGGCGATGCCTGTGCGGTTGTGGACATTACTGGTCATAATGAGTTCATTTTCCGCCACCAGCCATTTCTCGGTGGATAGCAATCCGATGCCTGTGGCCGAAGTGTTCTTGGGCACGAAGTGGATGGTGTTGTTCAGGATCTTCGAGTCGGGGTTGTGCGCGTAGGCCTCGCTCACGTAGATGCCGATACATGGATAATTCCAGAAGAGGAAGGCGGCATCACCGAAGGTGATGTCATTGCTCTGGATCCGCACGCGGGCTGCTCCTTCGTTCATGAGGAGGTCGATGCCGTGATAGAGGGTATGCAATTGGTTGTGCTTGATGTCCACATAGCGGCTTCCACTGCGTTCCACGTGGTAGGCTATGCCCACGTTCTGCATGTTGTTGTTCTCGCTGAACACGGTCATGTATCGGGTATAGATCCCTTTATCGCAATTCTCGAAACTCGGAGTGTTACCCATGCCATAGCCCTGTTGGCCCAACTTGAAGTAGCCGTGGTCGCCCTGGGCGAAGATGCCCGAGCCGTTGCCCGAATAGCCATAGGCATAGGCAACATCGGGCTGCACGTTCTTGATGATGAAGCCAGTGACGTCAAGATCACTACGGTGGCCGATGATGCCGTTGCTCATGCGGTCGATCACATTGTCGCCACCGGTGAGGTCCGTGAACGTGTTGTGTACATCGACAGCGGCATAACCCACGTGGCCTAGTGCCGTGGACTGACCGGGGTAGGGTTGCGCCAGCGCACCCGTGCTCGTGAACAAATTCCTGTTCATGTAAACGCTCACGTCGTTCCATTGCCCTGGGCTTGCAGGGGGCACGAACAAGCTGTTGCGGTTGTCCCGGAACTCATTCCTCACCAACATGATGGTGGAACCATCCAAGGCTGTCAGCACGTTCTCTGCATCTTCCACAGTGCTTTCCTTGATGTACACCACGGAGCCGTGCTCCGCAGTGATGGTCTTCCACATCCTGTTCTGGCAACTTTCCAGCGTACTGTAGGAAACGCCAAGCGTAACATCTGGCCGCACGATGATCTCCGCACCGGCTTCCAAGAACACCTGTGCTTGGTCGAACTCCGTGTTTTCATCCACGATGAACTGGCCTTGGATGTCCACCGTGCCGGTGAAATACGTGCCTATTGCACTGGACATGTCCCCGTCGTGGATGACCCGATCGGCGGGGCAGCATTCGCCCTCCGACACCGTGTAAGTCTGGGTGAAGGAGGCACACCCCAACGTATTGTCAGTGATGGTCACCGTATAATCTCCTGGTGCCAAGTCCGATATATTCGCGGTTGTGGCACCGTTGGACCATTGGATGTCGTACTCTCCGTCGTAATAATGGACTTCCAAGTTAATGGTGCCATCAAATCCACCATTGCAGTCTACGGTAATCGTGGGGGTAACAGTGATCAGGGGGTGGATCTTCACGTCGTCGAGGAACGAAGCCGTTTCACCGGTAGGTTGGTCCTCGAAAGCGAGAAGCCAAGTTCCTGGAGCTGCATCCGCATCATAGATGAACTGCTTGGTGATATGTTGCCATCCCCCACCGCTCAATGCCTGTGTTGGCACAATATCAACTACATGAAAAGGTTGGGGGCCACAGGTATTCAGCGCCCCTGTCACGTCCGTCTGGCCCTGCGCTTGGTTGCACGGTCTAGCTTCAGCCGCTTTGAAGACCCAATCCTGACCGCAGTATCCTTGGTCGTATACCCAATAGTCAAGAAGGTATTGGCTACCGGGTATCAATGGCTGGCAAAGTTCGAAGCGCAAGCCCTGTATGATCCCGGTGCCGTTAGTCGCACGGCACGATACATAAGTGCTGTTACCCGGGCCTCCGTGACCCGGGGCCACGTCGTGGAGTCCTGAGGGGCAGCCATATGTATAATGATCTAAGGATGATCCATAAAAATAACTGGGAGCGCTGGTATACCAAGCGTTCACCGACCCCACGTATTGCATGATGTCCGGATGGTTCTCCGCTGGACTGATCAGCCAATTGTGATAACTGCCAGATCCCACCGTGGAGAACCTGAGCGTTTCGAAGTCGCCTCCATTAAGGATATTACAGGGTTCCGACCCGCAGACATCCGCTGGCCGAACATCCACATAAATGTATGTGAAGTTGCCCACTTCACTGGTCAACGATGAGCGTGGAACATATCGAATGATTGCCCAGCCGGTGAAGTCCGCAGCAGGCAAGTACGAAAACGATGAGGCACTCAATACGGATGCGGTGCCGCCCCCTTGGAGAACGGTGAGGCACGCGAACTCATCCGGCACCCCACCAACGCCGCTCTGTGCTTCATCATTCTGAAGGAAATGATTCAGAACGATCGCAGGTTCGCCTTGTTTGATGGTATAAAACTCCTTGGTCGCGTAATCCGCGAAGATGTCGTCCACCCCTGCGAAGCGGGAACCATGGACAGTTCTTGCGGCGTATGCGCCAGCCCATCCCGACATTGGGTCACCGAAATTGTTCCTGGTCCTGTATCCAATATCGCTCAACATGTCCGCTTCGGTTTGCGACACGATCTGCCGTTCTCCGTAGCCGTTATCCGGTGCCATCAGAAACTGTGTTCCTGAACATGCCTCATCCAGATGGCTGCAACTTGACCCTTGAAACCAAGTTGAAGGAGAATAAAGGTACTGTTGCCCTGAGTTCGGACCCGTGAAATACACCCCGCAATTCGGAATTGTAAGGTCGACCGGGAACTGGACGCTCGAGTTCCAGTCACAGGCCAGTGGATCCAAAATGAGGGCACCTGCCCCTTTATTGATGAACTGATCAAACCGAGTGTAGTATATCGATTCCACCAATGGATCTCCGAAAGCATCGAAGTAGCTATGCCCATATCTATTGAATAAGGATGAGAAACCGATGATATGCATCGCCTCATGCAACGCTGTGGAATACAGGTCCCTATCGGTAGCGTTCGGCATAGGCTGGTCCGGATAAAAGGACACATCACTGTTGAACCCCAAATAACCATGATAGTGATCTATTCCGGCCATCCCAATGGCCAACTTGAATGCATAGTAAGAGTCGATTCCTCCGTTGATTGATCTCCACACCTCACCATCGAGTATCCCTTCTCTTTGATCAGGTGTGCTGTGCGCAAACAACTCCGGATGGACAACGTTTGCCATGGCCAGATCGCTGTACCATGAGCTTGACCATGCGATCACGCCCGGTTCAGGTGGGGTGCCACTGAAAATATCCAGCAGTATCCATGGATCTTGATTAGGCTGTCCGGTAAAGGGATTGTCTGCCGGTTCAAGCAGGAGTGAGAGATCACTGAATGCTCGACACACGGCTGCTTGTCTTTGCGCCCCATAAGTTGCATCGGCGAAGGCTGTTCCACGGAAGTCAAGAATGAAGATTCCTGCTGTACATGATCCAGCCAAGGTGAGTCCTCGTTGAACATCCGATGGTACCTGGATCTCATAGAAGGACTTACTGTTGCCAAATCGGTCCGTAACACGTTGTGCGCATATACGGGATGCAAATACCCAGAGGAGCAGCAAGAGCATCGTTTTGAGGACATTTCCAGTACTCGAGGTCAAGGGTGAAAGATGCTCTTTCATTTTTTCGTGGATTTGGTGTCAGTGGTGAACTTTCTGGCTTCAGTCATATTCGAAACCCAACAATCCTGGAACGACTTTCTTCCTCTACACCGGCGAAAGACAAAAACATAGGGGTGTAACCATGGGTGTAAGGGTGGGCTACATGGTAATCTCGAATGCACTTGTCGGATACAATCCTATGGAGAAAATCCGGATCCTCCAAAACTTGTGAATATGATTTGCAGATCACGCCTGCCAGTTGTAGGGGTGCCCCCGCCATGCTGACCCAAGGCATTGAACAAGAAAGCGGCAAGACGGAGTCCTACTCTTCCGGATAGAGCAAATAGGGCTTGCGCATGCTTTTGAAAGCATCCAGATCGGCCTGCCAAGTGGCGCGGATGGCCTCCTCGCTCTTACCCGCGATGATGGCCTTGCGCAACGTGGTTCCCCCGGCGAGCTTGTCGAAGAAGGAGTTGAAGAACTTGGCCTTGTTGGTGCTGGCGTTGTACATACCGATGAGCCATTCCAAGTTCAGCCGGGGATCCATCCGGCTGTAGAACTCGCCGAACGAACTGAGGTCCATGCCGGTGCAGGCCTCATCCTTGTAGGGCGGGTTCTTGGCTCCCGGGACGGAACGCGGGGTGAACGCGAACGTGCCGAGCGTGCATCCCGGATAGCCGATGCACTGAAAAGGCAGGTCCGTGCCGCGCCCTACGCTGACGATGGTCCCTTCGAACAGGCCCAGCGCGGGATAGAGGTACACGGCCGCCATGTTCGGCAGGTTCGGCGATGGTTTTTCCGGAAGTTCGTAGTAGCTGGAATGATCGTATCCCGAGCAAGGGATCACGGTGAGGTCGCACTTCACGCCACCCTTCAGCCAGCCTTCGCCATTGACCATTCGTGCATACTCCCCCACCGTCATGCCATGCACCAGCGGCACGGGGTCCATGCCGACGAAGGACTCGAACGCGGTGTCCAGCACCGGACCATCCACGTAAAAACCATTGGGGTTCGGGCGGTCCAGCACGATCATCTGCTTGTGTTGCTCGGCGACCGCCTCCATCACATAATGCACAGTGCTGATGTAGGTGAAGAAGCGAACTCCTACATCCTGAATGTCGAAGAGCACCACATCCACATCGGCGAGTTGCGTGGGCTGCGGCTTCTTGTTCTTTCCATAGAGCGAGATCACCGGAAGGCCGGTCCGTTTGTCCTGCTCATCGGCCACATGCTCGCCCGCATCGGCTTCGCCGCGAAAGCCGTGTTCGGGCGCGAAGACCTTCACCACGTTCATGCCGATGGAGATCAGCGAATCCACCAGATGGACCGGGCCGATCATGCCGGTCTGATTGGTCACCACGGCGATGCGTTTTCCCCGTAGCAAGGGGATGTATTCACCCGTTCGCTCGGCCCCGACATGGATCCGGGCATTGGCGTAGGTGGTCTCTTCTTTCTGGATCGAAGTACTTTCCTGCTGTGCCGAAGTGCTTTCCTGCGCCGGCACCGGGCCATTGCATCCGAAGAGCGCCACGAGCACGGCTATCTTCGCCGCGATCCCCATGGGCTTCGCACATTTCATCGCCCGCCGCATCCTCAGCGACAGGGACCGGCAGGACCGGCTCTCGCGGCCTATCGTGCTCATTGCGATTCTTGGCATTGTCATCGGCATGGCGGTGATGCTCCTCACCGTGGGGATCAGTACGGGCTTCCAAGGCGAAGTCCGGGCCAAAGTAACAGGTGCCGGGGCGCACATCGAGATCCTGCCTTTGACGCAGAGCGATCCGAAGGAATCGTCCCGTGTGAATATCCACCAGTCCTTCTACCCCTTTCTGGACACCGTTCCGGGTATCGCGCACATCCAGGTCTTCGCGTTGAAACCGGGCATCGTGGAGACGGACAAGGAGATCCAGGGCATGGTGGTGAAGGGCGTCGGAGCGGACCACGACTGGACTTTTATGCGCGCACACTTGCTGAAGGGGACCGTGCTGAACATCGGCGACAGCGTGCGCAACGAGGTATTGATCAGCAACTGGATGGCCAAGCGGTTGCGGCTGGATGTCGGCGATCAGTTAGTGGTATACCTGATCAAGGGCCGCGAGGACATCCGCCCGCGCAAATTCCGGGTGACGGGGATCTACGAGACCGGCTTGGAGAAGGTCGATCATCAGGTGGTGTACGTGGACATCGCCCACATACAGCGGTTCGCACAGTGGGGCTTGCAGGCGGAGATCAGTGTTTCCGACATCGATCATGCGGACGGTGTAACCATCGAAGGGTTGGCGTTCGGCGGCGACCTGACGTACAGCTACGATTGGCCGGGAACGCCGCTGCACGGAAAGGGGCCGCATACGATCTGCACCGCGAAAGACACGACCTTGATGCTCGTGGTGAGCGACAACAACGGCACCTTGCCCGACACGGCCTGGATCACGCTGCACCCCAAAGAGCATAGTCCATCCGCGGCCTGTCTACCTGCGAGCGCGCTGGCGATCTCACGGCGTTCCACCGGGGGAAGCTCCAAGGATTACTGCGGTGGTTTTGAGGTGGCCCTGAAGGATTTCCGGGACCTGACCACGATGGACGACCTGATCTACCGCGATTATCTGGGGGCTGGCCTCCGCACGGTGACGGTGCGGGAGCGTTTCCCGGAGATCTTCTCTTGGCTGGAACTGTTGGACACCAACGTGATCGTGGTGATCGTGCTGATGGTGCTGGTGGCGATCATCAACATGACCTCGGCGCTTTTGATCATCATCTTGGAGCGCACGAACATGATCGGCGTCCTGAAGGCCTTGGGCACGAGCAACGGCACCATCCGTCGCATCTTCCTGATCGACGCGGCCTACATCCTCGGCATCGGCATCGTGTTTGGCGATCTGCTGGGCATTGGGCTTGCGCTTATGCAGAAGCAGTTCGGGCTGGCGCGGCTACCCATCGAAAGCTATTACGTGGACAAGGTGCCGGTGGACCTTTCCATCGGACCCATCGTAGCGCTGAACATCGGCGTGCTGCTGGTCTGCGTGCTGGCGTTGGTGATCCCCAGCATGTATGTGTCGCGCATCGCGCCGGCGAAGGCGATACGGTTCACGTAGGGGCGTATGCATCTGTGTAGGGGCGATGCATGCATCGCTACACAGATGCATCGCCCCTACATTCGCGGCGCATGAAGATCCACGAGAACATCCTGAGCACCGTTGGCAATACGCCCATGGTGAAATTGAACCGCTTGGTGGCCGACCTGCCCTGCACCGTATTGGCCAAGGTTGAAACGTTCAACCCCGGCAACAGCATCAAGGACCGCATGGCGCTGAAGATGATCGACGTCGCTGAAAAGAGCGGTGCGCTGAAGCCCGGCGGCACCATCATTGAAGGCACCAGCGGCAACACCGGCATGGGCCTCGCCATGGCGGCGATCATCAAAGGCTATAAGTGCATCTTCACCACCACCGACAAGCAGAGCAAGGAGAAGGTGGACGCCCTGCGCGCCTTCGGGGCCGAGGTGATCGTGTGCCCCACCAATGTGGAGCCTGAGGACCCTCGCTCCTACTATTCCGTGAGTTCCCGGCTGGAAAAGGAAACCCCCAATAGCTGGAAGGCCAACCAGTACGATAACCTGAGCAATGGGCAAGCGCATTACGAAAGCACCGGCCCGGAGATCTGGGACCAGACAGATGGTAGCATTACTCATTTGGTGGTGGGCGTAGGCACGGGTGGCACCATCACCGGGGCGGGGCGGTACCTGAAGGAAAAGAACCCCGCCATCCAGGTTTGGGGTATCGACACCTACGGTTCCGTGTTCAAAAAATACAAGGAGACCGGCATCCTCGACCCAAACGAGATCTATCCGTACATCACCGAAGGCATCGGTGAGGACATGCTTCCGCAGAACGTGGATTTCAGCGTGATCGATCACTTCGAGAAAGTGACCGACCGCGACGCCGCGATCTACACGCGGAAGATCACACGCGACGAGGGCATCTTCGCCGGTAACAGCGCGGGCGCGGCAATGGCGGGGTTGATGCAGATGAAGCACATGCTGAAGCCCAGTGATGTGGTGGTGGTGATCTTCCACGACCACGGCACGCGCTACTTGGGCAAAATGTTCAACGACGATTGGATGCGCGAACGCGGTTTCCTTGTTGAGGAAAAGCCCACTGCTGGCGATCTTCTCAAAGGAAGGGACACGGAACTGGTCAGTGTGGAGGCGGATGAGCCGGTTCTGCTGGCCATCGACCGCATGCGTGCCCATAACATCGACCAATTGCCTGTGATGGAGAACGGTGTGCCCGTGGGTACCATCACGGATGCACGCCTCTTCGATGCCATCCTCGAGGACAGCGATGTGCGCCTCCAGAAAGCGCGTGTGATCATGGACAAGCCCTTGCCGATCGTAGGACCGGAAGCCACCTTAGCGGAGATCGCAAAGCAGTTGGGCAACGGCAGCCAAGCCGTGCTGGTGAAGATGCAGGAGCGTTTCGGGATCATTACGAAGCAGGATATCATTGGGAAGTTGAAGTAGGTGATGAGCGACTTGAAATCGCCTCAACTTGCATTGGTGTTCGCTCTCATCATACTTGCTTCATGTAGTCATGAAGCGGTCAAGAGCACGTCTTTCAACCCTTCGAACTTTGATCTGGCTAAGGATTATGCATCCTTGAAAGACTCGCTCGTCGAGCAGAGCTTGGCTTTTCAAACAGATACTTTCACGCTCACTGAGCGGACGGTCCATGTGCTCTTCGACAGCCTACAATGCGCTGACCCCGGCACGCGACGGCATTGGGCCAAAGCGTTAGCCCGAACGTGGCCTCATTCAGATGGCGCGCTCTCAGAAGCGCTGAGTGAAGCAGGTCTCACCTACTCTGAGAAGCACGCTGCCGAGTTCATCTCACTCATCGGACTCAAGGAGCCTGATATGCTGATATGGGCCGATCTCGTTTCGGGGGAAATGATCATCGCAGATCTTGCACCCTTCGGATCTGTCGGTCCATACATCGATGGACTCAAACAACGCTGTATTGGCTGCGGGGAAGGAGACTTGAAAAGGCTCGACCACTTTCAGCAACTCATTGAAGTCTCCCTCTCCAGCAAGTTGAAATAGTGGCCTACACGGAAGCAATTGATCAAATGCACCGCACCGTCCAGGTGCCGGAGCTTCCGCAGCGCATTATCTCCCTCGTCCCATCGCAGACCGAACTGCTGTTCGACCTCAGCCTCGGTGATCGGGTGGTTGGCATCACCAAATTCTGCGTGCATCCGGAGGAATGGTTCCGCACCAAATCCCGCGTTGGCGGCACCAAGCAGGTGGACTTGGAAAAAGTCCGTGCGCTGAAGCCGGACCTGATCATCGGGAACAAGGAGGAGAACGCCCAAGCTGACATCGAGGCACTGGAGCAGGAATTCCGGGTGTGGATGAGCGATGTGCTGAATTTGGACGATGCGCTGGCCATGATCAAAGGCATCGGGCAATTGGTCCATGCCGTTCCAGAGGCTGAGCGGATCACTTCGGGCATCCGTTCCGCCTTCGCCGCACTTCGCCCCCTTCCCACTCCCCTTTCCGCTGCCTACTTCATCTGGCAGAAACCATGGATGATCGCAGGGGAAGGCACATTTATCCGCGACATGCTACGCCGGTGTGGCCTCACGGCGATCACAGGCGAGGCATACGGCCGTTACCCGGTGCTTGAGGATGCGCAACTCGCGGCGCTTGATCCCGATGTGGTCCTTCTTTCCAGCGAACCGTTCCCGTTCAAGGAACAGCATATCGCAGCCGTGAACATGGTTCTGCCTGGCACGCCCGTCCATCTGGTGGATGGTGAGATGTTCAGTTGGTACGGAAGCCGCCTACTGCGATCTCCCTTGTACTTCCAGCAATTGCAGGAGCGTTTCTCCCGCTGAGAGGTCGCCCTACCTTTGCGGCCCGCCGCAAAAGCGGCATTTCCATGTCCCGCCACGCACTCCTCCTTTCCTCACTACTGCTTGCCTCGGGCATGCATGCGCAGCGGATCGGCGTGGTGCTGAGCGGTGGCGGCGCGGTGGGCCTCACGCACATCGGCGTACTGATGGCTCTGGAGGACAACGACATCCCCATCGATTACATCACCGGCAGCAGCATGGGAGCGCTCATCGGCGCCCTGTATGCATCCGGCGCCTCACCCGCGCAAATGGACTCCCTCTTCCAAAGCGATCTCTACCAGCAGATGTCGCGTGGCGGTGTGGAGCCGCAATACACCTATTACTTCAAGCAGGACGTACCCGACGCTTCGATGATCTCCCTCGGGTTGAACGTGGACACCACGTTGCAGATGTCCCTACCCACCAACCTGCGTTCGCCCGTGCTGATCGATTTTGAGCAGATGCGGAGCTTTGCGGGCGCCTCGGCAGCCGCCGATTACAACATGGATAGCTTGTTCGTGCCGTTCCGTTGCGTGGCGTCGGACATCACCGCGCGCAAGGAGGTGGTCTTCTCCAAGGGGAACTTAGCGGTTGCTGTGCGGGCGAGCATGAGCTATCCGTTCTACTTCAAGCCGATCCTGGTGGATGGCCACTTGATGATGGACGGCGGGATGTACAACAACTTCCCGAGCGACGTCATGTTCCACGACTTCCTACCGGATTACATCATCGGTAGCAACGTGGCCTACAATGCGCCGGACCCCGACGCGGACGACCTGATGAGCCAGCTGAAGTCCATCATGACCCAGCCGACCAGTTATGTGCTTCCGTGCGATCCAGGCGTCATCATCGAGCCCAAAACCAGTACGACACTATTCGATTTTGCCAGCGCCAAACAGGCGGTCCTTGATGGCTATGCCTCAGCCATGGAGCGCATGCCGGAGATCATGGAGGAGGTGGAACGACGGCGGCCCAAGGCCGATGTGGAACGGGCCCGCGCACGGTTCAGGGCCAAGTGCCCACCCGTGGTCATCGGTGATATCCAGTTCAATGGCCTGAACAAAGGGCAGTCCTTGTACTGCGAGCGGCTATTGAACAAGCGCAATGAGCCGCTCACGGCCGATGCCCTGAAACCTCGCTATTTCCGGCTGTATGCGGACAACAACATCAGCGGCCTATTTCCCCGGGCCACCTACAACAAGACACGGGGGAATTTCGATCTCGATATCAAGGTCAAGCGGGAACGCCAACTGGAGGTGCGGTTCGGTGGTCTGGCCAGTTCGCGCCCGGTCAATACGGGCATGCTGTCCGCGCGGTTCAACCTCTTCGGACGCACTAGCAGCCGGGTGGAAGCCGTGGGTTACTTCGGGAAATTCTACACGGCAGGTCAACTGAGCTGGCGCACGGATCTCAGCTCACGCAAGCCGGTCTATATCGAGCCGCTCATCACTTTGAACCGCTGGGATCATTTCAGCGGCTTTACCTCGTTCTTCGAGGAAGTGCGGCCCTCCTACATCGTGCGGAAGGAACTGTGGGTAGGCGCCAACGTGGGCATGGCTCTAGGGACGAAAGGCGTGCTGCGCTACGATGCCAAGTACGTGCAGACCAAGGACAACTACTACCAGAGTGACAATTTCGATGCGCGCGACACCTCCGACGTGACGGAATTCAAGTATGCCACAACAGGTCTGACGGTTGAACGCAATAGCTTGAACCGGAAGCAACAACCGAACCGTGGCGAACTGCTTCGTGTGAGCCTTCGCTACATCGGCGGGAACGAGAATACGCTCCCCGGTTCACAGTGGACCGACCGGGAGGCTTACATCGCACGCCACGATTGGCTGGTGCTTAAGGCCACGCTGGACAAGTACTTCCTGCCGAAAGGGATCTTCAAGTTCGGGATGCTCGCTGAAGGAGTTTACAGCACGCAGCCCTTCTTCCAGAACTACACGGCCACCACCATCCAAACGCCGGTGTTCCAGCCCACGCCCGAGAGCAGGACGTACTTCATGCAGAGCTACAGGGCCACGCATTACGTAGCTGGCGGTGTGCGGAGCATCATTGCCGTTGCCCGGAACAAATTCGACCTTCGCCTTGAGGCTTATGTCTTTCAGCCCTACAAAGCACTGAAGCGCGCGGACGACAACTCCGCGACCGAAGGCAGCGCCATCAGCACTCGGCATTACATCGGCAGCGGCTCGTTGATCTACCAAAGCCCGCTCGGCCCCATCTGGTTCAACACCAGCTATATCGATGGGCTGAGCAACCCTTGGGTGTGGAGCCTGAACTTCGGCTATGTGATCTTCGCACAAGGGGCGAGGCAATGATCCACCGCGTCCGGACGGGGTAGCCGTTGGGGACGGTCGAACATCGGCCAAGCCCTTTATCTAGCATTTGCTTCATCCTTTGAGGAGCCTTGATCCAACGATATCGAAGATTTCTCCAATGATCCATTGGTCAGAATGCTTACAGGTTCTTTCTTCGTCCCGGATGAAGCTTCCGGCCAGCGACCCTTCCACCTATTGAACTGAAAAGCCCCGATCGCTCGGGGCCTTTTCAATTCAATACGTCAGTGATCAAGCTTGCGCGGGAGGCCCTCCGAAATTCATGGGGATCTCCGGCATGTCGGTCTCACGGATCGGTCCATGAACGGACTCGTACTTCTGCACGTTGTCCGCCAATGCGCGCATGAGGCGCTTCGCATGCTGCGGGGTGAGCAGCACACGTGACTTCACCTTTGCCTTGGGCACGCCGGGCATCACACGGACGAAGTCCAGTACGAACTCCGAATTGCTATGCGTAATGATCGCGAGGTTGCTGTATATACCGTCGGCCACTTCCTCGCTGATCTCGATGTTCAGCTGGTTCGGCTTGGGTTGGTCCTTATCGTCTGCCATTTTCTTTTCGGTTCGCCCTCCTCCAATAACTGGACTCGGGCTGGTTTAGACTACCCCTCTCCCTTGCGGAAGAGGGGGCTTGTCCTATCTGATCACTCCTCGATCTCCTGAGTGGCGAGCTTGGCCGCCATCAAGCGGGTGTACTCGTCCTTGCCATAGACCAGGTCCTTCTGGAATGCTCGGGTACCTGTTCCCGCAGGGATCAGGTGGCCCACGATCACATTCTCCTTCAGGCCCTTCAGGTTGTCCTCCTTCGCAGCCACGGCAGCCTCATTGAGGACCTTGGTGGTCTCCTGGAAGGATGCTGCGCTGATGAAGCTCTCGGTCTGCAACGATGCACGGGTTATACCCATCAGTAACTGACGGCTGGTGGCTGGTGTGGCGGGCCGTATCTCCACAAGCACGCCATCCTTGCGCTTCAGCACGCTGTTCTCATCACGCAGCTTGCGCAGGGTGATGATCTGGCCTTCCTTCACCGAGGTACTGTCCCCTGCGCTGGTCACCACGAGCTTGTCGAACATGTCGTCGTTCTCCTCCATGAACTCGGCCTTCATCACGGCTTGGCGCTCCAAGAAACGGGTATCGCCCGGATCTTCGATCTCCACCTTCCGCATCATCTGGCGCACGATCACTTCGAAGTGCTTGTCGTTGATCTTCACACCCTGCATACGATACACGTCCTGCACCTCGTCCACTAGGTATTCCTGTACACGAGTGGGGCCTTGGATGTTGAGGATGTCGCCAGGGGCGATCGATCCATCGCTGAGGGACTGACCCGCTTTCACGAAGTCGTTCTCCTGCACGAGGATGTGCTTGCTCAGCGGCACCAAGTAGAATTTGTGCTCGCCGGTGCGGCTTTCCACGATGATCTCACGGTTACCCCGCTTGATCTTACCGTAGGATACAATACCGTCGATCTCACTGACCACGGCCGGGTTGCTTGGGTTACGGGCTTCGAAAAGCTCCGTAACGCGGGGCAGACCACCGGTGATGTCACCACCCTTGCCGGAGCTACGGGGGATCTTCACGAGGATGTCGCCTGCTTCCACTTTTGCCCCTTCGCTCACCACGATGTGTGCGCCTACTGGCAGTGAGTAGCTCTTGATCTCCTCCTTGCTCTTGGCGTCGATGATCTTGATCGTCGGGTTCTTGCGCTTGTCGCGGCTTTCCACGATCACCTTCTCGGTGAATCCGGTCTGCTCATCGATCTCTTGGCGATAGGTCACGCTTTCCTCGATGCTCTCGAAGCCCAGCGAACCGGAAAGTTCGGAGATGATCACAGCGTTGTACGCGTCCCATTGGCAGATCATCTCACCCTTCTTCACCTGCTGACCCGCTTTGCCATAGAACATGGCTCCGTAGGGAATGTTGCTGGTGGTGAGCACGATCCCGGTGTTGCTGTCCACGATGCGCATTTCGGCACTGCGGCTGATCACCACTTCGGCGTTCTCTCCCTTGCGGTCCTTCTTTTTCACCGTACGCAGTTCGTCGATCTCCAACTTACCGTCGTACTTGGCAACGATCTGGCTGTCCTCGGTGATCTTGCCCGCCACACCACCAACGTGGAAGGTACGGAGGGTAAGCTGTGTCCCCGGTTCCCCGATGGACTGTGCAGCGATCACGCCGACGGCCTCGCCCAATTGGACAAAACGGCCAGTGGCAAGGTTGCGTCCATAGCACTTGGCACAGACGCCGTGGCGCTGCTCGCAAGTCAGTACGCTGCGCACCTCCACCTCTTCGATGGGGCTCTTGCCGATGATGTCCGCAACCACCTCGTCGATGGTAACACCGCTGGCGATGATAAGCTCACCCGTCTGAGGATGCAGCACATCATGCACTACGGTGCGGCCAAGGATCCTGTCGCGCAGGCTTTCCACCACTTCCTCGTTCTTCAACAGGTCGGTCGCCACCAGGCCGCGGAGGGTTCCGCAATCGTCGTTGGTGATCACCACGTCCTGCGCCACGTCAACCAGTCGGCGCGTGAGGTATCCGGCGTCAGCGGTCTTCAGTGCGGTATCGGCCAAGCCTTTACGTGCACCGTGGGTGGAGATGAAATACTCAAGGATGGAGAGTCCTTCCTTAAAGTTCGAAAGGATCGGGTTCTCAATAATGTCCTGTCCACCACCGCTCTTCTGGGGCTTGGCCATCAGGCCACGCATGCCGCTAAGCTGACGGATCTGCTCCTTGGAACCACGAGCACCGGAGTCCATCATCATGTAGATGGAGTTGAAGCCCTGGTTGTCGTTCTTCAGGCGCTCCATCAGCGTGTAAGTGAGCTTGCTGTTGGTGTGTGTCCAGATGTCGATGGTCTGGTTGTAGCGCTCGTTGTTGGTGATGAGGCCCATATTGTAGTTGCCTGTCACCTCGTCGGCCTCAGCCTGTGCGGCCTTGATCAACGTGTCCTTTTCGGGTGGGATCACCACGTCGGCCAAGTTGAAGCTCAATCCACCACGGAAGGCGTTCATGAAGCCGAGCTCCTTGATATCGTCAAGGAACTTCGCGGCCTTGGCAGTACCGCTCTCGCGGACCACACGACCGATGATGTCACGCAGCGAACGCTTGGTGAGCACTTCGTTGATATAGCCCACCTCTTCGGGGACCATTTCGTTGAAGATCACGCGGCCAACGGTGGTCTCGATGAGGCTGGTCTGCCCTGCGGCATCCATCCAGCGCACCTTGATCCAGGCGTGCAGATCCAGTCGACCTTCGTTGTAGGCAATGTTCACCTCTTCAGGGCTGTAGAAGGTGTATCCTTCTCCCTTGATCGGGTGGTCCTTCTCGCTCTTGCGACCCTTGGTGATGTAGTAAAGGCCGAGCACCATGTCCTGGCTAGGCACCGCGATAGGCGCGCCGTTGGCAGGGTTCAGGATGTTGTGGCTGGCCAGCATCAAGAGTTGTGCCTCCAGGATGGCGGCATGCCCGAGGGGCAGGTGCACGGCCATTTGGTCACCGTCGAAGTCAGCGTTGAAAGCGGTGGTCACCAGCGGGTGCAGCTGGATGGCCTTGCCCTCGATGAGTTTCGGCTGGAAGGCCTGAATACCCAAGCGGTGCAGCGTCGGTGCACGGTTGAGGAGCACGGGGTGGCTCTTCAGCACGCTCTCCAGGATATCCCAGATCACCGGCTCCTTCTTGTCCACTATCTTCTTGGCGCTCTTCACCGTCTTCACGATACCGCGCTCGATGAGCTTGCGGATGATGAACGGCTTGTAGAGCTCGGCGGCCATGTCCTTCGGAATACCGCACTCGTGCAGCTTCAGGTCGGGACCGACGACGATCACGGAACGTGCGCTGTAGTCCACGCGCTTTCCGAGCAGGTTCTGGCGGAAGCGGCCCTGTTTGCCCTTGAGCGAATCGCTCAGTGACTTCAGCGGGCGGTTGCTCTCGCTCTTCACGGCGCTGCTCTTGCGGCTGTTATCGAAGAGGCTGTCCACTGCTTCTTGCAGCATGCGCTTCTCGTTGCGCAGGATCACCTCTGGTGCCTTGATCTCCACCAAACGCTTGAGGCGGTTGTTGCGGATGATCACGCGGCGGTACAGATCGTTCAGATCGCTGGTGGCGAAGCGGCCACCGTCCAAGGGCACCAAGGGGCGCAGCTCAGGCGGGATCACAGGCACTACCTTCACGATCATCCACTCAGGCTTATTCTCGCGACGCGTGTTGGCGCTGCGGAAGGCCTCCACGACGTTCAGTCGCTTCAACGCCTCGTTCTTGCGTTGCTGGCTGGTCTCGGTATTGGCCTTGTGACGCAGGTCGTAGCTGAGCGTATCCAGATCCAAGCGCTTCAGCAGGTCATACAGACCCTCGGCGCCCATCTTGGCGATGAATTTGTTCGGGTCGGTATCTTCCAAATGCTGGTTCTCCTTGCCGAGGCCCTCCATGATGTCGAGGTATTCCTCTTCCGTGAGAAAGTCCAGGTATTGGACGACCTCACCTTCCTTGTTCATGATGCTTCCATCACCAGCCTGGATCACCACATAGCGCTCGTAGTAGATGATCTGGTCGAGCTTCTTGGTGGGCAGGCCCAGCAGGTAGCCGATCTTATTCGGCAGGCTGCGGAAGTACCAGATGTGTGCCACCGGCACGGTCAACTGGATGTGGCCCATGCGCTCGCGACGCACTTTCTTCTCGGTGACCTCTACACCGCAACGGTCGCAGACGATCCCTTTGTATCGGATGCGCTTGTACTTCCCGCAATGGCATTCGAAATCCTTCACAGGACCGAAAATGCGCTCGCAGAAAAGACCGTCACGCTCCGGCTTGTAGGTGCGATAGTTGATCGTTTCCGGCTTGATCACTTCACCGTGGCTGCGCTCGAGAATTTTCTCGGGGCTCGCCAAGCTGATGACGATCTTGTCGAATTGGCTCGTCAGCTTCACCTCCTTCTTGATCATTGTCATGGTGCTCAGGAGTTCGACTTGTTATTGTTATCGCCATCGTTGCTGTTCTCCAAGCTCACTTCCAAGGTGAGGCCGCGGAGTTCATGCAGGAGGACATTGAATGATTCGGGGATGCCCGGCGTCGGCATCGGATCGCCTTTCACGATGGCTTCGTAGGCCTTGGCACGGCCCATCACATCATCGCTCTTCACGGTGAGGATCTCTTGTAGGATGTTGGCGGCACCGAAGGCCTCCAACGCCCACACTTCCATCTCACCGAAACGCTGGCCACCGAACTGTGCCTTACCACCCAGCGGCTGCTGTGTGATGAGACTGTAGGGTCCGATGGAACGTGCGTGCATCTTGTCGTCCACCATGTGCGCCAGTTTCAGCATGTAGATCACGCCCACTGTTGCAGGTTGGTCGAAACGCTCGCCCGTGCCGCCGTCGTAGAGATAGCTCTTGCCGTAGCGGGGAAGGCCCGCCTCATCGGTCTCCGCGTTGATCTCCTCGATGGAGGCTCCGTCGAAGATCGGGGTGGCGTATTTGCGGTCCAGCTTCAGGCCGGCCCAACCGAGCACGGTCTCATAGATCTGGCCCAGGTTCATCCGTGAAGGCACACCCAGCGGGTTCAACACGATGTCCACCGGAGTCCCATCCTCGAGGAATGGCATGTCGGCATCACGAACGATCTTGGACACGATGCCCTTGTTACCGTGGCGACCGGCCATCTTGTCCCCCACCGTGAGCTTGCGCTTGTTGGCGAGGTACACCTTGGCCATCTTCATGATGCCCGTTGGCAGTTCATCGCCAATGCTCACCTGGAAGTTCTTGCGCTTGAAGGCGCCGCTGATATCGCTATTTCGGATGGTGAAGTTGTGGATCAACTGGCGAACGAGCTCGTTGGTCTTCTTGTCGGCGGTCCAGTCCGTAGGATCCACGGTGATGTAATCCACACCCAGAAGCACTTTCGCGCTGAACTTCACACCCTTGCGGATCTGCTCTTCCTTGTACTTGTTGAAGACGCCGTTGGAGTTGACACCGCCGATCAACGCCATCAACTTATCCACCAGCAGGTTCTTCAGCTCGGCCAGTTCCTTGCCCTCTTCCTTCGCGATCTGCTCCAGAACGGCCTTCTCACTGCCCTTGGTCTTCTTGTCCTTCACCGCACGGGCGAAGAGCTTCTTGTCGATCACCACACCCTTTGTGCTGGGCGGGGCCTTCATGGAAGCATCTTTCACATCGCCGGCCTTGTCGCCGAAGATGGCACGGAGCAATTTCTCCTCGGGGCTAGGGTCGGTCTCCCCTTTCGGCGTGATCTTGCCGATGAGGATGTCTCCTTCCTTCACCTCTGCACCGATACGGATCAGTCCGTTCTCATCGAGGTCCTTGGTGGCCTCTTCGCTCACGTTCGGGATGTCCGCGGTGAGTTCCTCCTGGCCGCGCTTGGTGTCGCGGACCTCCATGCTGTACTCGTCGATATGGATCGAGGTGAACATGTCCTCGCGGGCCACGCGCTCGCTGATCACGATGGCATCCTCGAAGTTGTAACCCTTCCATGGCATGAAGGCGACCACCAGGTTGCGGCCGATGGCCAGCTCTCCGTCCTCGGTGCTGTAGCCTTCGCAAAGCGTCTGCCCCGCGGTCACCTTCTCGCCCTTGCGGACGATGGGGCGCAGGTTCATGCAGGTGCTCTGGTTCGTCTTCATGAACTTCGTGAGCTTGTACTCCTTCTCGTCACCGTCGAAGCTCACCGAGCGTTCGTCGTCAGTGCGCTTGTACTCGATCACGATCTTCTCGCTGTCCACGTATTTCACCGTGCCTTCGCCTTCTGCGGCGAGCAGCACACGGCTGTCGTGCGCAACCAGTTCCTCCAAGCCCGTGCCCACGATAGGGGCTTCCGGACGAAGCAGGGGAACGGCTTGGCGCATCATGTTGGAGCCCATCAGCGCGCGGTTGGCGTCGTTGTGCTCCAAGAAGGGGATCAAGCTTGCCGCAATGGAAGCGATCTGGTTCGGAGCCACGTCCATCAGCTCCAGCTCCTTCGGCTCCACCACTGGGAAGTCGCCCATCTGGCGCGCCTTCACACGCTTGCCGGTGAATTCGCCGGTCTCCGCCACTTGGGCGTTGGCCTGGGCGATCATCTTCATGTCCTCCTCTTCGGCGCTCAAGTAGATCGGCGACCCCTTGATGTCCACCTTTCCGTCCTTCACCTCGCGGTAGGGCGTTTCGATGAATCCGAGGTTGTTGATCTTGCTATACACACAAAGTGAGCTGATCAGACCGATGTTCGGTCCTTCAGGTGTCTCGATGGTGCAGAGACGGCCATAGTGGGTGTAGTGTACGTCACGCACTTCGAAGCCTGCGCGTTCGCGGCTAAGACCTCCGGGCCCAAGAGCCGACAGGCGGCGCTTGTGGGTGATCTCCGCGAGCGGGTTGGTCTGGTCCATGAACTGGCTCAACTGGTTCGTTCCGAAGAACGAGTTGATCACCGAGCTCAAAGTCTTTGCATTGATCAGGTCGGTAGGTGTGAACACCTCGTTGTCACGCACGTTCATGCGCTCACGGATGGTGCGGGCCATGCGGGCCAAGCCCACGCCGAACTGGCTGAAGAGCTGCTCGCCCACGGTACGTACGCGGCGGTTGCTCAAGTGGTCAATGTCGTCCACATCGGCCTTGGAGTTCACCAGCTCGATGAGGTAGCGGATGATGGCGATGATGTCCTCCTTGGTGAGCACACGGACGCTGAGCTCGCTTTCGAGGCCGAGCTTCTTGTTGATGCGGTAACGTCCCACCTCACCGAGGTCGTAGCGCTGCTCGCTGAAGAACAGCTTGTCGATCACGCTGCGGGCCGTCTCCAGATCGGGCGGCTCGGCGTTGCGCAATTGGCGGTAGATCACCTCCACGGCCTCCTTCTCGGAGTTCGAGGTGTCCTTTTGCAGGGTGTTGTAGATCAGCGCATAGTCGGCCGCGTTCACGCCCAACTTGTGCAGGATGATCGTCTTGGCGCCGCTCTCGAGGATCTGCTCCACGTGTTGCTCCTCCAGGATCGTCTCGCGGTCGATCAGTACCTCGTTCCGTTCGATCGAGACCACCTCACCGGTGTCCTCGTCCACGAAATCCTCCACCCAGCTCTTCAGCACGCGGGCTGCGAGCTTGCGGCCCACAGCCTCCTTCATGGTGGCCTTGGTCACCTTCACCTCGTCGGCCAGGCCGAAGATCTCCAGGATCTGCTTGTCACTCTCAAATCCGATGGCGCGCAACAGGGTCGTGACAGGTAACTTCTTCTTGCGATCAATGTAGGCGTACATCACGCCGTTGATGTCCGTGGCGAATTCGATCCAGCTTCCTTTGAAGGGGATCACACGGGCACTGTATAGTTTGGTTCCGTTGGCGTGCCGGCTCTGGCCGAAGAATACGCCGGGGCTACGGTGCAGCTGGCTCACGATCACGCGCTCGGCACCGTTCACCAGGAACGAGCCTTTCGGCGTCATGTAAGGGATCTGGCCCAAGTACACGTCCTGTACGATGGTCTCGAAGTCCTCGTGCTCCGGATCGGTGCAATAAAGTTTCAATTTCGCCTTCAGCGGAACGCTGTAGGTGAGGCCGCGCTCGACGCACTCGTCGATGCTGTAGCGCGGCGGATCAATGAAGTAGTCAAGGAATTCGAGCACGAACTGGTTCCGGGTGTCCGTGATGGGGAAATTCTCCATGAACACCTTGTAGAGGCCCTCGGTCTCCCTGTTCTCGGGGAGGGTCTCGATCTGGAAGAACTCCTCAAAGCTCTTCAGTTGGATGTCAAGGAAATCCGGATACTGAGCCGGAAGGAAAGTGGAACCGAAATCGATGCGCTTGTTCTTGCGCGGGAGGGACTTCGTCTGGGCCATGATGGGAAAGCTGGGGAATTATCGAACGACCGACGACCTACTGGTACCTGAAGAGCCCCCGGTACATGGGGTTATTGATAGCCCGTCAACGGGCAAAAGGACCCGATGGGCCGGGTGTCCTCACTAGTGGAGTGACACCCGGCCTTCGCTGTCCTTCGGATAGATCGGGCTTACTTAACCTCAACTTCTGCTCCGGCTTCCGTCAGTTGCTGCTTCAGGTTCTCTGCGTCCTCTTTGGACACACCTTCCTTCACGGCCTTGGGGGCACCGTCCACAAGTTCCTTCGCCTCCTTCAGACCGAGACCGGTGAGTTCCTTCACCAATTTCACCACGGCGAGCTTGCTCTGTCCACCGGACTTGAGGATCACGTCGAAGCTGGTCTGTACCTCGGCGGCATCACCACCACCACCTGCGGCGGGGGCGGCCATTGCTACTGCGGCAGCTGCCGGTTCGATCTTGTACTCGTCTTTCAGGTACAGGGCCAACTCGCTCACTTCCTTCACGGTGAGTCCTACGAGCTGATCGCCCAAGTTCTTGATATCTGCCATCTTTTGTTTTGTTACTTACGGTTGTTGGGAAGCTGTCGTGTGCGTAACGCGTTTAGTCTTTTTGTTGGAGCGTGTATGGGCGATGCATGCATCGCCCATACATGCCCTTACTGCCTTTAGGCGGCCCTTTCCTCGAGTGCTTTCACCAGGCCGGCGATCTTGTGCCCAGCGCCACCTTGCAGGGCGCTGATCACATTCATCATCGGGCTCTGGAGCATGAAGATGATATCGCCGATGAGCTCTTCGCGGCCTTTGAGCTCGCTGAGCATCACCAACTGGTCGTCACCAACGAAGACCGCCTCGTCGATCCACGCGCTCTTCAATACCGGGCGCGTGCCCTTCTTCTGGCGGAAATCCTTGATAAGCTTGGCCGGGGCGTTGCCCTTGTCGGCGAAGAGGATGGCGGTCTGTCCGACGATGGTGGGATACAGCTCGCAGTAGTCCTTTCCTTCAACGCGTTCCATCGCTTTGCGAAGAACGCTATTCTTCACCACCTTCATCCGGATACCGCCCTTGTTACAGGCGCGGCGGAGTTTGCTGGTGCTCTCGGCGTCCATTGAACTGGCGTCGGTGAGGTACAGCACGCTAGTGCTTTCGATCTCACCGATCAGCTCGGTGATGGCTTGGTCTTTTTCTGCGCGGGTTGCCATTTTCTTTTCTTTGTTGGGGCGCAGGATCTTGCGCCCTTACATCTCTATCCCACTACGCGGGTGTCTACTTTGATACCTGGTCCCATCGTGCTGCTGATGAAGATGCTCTGCACGTATGCGCCCTTGGCGGTGCTCGGCTTGAGCTTCATCAAGGTCTGCAGCAGTTCGTTGGCGTTCTCGGTCAGCTTGTCCGCATCGAAGGAGACCTTGCCGATCACCGCGTGGATGATGCCGGCCTTGTCCACCTTGAAGTCGATCTTACCGGCCTTCACTTCCTGGGTGGCCTTGGCCACGTCCATGGTCACGGTACCGGTCTTTGGGTTCGGCATCAGGCCACGGGGGCCGAGGATACGTCCCAGTGCACCGACCTTGGCCATCACGTTGGGGGTGCAGATGATCACATCCACGTCCGTCCAACCGTTCTTGATCTTATCCACGTACTCGTCCAGTCCGGCCATATCGGCGCCGGCGGCGATGGCCTCCTCGCACTTGGCGGGGTCGGCAAGAACCAGTACGCGTACCGTACGGCCGGTGCCATGGGGCAGGCTAACGGTCCCACGCACCATTTCGGTGCTTTTCTTGGGGTCCACTCCGAGGCGGACGGCGATATCGACCGTGCCGTCGAACTTGGTGGTGCTGGTGAGCTTCACAAGGGCGGTTGCCTCTTGTAGGTCGTAAGACTTGTTCACGTCGATCTTACCGTCGGCAACCTTTCTTTTCTTAGTCAGTTGTGGCATGGCTTCCGGTTATTTGCTGATCGGGCTTTCGCCGGATACGGTGATACCCATGGAACGGGCTGTGCCGGCCACCATGCTCATGGCGCTCTCCACGTTGAAGCAGTTCAGGTCGGCCATTTTGTCCTCGGCGATCAACTTCACCTGCTCCCAGGTGACGCTTCCCACCTTGTTGGTCTGGGGAACGCCGCTGCCTTTCTTAGCCTTGGCGTGGTCCATCAGTTGCACCGCAGCTGGCGGGGTCTTGATGATAAAGTCGAAGCTCTTGTCGGCATAGACCGTGATCACCACCGGGAGGACTTTGCCTGCCTTGTCCTGCGTGCGTCCGTTGAACTGCTTGCAGAACTCCATGATGTTCACGCCCTTCGCGCCGAGCGCTGGACCGATCGGGGGAGCCGGGTTCGCCGCTCCTCCTTTTACCTGGAGCTTTACCAGCCCCGTAATTTCCTTGGCCATTTTTTGGTTGTTGTGTCCTTGTTAGCGTCCGCCGCTCGGCGGACTCGGACTGGTTTTTCTTTTTTTCAGCATCGTTAGGGCGACGTATGGGCGATGCATGCATCGCCCATACACGTCCCTACACCTCTTTCTCGACTTGCATGAAGCTCAGTTCAAGCGGCGTCCTTCTTCCGAAGATCTTCACCATCACTTTCAGCTTCTTTTTCTCTTCATTGATCTCCTCGATGGTGCCGTTGAAGCCGTTGAACGGCCCGTCGATCACCTTCACGCCCTCACCCACGTGGTAGGGGTTATATTGTGTTTCATCAGCATCGGCCAGTTCATCCACCGTGCCGAGGATGCGGTTCACCTCGCTCTGCCGCAAGGGCACCGCGTCGCCTCCCTTCTCCGCGCCCAGGAAGCCGATAACGTTCGTCATCTGCTTGAGCGTGTGGGCGGTCTCACCGGTGAGGTCGGCCTCTAAAAGGACATACCCCGGAAAGAAGTTCCGTTCCTTGCTGACCTTTTTACCATCCCGGATCTGGTAGAACTTCTCCATGGGGATGAGCACCTGGGAGATGTAAGTTCCCAAGTTCGAGCGACGGATCTCCGTATCAATGAGTTCCTTCACCTTCTTCTCCTTCCCGCTGATGGCGCGAAGCACGTACCATTTCTTGGTGGTGGTAACGGCCATCTTACTGTCCGATGAATTTGTAGATGAACCCCAAGAGGCCCTTCCAGAAGTTGCTGTTGCCCATGTTGTGCACCCCGAAGATGAAGTCCATCAGGAATACGAGCAGGGAAACGATAAGGGCGGAGACCAGCACGAGGATGGAACTGCTCTGCAGGTCCTTCCAAGTAGGCCAACTCACCTTATTGACGAGCTCATTATAGCTCTCGCTGAGATATGTTTTGAAGCTTGCCACTTTTTTTCGCTTTGGCACGGGAGGCAGGAATCGAACCCGCAGCCTACGGTTTTGGAGACCGTCGCTCTACCAATTGAGCTACTCCCGTTCGTTCCTGTAAGAGACCCGTTTCTTTCGGCGGCAAAGGCCGTCCACCCTTCGGCGGACGGCCCCGTCGCATCTTGTTGTCTTTAGTTTACTTGATGATCTCGGTCACCTGACCGGCACCCACGGTACGTCCACCCTCACGGATGGCGAAACGCAGACCCTTCGTCATGGCGATCGGCACGATCAACTTCACGTGGATGGAAACGTTGTCACCAGGCATGATCATCTCGCGACCTTCCTCCATGGTGATCTCCCCGGTAACGTCCGTCGTGCGGAAGTAGAACTGGGGACGGTACTTGTTGTGGAATGGAGTGTGGCGTCCGCCTTCCTCCTTCTTCAACACGTAGATCTCGCCCTTGAACTCGGTGTGCGGGGTGATGCTGCCTGGCTTGGCGATGACCATACCACGACGGATCTGGTCTTTTTCAATGCCGCGCAGCAACATGCCCACGTTATCGCCGGCCTCGCCGCGATCGAGGAGTTTCTTGAACATCTCAACACCCGTGCAGGTGCTGGTCATCTTCTCCTCTTGCATCCCGATGATCTCGAGGGGATCGCCTGTCTTCACGATACCGGTTTCGATACGGCCGGTGGCCACGGTACCGCGGCCGGTGATGGAGAACACGTCCTCCACGCTCATCAGCAAAGGCTTCTCGGTGTCACGGGGAGGAATGGGGATCCACGTGTCGACCGCGTTCATCAGCTCCATCACGGTCTCCACCCATTGGGGTTCGCCGTTAAGGGCGCCGAGGGCGCTTCCGCGGATCACCGGGGTGTTGTCTCCATCATACTCATAGAAGGAGAGCAGTTCGCGGATCTCCATTTCCACGAGATCGAGCAGTTCGGCGTCGTCAACAAGGTCAACCTTGTTCATGAAAACCACGATCTTGGGCACGCCTACCTGACGTCCGAGCAGGATGTGCTCGCGGGTCTGGGGCATGGGGCCGTCCGTAGCGGCCACCACGAGGATGGCACCGTCCATTTGGGCGGCACCCGTCACCATGTTCTTCACATAGTCGGCGTGGCCTGGGCAGTCAACGTGGGCATAGTGGCGGTTCGCCGTCGAATACTCCACGTGTGAAGTATTGATGGTGATACCGCGTTCCTTTTCCTCGGGCGCATTGTCGATCGAATCGAAGCTGCGCGCCTCGGAAAAGCCCTTATCAGCCATCACCTTGGTGATAGCCGCAGTAAGAGTGGTCTTGCCGTGGTCAACGTGTCCGATGGTACCGATGTTCACGTGCGGCTTGGTCCGTTGGTAGGTCTCCTTTGCCATGATCCTTTAATGATTGTGGTCGTTTGGTGTTGTTCGTTCGTTCGTTCCGGGCTGATCCCTTCTCGTGTGCATACCACCCCTTGCGGGGCATTACCGTCGGCCTTGTCCTGGAGCCTTTGGCGGGAATTGAACCCGCGACCTCTTCCTTACCAAGGAAGTGCTCTACCCCTGAGCTACAAAGGCCTTTGTATCGTTGTTACGCCGCACCCCTGGAAGCAGGGCTTGGCGGTAGAGCGGGAGACGAGATTCGAACCCGCGACATTCAGCTTGGAAGGCTGATGCTCTACCAACTGAGCTACTCCCGCTTAGTGCCGGTCGGCCCCCATTCGTAGAGGGCCTTCCGGTAATGGCTCCGTTATTGTGGGGAGAGCAGGATTCGAACCTACGAAGTCGTAAGACAGCAGATTTACAGTCTGCCCCCGTTGGCCGCTTGGGTATCTCCCCTGGTCCGTTCACGGAGCCAATGGAGGGACTCGAACCCCCGACCGGCTGATTACAAATCAGCTGCTCTACCAGCTGAGCTACATTGGCATGTACAGCAAGAAAAAGAACGTTCCCGACCCAGTTCCGGAGGCGATACCCCCGGAATTGGGCCTGCAAATGTATACAAAAGCACGACGCTACCAAATGTGGACGGCCACGATCTTCATCGTGGCCGTCGTTAAAGGATGATAAGTGCCGAAAACAGAGGCCTTCCGGCCTATCCACGCACCTCCCTTAATTTGGTTTTATCCTTCTCCACCTGGCTTCGGAGCGCCTCAATGGTGTTCACCGCGGCCTCCTCGAAGCTCACAGCATTGCGTTTAGCGAAGAGGTCGTTGCCCGGTACGGCCAAACGTATCTCCACATGCTTGTTCTCGGGTCGCTCCCCATCACTCCCCACCCGGAGCGTCACATCGCCGGAGAGGATGTTATCGTGGAACTGGGTGAGCTTGTTCAATTTCTCCTTGATGAAATCAACGAGCTTGACGTCGGCGTCGAAATGGAGGGAATGCACGTTCACGTTCATGTCGCGGTTTTTTTAGGATGCTTTGGTCGGTTCGGACCCACCGCGCGGATGTGCTTGCCGGTGGGCTTGTTTCAGTTTTTCAACGGTGTTATGAGTATACACCTGTGTGGCCGCTAGGTTCGCATGCCCCAGCAGTTCCTTCACCGCATTGAGGTCCGCGCCATGTTCGAGCAGATGGGTGGCGAATGTGTGGCGTAGTACGTGGGGGCTTCGTTTATCCTGGGTGGTCACCGCACTAAGGTAACGTTTCACGAGGGATTGAACGGTGCGCCGCGGCAAGGGGTTTCCATCCGGTCGCACCAACAAGGAGGAATCTTGTGGTGGTGGCGGTATCAATCCCTCGCGTTGCACCAAGTAGTCACGCAATAAGGTGACCAACGGACCGGCCATGGGTATGATGCGCTCTTTGTTCCGCTTGCCCAATACGCGCAGGGTGCTGCGCCGCAGGTCGATATCCGCCGGGGCCAAGCCCGTCAATTCAGCCAAACGCATCCCGGTACCATAGAGAAGCTCCAGGATGAGCCGGTCGCGGATCCCGACAAAGCCCTCGGGCCAAGGCATCTCCTCCAGCAATTGCCGCATGTTCCGCTCGGACACGAACTCCGGCAGGCGCTTCGGTGTCTTCGGCGGTTCGATCAACGCCGTAGGATCCGCATGCACCACTCCCACCGTGCGAGCAAAATGATAATAGGCCCGCAGTGCACTCAGTTTGCGGTTCACCGAGCGGGCGCCCACACCCTCTTCCAGCAGTCGCATCATCCACGCACGCACAGCTTTGTCCGTGGCCTCTGCCGGGCCCTCCAGGCCGATCTCAACCAGCAGGAAACGGGTGAACTGCTCCAAGTCCCCACGGTACGCCTTCACCGTCAACGGGCTAGCGCGCTTCTCAAAGGCAAGGTGTTCCAGAAAGCGCTCAACGGGCATGAACGCGAAAAAGGCGAAAAGACCGATCGGTCCTTTCACCTTTCAAAGCTTGTTGTCTACAGAGTGTTGGTGACATGTAGCGATGCATGCATCGCCTCTACATGTACCTACTGCTCGCCGCCGTAGGTCTCCTGCTTGTATGCGGCACGCAACAGTTCAGTGCGGCGCAGTACAGAAGGCTTGGAGAAGGCCTGACGCTTGCGCAATGCGCGCAAAGTGCCCGTCCGCTCGAACTTCTTCTTGAATTTCTTGAGCGCCTTGTCAATGGGCTCGCCTTCTTTCACTGGAATGATCAGCATGGTCTTTTTTCTCAATGGGGGTGCAAATATAGTTTTTTCGGGGATCGGTGCAATGGAAGGAAAGATCAGGCATTCGGAAGTGAAGATCACTTACCTCCACCCTTCGATCATCAATGCACCTACCGCAGTACCTCTCTACTGATCACCAACTTCTGGATCTCTGAGGTGCCCTCACCGATGGTGCACAGCTTACTGTCCCTATAGAATTTTTCCACCGGGAAATCCTTCGTGTATCCGTAGCCGCCGAAGATCTGCACGGCCTCGGTGCTGGCATATACACACGCTTCGCTGGCGTAGTACTTGGCCATGGCGCTTTCCTTGGTCATGCGCTGGCCCTTGTTCTTCATATCCGAGGCCTGACGGATGAGCAATTCAGAAGCCTCGATGCGCGTGGCCATGTCCGCCAATTTGAAGCTGATGGCCTGGAATTCCGAAATGGGTTTCCCGAACTGGTGCCGCTCCTTGGAATAAGCCACGCTGGCATCCAGAGCGCCTTTGGCGATGCCCAATGAAAGCGCGGCGATGCTGATCCTTCCGCCGTCGAGCACTTTCATGGCCTGCTGAAAGCCGTGGCCCACTTCGCCGAGCACATTCTCCTCGGGGATGCGGCAATTCTCGAAGATCACCTCGGCGGTCTCGCTGGCGCGCATGCCGAGCTTGTTCTCCTTCTTTCCACCCTTGAGCCCGGGTGTTCCACGCTCCACCACGAAGGCGGTCATGCCTTTGCTGTCCAGCAGTTCGCCGGTGCGGGCGATCACCACCACCACATCGCTGCTGATGCCGTGGGTGATCCAGTTTTTGGTGCCGTTCAGCACCCACTCCTTCCCTTCCTTCTTCGCGGTGGTGGCCATGCGCATGGCATCGCTGCCGGTTCCGGCCTCGGTGAGTGCCCATGCGCCGAGCCATTCGCCGGTGGCGAGTTTGGTGAGCCAGCGCTTTTTCTGTGCGTCGTTGCCGAAATACATGATGTGGCCGGTGCACAGCGAATTGTGCGCGGCTACGCTGAGGCCGATGCTGCCACAGACACGCGCCACCTCCACGATGGTGTCCACGTATTCATGGTAGCCGAGGCCCGCGCCGCCGTATTCCTCAGGCACAAGCACGCCCAGCATGCCGGCTGGTCCGAAATGCTTCTTGAAAAGATCTATCGGCATGTGCTGGCTTTCGTCCCAGTCCATGAGGTTGGGCCTCACCTCACGTTCAACGAGGTCGCGTACGGCCTGTACGATCATTTGCCGGTTCTCGGTAGTGCTGAATTCCATGTGTGGTCGGTTCCCGCCGATGGATTTTTAGGAAGCGTGAATACCGATCGGGGCCGCAAAATAAACCGATCCCGGTCATGGATGGAATTCACTGCGAGCCACAAACCGCTTCTGCCGCAGCGAAATGCCCCCTTTCAAAAAACCGCAGATGACGCAGATGGCGCAGATACTGACATTCATAGCGGCAGGCGAACCGGAATGACGTCCCCGCTCATGGGTCCACCGTGAGGTATGGCGACAACCGCGTCCGGATGCTATCGGTGACCAAAATGCAATTGGATATCGCGGCCACATTCGGGAATGGGCCATGGTGGTCGCGGTACGCGATGAGCGCCTTGGCCACTTTCCAACCGCAATATGGATGCGGAGCCAATTCCTCCACCGTACAGGTGTTCAAAGGAAAGTACTTGACCAAAGCGGGGTCTAAGATCAACTTGGGCTTGATGCGCTCCACCGCGTCCGGCTTGTCGCGCAGGATGTATACCTCACTAAGCTGGTCCAGGCTGACGAAGCCGCCCAACCGCTCGCGATATTTGATGATGCCCCGAGCGAAGGATGGCCCGATGCCGGATATGGCGACCAAGGAGGCGGAATCCGCACCGTTCAGTTCTACTGCGGCAGCATTTCCCCGATCACCGAAGTGCTTAGGCTCGCGGGCTTCCCAGCGCGAACTGTCCTTCGGCCAATGTTCGCGCTCCGCATACGGCTTCCGATTCTTCCGCGGTAAGGAATCCGGAAGCAGGATGAACGGCTCCCACTGCGCAAATAGGTCCGGGTCCACCACGCGCATTTTGGCTACATCCTTCTTGGTTCGGAATTTCCCGCCGCGCTCCTCGTACCGATGGATCGCGCCCGCCTGTTTCTCGCTCAATCCCAATTCGGTCCACTGCTCAACGGGCAATCCGTTCGGATCGAATTGGAAGAGCTGTATATTGTCCAATGTCTTTCCATCGAGGGCTTTGCCGCTTTGAGTGGTGTCCTGCATTCCCCACCAGGCCACTTCCAGTTGTTCCTTATCCGCAAGCGTGCGAGGCCGCAACCACTGCTCCCACGTGACCCAAGCCGCTCCGATAAGGCACAGCGAGAGCAGAACGGCAAAGGCCCGACGCTCGCCACGATCCATGGCGAAGAGGTCCTTTAACTCCTCCTTCCATGGCCGGGCCCTACGACGTGCCATAGTGTTCCACTATTGACCAAGTTGATCACGTAGGACAGCCAATCCCGCTTCGAATCCGCGGGGCGCGTATCCAAGGTCGTGGTGTGCCTTCGTCAGGACAAAGCCCGTGACGGGTGGCCGCTTGGCAGGTTGGCCCAAGCTTTCGCTCTTGATGGGGGTCACCACGGAGGTGTCCAGACCGAAGAAGGCCCCGGTGCGCTCAACGAGTTCCAGGATGCTCATCCCGTCCGGTCCACTGAGATGATAGATGCCCGTGGCATGCTGTTTTGCGATCCGGATGCAGCCGTCCGCCAGATCCTCGGCCAAGGTGGGCATGCGCCATTGATCGTCCACTACCTTGATGGGCTCGCCTTTTTCCAATGCGCTCTTCGCCCAGAGCACCACGTTGCTGCGGCTGAGCCCTTCGGCGATGCCATAGAGGATGATGGTCCTTGCGATGGCCCACCGTTCCAGGCCGGCTTCCCGAACGAGGCGTTCGCCGTCCAGCTTGCTTTGCCCGTAGATGCTCAGCGGTGCGGCTTCATCCTCTTCACGGTACGGGCCGCTTTTTCCATCGAAGATGAAGTCCGTGCTGAGAAAGATGAAATGAGCATTATGCCGCTTGGCCGCGCGCACCAAGTGCTCCGTGGCGGTGACGTTCTGCAAGCGACACGCTTCCGGGTCCAACTCGCAGGCATCCACATTCGTCATAGCGGCAGAATGGATGATGACCTCGGGACGGGCTGCATCGAATACCGCGTCCACTTGGTTCCTATCGGTAATGTCCAAGGCGCGGTAGCGATCACCCAAAGGCAAAGCGGTCCTGTCCGTTCCACGCGAGGTGGCCAGCAACTCCACGTCGGGGTCGTTCCGCAGTGCAGCGATGAGCTTTTGCCCCAGCAGGCCGTTGGTTCCGGTGATCAGTAGCCTCATTGGGCGAAGCTAACCGGCGAAATGGTATTCCTGATGTCAACCCGGCACGCAAAGGGTATGAGCGCTGGGCGATCGGCTAGCCGCGGTCACTCTCCGGAGCGCCCTTCTTCTCCGGCATCGGCCCGCGCAAATGGATCACAAGGCCATTAAGGAAATTCCGCAGCACCTGATCCCCTGCTTCCTTGTAGTTCGGATGATCCTCGGTGCGGAAGAACGCACCGAGCTCTGAGGTGGTCATGCGGAAATCCACCAAGGCGAGGATCTTCACGATGTCGGTGTCACGCAGCTTCAAGGCCACGCGCAGCTTCTTAAGGATATCGTTGTTGGTCATCGGGCGTTACCGTTCACAACTCCCACACCGTGCTGCGCTTGGCGAAAGGACGCTTGATCCGCTCCTTGTGCTCGAGCACGAAGGCCATCACCAGATAGGCCACCACGTTGAGGCCTGCGGTGACGAAGCCCAGATAAATGAAGCTGAGCCGCACCTGCTCGGTCTTGATGTTGAGCTTGTGCGCCCACCATTCACACACGCCGAAAGCGTGGTGTTCGAATAAGGTCTTGATGCGGTCGATCATATTTCCAGCGTGCCGGGCGCGGCCGTTTTTGATGCCGCAATTTAAGCTGGCAGGATCGGCATGGAGGAAAATAATTTGAAAGGATCAACAGTTGCGCGCCGCGGGATGGCACTGCGCCCCATCTGCTCATCTCCCGGATCCCCGCTCCGCGCAACAGCAGTAATGTGCTTCACCGAAGCGGTGATGGACCCAACAGAACGATAGGAACGGGCCATAATGATCCAGCCGATGATCTGGCTCAAATGAACCTCGAGCTCCTTCACGTGTACGAGAGGCCATAATCATTCCCTTGCAACCATGCGCCTCCTATTCTTCACCCTTCTTTCAGTAGGGATCTCCGTCACCTCCTTTGCCCAGTCCATCAGCGGCAACCTGAACTCCGGCAGTTCCATGAGCGCCTTGGGCTACGGAAACGTGGACATCTACAGGGGCGCTGACCTGATCGCCTCAGTGCTCACCGACCGACGGGGCAATTTCAATGTGCGCTTGGACACGGGCACATACACCTGCGTGGTGAGCTACGACGGCTACGCCTCCACCACAAGGATAGTGAAAGTGAAGGCCGATGAAAAGGTCGACTTCTCCGTGATCGAGGACGCGAGCAAGCCGATGCGCAAAAGCCGAGCTGCGGAGAGCCGGTCCGAACGGGACAGTGAGCGACCAGAGGACATGTATGCAGTCCCCATGTCCGTCGGCGGAACAACGCTTACGGATATCGCGGAACCAGCCGCGGGTTTCGTCTGGTCGCCCGATCGCACGGAACGGACAAAAGGCGTTGGCTCCGGTAGGCTCACAGCGGGGGAAGTGAACGATTTTTCCAAATGGACCCAATGGGGGGACCTGTCCTCAACAACCCTCAGCGAGATGCGGAACAAGTGGTCGATCGCGCCTACTGGCCGCTATACGCTGGATCTACAGACCAAGAGCGGCCTCCCTATAGCCGATGCGGTGGTGCATCTGAAGCGGAAGGATGGAAAGGTGCTCTTCAGCGCTCGCACCGACAATACTGGAAAAGCAGAGCTCTGGGCGGCGTTGGATGTAAAGGACAGCGTATCAGCCGAGCAGATGATGCTGGAGGTGGTGCACCGGGGACGCATGTTCCGTGTGGACCAGGCCAAGCCATTCGGGCAGGGGGTCAACCGGCTGGTTCTCGATGTTCCATGCAGTGCCAACGACAACGTGGATGTGGCATTCGTGGTGGATGCCACCGGCTCCATGCAGGATGAGCTTGATTTCCTCCGGGCCGAAATGAATGACATCATCTTCCGCAGTAAACAGATCGGGGACCGGCTCAACTTCCGCTTTGCGAATGTGTTCTACCGCGACGAGGGCAGCAACGAGGAATACCTCACGCGCAGCATGGACTTCACGCGGGTGCTCTCCGCAGCGGTGAACTTCATCTCCGACCAGCGGGCCGATGGCGGCGGCGACACACCCGAAGCCGTGGACGTGGCCTTGGACTCGGCGATCAATCGCCTGAGCTGGAACACCGAGGCGCGCACACGGATCATCTTCCTGGTGCTGGACGCTGGCCCGCACCCGGGCAAGGAGGAGAAAATGCAGGATCTGATCAGGCAGGCGGCCCGCAAAGGCATCCGCATTGTGACCGCGGCGGCCAGTGGCATCGATAAGGGCACGGAATACCTGATGCGTACGCTGGCCTTGGGCACCAACGGCACCTATACCTTCCTCACCGACCATAGCGGAATAGGTGCTCCACACATGGAGCCGACCACGGACCACTATGATGTGGAAAGCTTGAGCAACCTGCTCGTGCGCGTGATGAAGAGCTATACCTACATGCCCGATTGCGAACAGCAAATACCTGAGCTGGAATTGGGTTACCCGGACTCTTTGGTGGTGCCCCCCACCGCTACAGGCCCGACCGATACCACTGCGGTAGGGCCTGAAGAACCCACCGGAATACCTGAACCATTACCGACGGTCCGCTGGAGCTACTTTCCGAACCCGACCTCGGGGATCGTGCACATCACGGCGGAGGTGGATATCCCGGAGCTGTACATCACGGACCTCAGCGGAAAAGTGCTTCAAATAGTGAAGGGGCTGAAGATGCACGAGGCCGCCCAGATAGACCTGAGCGCATACGCCACCGGCGTCTATCTGATCCGCTATCCATACGGCAGCTCCTGGCTGAGCGGCAAGGTGATCCTGCAAAGAGCGTGAGCACGCTGATCGCTTTCAGGCCTCTTGCGAAAGGCTCCCGGCCTGTTTGTGCAGGTGGGTGCCAATTGCACAGGAAAGGCATTTACGCTCCGCGCAGTAGCGCTTCTTCAGTTCAATGAGCGCCTGTCCCTGTCCTGCATGTTCAGCCGTGACACCTATGCTGGCCCACATGTCCACGATGCTGTTCCGTTCCACCGGAAGTTGTTCCATCAGCCGCATGGCGCGATCGATCCAAGGTTGGTGGCCACGGATGCGCCCCATGGCGAAGAGGTAAGGCACGACGCTGTTGATGATGAGGCCATCGGCGGTGGAACGTCCCAAGCGTTTGGGCCGTGGTGCCGAGGCTTGATCGAAGCGGTAGTGTTCCTTCCAGTAGCCGTCCGTCTCCACCTCCAGCAAGTTGCGGAGCGGACCGGGGCTATCCTGTTCCAACAGTTGGCCTTGGGCATCCGCGGAACCGGCGATGAACGCGGCCCATTGCGCGATACGGATACTGGGGAAATTCGGCGGTCGCATGCGCCCGAATTTCCATGCTGCCGCCGGGGCCGGGCGCAGACCATGCAGACCGACCAGCAGCGCATATTCCTGTTGCAATCGTCGCGGATGTGCATCCGTGAATCCCCCGGTGAGCATGCCGGCCTGACCGAAGAGCAGTGCCTCCGTCCGGATAGGGTCATCGCGGTATTTCAGCAAGAGTTTCAAGGGCAGGGCATGGGCGAGCATTCCGAAGGGTTCGGCGTTCACGTTAGCGCCCAAGCCACGCAGCAGCATGTGGTGAAAGGTCTCCGCGGGATCGTTGCCCAACTGGCGATAGAGGGCTTCCACCTCCAAGGTCTTGCGCTCCAAACGCTCCACCAGCAGGCGCTCCTGCCACATGCGGATGCGTGCCTTGTCCACACTCGGCAAACGGGACGCACAAGGCACCGGCCCGCTGTCGGTCATCAGGGCATGATGCAGCTGAATGCTCCGTTCGCTGATCCGAGACCGCAGTTCCACCGTGGGTGGTTCCCTCCCCTCTTCCGTGCGCACCTCGCCATCATGCAGGTAGACCGCATGCAGCACCACGTTGTTGTAGGCGGGATCGGTCTGGTGCCCGTGGGCGTTCCATTCACTGGAGCGGAGATGCACCTCCACGTTGCCCGCCCACAGCTGCTCGCCGATCCGGACCAAGGCGTCCTGCAGATCCGGCCGCTGTTGCTCTGGATCCGACCGGCCTTCAGTACTTCAAGCACTTCGCCGTTCGTCGTGCGCAGATCTTCCGCGTCATAAAGCCCAGCCTCCCAGATGTATTGCAACAGGTCTTCCCCGTAAGGAAATGCAGGGTCCAGCAGGACATCCGCCCCGATGGGCAGCATCGGGAAGGCATCCCCGGAGCGGTACAAAAGGCTTTCCATGACGGCGATCTTGTCGATCCTTCGCCGATAAGGTAATGATCCTTTTTGACCGTGATCGGTTTGAATGGAGTGGATGGTGAGGATGGAAGGGACAGGACAATGCCTGCTGCCGATGTTCTCAACAGGATTACAGGATCTACAGGATCTCCCGGTCGCCAAGGCGAACGGCTAGGGCCTGTTCTCAACAGGTATGCTCGCCGCAAAGCGGCGCTGATCCTGTAGATCCTGTAATCCTGTCCAAAGATCTTCTTCTACGCCCGATGGATCCACGAACACCGCCCTCATCGTCAACCGACCACGCCGCGCGAGCGCAATGCCGCTTCCATGATCCGTTGCAGCTCTGCCGCCGCCTTTCGGGCCATCGGAACGGCCGCCTCATCCTTGCCGGCATAGAGGATGCCGCGGGAGCTGTTGATGAGCAGACCGCCATCCTTCGTGATCCCTTCCCGCAGGACTTCCTCGAGGTTCCCGCCTTGCGCCCCCACGCCGGGCACCAGAAAGAAATGGTCGGGCGCCAAGACACGGGCCTCTCGCAGGATCTCGGTCCGGGTGGCACCCACGACGAACATGAGCTCATCCGGCGAGCCCAGTTCCGCCGTACGCTCCATCACTCGCTCAAACAGGCGATGGTGACCGTCCTCCACAGGCAGGAACTGGAAATCCAGCGCGCCCTCATTGCTCGTTACGGCCAGCACCATCGCCCATTTACCGGGGCGCCCGAGGAATGGCGTGATGCTGTCGCTGCCCATGTACGGGGCCAAGGTGACAGCGTCGAAATCCAAGTGGTCGAAGAAGGCCTCGGCGTACTTGCGTGCGGTGTTCCCGATGTCCCCGCGCTTGGCGTCGGCGATGATCAGGCAATCGCCCACGCTCCGGATGTAGGCCACGGTGCTCTCCAGATCGCGCCAGCCCGCTGCGCCGTTGGCTTCATAGAAAGCCAAGTTGAGCTTGTAGGCCACCGCGAGGTCGTTCGTGGCCTTCACGATGGCATGGTTGAAGGCGCGAACGGGGTCGTGCAGCCCGCGGAAATGCTCAGGAAGCAGGTGCAGTTCGGTGTCCAAGCCCACGCACAGCAGGCTCCGCTTTCGCTTGATCGTGGTGATGAGCTCCTCTCTGGTCATGCTGGCACTGCCGGTATCCGGGCGCAAAGGACGCCATTCAACCGCAACGAACTACGCGGACATGCCGACTCCCGTGCAATAAAGCGCTGCCCGGATCGGCCATGCCCGGCATCACCCGGCTACATTTGGCGACAATGGCGGGCATTCTGCTCACATGCGGCTACGTCGCAATATTCCTTTTCGTGATCCGGCGGTGGCGCTTTTTCGAGGCTCCTGGCCTCCGGAAGCGCACCATCGGTGCCTTGTTCCTGCTGAAGGTCGCTGCAGGAACCGTGTTGTGGTGGATCTACACCTACCACTATCCGGACCGTTCCACGGCGGACATCTACCGCTTCTTCGACGATGGGAACGTGATGTTCAGCGCCCTGCCCAAGCACCCCGGTGATTACCTCCGCATGCTCTTCGGGATCGGCAATGACAACGCCTACTTCAATGAGCATTACTACGCGGTGATGAACAACTGGCACCGCAAATACGACACCGGTTACTACAACGACGCGCACACGATGATCCGCTACAGCGCGGTGGTGCGGCTGTTCTCCTTCGGGGTATACCACGTGCACACCGTGTTCTCCTGCTTCCTCGCGCTGGTGGGCCTCGTGGCGCTGTATAAAACATTCGTCGGCTTCCTTCCGAACATGGAAAAGGCGCTGACCGCCGGTATTTTCCTTTGGCCCAGCCTCGTGTTCTGGGGCAGCGCACCCATCAAAGAGGCCTTGCTCTTTCTCGGCCTTGGCCTATTTCTGCTGGCCTTTTCCAAGCTGATGTCCGGTCCGGTAAAATGGCGGTACGTGGCCCTGCTCCTCTTCGGCCTGTTCGTGCAGCTCGTGCTGAAGTCGTATGTGCTGGCCTGCATGATCCCGGGCTTGGCCGCGCTCTTGTGGTGCCGTCGCTCCGGGGACCGGCGCCCGATCTTGAAATTCACCACCACGCATGTTTTGGCAGCGCTGCTCGTCCTGGTCCTTCCCCTGGTGGCGTCCGGACCGGATCTGTTGATGCTCATAGCGCAGAAACAGAGGGACATGCTGGGCGTGGTGAGCCTCACCGACCCGGGCAGCTATCTCACCACTGTGCCCTTGGCCGCCACGCTCGGCAGCTTCCTCCAACAGGCGCCACATGCGTTGTACATGACCTTCCTCTCCCCGTTCGCCACGTGGGACCTGGGCGCGCTCGGCCTGCTCAGTGCCATGGAGAACCTGGTGTTGATCCTGCTCTTGCCGTGTGCCTTCCTCTTTTCAAGGAAATGGACGCATATCGACCTGCCCGTGTTTCTCTATTGTGTTTCCTTCTGTCTCTTCCTGGGCCTTTTGATCGGCTGGACGACCCCGGTGGTCGGTGCCTTGGTCCGCTACCGGGTGCCCCTGCTCCCCTTCTACACCATTGCGCTCCTATTGATCATCGACCCCGATAAACTGCCCAATTGGCCAATTTTCAGAACACGATGAGATCCTCCCTTTCCGCTCTGGTCCCTGTGCTGCTCCTGCTCACCTCCTCCTGTGCTTACAAGAACAAGGAGGTCGACCTCGTGGTGCGCAACGCCCGTATCGTGAGCATGGACAGTGAAGGCCATGAGTACACCGCCATGGCGATCAAGGACGGGCGCATCGTGGAACTGGGCGCGGAACAGCAGATCCTGAACCGCTACAGCGCCAAGGAGGTTTACGATGCGGGTACCAAGACGATCTATCCCGGCTTCATCGATGGGCACTGCCATTTTCTTGGCTACGGACTGAATGCGCAAAAGGTGGACCTGGGCAAGACGAAAAGCTGGAGCGAGGTGCTTCGGCGTACCGAAGCGTTCGCCAAGGCACATCCCGGTAGCGGCTGGATCCTTGGCCGGGGCTGGGACCAGAACCTTTGGCCCGACAAGGCCAACCCCGTGAATGACAGCCTCAACATCCTCTTCCCGGACCGGCCGGTGCTGCTGCAACGCGTGGACGGCCACGCCGCCGTGGTGAACCAGGCCGCACTCAACAGCGCAGGGCTCACTGCGGAAAGCGCCATCGCGGGCGGCTTGCTCGAGAAGCGCGGAGGAAAACTCACGGGGCTGCTCTCCGACAATGCCGTCAGCGTGTTCCAGAAGATCTTCGACGACGCCGACGAGCCAACAAAACGCCAAGCCTTGCTGACCGCCCAAAAGGCCTGTCTCGCCTTGGGCCTCACCATGGTATGCGACGCGGGCCTTGACGCCGGCACCATCGAACTCATGCGGAAGATGCAGGAGGAAGGCGTGCTGAAGATCCGCATCTACGCCATGCTCGCGGACGACAGCACCAATTTCCAGCGGTATGCCAGCGGCCCTTCCATCAGCGACCGCCTCATCGTGCGTGCCGTAAAGTGCTATGCCGACGGTGCGCTCGGCTCACGCGGGGCGCTGCTCATCAAACCATACAGCGATGATGTCGCCGCAGGCCATGGGCTGCAACTCTCCACGCGGGAGCACTTCCAGAAGGTGGCACAATGGTGCAAGGACCACGGCTTCCAAATGGCCACGCACTGCATCGGCGACAGCGCGGACAGGCTGCTGCTGGGTGTTTATGGCGAGGTGCTGGGGGGCACGAACGATCTCCGATGGCGCATCGAGCACGCCCAGTGCATGGACCCTCGCGACTTCGACCTCTTCGGCCGGTACAACATCATTCCCAGCGTGCAGCCCACGCACGCCACCTCGGACATGCTGTGGGCCATCGACCGGCTAGGGCCGGATCGCTTGGCTAGCGCCTATGCCAACAAGCGGCTGTTGCAACAGAACGGCATGATCGCCTTGGGCACGGATTTCCCGGTGGAGGGTATCGATCCGCTGAAAACCTTTTACGCCGCCGTGGTCCGCAAGAACGCTGCCGGCATTCCCGAAGGTGGCTTCCAGATGAAGGATGCCCTGAGCCGTGAGGAAGCACTTCGCGGCATGACGATGTGGAACGCCTTGGCCACGTTCACGGAGAAGGACCTCGGCAGTTTGGAGGTGGGCAAGTTCGCGGACTTCACCGTGGTGGACCGGGACCTGCTGAAGGTGAGCGATGAAGACCTGATAAGGGCCAAGGTGACGGCGACCTATATCAACGGGGAGGCCGTCGGTGCGGGCTTCTGAGGCCTTTTCTCCGCGATCGGGGAAGTGCATTTTCCGGCCACGGCTTGCAAGGCCCGCTCGATCTGTAGGAAGTGCCGCTCCTGATGTGCGATCATAAAGCGGAAGGCATCGCCGATCTTGAACCGGAGGACCGGCCCCAAGGTGCTTGTGATCAGGGGACCTTCCATGCCTTGCGCCTTTGCCTCGTCCAAGAGCTGAGCCTGTTCATCCAGCAGCGCTTGAAAGTCCAAGAGACTTTGTTTGCCCTTGGCTTTGGCGGCTTTTGGCTCGAAGAACCAAAGGGTGCGCATGGGGCCGGGGATGGTGCCATCCTCCAACGGGCGCATGGCGATGGTGAGCTTCTCCCCCCATTGCCCCGGAATGAACGTTCCGCTGTTCGTGACCTTGGTCCCGGAATAGGCACGGCGTAAGCGACGGACGTAATGGCCGCTGAGGATGTTCAGGTGCTCGACGACCTCCAATGCACTCCACGACTTTGGTCCTGGCCGTTGCTCCAGATCACCGAGAGGCAGTCGCCCCAGTTCCTCGATCCTCCTTTGTTGTTCCCGGACCGTTGCTTGCAGGTCCTCGATCAATGTGCGGGCGTCCATCGGCTCTTTCATGGCGCAAAACAACCGCCAATAATGGCGAAAGGCACTTGACCTGCATCAAGAACGTTCACTTCCGTGCGCGCAGCCGGCTGAAGGTCTCCGCACTCATCCCTAATTAGCTCGCTATGTCCTTCTGGGGAACCAACTGCAGCAGATGTGGACTTCTGTCGATCAGTCGGTCGTACCGTTCCTGGGCGGTCATGGTGAGTTGCTCCACTTCTCGTACAGCCCTCCCCACGAAAATATCCTCCAACATCAAGCGCCCGAAGCGTTCCATCTTCGGGACCAGCCCGTAGAGCCGTTCAAGGTCCGCATGCTCAATGGAGAGCAGCACACTGGGCGCCACGGCCTGTAGCACAAAACGGCTTGGCGCCTGCCTCACGAAGGAGTCAAAGATCCCGCTCCAACTTCCTCCGTAGGCGAAGCCGATGCATGCCTCCTGCCCGTCGTTCTCGAAATAGATCCGCTGCGCTCCTTCCTTCACGATACTGAACCAGCGTTCCACCTGACCGGTCGCAGTGATGACCGCCCCCTTAGGGAACGTTCTTTCCTGCCAGCATCCCAGCACCTGCCCCCATTCCTCCTCGGTCAGTTCGACATAGCGTCCGATGGCGTTCCGCACCTCATCCATGTTCAGCGGGCGGTATTCAGCAGGTTCTTCGCACATGTATAGCCGATCTCCTCCACCATTTCCATCTTGCTCAGCTCGAACATGTTGAACTTGGACAATTCGCTCGGCTCAATGAACAGATGGCATCCTTCGGCGGAACGCATCACCATTTCCCGGAAGTTCAAATGCCAGATGCGGTCCATCGTGCGCATCATACCCCGTCTTCCGGGAATGAATGGCGGTAAGGGGTTCACATGCACGGCGACCACCTTGTCCTTTTCCGCCAAAAAGGGCTCCACAGGCAGGTTACTGCTGATCCCGCCATCCACATAGTACACCCCGTTCACCTGTACCGGTGGAAAGACCACCGGTATGGCACACGAGGCCATCAGCGCAGGGATAAGTTCTCCACTGCTGAAAATGCGTTGACCTCCCTTTTCCAGGTCAGTTGCGGAAACATGGAGTGGGATGGAGAGTTCCTCGAAATGTGTATGGCGCAGCGTTCGTCGTAAAAAAGCCTCGATGCGTCTTGAAACCAAGGTGGGCTTGCGAATGAGCCTTGGGCGCCTCAGCTCGTCCAGGATCATTTGGTTCACCTCCTCCGGGGTCCAACCGTCGGCGATCAACGCCCCGACCAGTGCGCCCGCACTTGTGCCCGAAATAGCACCCGGAACAATTCCCACTTCACTGAAAGCACGGAGCACACCCACATGGGCCGCTCCCCGGACCCCTCCTCCTGACAGCACAAAAGGCGGTGTTTCCATTCAGACGAAAATAGCCTTCTGGTGAGTCTATAATGCTATTCCTTGATGAAACGCAAAGCGGTAACGGACGGCATTCCGCGTAGGCTCAACAGGTACGCACCACTGGCCAATCCATGAACATCGATCACGGGTGAGTTCCGTTGCACCACGCCATGAAGAATGCTGCGCCCGCTCGCGTCGAGGATGTCGTATGGTGCGTCCATCACCGATGGGTCCATGCCGCGCAAATTCAATCGGTCCGCGACCGGCACCGGCCACAAACCCAGCTCCATGCGTGAAGCTTCGGGAATGCCCACTGAGAAAATAAAGACCGTATCGGAATTCGCGGAGCAGCCGGCGCTATCGGTGACCTGCACGAAATAATGGCCGTTCTCCTCCGCCTCCCAGGTCTGCTGATCCGCGCCCGGGACAGGTGCCGAATCCATATACCACTGATAGGATGCTGCCGGACCGCTCTGCATGGTGAGCCCGTCCACCGTGATCGAGGCCACAGGCAACGGATCGGGGACCACGATGAGCGTATCGCTGATGCCCCTGCAACCCTGGGGACTTTCCGCCGTGAGTTGGAGGGTATCGCCAGTGGTCCAGACATCCCGCTGGGTGGTGCCAATGTTCCAGAGATAGCGGTACATGAAATCCGGTCCGGAAACCATCACGCTGTCACCTTCACAGAAGGCATTGGCTTGTGTCAAGGGAACTTGGAAATTGGTGCTCACCAAAGCCGCGAACGCATTGACCTTGCCGTGGCCGAACTGCTCATTCGGCAACACCCCGGTGAAGTCGTCCGCGAATGCTGAGCCGTTGATCGCATCACGCACCATGCTGTTCGAAGCCCGAGGGCATTTCTCCAGCAAAAGCGCCGCCACGCCGGCCACCACAGGCGAGGCGATGGAGGTTCCCCCGTTACGCATGTGCAGGCTGTCGATCAGCTTGTCCGGACCGTTGGTGAGGTAGATCTGCAGGATGTTCAACGGGCCCGCGCTGAAGATGACATCGCCTGGCGCGGCCACGTCGGGTTTCACAACTCCTGTACGCGAGGGGCCATGGCTGCTGCTCCCACTGATGGCGCCGGAGATACCGCCAAGGTCCCGCGCCACGCCGGATACATCCGTATACTGCTGTTGGTTGTTGTAGTTGCCCACGGTAAGCACCTGCGGGGAACAGGCCCACGAATCGACGATGCTTTGCTTTTTGTCCGGTGCCACGTAGTGCACTATGGCCGGGAAGTCCGCGCTGTCCGGAATGGCGGTTATGATCTTCGAGGTACCGAACACGTCCGAGCTCCACGCATCAAAACTTCCGGATCCGGTGGTCAGGAAGCGGTAATACAACTGGTCGACGGAATCCGGTTGGGGGATGTAGACCTCCAAATGATATTGTCCGTCGCGGAGCTGCGCTTGGGTGAACACCCTTCCCAGCTTGTTGCCGTCCACGCTCCACAGCGTGTCCATCACGATCTGTCCCAAGGTACCTTGGATGGTGCGGAACGGGATCCGACCGCGGAAGGAATAGCCCCCATTGGTCTTGTCGGCGCCCACGCTGTACTGTACTTGGTTGAAGTCCGCCGTGTCCGCCCAAAGGTCGAAGTACACAGCTCCCATGTTGAGTATGCTGTTCGGATTGTGGGCGAACCAGGTGAACGATGTGTCCGCGGTCACAATCGTGCGCAAATGGTAGGCGGGCAGCCCACCGCTGTTCCCGGCCGCGCAGACCAGCACCCGGCCCGGCTGTGCCATGAGCATCTGATCGATCATCAAGGCCGCTGGGTCCAACCCGTCATGGCTACCGTAATAATCCCCGAGGCTGAGGTTGATGGCCACGGGCCGGTTCAGGGTGGCAGCCTGATCGATGATGTAGCGGACGGCATCCACGATGGAGGAGGTCCAGTTGGGATGGTGCAGGTCGTTCGCCACAATGATGAGGTCCGCCTTGGGCGCCACGCCTGCACAATGGCCATTGCCATTGTTGTTCGCAGCGGCCGTACCCCCAACGGTAGTGCCATGGCCATACTGGTTGAACGGGTCCACTGCGGGGCAATCCCCGGCATTGATGGCCGTACTGTCCCAAGCTTGTCCATATCCGAATCCGTTCGGTGTGAGCCATTGATCAAATGGATAGTTCTGGTCCCAATAGCGGATCACTCGGGTCCGACCGAGGCTGTCCAGGAAATCCGGATGGTGAAAGTCCAATCCCGTGTCGATGATGCCCATGATGACGCCCTCACCCTGATAGGCGGTCGGCAGCGGCGGCAACCCTTCATGGACTTCGTTCACATGCGCCTTCACACGCATGCTGTCGGCCAGTGTCCTTCCTTTTGAAAGGTCGAACACGATGGTCTTCACCGCGGGATCACGATCCAGGTCCTTCACCTGTTCCGCCGGCATGGAAGCCTGCACCCATCCGTCCACGGCCATCTTCACCGTGCCCCCATGGATGAGCACCGTCCGGGCCACATCAGCGGCATCCCCGCCCAAGAAAAGATCCACGCGGCTTGCCGGGTCGGAGGTGGCCAACCAAGCACGCAACTGGAAGCCCATCTTGGATGGCCCTTGAGCGCGGGTCGCGCAGCTACATACAAGGAGTGCGGCAAGGGTCAGAACAACAGATCTCATGGGGTTAAAGTTAATCCGGGACCGAAGCGCACATCTCTTCATAGAGCGGTACTTTCGACAAGAATTCGATCTTCTCGCTCTCACGCACTACTCGGCAGCAGTAATGCACCAGTCCGTTCGAGACCAGCAGGTATGGCACTTTGAATACGGTGTTGTAACGGGCCACCTGCTCGAACGTGCTTTGATCCACCTTCACCTCGGGAGCCTTGCATTCCGTCAGCAACACGGCCCGGCCCTGTCGGTCATGCACCACCACATCGGCCCGCTTGGTCAGTTTGTTCACCACGAGCTTCTGCTCCACAGCGATCAACGAAGCGGGGCAACCCAGCTCATGGATGAGGTAATTCAGCACGTGCTGGCGCACCCATTCCTCCGGGGTCAGTGCCACCCAAAGGCGGCGCACGGGATCAAAAACACGGTCGCCCTGTCCGTCGTGCATAGTTTTGACCCCATGGTCCGGCAAGTTCAAGGCTTTCATCATCACTACTAATACCGAACAAAAGTGCATACCAAACAGGACATCGTGAAGAATTGGCTGCCCCGGTATACCGGCGTGGCCTTGGAAGACTTCAAGCCATACGTGCTGTTGACCAACTTCGACAACTACCTGAACATCTTCGCGGAGCAGACCGGTGCCAGCCAGCACGGGCAAGGCAAACCGATGCAGGTGGCCATCGCCGAGGACATGGTGATGATCAACTTCGGCATGGGCAGCCCCACGGCGGCCACGGTCATGGACCTGCTCAGCGCGATCTCCCCGAAAGCGGTGCTCTTCCTTGGTAAGTGCGGCGGCATCAAGAAGAAGAACCAGCTCGGCGACCTGATCCTGCCCATCGCGGCCATCCGCGGGGAAGGGACCAGTAACGACTACTTCGCGCCGGAAGTGCCCGCCCTGCCCAGCTTTATGATCCACCGCGCCGTGAGTGGCGTGATCCGTGACATGGAGCTGGACTATTGGAGCGGCACCGTATACACCACCAACCGCCGCGTTTGGGAGCATGACGAGGCCTTCAAGGAACGCCTGCGCCGCGACCGCTGCATGGCCGTGGACATGGAAACCGCTACCATCTTCATCACCGGTTTCTATAACGAGATCCCCACGGGCGCGCTGCTCTTAGTGAGCGACCAGCCCATGATCCCCGAAGGAGTGAAGACCAGTGAGAGCGACAAGAAGGTCACCGGCAGCTTCGCGGAGAACCACGTGAAAGTGGGCATCGCCTCGCTGCGCGACATCATCAATGAAGGCCGCTCCGTGAAGCACCTTCGCTTCGAATAGAACGCTGATAACGCAGAAAGAGCTGATCTTCGGTGATCGGATGAGATCACACTCGGGGTCTCACGCAGTGGACCCAGAGCATTGGGTTTCTGATCGCTGATCGGCGTGGCATAGGCTGTGCTTGCCTGACAACTGAAAACCAATAACTGACAACCGGACCTCGGTGCAATGAGCACGACCGACGATTTCAAGAAGATCCGGAAGGATATCGCCGCCGGTGCGTTCAAGCCCGTTTACTTCCTGCACGGTGAAGAGTCCTTCTTCATCGATCGTATCGCAGCAGAGATCGAGCTTCATGCGTTGCAGGAGCACGAAAAGGACTTCAACCTGAGCATCCTCTACGGCAAGGACACAGACCCCGATGTGGTGCTGGACACTTGCCTGCGTTATCCGATGATGGCCGAGCGGCAGGTGGTGGTGCTGCGCGAGGCACAGACCTGGCGCATCGATGCCTTCGATAAGATGGAGGCCTATTTCAAGAATCCAACGCCCACCACGGTGTTGGTGATCTGCTACAAGCACAAGAAGGCCGATGGCCGGAAGACCTGGCTGAAGGACCTCGGAAAAAAGCAGGTGGTCTTCGTAAGCGACAAGCTGAAGGAGGAGAAACTTCCCGAATGGATCCAGCTCTATGTCACCTCGCACAAGCGCCGCATCGGGCCGGTGGAGGCCAAATTATTAGCGGACCATCTGGGCACGGACCTCGGGAAGCTCACCAACGAGGTGGAAAAGCTCTGCATCGTCACTGAACCGGGTGGCTCCATCACCGGCGACCTGATCGAGCGGAACGTCGGCATTAGCAAGGACTACAACATCTTCGAATTGCAGAAGGCCATCGGCATGCGCAATCATCCGAAGGCGCAGCGCATCGCACAATACCTTTCCACGGACAAGGATTCACCCTTGGTGATGACCGTGGGCCTGCTCAGTTCCTATTTCGGCAAGCTGGGTGTCGTACATGCAAACCCAGGTAAGTCGCAAGGCGAACTGGCCGCGGCGCTGAAGGTTCCTCCGTTCTTCGTCAAGGAGTACGCCAACGCAGCGCAATACTATTCCCCGGAAAAATTGCGTGAGGTACAGCACCTGCTCCGTGAGACCGACCTGCGCAGCAAAGGCGTAGGGAACACGAGCGCCGATGGCGGCGAGCTGTTGCGGGAGCTTTTGGCGAGGGTGATGAATTAAAAACGGCTTGCACCTTGTGGCGATGCCCCCAAGCCATTCCCGGGGGCCTCGACAGGAGATGCTTATTTCTTGGTCGGAGCAGGCGACATGCTCTTCATGGGTTCCGTCGCAGCAGGCGTCTTCTCTTCCACCACACCCTTGATGCTCACGGTCAGGCTTGGCGTATTGGTGGCATTGCTCGCAACGGTCACCGTCTTTGTGAAAGGTCCGACACGTTCAGTGTCGTAGTGGACATTTACCACCGAGGTCTGACCCGGAAGGATCGGCGCGGTATCGCATTTTGGGACCGTGCATCCGCAGGAACCTTGGCAATTGGTGATGATCAAAGGCTTGTCACCTATGTTGGTCACCACAAAATTGCGGTTGCCATCAGCACTTTTCTGAATGGTCCCATAGTCGATCATGTCCTTGTCCACTTTGATCTGGGGGCCGGTGCCACCGACGGGCTTGCTATCGGATTGGGCCATGGTGCCGACTGCCAAGAGGCAAGCGAGGGAAAAGAGGATGGTTTTCATTAGTTTCGGTTGTTAGAATGCAAAGAATGCACACATCATGCCATCGTCCACCGGTCCTTGGCAAGACATTAACAACCTGCCGCAAGCGTCCAACTTGAATTCCGTTGCACTTCCGTTGCGCCCTATCACCCTACCGGTAAAGCCAGGTTGCGGAAAAATCCGCTATCACTCACGGCCAACCTCCGGATTACCTTCGCGGCCCTGATGGAAAACATGGAACTTCCGAAACGTTACGAGGCCAAGGAGATCGAAGGCAAGTGGTACCAATACTGGCTCGATAACGGCTACTTCCACTCCGTGCCGGATGAGCGCGAGCCCTACACCATTGTGATCCCTCCACCGAACGTGACGGGCGTGCTTCACATGGGGCACATGCTGAACAACACCATCCAGGATGTGCTGGTGCGCCGCGCGCGGATGCAGGGCAAGAACGCCTGCTGGGTGCCCGGGACGGACCATGCGAGCATCGCCACGGAAGCGAAGGTGGTGAAGCTGCTGGCGGAACAAGGCATCAAGAAGAGCGCGATCGGCCGGGAGAAATTCCTGGAACATGCCTTTGCGTGGAAGGAGAAATACGGCGGCACCATCCTCGAACAACTGAAGAAACTCGGCGCCAGCTGCGATTGGGAGCGCACCCGCTTCACCATGGAGCCCGCGCTCAGCGAGGCCGTGGTCGATGTCTTTATCGACCTGCACAAGAAGGGCCTCGTTTACCGCGACTATCGCATGGTGAACTGGGACCCCGTGGCTTTGACCGCCGTGAGCGACGAGGAGGTAATGCACAAGGAGGTCAACTCGAAGTTGATCTACGTCCGCTACAAAGTGGAGGCCATTACCCCGAGTTTTGGTGCAGATGATGATGAGTGGTTGACCATCGCCACCACTCGACCAGAGACCATTCCTGGTGATACGGCCGTGGCGGTGCATCCGGATGATGCGCGTTATGCGCACCTCGTGGGCCGGAACGTGATCGTCCCCTTGGTGGAGCGCCCCGTGCCGGTGATCTTCGACGAGTACGTGGACCGCGAATTCGGCACCGGAGCGTTGAAGGTGACGCCTGCGCATGATACCAACGACCACGAGATCGGCAAGCGCCACAAGCTGGCAGTGATCGACACTTTGGAAGCGAACGGCACGATGAGCGCAGCCGCGCAATTCTGTGTCGGAGAGGACCGCTTCATCGCCCGGAAGAAGATCACCAAATTGCTGGATGAAGCTGGCCACGTGGTGAAGGTGGAGGACATCGTGAACAAGATCGGCGTCAGCGAACGCACCGATGCCGTGATCGAGCCGCGCCTTTCGCTGCAGTGGTTCGTGAAGATGGGTGAGATGGCGAAGCCCGCGCTGGACGTGGTGATGAGCGGTGAGGTGAAACTGCATCCGCAGAAATTCACCAACACCTACCGGCACTGGATGGAGAACGTGCGCGACTGGTGCATCAGCCGCCAACTGTGGTGGGGCCAGCAAATTCCCGCTTGGTACAACGAGGCGGGCGATGTCGCCGTGTGCAAGACCGAAGCCGAGGCGATCGCGCAATTCACTTCCGCACGGAAGAGTACCAAAGGCATCCGGCAGGACGAGGACGTGATGGACACTTGGTTCAGCAGCTGGCTTTGGCCCATCAGCGTGTTCGATGGTATCAAAGACCCGGACAACGCGGACATCAAGTACTACTATCCCACGAATGACCTCGTCACCGCACCGGAGATCCTCTTTTTCTGGGTGGCGCGGATGATCATGGCCGGGCTGGAATACCGCAAGGAAGTGCCATTCAAGAACGTCTACCTCACCGGCATCGTGCGCGACAAGCAGGGCCGGAAAATGAGCAAGAGCCTAGGCAACAGCCCGGACCCGATCGAGCTGATCGAAAAATTCGGCGCGGACGGTGTGCGCGTGGGCATGCTCCTCACCTCCCCTGCCGGCAACGACCTGCCGTTCGATGAAAGCCTCTGCGAGCAGGGCCGGAACTTCAGCAACAAGATCTGGAATGCCTTCCGTTTGGTGAAGGGCTTTACCGTCAACGATGACCAACAGTCGGCGGCCAACGCTGCGGCCTGCGCGTGGATGCATTCGCGCGTGGCCCGTGCAACGTCCGAGATCGACGCACTTTACGCGCAATTCCGCATCAGCGAGGCCTTGATGGCCACCTACAAGCTGGTGTGGGATGATCTCTGCAGCTGGTTCTTGGAAAGCATCAAGCCCGCCTTCATTGACGGGGTTGCCGCGCCCATCGACCGTGCGACCTACGCCGCCACGATCGCGCTGTTCGAGGACGTGATGAAACTGCTGCATCCCTTCATGCCTTTCCTCACCGAGGAATTGTGGAGCCATTTGAACGAGCGGAAAGGGCCGCAAGAGGCACTCATCATCGCATCATGGCCCAAGAGCGGCGAAGGCGATGCAAAGCTCGAAGCTGAGATGCAGCACGCCTTCGACCTTGTGACCGCGGTGCGCAACATCCGCAATGAGCGCGGCCTGAGCCCGAAGGAAGCACTGGCTGTGCAGGTGAAGGCCAAGTCGCCTCTGGGCGAAGCCACACAAGCACTGGTCGGTAAACTGGCGAACGTCTCCGCTATCGAAGCAGCAGCAAACGCCGGGGCGGGGTCGATCAACTTCCTCGTTGGCACCACAGAATATGCCGTGGACCTCGGCGAGAACGTGGACAGTGAAGCCGAGCGCAAGAAGGCCGAAGAAGAGCTGAAGTACGCCCGCGGCTTCCTCGCCAGCGTGGTCAAGAAGCTCAGCAACGAACGCTTCGTAAGCGGCGCGCCGCCACAGATGTTGGAGAACGAGCGCAAGAAGAAGGCCGACACCGAAGCGAAGATCAAAGCGATCGAGGAGCGGCTGGCGGTGCTGGGGTGAGGTTCAGAGTTCGCTCAAGGTCTCGCAAAGCGGACCTTGAGCTCGGGGACGGGACCGGAGCTTATTCCTTGATCACCATCCGGTGTCCCAAGGTGCCACGCGCATCCACCATGCGCAGCACATAGCTGCCCGCGGGTAACTGTCCTGGATCCACCTCCAAAGCCGTTCCATGAAATGGCATCGAAAGCAACTCCCGACCGGTCCTGTCCAGCAGGATCACCGTAGCGTTCCGGGGCATGGCCGAACGAACTGTGAAGTGATCCTGGAACGGCACGGGCGAAACGGACCAACTTGCGGGATCGATGGCATTGATCTCTGCCACCGCAAGCGTTAGCTCGCAGGGAGAACCGGATGTGGGATAGCCGATCTCATCATCGCTGTAACAACCTAATGTGTTGCCGACCTCATCCACAATACAAACTGCGGGTGGTACTGGAACGATATATCCATCAGCATTGCCCACTCGCTCCATGATCGTAAAGGGTGAGTCGCCAACCGCATCCCCATCTATGTAGCGGGCTACTGTGAGCGTACGTAAGGAGATGGCATCCACTACAGTTGCTCCTGTATCCAGTACCATCAAATAGGTACCGTCTGCGCAATTCTCCGGCTGTTGTTCCCAGCCGGGCGTCCACCGGTCGCCGGGTAGGGCGCTGAACCAATAAAGCGTATCCCATTCCTGTGCCTCCGGGATCCACCAAAACACCATCCCCGGTTGGGTGCGGGTCACGAGCGCCGGGCCATTGTAGACATACATCGTATCGCCGGCCCACGGAGGTGGAATGACGAGGTTCCTCCGTTCAAGTCGTTGACCCGCGAAGCCGTCCACGACGGTATCTCCCGCATAGGTGTATCGCGTTTGGCCTTCAAGCCAAGCACCGTTGGAATTGTAGATCCAAGTAGCACCCGGCGGGCACCAGCTTTGAGCATAAGCACCGGTAGAAAACAAGAAGAGTACCACAAAAAAGGTAATGAACGGCTGCTTCATTGTTTGATCCATTTAGTGGTTGATCGCTTTCCATTGGCACCGATGAAAAGCACCGTGTACATGCCTTTTGACAATGAGGAGACATCGATCGGTACAGTTCCGCTGCCTATTATCCGCTCAAGCACCGTTCGGCCTTGAAAATCTTGGACGGACACGGCATAGGTCCCCGGTCCTTCAAAGGACACATTCAAATTATCTGAGCCGGGGTTCGGGTATACGCGGATGCCTCTCTCGCCTGAGTGCTCCTTCACCCCAACGTTCAACGGGTACAAGCGCGTAATGAACTTTTGTTCAGGATGGTCTCCACAGCCATCGTTAAAGCCAGCGTATTTGCCACAGATGTAGATGTAGCCGTCCGGAGCCTGTTTGATCTTAAAGAGATACCGATCATTGCCGTTCAACCATGGATCATCGAAAAACCCCGCGCCCGTTCCGGGCAAATAGTCCCAGAGTACATTTCCCGCCGTGTCGATGGCGGCGATGGCACCCATGGGCTGGTCGCCAATGGAATTAAAATCGCCCACCACGATCAGCTTGCCCGGCTCGACCTCCAGGTGGTCCGTGATAGTAGCGAAGCCGCGGAAATAGGTGTAAGACAGAAAAGGGATCGACGGCCAAGTGGTGTCCGTGCTGCCATCGGGGTTGAGGCGCATTACCGCCAACGTATCATTCGGATACTCGGGGGCCATCATGCGACCGAACACCAGCATCCGCCCGTCCGGATAAAAGTAGAAGTTCCTCGATATCGAACCCCAAGAGATCGTGGACTGGAAGGTGGTGTCCAAATGACCGTCCGGCCAGACACGTAGTACGCCCCCTACCGACCGTCCCTCATATTGCGTGCCGACTGAACTACTGATCAAAAACCGTCCATCGGGGGTTTCCTGTATGGCCGCTAAAGACCCAGGCATGGTGCGCTTGTGGTCGAAATCCGGGTCAACACGCCCATCAGCCAACACTTGGATCAGCCCATAGCCCTGCTCGTTGCCGATCTGCTGGCCTTCATCGTCATAGAACTGCTTGCTATAGGAACCGGTCCGCCATTGCTTCCCGTTCGGAAAAGTGTGGAAGTCGCTCCTGTGCGATGTTGAAAACTCTGGGTATACTAAGCCATAGGAATAATCAATGGTACCATCGACTATAAAGAACCGCCGAACGCCAGTCGCACCGATGCTCGCAAAGTAAAACTCTCCATTCCTCACACGCACGTCAGCACTACGAAGAATGTAATTAGGTCCAAAGGTGGGGTCAATTGTGCCATCCGGCAACAGTCGGCTCAATCCAGTGACCGCCGGTGGTCCCTGGCTCATCCCCCCCGCCACCAATATCCGGCCATCCGGCATGAAGTCGAAACCGTCGATCTCCCTATGCGTGAAAGGCACTTGGAAGGTGGTATCCACGCACAGTGGCGCCTGCGCCATGGCCGAAGCCATAGCGCAGGTACCACATGCGGTAAGGAAAGCTGAGCGGAACATGGTCAAGGCTGGATCACCACCCGTTGAGCATCCACCAATTTTCCACCGTTGTGCAATTCCACGGTATATACACCGGATGCCGACCCGCGTGTATCCCAGACCAGTTGCCCCGGAGAGGAGGTGACAGCCACCTCATACGCTACCTTGCCCTGTGCATCAAGTACCCGGATCAAGCCCTGATCTGCCTTGCCATTCAGGTCGTGGCTGAAGGCCACCCAAGTGCTGGCGGGGTTGGGGTGGATGAGCAAGGTCGGCTTTGTTGGCTCATCAGCGCCCGTAAGACCTACTAATCTCATTTTGGGTTGTGTGACCCCACCAGTGACCGGCGGGTTGCAGATGCCATAACCGAAACAGAGCGTGTTGCGGGCATAAGAAGCCCCAAGGGAAGGTTGCCTGCTGGCAATACCTACCAATGCGTCCAGCTCATTGGGTTCCAATTGCATGATGGACCTGTTGGTATCTTCAAGCACAGGACGCACCGTGGCGATAAGGTCCCGCAGGTCGTCCCGGTCCTGTTTACCCTGCTTCTCCAACGGATATTGAGCATCCAAGCCGTCCAATAAACTGGCGGCCGCATCGAATTGCTGTTGCTCTATCAAGAGGCCCACCTCCCCGTAACGCGCACGCAAGCTGGGGTTCAACTGCCAACTAGCCCGAATGCTATCCACCGGTTGGTGAACAGTGTCGATCAGCATAGTGCTGATCAATTGATCGTTCAACCGCTGGTATTCGCCATTGTGCCAGCCCATATCTGCCTCCAAGCTGGTCCGCCATGTCTTTTGATCCCAAGAGGCAACGATCTGTGCCATCATGTATTCCGGTAAGGGGTTGGGCGCTTCGTACTGCACCCATTTGGTGAACCCGTCGCGTCGGGTGGCCTCAGGGTTGGCCAAGCACACCTCCAAGTACATGGCGTGCGGCAGGATGTTCTTCTTCGCTGCCTCCTTGAGGATGTCGGTAGAGAGGTAGGGACTCTTGTTCATCAGTTCATTGCGAAGTTGCCAAGCATCCTGTGGCCAACTCTCCATGATGGTCCCCTTCAACTCATCGAAATCCCCCCCGTCCAGCAGGCTTTCATACACGTACTTCAGGTTCAGATAAGCCAAACGCTCCTGATGGATCAGCGGTGCGAGGGCCGACTTCATTCGCACAACACTTCTCCCACCACATAGGATCCGCGTTGGGCAACTGTTCTGCGGAGAGGAACTCGCATTATGTAATACGTAAGGGGAGTTGAATGCGCCCGGATTAAGGTCGCCCGGTGGCAACTCCCAGAAGTATACGATCGGTGCTCCCGCAGCCTCGTTGTGGTAATTGAAAAACTCCGAACTGCCGTTCTGTTGCGGGGTGAACGTATTGCCAGCCGACTTGTAGACGGAACCTTGGAACATCTTGATGCTCTGGCTTGAAAGAGGGTTTGGCTCCGTGGTCCTCACCTTGAAGTCCTCCTCCACATTCTGCATGTTTTGATTGCAAAGCAGCGACAAGCCCGTGACCGTGGGGTTTACCGCGTCCACACAATTTCCCTCCGCCACGTAACCGTAGTCCATGTCATTGGACTTGTTCTTGTATACCTGGTCGTTGTATGCGCCGGTTTCACCCACGACCACGCCTTCCGCATAAGCATGGGCTGTTGTGGCTTTGGTGAGTTCGTTCTGCTCCACCCGGAAGGCATTCGCCAGGGTCATGAATACAGCGCGGTGCACTCCATCGAAGTGAGCGTCCTCTCAGGTCAATTCCGCCTCACGACCACCAACAACGAACTTATTGTGCAGGATGCCGGCGTTGTCCACAGCCTCATCAAAGATGCCGCAAACGTTGTTCTCGAAATAGGAGTCCTTCACTGTAAAGGTGTACCCCCCGACGCCACCGCTGCCTGCCCGGATACCATGGTCCAGTCCGATAAAGCGTGAAGGTCGCAACGCTGCCTCCGGGCAGACCGGCTCTGGTTGGCCTGAACCATACTCGCACAGCGGTAGTGATTCCGTGCATTGACCGGTAACACTGTAAGTGGCATCTATACTGTAGATGCCTTTTCCCCGCGTATGGCTTGCCTTAATATTGGGTGCGGTGGAGGTCATTGCGTTGATGAAGTCGCATTGTTGGAAGCTGATCCCTTTCACCTCCCACATGCGCACATGCGCGTCAAAATCATCCCCGCCCCTGTAATTGTCGTCCACGATGAACTCGGCATGCTTGAAGTAGCTGTTGTCGTTCTTCGTCGCGTGGCTCGGACTGGTCGGATAGTAGTTGCTGTACTTCTCGAATTCCGCCCCTATGGTGCAGTTGCGGAAAGTACCGCCTACATCTTGAAGTGTACCTTGGACTTGGAGTACACCTCCCCGGTACCAAGTGCCACCCCATCGATGGTTGGCGAAGCCAACTTTCGCGTGTTCCACTAGTCCGCCGTTCTTCATAACCACCAATCCCTGATAGGTAGGATGGTTGGCAGGTTCCTGATGCTTGTACGTGATACCCTCTGCCATTATCCCATGCCAAAGTTCGCCCTCATGAGCACAAGTCACCACGCCGCCATCAATGATCAACTTGGCCCCTGGCCTCACCAAAATGATACCATCGATCGGCATTTGCAACTCACACTTCAGCGTCAGCGTGTTGGGCGCATCAACTTGGATGTCTTGGTACATCTTCATAGAGAAGTCCCAAGTCTCATCTGTAGTTACTCTGTAGGTCCCATAGGAGTACTTCTCCTCCACGTACTGTTGCATGGGCCTATTGTCAACTGTAAACGAATTGTTATAAAGCGACAAGGCGCGATGCATGCGTCCGGATTGCTTCGGGCTAATAAAATCCGCACTGCCGCCTGAACACATTAGAGGTCTGGATGCCGGGAATTGGCTAAAGAAGCAACTCGTTAAATGGCAAACGTAGCTTGGCTGGGGAGCGCACCCATTATAACAAGGGCTGGTGGAGTTGGACATTGCTGCTTCAGGGCAAGTCCCGAACACATCATCCAAGAAGTCAAAATGCGTAATCGACCTCCCACTCCCAGCCTCCGGGCCGTCATAGGTGTGATGAAGACCAACCGCATGGCCGTATTCGTGTTGAAGATGGTCAATATGGTCCGCCCAAACAGGGTTGTCCCCCCACATGGAATTCCTAGTAAACACATAGGAGTGCCGCCCATGTCCGGGTACAGTCAAATTGCTATAGAATCCCCAATAGCCACCTGGCCAAGTCCCCGGTTGCGTAAAAATATGGTTCATCGCCTGCTCCGCTTCGGGATGGTTTGTGAACAAGTAGCTCAAGATGGCGGAAGCATATGCACCGGTGGCATCCAAATTCCAATCGTCGGAATTGAGGAAGTATACATTCTTTAATTTGAATCGGATGTGCGTGTCTTGAACGGGGTAATAGGACACGGGGCATGAGAGTGAGTAACCCTGAGTTCGTGGCGCAGCATACAAATTGTTCACACTATCGACGAGTTCCTCAAAATGAGCCCTGACTTCAGGCGTGTCCTGCCAACCATTGAGGCCCTGACCATTCCGGCACACTACGAAGTTCACCAAGATGGTTTTCAGCGGGGTCAGATCATCCGCAGCCCAATGACCCGGGGCACGGTATGTGTTCAACCAAGCTGCGCTAGCATTTCCACAGTCAGCTCCACGCTCGTTACCTCCTTCTGCCTGATGTTCTTGAACATCGGTCCCACAGACCCAATCGGTTTGAGCTACGCCTGGGGTCGCCAGCGCAAAAACAAAAACAGCGACCGCTATAATGGTCGCTGCCCGTTCAAGGCCGGCTCTTAGTACATTCACAAGGGACTGCTTCAGTTCGCGGCTCCCAAGCGGGGGGGGGGGTGATTAAGGCATTCATCGTAGCTGGGGGTTTGTTTAACAAAATTTTCACTTCAAATGTATTATTTTTTCTTAACGAACAACACGTCATCATTTTTTCGCGTGGTGATCCTTCTCACTCCCACAGGCTGAAGGGCTACCCACCGCACTACAGGTCGAATTACGGAATTCTTGCAATCAAGCTCCTCTCCGCGCCCGCTCCTACCTTCGCACCATCAGCCGCGACCTCACATACGCCGCCATCGACATCGGTTCCAACGCGGTTCGCTTGCTGATCGGCGACGTGGTGGAGCGCGACGACCACCCGGTGATCAAGAAGACCTCACTAATACGCGTGCCGATCCGCTTGGGCGCGGACGTCTTCGACAGCGGGGCCATCAGCGCCGCCAAGCGCGACCAACTCATCAAATCGCTGAAGGCCTTCCGGCTGCTCACCGAGGTGTACGGCGTCCATTACCTGCGTTGCTGCGCCACAAGCGCCATGCGCGAAGCCACGAACAGTGCGGAGGTGCTGGCTCGCGTAGAGATGGAGAGCGGCGTTCACATCGAGGCCATCGATGGGCGCACGGAGGCGGACCTGATCATGAGCACCTTCTGGACGCAGGACCTGCTGAAGGATCGTAACTACCTCTACATCGACGTGGGCGGCGGCAGTACTGAGCTCACCTGGATCGAGAACGGCAAGCGCAAGCATTCCTCCTCGTTCAAGATCGGAACCGTGCGGTCCTTGCAGCACAAAGTGGACGAACGGGAATGGGCGGCGGCGGCGGAATTCCTCGCGGAGGTCCGCGACGCGAATGAGAGCCTGACCGGGATCGGCACCGGCGGCAACATCAACCGCATCTTCAAGGAGAACAAGAATTCTTTCGGCGAACCGATGTCGCGCATGGATATCCGGATGCAGCGCGATCGCATCGCCTCCTACAGTTTCGATGATCGCGTGAAGGTCCTCCGCCTTCGCCCCGACCGCGCGGACGTGATCATCCCCGCTGCGGACATCTTCCTGCGCGTGATGGAGGAAGCCGGCATCGAGGAGGTCTTCGTGCCCAAAGTGGGCTTGGCGGATGGTATCGTGTACGACCTGTACACCAAGCAGTACGGCCGTTCGCGTTATGCGGCGCAGCCAGTGTGACGGGGATTGTTCCCCGAGCTACCTCGCTTTTTTTTACCTCCCTTGCTTCCTCCACCTTCTTGACCCTCTTCACCTATTCGTGGTAAGGGAAGAAAGGGAGGTAAGGGTAGTAAAAGAGGAACTAGTCCCATCAACGTCTCACGCAGTGGACGTTGCATGCTCTCTAGCCTGAGGTCCGGTATGTATCGGCCCCCTGTGGGAGGCCGCTGAGGGAACTAGCCCAAATGACGAAGCCCCGGCCAAGGCCGGGGCTTCTCAAAATTCGAAACGATGCTGGGCCTTAGGCCTTGCGCACGTCGATCGCGCTGAGGCCCTTCGGGGTCTCTTCTATCTCATAGGTGACGGCGTCACCTTCCCAGAGGGCGTCACGGGTGCCGGTCTTATGCACGAAAACATCTTTGCCACCTTCGTCGGGGGTGATGAATCCGAAACCTTTCTCCGTATTGAAGAACTTTACTTTACCACTTGCCATTGTACTGTCGTGTTTGTTTTAAACCGCGCAAAGGTAGATCGACATGAAGCGGTGCCCGACGATCGGTGCATAATAAAGATCAGGAGGCTCCGAAAGCCGCGCTAGTCTTCATTTCTCTACTTCCTCCATCTCTTCTTCACCTCCTTTACTTCCATTGCCATTTTCTGGGTTAGGGTGGTAATGGAGGCCCCGGAGGTCACGTGGATCCATAGGGACGTATACGATTTTTAACAGCTCCGGAGTTCTTCTGGTGGAAGATGGTCACTTCGGACCGGAACGAGGTATCCGGGATTGGGGTCCATCAAACTCATCTAAACCCACCCCGCCATGAACCGCCATATCGCATTCCCGCTTCTGCTGCTTGGTTCCCTGCAACTATTGGCCTCCCCTATCCATCAGGAGCTGATCGTCCACTTCGAGAAGGATGTATCCACCCTGAACGAACAGGCGATCGACGCACTGGATCACTTCCTTGCTTCGGTCACCGTCCAAGGCGATTACCACTTCGCGGTGGAAGGCCATACGGACAGCGATGGAAGCAATGCCTACAACGACACGCTGGCCGCAGCCCGCGCCAAGACCGTGCGCCAGTATCTACTTCTTCACGGCGCAGAACCCAAGTTGGTAGGCATCACCTATCGTGGAGAACGGAAACCCGTGGCCAGCAACGCCGGTGAGGACGGCATGTCATTGAACCGCCGGGTGCGCATCACCTTCACGCGGAACGTGTTCGCCGACACCGAGGAACTTCGGCAGGCATTGCGTCAGGGAAGCACACAGGCCTTCATCCTTGACCCCGCTCGTGATCAAGTGGTAGTAGGTCTCGCCGGTGTTCAGTTAGCGATCCGCGCTGGCTCCTTCGTCGATGACCATGGGGCCGTACCCGCTTCTCCCGTGAAGCTGGAACTGACCGAGGCTCTTGGTCTCCAAGCGATGTTGGCGAACAGGCTCGTTACTCAAAGCGGCAACAGGCTGCTGGAAACGGGTGGGATGGTAAAGTTGGAGGCGACGGACAGCTTGGAGAACCGGTTGCTTGTAGATCCCGCTTTGCCGATAACGATATCCATGCCCACCACGGCAAGGCAACCCCGCATGCAGCTCTTTCTCAGCACGAACGGCTCAAATTGGACGACCACCAACGAAGCATCGTTCATCTCCGCCACCAACTATGGTCAGGCGAAGCCAGAGCCAAAAGAGCCGGACGTCCGCTACAAGCTTCCCACGTACAAGGAGGACGGACGTGGCAAGCCGTTCAAGCCCCTATTGCTGGTGTTGCCCACTGCACCGGAACTGCCGAAAGCTGAGGACTTCGCAAAAGACGACCCTTGGTGGTCCTTCCTCAGGCCCGAGGAAGCGCAGGCACGCCGGGAGAAGGCCTGTGCGCGAGCCATGAAACACTACCGGGCGCGGCAGGTCCGTTATGAGGCGCGGCTGGAACGGGCGCAACGTGAGAACGCAGCTTACCCTGCCGCCTTGGAAAAGTACGAACAGGACAAAACCGTGTGGGACGAAAAGAAACGTGTTGAAATGCGACAGTGGGAGACGCAGACCTACCCGGCTGCCTTGCGCAGGTATGATTCGATCGGCGCGCCGCTATGGGCCAGATACTTCACTGCACTGGCAGCGTGGCAGGAGGAGGAGAACAACCGCATGCAACGCTATGCGCAATGGGTCGATAGCACGGGTTCCGCGGATATGAAAGGCACGACCAATTACGTGATCACCACTACACAACTGGGGTGGATCAATTGCGACCGCTTCTACGACGTCCCTGAATACTGCAAGGAACCCGTGATCGTGCAGGACGATCACGAACAGAATGAGGAGGTTTACCTCGTCTTCACGAAGATGCGGATGCTATTAGGCATGCAGCGGACCGAGAACATGGAATACGCCTCACCACCGGTCCCGAAAAATGAACCGGCCGTGGTCTTTGCTTACACCGTGATCGAAGGTCGTGCGCAGGTGAGCATAGAGCCGGTCCGATCCGGAGAGAAGCCCGTTCTGAAGTTCAGGCCCAGCAGCCTTGAAGAGCTCGGATGCCTGCTGGATGACCTTTGTGATACGGACATCTGATGCGCTCGACCCAGCCTGAGCACAGGAGCTAGGAAGCTTCCTCCAGCTTCACCCAGGCCTGCACCATTCGCAGCTGACCATAGCTGTAAGTCTCACCGAAGTGCGCACGCGCATCGTTGGTCGCCTTGTCCTTGTTCTCGCGCATCCAATCCGCTATGGTGTCGCGCACGGCATCGGCCAACACGGTGGAGATCTCCACTTCGCCCTCGCCAATGCCGCGTGCCGCGTGGCCTTCGATGGTGGCCAGTGAAAGCTGCCGCTCCGCTGCGATCTCCGCAAGGTCCTTGCCTTCCTTCAGCAGCGCATAGGTCGTTTGGTAAGTCTCCCCTTTTACACCTTTGCCTTCACGCTTCTTCTTCGTGGTGAACACATCATCATCGCTCCTGCTGACGCGCTTCCGACCTGTCTTCGTGCTGGCCTTCGGCTTATGCTCCAAGGCCCATTGCGCGATCTCCGCCACTAATTCCGTGCGTTTGTCGGTCAAAGTTCGATCGGTCTCCGGCATCGGCTTGATGTCCTCTCCGTTAAGGATACTGATGGTGATAATGCCCGCCTTGGCGATCATGGCCAGCTTCCTCACCAGCATCCCGTCGATCTCACGCAATTCCGCCGCGTACTCCTTGGTCCGGCTCAACAGTTCCACCTGTGCCAAGTGCTGCAGCAGGTCCTTCATGCCTTCGCGCAGCATGGCGCTGTAATACGCACCGCCCTTTTCAATGCGCAAGAGCAACGCCTCGCGGTCATCGGAGTGAAGCAAACGCAACAATTGGTGTTGGAAGGCGTGCGTGTTGGTGGCCTCTGCTTCCATCTTGTCCGACAAGCGGGTGAGTGCGGTCTTCATGCTCTCGTCCTCAAACTCATTCACCTCCAAATGGTCCTTCTTCACGAAGCCGACCTTCTTGGTGATGTCGCCGAGGTCGAAGGTGCTCGCAAGGACGGCCTGCAGGTATTGGCGCTGCTGTTCTTTCAGTTGTTCCGGAAGAGGCTGCTGCGTGTATTGCCGTTCGCTGAAGGCCATCACATCCTTATCGGTGCTCACTACGGATGGCTCGATGCGTGTGCGCAGGATGAGCCCGCCCAGCGTGCGCAAGCGCGAGAGCGCAACGTATACCTGCCCCGGTGCAAAAGCGCTGCCTACGTCGATGATGGCCTTGTCGAAAGTGAGGCCTTGGCTCTTGTGCACCGTGATCGCCCACGCAAGTTTTACGGGATACTGAGAGAAGATGCCGAGCACCTCCTCCTTCTGCTCCTTTGTCACTGCGTCCACAGTGTAGCGCTTGTTCTCCCAGTGCTCCTGCTTCAATTTGTAGGGTCTACCATCGTCAAGCATCTCCACGGAGATATCGTCGCCATCGATGGCCGTCACCTTAGCCAGCTTTCCGTTGAAGTAGGCCTTCTCCTGGTCGTTGCGGATGAACATGACCTGCGCGCCGACCTTCAGCTCCAGCTCCGGCAGCACCGGATACATGCTCTGCGGGAATTCCTCCTTGATCTCAGCATCGAAGCGATGGGTCTTCCCGGGCAGCTTCGCCAACGCCTGCTGGTTCAGCTCATCCGCGCTGCGGTTGTGCGTGGTGAGCGTGATCACACCCTCGGCCACGCTGGGAGGAATGATCGCCCGGTAGTGCGCATTGAGCGTTTCCACATCCTGCTTGGTCACCGTGTTGTTGCGCAGGTTGTTGAGGATGTCGATGAAATCGTCGTCCTGCTGGCGGAAGATCTTGTCCAATTCGATGTGCGCATAGCCCGCATCCTTGATCGCACGCGACTCGAAGAAGTGCATGCTGTCGTACCACTTCCGCAGCACCCGCCATTCATCGTCCTTCACCACGGGCGGCAACTGGAAGAGATCGCCTATCAGCAGCAGTTGTACGCCCCCGAAGGATCTGTCGTACACGCCGCGCACGCTTCGCAGGCGATGATCTATGGCATCCAGCACGTCCGCGCGTAGCATGCTCACCTCATCGATGATCAGGAGGTCGATGCCGCGCAGCACGCTTCGGCGCACAGCATTCAGCGGATGCCTGCGGTTCAGCGTATCGCGGTCGTGGAAGGCGCCGTATTCGGGAATGTCAGCAGGAAGTTGCCGTTCCGGGATGAAGGCTCCGAAGGGCAGCAGGAATTGCGAATGGATCGTGACGCCTTTCGCGTTAAGCGCCGCGATGCCGGTGGGCGCGAGGATCACGAAGCGCTTGTGTGTGCTCCGCGCGAGCTGATGCAGGAAGGTGGTCTTGCCGGTGCCGGCCTTCCCGGTGAGGAATACGTGCCGCGCCGTGCTATTGACGAAGCGCGCGGCGAGTGCGGCCATTTCGGTGGTCTCCAGGACGGTGTCAGTGGACATCGCCTCGAAGATCGGGTTTGTGGGGGAAACTTCAAGAACGAGAGTGGTACTGCCGGCTACTTCACTGTGCATGGTTAAAGGTTGGACGGAACGGCTCCGGGGCTTGACGACATCATCGTCACCGGCTCTGCGGCAATATAATGTTCCAAGAATATCCCATTCCCAACGTCGCTCGAAGAGTTCTGCTCCGCATTGATGTTTGCGAGGAAACCAGGAATGTCATTTTCACCATTTGTGGGTATTGCAAGGGGTTTTTGAAGCCCTGACTTTTGTACCCGACGAACAGAAACACCCCCAACAGATGAAAACCCCGAACACCTCCATCTGCTCCAAATATCTTCGTTGCCAAGTTGTAACATTTGCCTTTGTCTGTCTTGCACTAGTGCCCTCTGCATACGGACAGGACAAGGAGCAGGTGGCCATCAAGGGACGGATGCTCACGGACGCACCCCAAGGAGCATCGGACGTTCTCGCGGTAGTGGAACTGGACGATCGGGTCTGCACTCCGTTGGAATTCCATCCGGATGGCAAGTTCAAGCTCTCCCTACCGATGGGTAGCAGCGCCTACCTGCGTTTCGAACAGCCCGGATACCTCAGCAAGGAGGTGCTTGTGAACACCGCGAACGCCGACCTATGCAAAAAGGCCTGCCGCAAGAATGAGAACCTGAAGTTCGATGTCCAGATGACCCCGGAGCTGCCTGATAAGAAGTTGCAGTACATGGGCCCCGTGGGCATCATCACTTTTCTGAAAGGTTCCGGATTGATGAAGGTCCGCTACGACCGAACCTTGATCCACACCACCGAGGGGGACATCGTCACGAACAATTTCTAGGCCGCGCCATTTCCGTTGCTACCGCGTCCGGCCTGAAGGCGCGTATGAAGGAGGACCGGGTTGAACCTGTTCAGCTCGATCCTCCTTTTTGCCTCATTAGGCGCTTCGCGAAGAGGCGCGTATTGTTCCCGTTAGGCGCGTACCTTGTCAACGATAACAGCATGGTTACGGTCCGCATATTGATCGTGGACGCCGAGCCTTTGGTGGCGGACGGCATCTCAAAGCGCCTTGCCAGATCGGCGAAATTCGAAATGGTAGGTCATTCGCGTACAGGATGTGCCGTGATGAAGATGTTGGGAGATCTGTGCCCCGACCTGCTACTGATGGACATATCGCTGCCCGAACAGGACGGCATTGATACCATGCGCCAGTTGCATGCGGACAGCCCTGGCCTGAAGGTCCTTGCTCATTCCGCGCTTAGCGAGATCGAATATGTGAACAGCATGCTGATCGAAGGCGCGCACGGATACCTGCTGAAAGGTGGTACGACGGAGGAGATGGTGGAGGCCATGGAGACCGTCCTCGCGGGTGGTCGCTACATCAGCCCCATTGCCCGCGCCAGCATTGAACGGGGTTATCAGCACACCGACAAGCGGCCCGAGGGCGAATACGTGGGCCTCACCGCACGGGAGCGGGAGATCATCCGGCTGATCGCTCTGGAACGCACCAATGGCGAGATCGCCGCCGCGTTGTTCGTAAGCGAGGACACGGTGAAATCACACCGCAAGAACCTGATGGGCAAGCTGAATGTCCGCAGTGTGGCCGGCTTGGTGCGGTATGCAGTGGACAGGTGCTGGGTCTGAAATTCAAGTCATGGACCCGTTGCTTCTGGCGCTGCGTAAATTTGTGTCACTATGAATTGGATACGATTGAACGCCCTCAGCCAGCTGGAAGCGATCGATGCTGCATCGCGGAAGGGACCTGTGCTCATCTACAAGCACAGCACACGCTGCAACATCAGTGCTGCGGCCTTGAGCCGATTGGAACGCGCTTGGACGGCGACCAACGATGCCGAACAGACCACGTACTACCTGGACCTCTTGGCGCATCGTGACATCTCCAATGCCATCGCAGAGCGATACGGCGTGGAGCACGAGTCACCACAGACCTTGGTGATCCGCGATGGTCGATGCGTGCATGTGGAAGCGCATTTCGGGATCAACTACGCAGATACGCTTGCGGCCTTGACCTCATGAGCAGAACTGAGGATGTTTACCGGCCCTCGGTCCTGAGGCATGTTTTCGTTGTGTGCATCCTCCAACTTGCCGCCTCTGCGTTACATGCCCAAGTTCTTTCCTTCGGTCCTCATGCAGCACAACGCTCCGGCATGGACCTTCTCGATGAGCCGTGGAAGTCCCGTTCCCTGAACGACTTTTTGTTGGTGACTCCCCCGCCACCGGCTTATTCCGCCCTCTCTTCACCGTGGAGCTACGGCTCGTTAAGCCTGTTCTGCAAGATCGACGTGAAGCTCGCACGGCATCTTCCCGTCCCCTTGTTCATGCGCTTGGGCGATGTGCACCATGAGATCGATTGGGAGCATGGTAATGGTCCGGGCTGGAAGCCGTGAAGGTGTTGTTCAGCGGCGCTGCTTGCGGCTTTGATGGTGCCAGAGCGGACAACTGCGACCAACTCCCGATCCTTCTTCCTGCGGCTTTCACAAGGGTTCAAGATCAATACCCTCTTTCGAATACCAGAATGCTTCACAAGGAATAGTTCTGTCTTCCTCTTTGGGAGCTAACGTTCTATTGGACGTCATCGGCATAGCCTTCATCCGATCACTGAACGAAAAAGCCCCTGCCGGTCGGCAGGGGCTTTTCAAATCGATCCTGTAACAGCTTAGAGACCCAAGTTGTCCTTGAAGCTGCGGAACTCAAGGTCCTTCTTGGCTTTATCCTTCAGGCTGGCGTCCTTCTGGACAGCTGCTGCGAGGTTGCTGCGCACACCGTCACCGTTGTTGGTGCGTGCGGCGATGATGGCGGCGAGGTAGAGGCCCTTGGCGCTGTCCTTGTCAGGGCTGGCGGCGAGGATGGTGCCTGCACCGGCGGCGTCACCACCGAGCATTTTGGCCAATGCGGCATTGAAGGTGTTCTGCCCGGCCATGTTGCTACTGGCGCTGGCGTAGTTACCGTTCTGGATGTCGATGATGCCTTGGTTGTACTTCACATCGGCACCGGCTGCGGTGGCCTTGGCGAAGAGCTCAGCGGCCTTCTTGCGGTCACCTTTTTGGTGAGCGATCACACCGAGGTTGTTGGCGCTGATCGGGTTGTCCATGATGCTGTTGGCCTTCTGGAATTCGGCTTCAGCTTCTGCGCTCTTGCCTTGCTGGAAGAGCACGTAGCCCACGTTGTTGGCGGCGCGGTAGTCCTGTGGGTAGAGACGCTCAGCTTCCTTGTAGATACGCAGTTGCTCGTTCAGGTCGCTGGTAAGTGTAGCTGCCTTCAGGAGTTCCTCCACGGTCATGGTATCCGGGTTGCTCTTGCTCACAGCGGAAAGCTCCTCGTCGCTGTAACCATTCACCTCGTAGTTCAATTTGATCTCGGAACGACGCAGCTTTGGGAGAATGTCCTCAGCGACCTCCTTGTAGGTGGCGGCCATGTTCTTGATCTCCTGCTCACGCTTGGTCACATCGGGATACATCTCCAGTACGCGCAACACCAGATCCTTATCGGCGAAGGTGCTTGCTTGCACGGCGGTCTTGAAACCGGCCCAGTCCTCCCCACGTGGGTTAAGTGTGAAGAACGCATTGTCCTTGGCGGCATCCACCTTATTGGACTTAAGGACGCCTTGGATCCAATTCTTACCGGTAGCGGCGCGCTTTTCAGCAAGATGATCGTTCATCAGTACCTCGCCCTCAGGTGAGGCATATGCGTCGATCGTCACACTCTTCCAAGTGATGCGGGGATTCTTCATCCCGTTCTTCACAAAAGCGTTGACGTCCTTCACATCCTGGTCCTTCAACTCTGAAGGTCGTACGACCTCTGAAGCGACCAAGTAGTTGATGGTGGCGTCGGCGCTGTGGGATGTGATGCGAACGAACTGATCGGCTCCCATGATGACGCGGTCATCGCTCATCACCAAGTATGGAGTGGTGATCACACCGTCGGCCAGTTTCACGGCGTCGAATGGCTTCTCTTTCTTTCCCTGTTTGCCCAGGATCTTCAGCATCAGCTGGCTTTCCTCCATGGCAGGAGTATAGGCCACCTTATCGCTGTAGCTAAAGGCCTTGCCGCTTTCGTAGGGCACCACGGTGTAGTTACCCGCAGCCTTCTCACCTTGAAAGCCAGCCATCTTCAATGGCGTCTCACCCGTGCTGTAGGTAATGGTGGGGGTGAGTTCCACTTGGGCCTTTTTGTAGAAATATTTCCCCGGGAAATTCCCATTTATGTTCACATGGACGGTGTCGCCACGCACGATCAGGGGATCGGGATCCACCGTGTGGGTGATCGTTTTGGCATACTTGTCCATTTTGCCGAGACCGCCGCAACCGGCGAGCACCAAGGCTGCCGCCGTCAATACCGCGACGCCTTTGAGGTGTGTTTGTTCCATAGGTGATCGAGTTCGTTTTTTCTTGATCTCCGCAAACTTAACCACCATCCGTGCCATATTCCGATGGTATACGGTCAACAGTTGTACACAAACGATAGTGTGGGAAGGAAACCCGCACGCCCCGATCACAGATGTTCCACATGATAGCCCTGCTCTCTTTCAGCGCTCACCAGCTCTATGAAGCTTCGATAAGCGGCGGCATCGTTCAGCAAGTCCTTCCCGTTCAGGTCCACCACCAGGACGCGTCCTGCATCGAGCTTTCGCAGGTGGTCCAAATAACGCTGCTGTAGTTGTCCGAGGTAATCCGCACTGATCTGCTGTTCGTAGGAACGGCCCCGCGAACGTATGCGCTCCCTTACCATGTCCATGGGCAGGTGCAGATAGACCAACAATTCCGGCTTGGGCAACCCGGCGTACATGATCGTGTAGAGGTCCCTGAACAAGGCATGCTCATCCGGGGGAAGTGTTACTCCAGCGAAGATCAAGGACTTCCCGATCGAATAATCAGCCACGGTGGCGGCGTGGAACAGGCTTCGCTCCCCTACCCGCTTCAGCTGGTGGTAGCGCTGGGCCAGGAAGGAAAGTTCCAAGGTGAAGGCGTGCCTCGTCGGGTCCTGGTAGAATTGGGGAAGAAAGGGGTTGTCCTCGAACTCCTCCAGCACCGTTTCAGCGTTCCATTCGGCCGCCAGCCGCTTGGCCAAGGTCGTTTTCCCGGCACCGATGAGGCCTTCCACAGCGATGTATCCATACGGTGGCTTCATGGCTGACATAGGGCTTCGTTCAGCAAGTCCAGCACGGTGCGATGGAGCAATGGATGTACGAGCTCCGGCACGATATCCGCAGCCGGCGACAAGGCGAACACACGCTGGTGGACCCGGGGATGTGGCACCGAGAGGCCGGGCCGCTCGATCACCTGCTCACCCACAAAGAGAATGTCCAGGTCGATGGGACGTGAAGCATAATGGTGGCCGTCAGTGGGGCGCACCCGGCCAAGCTCCATCTCGATCGCCAACAATTTTTCCATGACCTTCTCGGGAAGTATCGTCGATTCCACAAGGATCGCCCGGTTGAGGAAGAGCCGGCTGTCCTGGAATCCCCAAGGTTCTGTCCAATGGTCCCTACTGGAGGCCAGGATAGGGCCGATACGGTCCTCGATAAGGGTGGTGGCCCTTGCGAAAGTGGCATGCGGGTCATCCCTGTTGGCACCCAATAGCATGGTGATCTCGGCCATGCGCCAAAGTAAAGGAGACGTGGTAAATAGAACGCAGATGACGGTGAAAGAGCTGATCGACGCGGATAATGACGCTGAGCCATACCGCCCCTGCCGACTACCGACTGCCTACTGCAACTGCCGACGGCAACCCTCTTGCCCCTTTCAGCTTTCCTGAGACAGCTTTTCCGTACGATCGGCCAACTGCAATGCATCGATGATGGGTTGAAGACCTCCATCCATCACCTCGGTCAGATTGTGCACGGTAAGCTCGATGCGGTGGTCGGTGATGCGGCTCTGCGGATAGTTGTACGTGCGGATCTTGGCACTTCGGTCACCGCTTGCCACTTGGCTCCGGCGGTGTGCTGAAACCTTCTCCTCCTCCGCGCGGACCTTTTCGTCATACAGCTTGTTCCGCAGCATCTGCATCGCCTTGATGCGGTTGCCCAACTGGGAACGGTCGGTCTGGCACATCACCACAATGCCCGTAGGAAGGTGGGTGAGGCGCACCTTGGTCTCCACCTTGTTCACGTTCTGTCCCCCTGCACCACCACTCCGTGCGGTCTCCATCTTCACATCGCTCTCCTTCACCTCCACGTCGTATTCCTCCACCTGAGGCAACACCGCCACAGTGGCAGCGCTGGTGTGGATCCTTCCACTGGCCTCGGTACGCGGCACACGCTGCACCCGGTGCACACCAGCCTCGAACTTGAGCGTTCCGTAAGCACCGGCACCCTCCACGTTCACCACCACTTCCTTGTAGCCTCCAGCGCTGTTCTCGCTCATGTCGGCCAGTTCCATCTTCCAGCCCTTCCCCTCGCAATAGCGCGTATACATGCGATACAGGTCGGCCGCGAAGATGCCGGCCTCGTCACCACCCGTGCCGGCACGGATCTCCATGGTGCAGTTACGCTCGTCGTTCGGGTCCTTCGGTACCAGGAGGAGGCGGATCTCCTCATCCATTTTTTCGAGGAGGGCGGTCAGCCGGCTCTTTTCCCCACGGGCCATTTCCAGCATCTCTGGATCCCGCTCCGATCTGATCATTTCCTCCGCTCCTCGCAGGTCCTCAAAGGCTCGACGGTAGTTGCCATAGGCCTCATCCACGGGTCCCAGGTCGCGGTATTCGCGGTTCAGTTCCACGAAGCGCTTACGATCAGCGATCACGTCGGGATCGGCAAGCTGCTTGCCCACTTCCTCACGTCGGTCGTGGATGGCGGACAGCTTTGAAAGGAGATCGCTCATGGGAGGAAAAGGTGGTCGGACGGGTCGATAGTGACTATACGGCCCATAAAAGCTTAGGCGGAATAGGTAAAGGTCCCGGCCGGCGCCGTCAACACCACCTCCTTCGCGGATGCGGCCTCCACCCTGCCGATCACTTGGGCCTCAATGCTGAATGCAGCCGAGATGGCGATGATCTCCTGAGCACGAGCCTCTGTAACGTAGAACTCCAAGCGGTGCCCCATGTTGAAGACTTTGTACATCTCCTTCCACGGCGTGCCGCTCATGCGCTGGATGGCCGCGAAGAGCGGAGGCACCGGCAGCAGGTTATTCTTGATGATGCGCAGTCCATCCACGAAGTGCAGCACCTTGGTCTGCGCGCCGCCGCTGCAATGGACCATTCCGTGGATGTCCTTCCGCATGGTAGCCAGCACCTCGCGCACCACCGGGGCGTATGTGCGTGTGGGTGATAGCACGGCCTTTCCGAAGTCCAGCGGCGTGCCTTTCAGAGGATCCGTAAGGTTGGCCTCACCGCTATAAACGAGGTCTGCCGGCGTACCGGGATCGAAGGTCTCTGGATAGGCTGTGGCCAGGGCCTTGTTGAAAATATCATGACGTGCACTGGTGAGCCCGTTGCTGCCCATGCCCGCGTTGTACCCGTCCTCGTAGCTCGCTTTCCCATAACTGGCCAAGCCTACGATCACGTCACCGGCTTGGATGCACGCATTGTCCACCACCCGGTCCCTACGCATGCGGGCAGTCACGGTGCTGTCCACGATCACGGTGCGCACGAGATCCCCCACATCGGCAGTTTCCCCTCCGGTGCTGCGTATCCCGATGCCGAGGCCGCGCATCCTTTCCAAGAACTCCTCCGTACCTGCGATGATCTCCGAGATCACTTCACCGGGGATCAACCGCTTGTTGCGCCCGATCGTGCTGCTGAGCATGATGTTGTCCGTGGACCCCACGCACAGCAGGTCATCGAGGTTCATCACCACGGCGTCCTGGGCTATACCGCGCCATACGCTGAGGTCACCGGTCTCCTTCCAATAGGCATAGGCCAGCGCGCTCTTGGTACCTGCGCCGTCGGCATGCATCACGATGCAATGCTCTTCGCTCCCTGTCAGTTCATCAGGGACGACCTTGCAAAAGGCCTTCGGGAAAAGGCCCTTGTCCATCGTGGCGATGGCTTTGTGTACATCCTCCTTGGTGCTGCTTACGCCGCGCCGCTCATATCGGGATGCCTCTTCTGTCATGTGCCGGATGTAAAAAGGCACCCCGCGCGAACGGGGTGCCTTTCTCCTTTAGTATGATCACTAGTTGGACTCCGGCACGGCGGGCTCGTTCGCCTTGGGTACGTAGTCGAAGCTTTTCACGGTGAATTCCACGCGACGGTTCTTCTGGTGCGCCGCTTCCTTCTCCTCGTTGGTGGCCATTTTAGCGATCTCGGCATCGCTGATGCGGAGGCGCGTCTCGCCGTAGCCTTTAGCCACCATGCGAGCGGGGTCGATGCCTTTGCTGATGAGGTAGTTCACGCAGCTCTGTGCACGATTCTGCGACAGGGTGATGTTGGACTTATCGCTGCCGCGGCTGTCCGTGTGGGCCGCCAACTCGATGATGATCGTGGGGTTGTCCACCAAGGTCTGGTACAAGGTCTGGAGCGAATCCTTTCCTTCCGGGCGGAGCGATGCACTGCCCAGATCGAAGAGCACTTCCGGCAAGGTGATGGCCTTGTCCGGTGCTACAGGCTGGAGCAGGTATTCCTTTACAAAGGTGGTGCTCTCCGTAAGTCCCACAGTGGTGATCTGATCGTTCACCACGAGGTATTGGGCCTTGCTGGCACGCACGGTGTAGCTCGTATTTTCGTTGATGAAACGGTCCTTGCCGTTATCCTCGAAGTTGAACCCTCCGTTCGCGTCCGTGAGGGCGTTGAAGTTGGAGCCATCCGTACCCACAACCTCCACTTTGGCGTCGGGCAGGGGATTGCCGGTGACCTTGTCCTTCACCACGCCTTGAAGCGCGAATACCAGATCCGGCACGTAGAAGCGCCAGATGTCGTCCTCGCCTTTGCCACCGGGGCGGTTGCTGGTGAAGAAGCCACGCTCCTCAGCAGCGTCGAAGATGATGCTGAAGTCATCGCCGCTGCTGTTCAAAGGGTACTTCATGTTCTCCACGTGACCCCAGGTCGCATCGCCGGTCTTCTCGGCGTGGTAGATGTCCATACCACCCATTCCGGCGATACCGTTGCTGGAGAAGTAGAGATCACCGTTGTCGCGCAGGAAGGGGAACATTTCGTCCTTGGGCGAGTTGATCTCCTTCCCAAGGTTGGTGACGGCTCCGGTAGGCATACCGTTCTTGTCCAAGCTCACCTTCCACAGGTCCTTTCCGCCTTGTCCTCCCTTCATGTTGCTGGCGAAGACCAACAACGTACCATCCTTTGAGATGGTGGGCTGACCGATGGTGATCATGGTGGTGTCCTTCTTGTCCTGTTCAGGCTTGAGCGGGAGCATGACGGGGTCGCTGTAGTTATTACCCACTTTCTTGCTCACCCAGATGTCGCAACCGAACGCCTTCTTCTTCTCGTGCGGGCAACGGGTGAAGTACATCATGTTCCGCTTCTCATTGAACGTCGCGCTGCCTTCCGCGCCGTCGGTATTGATGTTCGGCGTCAGGCGCACCGGCTCACTCCACTTGCCGAGTTTGTCGCGACTGCTGGCGAAGAGGTCCGTGAAACTTTCACCGGCGATACCGTCGGTCTCCGTTCCAGTAGCTGCGGGCCTGCTGCTCACAAAAACCACATCCGAGTTCCGCTTATCGGAGAAGGCCGCACTGAAATCATACTGCGGGCTGTTCAACAGCACCTCTGGGTCCACCTTGTAACGGGAAGGCGTGTCCTTCCACGTCTGTGCGAGCTGGCAGGAAGCCAAGCTGGCGTCGGCGCGCGAGTCACCTGGGTTCTTCTCCTTGTATTTGTTGTACGCTGCAATGGCATCGGCGTATTTGCCCTGTTCCTTTAGTGACTCACCGATGTAGTAATAGGTGATGGGGTCCGGATACTGGGCCTTGTTTGCCTTTTCATACCACACTTGGGCGTTCTCCGCATCGCCCAATGCACGGTATGCTTGGGCCACCTTGAAGATGAGGGTCGCCTTTTCGCTGGCCTTCTTCTCCGTGGTGTATGCCTTCTTGTACATCTCGATGGAGTTGTAGAAGAAGCCCTTATTGAAGGCTGCATCAGCCTCCTCAGCCTGCTTGCTTTGGGCCATCGCGCCGGCAACGCAAACTAAAACGAATGTGAAGCAGGTCACGAACTTCCTCATGCTCATCGTCAGGTTGGTGTGTTGTGTCCCGGAGAATGGGGCCGGGCGAAAATAAGCAAAGTCCCCATAGTTGTACCGTGGTTCCAAATTTTGCTTGCCTCTCAAGGGTTCTCTAAGTTGACCCTGAGCTCTGAAACTCGCCATAGAAGCGTTGCTCACCGGGTGAACAGCAGTTCCCGCATTTTGGGTAACGGCCAGAGTTCATCATCCACCAGGAGTTCCAGCTTGTTGCTGTTGTAGCGGATCAGGTCCAGGAAGGGCTTCACGGTATCGCAGTATGCGATGGCCTTGGCCCGCTGATCGTTCAGGATGTTGGCCGCTTTCCTGGCCTCGGTCATGGAAGCGCTCAATGAATGGATCTGGTCGATATGCCCGCTGATGCGTTGGATCAGGTCGACCTGTGTCGCGGAAGCCTTCTCCCCGGCCTCCTTGCCCAGCACTTCCCTGAGGCCCTGCACGTTCGTGATGAGCCGGTTCTGGTAATGCACCGCAGCAGGGAGCACATGGTTCATCGCCATGTCCGCACAGACCCGGGACTCGATCTGTATCTTGAGTGTATAGCTATGCAGTTCGATGTCGTGTCGCGCCATGATCTCCTTCTCGGTGAGCACGCCCATGTCGGTGAACAACTTCACGGTGGCCTTACTGCTCCATGCATCCAAGGCGCGCGGCGTGTCCACCACGTTCTGGAGCCCCCGCTTGGCGGCCTCCTCCTTCCATTCCTCCCCGTATCCGTTGCCTTCGAAGCGCACCGATTTGCTCTTCGCGATGAGGTCGCGGATGGTGCGCAGAATGGCCTCATCCTTCTTGACATCCTTGGCTATCAACGCATCCACGGAGACCTTGAAAGCCTTGAGCTGGGCAGCGACCACGGTGTTCAACACCGTCATGGACGCGGCGCAGTTGGCGCTGGACCCCACCGCACGGAATTCGAATTTATTGCCTGTGAAGGCGAGCGGAGATGTACGGTTCCGGTCCGTATTGTCCAGCAGCACCTGCGGGATCCTGCCGATATCCAGCTTCAGCTCGGTCTTGCTCGCTGGGCTCATGGAGGCCTTCACGCTTTTTTCCAGTTCGTTCAACAGTCCGGTGAGATACTCACCGATGAACACGCTGATGATCGCCGGTGGGGCTTCGTTGGCGCCAAGTCGGTGGTCGTTGTTGGCGGACGCGATGCTTGCGCGCAGCACATCCGCACGGGCATGGACCGCTGCGATGGTGCTTACAAAGAAGGTGAGGAACTGGATGTTCTCCTTGGGCGTCTTCGCGGGCCGAAGCAGATTCACGCCAGTATCCGTGGCAAGGCTCCAGTTGTTGTGCTTTCCGCTGCCGTTCACGCCGGCGTAGGGCTTCTCATGAAAAAGCACGCGCATATCGTGCTTGCGCGCGGTCTTCTCCATCACGTCCATCAGGAGCATGTTGTGGTCCACAGCGAGGTTCATCTCCTCGTACACCGGTGCACACTCGAACTGGTTCGGGGCCACCTCGTTGTGACGGGTCTTCACGGGGATCCCGAGCTGAAGTGCCTCGGTCTCGAAATCGCGCATGAAGGCTTGGCTGCGCTCGGGGATGCTGCCGAAGTAATGATCCTCCAGCTGCTGTCCGCGTGCTGGGCCGTGGCCGAAGAGTGCACGTCCGGCCATCATGATGTCCGGCCGGGCATAGTAGAATGATTCATCGATGAGGAAGTACTCCTGCTCCCAACCGAGCGTGGCGATGACCTTGTCCACGTTCTTGTCGAAATAGCGGCACACGGCGGTGGCCGCCTCATCCAGCGCACGGATGGAGCGCAGCAAGGGGGTCTTGAAATCCAATGCCTCGCCGGTGTAACTGACGAAGATGGTGGGGATGCACAAGGTCTGGTGGATGAGGAAGGCCGGGCTGCCGGGATCCCATGCGGTATAGCCACGGGCCTCGAAAGTGTTGCGGATGCCCCCGCTGGGGAAGCTACTTGCGTCGGGCTCTTGCTGCACGAGCATCCCGCCGTCGAAGCGCTCGATGCTGCGCCCATCACCGAGGGGCTCAAAGAAGGCGTCGTGCTTTTCGGCACTGGAGCCGTTGAGCGGCTGGAACCAGTGGGTATAGTGGGTCGCTCCCTTGCTGGCGGCCCATTCCTTCATGCCACTGGCGACCTGGTCGGCGAGTTTGCGATCGATCCTCTCCCCTCTTTCGATGGCGGAACGCACCGCGCGGTAGGCGTCCTCGGTGAGGAACATGCGCATGGCACCCTCGTGGAACACATTGGAACCGAAATAGTCGCTGATCCGACTGCTTGGCTGCTTAACATGCTTCGGCTGGCGACCGAGCACATCGGACAATGCCTTGAAGCGCAAATGGGGGGTGGACATGCGGTTTTTGTGTTTTTCGGCGGCGAAAGTAGGTGGAGGAAGGGGCCCCTCCTGAGAATTTGCTATATTTTCTTGTGAACAGGTGTTCGAAAATGGGGGTGTCCTGAAATTTTCATCAATTCCGGACCACAACGGTGCGATCACATGAGCTTCATATCCAGCGGTCGTCAATGCCAGCAGCACCCTTTCAAACTGCCGCGGGGACACTATGCATAACCGGAATGCACTTTCGCACGACCTGAGAACACAGGTCCTATCCGCCACAGCTTGAGAATGATGCTACTTCCCCTGCGTCCCTTCCTCCACGGGAGGCTTCACCTCGGCGTTGGCGCCGATCGGCTCCTCAGGGGTCGGCGGGGCCGCAGGGACCACATGAGCAGCGGCCTGCTTTTGCGGCGCAGCATGCTCGGGCGGCTCAATGCGGAAGGTCTTGCGCTGCTCCTCGAAGCCCTTCTTCACATCGTTGGCGCCTTTCTCGATCTCGCGTTGCACATCGGCCGTGGCATCACGGAACTGGCGAAGTGCACGGCCCATGGTGCGCGCCACATCGGGCACGCCCTTGCTGCCGAAGAAGAGCAGCACAAAGAGCAGCACCACAAGCAGTTCGCCGCCACTGACATCCAGAAAGAGAAGTACGCCCATACGAGGGTGCGAAAGTAGGAAGCCTTGTGGTGAAATATTGAACAGATGTAGCGTACAAGGCCAAAGGGGCGACAAGCCAAAGCGCTTAGCGGTACGAGGCTATCACGCCATCGCCCATCTGCTCCCGCACTGGGCCAAAAGAAAGCCCCGCCGAGGCGGGGCTTTCAATGCATTTGAAGTGGGGCAAACTTTGCCGATCACTTGACCTTCACAGGCACATCGTCCTTGTGCAGGTCCACTACGATGGCGGATGCGATGAAGATCGAGGAGTAGGTTCCCACACCGATACCGACCAACATGGCGAAAACGAAGCCTTTGATGGAATCCGCCCCGAAGAGGAAGATGATCAGCAATACGATGATCACGGTCAACGAGGTGTTGATGGTACGGCCCAAGGTGGAGTTGATGGCCTTGTTAAAGACAATGCCCCAAGGCTCGCGCCGGTGATCCTCGAGGTACTCGCGGATCCTGTCGAACACCACCACCGTGTCATTGATGGAGAAACCGATCACGGTCAGGATCGCCGCGATGAACTGCTCATCGATCTCCATGCTGAAGGGCATGATGGAATAGAAGATGGAGTACACGCCCATGACGATGAGCGAATCATGCACGAGCGAGATCACAGCGCCGAGGCCGAACTTCCAATTCTGGAAGCGCAAGAGGATGTAGATGAAGATGAATATGAGCGACAGGCCCACAGCCCAGACGGATTTGTTCCGGATGTCGTCACTGATCACAGGGTCCACCTTCCGGGATTCGATCGGTGGTGCGCCACCCAACTTGGCCAAAGCACCGTTCAGCTTGCCCTCCACGATCTTGTCAGCGTCCGTGGACGCGTTGTTGATCATGTAGTTGGTGGTGATCTTCACTTGATCGCTGCCTCCGTAGGTCTTCACGTTCACGGAGCTGCGGGAGCTACCATCCGTAGTGAAGGCACCTTCGAGGGCGTCACGGACCTGTTCCACATCCACCGGCTTATCGAATTTCACCACGTACTGGCGACCTCCGGAGAAGTCCACGCCGTAGTTGAAGCCCCGGGTGAACATGGAGATCACACCGGCCAGGATGATCGCGCCGGATATGAAGTACATCACGAAGCGCTTCTTCATGAAGTCCACCTTGACGTTGGTGAAGATGTCCTTGTTCCAATTGTGCCAGAAGCTGAGGGTCTTGCCTTGCTCCAACCGACGGTCGATGATGAGACGGCTGATAAAGATGGCCGTGAAGAGCGAGGTCAGGATACCGATGGCCAAGGTGGTAGCGAAGCCTTTCACCGGGCCTCCTCCGAAGAAGTAGAGGATGATGGCCATGGCGAATGTGGTGATGTTGGAGTCCAAGATCGCGGATAGCGCGTGCTTGTATCCCAGGTCCACAGCGGTCTTCACCGCTTTACCGTGCCGGAGTTCCTCCCGTATCCGTTCGTTGATCAGCACGTTGGCGTCAACGGCCATACCCACCGTCAGGATGATACCGGCGATACCGGGCAGTGTAAGGGATGCTTGGATGGAGGCCAAGGTTCCCAAGAGGATGAAGATGTTGGAGAGCAGGGCCACGTTGGCCACCCAACCGGAGCCGTTGTAGTAGATCACCATGAAGGCCATCACCATGATGATGGACAGCAGGAAGGACCACATGCCGCGGCTGATGTTCTCGGCACCAAGTGTAGGACCGACCACAGTCTCATCGATGATGCGTGCGGGAGCGGGCAGGGCACCTGCCTTCAGCACGTTGGCAAGGTCAGTGGCTTCCTCCAATTGCTTGTTGCGGTCGCCGGCACCGCCCATGGTGATGCTGCTGCGTCCGCCGGGGATCTCGCCCATCACGTTCGGTGCGGAAACAACATATCCGTCCAGTACGATGGCGACCTGCTTGCCGACGTTCTCACCGGTCATGAGTTTCCATTTCTGGGCACCCTCAGCATTCATCTGCATGCTCACCTCGGCATCGCCCTTCATATCGAAGTCCTGGCGCGCATCGGTGATGTAGCTACCGTCCAATTTGGGCTTCCCGCCACGTGGGCCGCGCAAGGCGTGCAGAGCGAGGAAATCCCGTTCTTGACCGTTCGCAGTACCCATGCGCACAGGCTTTGCGCTCCAGGCCAGCTTCATCACCTGGCTCGGGTCCGGGCTCTTGGGCGGCGACATGCGGAGCAGCTTGTTCACCGTGGCGGTATCGCTGACGGCGGCATAGCCGACCACATCACCACGCACCACCTGATTGTTCATGATGTTGAGCTGCAGGCGATCCTTGTTGAGCAATGGGCTCTTGGCGAGGCTTTCAGCCTCGGTAAGAGAGGTGTCGTTGCCCAAGCTGTCGGTGGTAAGCGCATCGGCGAGGCTGTCATCGGAAAGCGCCTTCGTGCTGTCCGCAACCGTGGATCCGGTGGAGTCCGTCTTGGCCGTGCTTAGGGAGTCCGTTGACAAGGATGTCTTCTTTGCCTTTTTGATGCTGTCCTCACGGGCCATTTCCGGGTGCAGCATGGCTGCGAGGCGGTCATTTGCCTCGGATAGCTTCATGTACACGTCGTTGTTGTCGAAAGTCTCCCAGAATTCCAAGTTGGCGGTGCTCTGGAGCACGTTACGCACACGGTCCTTATCCTTCACCCCGGGCAATTCGATCTGAATGCGGCCGCTGAGGCTCTGCTTCTGGATGCTGGGCTGCGCCACACCGAACTTGTCGATACGGGTGCGGAGGATCTTCTCGGTATTATTCAATGCGATCTGGGCCTGCTGGCGCAACGAAGTGACCACCTGATCGTTGGTGCTTTCGCGTGGGAACATCGTTGCATTGTCCTGCGTACTGAAGATGGCGGCGAGGCTACCATTTGGAGCGGTTTTCTTGAACTCCTCGTCAAAAAGGGTGATGAAATCCTTATTGCTGCTGGTGAGGCGCTCGCGGGCCGTCGTGAGGGCGGAACGGAATGCCGGATCCTGGCTATTGCCGCTCAAGTTGTCCACCAGGTCCGGGATATCAACTTCCAAGGTGACGGCCATGCCGCCCTTGAGGTCAAGGCCGAGGTTGATCTCTTTCTCCTTACACTCCTTGTAGGTATAGCCAAGGCCGGGATAGGCGACCTCCTCATCGTGCTCCCGGATGTAGCGGTTCTGGTAGGTCAGCAGCACGGAGTCATAGCTCAAGGCCTTATTGGCCGGAACGGCCATCACCGAATCGGTATATTCCGCGGCCACCTTGCCAGCACGTCGTTCAAACTTTCCTGTGAAGATGGAGAACGACAACTGCCAGAGGCAGGCGAGCGTCAACAGGATGGTGAACACCCAGAGCGCACCTTTATTCTGCATGAGGTAAAACTGATTGGTTTTTCAGATAGTGACCCGCTTGACCGCACCAAGGCTTTGCCAACGGGGCGGCAAATATAGAAGGATAGGCATGCGGACCGACCCTTGATCCGCAGAACACCATAAATCGTGGGAAAAGATCCCCTCAACGCGCATCCTCAAGCGCAAGGGCCGATACCTTTGTAATACAGTTCCATCAGGCCATTCACGTCCCACATCATTCCCACCGTGCCGATAAAAACGCTCCTGCTCCTCCTCGTTCTTCAAGGACCTTTTTGGTGTCTCGCGCAGTCCGGGCTGGACTTCGACCCTTCCGTTCCGGTGCAGCGGGCAGGGGTTCCCTTAACCATGCCATGGGCAGGCGGCCTGAATTTTCCACAGGTCTCCACCATCGATCTGGACCAGGACGGTCTTCTGGATATCTTCATGCTGGACCGGTCCGGCGACAAGCCGATATTCCTGCTCAACACAGGTACACCGGGACAACCCGCCTACAAGCCCACCCATGCCTACGATAATGTTTACCCCTTCCCCTTACTTCATGACTGGGCCTTGCTGAGGGATTACAATTGCGACGGCAAGGCGGACATTTTCGCTTACACCAGCGGGGCTTTCGCAGTTTACAGGAATACGAGCGACGCCTCGGGCCTCTCCTTCACCTTGGTGGACGACCAGGTCGGGAGCAATTACGTCCCCACGATCAGTCCGAACCTCTACATCAGCAATGTGGATATCCCCGGGATCACCGACATGGACGGGGACGGGGACCTGGACATACTGACGTTCAGCATCTGGGGGTCGAATTATTTGGAGTTCCACAAGAACCTGAGCATGGAGCTTTACGGCACCTGCGACAGCCTCGTCTATGAGGTTCGGAGCCGTTGCTGGGGCGGCTTCCAGGAATCCATTTCCGGGAATACCATCACCTTGAACGCACCCTGCTCGGACAATGTGGCCAACCCGGAACTACCGGTCCATGGTGAAGACGGCACCGCCCCAACCGACCGCGCGCACTCAGGGAGCAGCGTATTGCCGTTGGACCTGGACGGCGATGGTGATATGGACGTGATCCTTGGCGATTTCCAATCACCCGATCTCACCGGCCTGATGAACGGTGGCACTTTGGCCCATGCCAACATGATCTCCACGGATACGCTCTTCCCGATCTATGACCAACGGGTCTATTTCGAACAGTTCCTCGCATCCTACTTCGTGGACATTGACGGCGACGGCAAACGTGACCTGGTGGTGGCACCGAACTCCACCTCGGCGGCCGAGAACGCGCACGGGGTCTGGTACTACCGGAACACAGGTACGGATGCGGCCCCGGTCTTCAATTTCCAACGGAATGACCTGTTCCAAGGGGATATGCTGGACTTCGGTGAAGGCGCACGCCCTGTGCTTTTTGACCATAACGGAGATGGCCTGATGGACCTCGTTGTGGCTAATGAAGGATACCACATGGGCGGATCCAGCTATGCGGGCAAGCTGGCCTTGCTGGAGAATAACGGTTCCGCATCGGCACCCTCGTTCAATTTGATAACGGATGACTACGCCCAACTGTCCGGGATGGGTTTCGGTCCGGGCCTACACCCCACCTTCGGAGATGTGGACGGGGACGGACATCCTGACATGATCGTCGGGGACGGCAACAATGTCGGGGATGATTCCGGCAAACTGCATTATTTCCGGAACATCTCCACTGGTCCCGTGGCGCAGTTCCAAATGACGCAGGCGCTGATGAGCGATGACAACGGAACGGTGATCGACGTGGGCGCCAATTCCACGCCACAGCTATTCGACCTGGACGGTGATGGGCTGCTGGACCTGATCGTTGGCGAACGCAACGGCAACCTCAACTACTACAGGAATGCAGGTACGGTCCAGATCCCTTCGTGGCATTTGGAGAGCCAAGCGTTGGGCGGGGTCCGTGTGAATGAATACTGGAGCACCACCGGCTATAGCGTACCCTTCCTGTTCACGGACGGGCCAGGGCATAAAATGTTCATTTCCGGAAGTGAGGCGGGGGGGATCCACCTGTACGATGGCATCACAGGTAACGGAACAGGCATTTGGAACCTCACCGACAGCATCTGGGGCGGGTTGCATGAAGGCATGCGCACCGCCGTGGTGCTTTATGACTTCACGGGCGATGGCCAGCTCGATGCTGTAGTAGGCAACTACCGTGGCGGGTTAAGCTTTTGGTCCAGTGGGATCTGGACGGGTGTTGACACACCTTTACCGGCAGTCGCGGAGAACATATTCAGTCTGGCGCCCAATCCGGCCAACGGCACGGTGGATATCCTGATGCATACTGCGGTGGCGCCGGGTATGCGACTGGAGGTCTTCGATGATCTAGGACGGAGCGTCCGAACCCTTCCAGTTGAACGCTCGCAGGTGCGCATGGATCTTGGGGACCTCGCCCCCGGCCTTTACTCCGTGCGCTTGGTCAGGGGCAAGGGTCAATGGACGAAGCGCTTGATCATTGCGCATTGAGCGTGGCCCATCTACGCCGGAAAATGAGAAAGGGCACCAACACGGTGCCCCTCCTCATTCAATGCTATTCCAATTCTTAGGCTGCCACGTTCATGCGGTCCAGAATGGACATCACTTCCTTCACAGACTTGGCACTTTCGTGAGTGAGGGCGAGCTCCTCCTTAGTGAGCTTCAGTTCAATGATGCGCTCAATGCCGTTGCGGCCGAGGATCACGGGCACGCCGAGGTACACGTCCTTCAGGCCGTATTCGCCTTGCAGCCATGCGCACACCGGGAACACCCGCTTCTGGTCGCGGACGATGGCCTCCACCATCTGGGCAGCGGCCGTACCGGGTGCGTACCAGGCGGAAGTACCGAGCAGGTTCACGATCTCTCCGCCTCCTTTCTTGGTGCGTTCCACGATCGCGTCCAACTTGTCCTTTTCGATCAGTTCCGTGACGGGGATGCCGCCAACAGTGGTATAGCGTGGCAGGGGCACCATGGTGTCGCCGTGGCCGCCCATGAGCACGGCTTGGATGTCCTTCGGGCTCACTCCGAGTTCCGTGGCGAGGAATGCGCGATACCGCGCGGTGTCCAAAATGCCAGCCATCCCGAAAACACGCTGGGACGGGAATTTGCTGTTGAGGAAAGCGCAATAGGTCATCACGTCGAGCGGGTTGCTCACCACGATGATCACCGCGTTCGGCGAATGCTGGACCACATTTTCGGTGACGGTCTTCACGATACCTGCATTGGTCGCGATGAGGTCATCACGGCTCATTCCCGGCTTGCGCGGCAGACCGCTGGTGATCACAACCACATCGCTATTGGCGGTCTTGGTATAATCATTCGTGCTGCCTACGGGGCGCGTATCGAAGAGGCTGATCGGCGCGGTCTGCCAAATATCCAATGCCTTGCCTTCGGCGAAACCCTCCTTGATGTCGAGAAGGACAACCTCGGTCCCGAGTTCCTTGCGTGCACAGACGTCCGCGCACGTGGCACCGACGTTGCCGGCCCCTACTACTGTGATCTTCATTGTTATGTGCTGCTTTTGAAAAATGGTCCGTACCGATCGGCACGGGGCACAAAACTAGGGTTCACCAAGGAAACACATTGTCATGCCTGTCACTGGAGGGTTGGATGGACTCCTTCCGGGCACCTCGCAGACCCCTGCAGACAACCGAACGGCTTTGTTAACGTCTTGTAAAGGAAAGCATACCTTACCGGCCCGGAGCGATCCCGCTGAAATGGAACTGGCAACCTTGGAGGAAAACCTACGTCTTAGTCCCGCATGGGAACGCACGGAACCTTCCGAACCGGTACACGATGCCGTAATAGACGGTTGTTTGGCGGGCGAACGCCGCAGCCAGCAGCGGGTTTACGAGTTGTTCTATGGGAAGATGATGTCCGTATGTCTTCGCTACACAAAGAACCACGACCAAGCCAAGGATATCCTGCAGGACGGATTCATCAAGGTGTTCCGCAACTTGACCAAGTTCAATCGGGAGGGCAGCTTCGAAGGCTGGATCCGGCGCATCATGGTCAATACGGCGATCGACCATTTCCGGCGGGCGCGCCACTCCTACCTACTGCTTGGGGAGGACCGCAGCATGGAGGAGTTCGAGGACCTGGCCGAGGAGAACGACAGCGAGCAGGACGAGGCCTTGGACCTGAAGCCGGCGGACGTGATCAACGCCATGCAGAAATTGACCCCTGCGTACCGAACGGTCTTCAACCTCTTTGTTTTCGAGGATATGAGCCACAAGGAGATCTCAGAAACATTGGACATCAGCATCGGCACATCAAAGAGCAACTTGGCAAAAGCCAAGAGCAACTTGAAGAGACTGCTAAAAAAAGAGCATAACCTACCTTGAGTCATGGCAGGAAGAAAGAATGAATTGGACGCCTTTGAGCGTAGTCTGAAGGATCGCCTCGACCAGTACGAGGTGCCCTACAACTCGGCCGATTGGGCCCAGATGGAACGTGCTTTGGCCAGTGGGGTCCGGGGCTGGGGTCATGGTCGTGCACTCATAGTGGGTCTGCTTTTGGCAGGCGGGCTGCTCATCGGTGGCACAGCCTACTTCCTGGGGCGCGATGTGAGCACCAAAGACCTCGTAGGAGGAACTCCTCCAGCTATCGAGCATTCGAGCCTCACCGGTCCGACTTCCCCCATCCAAACCGTGAACACACTTGTAGCGGCCCCCTCCTCCAGCGTAGAAATTGCGGAAGCTCCGGCCAAACCTGAACCGATCGCTGCAACGACCACGAACCGTTCCGACTCTGACCGACCGAACACGGTGCGACCTGCAAATTTGCCTGCACCTGCGGTTCTCTCCACAAGCACCACCTCGGAGCCGTCCTCCAACAAGCCGTCCGAAAGCAACACGGGGACGATGTTCCGCGCCAGTGCCAAGGAAGCATGCCCCGGAAGTCCTGTGGATTTCACAGTGGAACATATGCCGGAGGATGGCATCTACCTCTGGAACTTCGGTGACGGCAGCTTCAGTAATAAGTCGAACCCCCAGCACTCCTTTACGAAACCCGGTAGTTACCAAGTAATGCTTTCGATGTCCTCCTCCGGCGCAGGAACTATCCACAACAAGCCGAGCAGTGACATGATCGTGATCCACGACGCGCCGATGGCTAAGTTCAACGTGTTACCCCAGGTCTACAAGGGGCAAATACCCAGTATGCATTTCGAGAACCGTTCCTTGGGTGCGAAATCCTACCGTTGGGACCTGGGTGATGGCACCATCAGCACGCTGCCCCATCCGGACCATGTCTACAAGGTGAAAGGTGCCTACCAAGTTGAACTTACCGTGACCAATGCAATAGGCTGTGTGGATCGGAAGATGAACGAGGTGCGCGTAGAGAACGATTTCAACCTGGGTGCACCGGCGAGCTTCTCGCCCAATAAGGACGGGAAGGATGACTCGTTCATGCCTGAGGCGCTGCTCGATCTGACCGCCAAGTTCCAATTGGCCATCTACGACCCCGCAGGTACCTTGGTGTACAGCACCAACGACCCCACCCACCCTTGGTACGGGAAGGTGAAGAACCAAGGCGCGGTGTGCGCCGTAGGTGATTATGTTTGGGTGGTGGACGTGGAGTCCGGAAGCCAGGCCTCGGAGACCTTCACTGGCAAAGTTGAACTGCTGCCCTAGCCCGTTAACTCCCTCATTTCTCGGGGCGGACCTTTTGGATCGTGGGTGTCAAACGCGGTCTGCGTTCCAAGAATGAGGTATTCCTGGAAGTTGTAGACTTGTGGCAAGCCGGAAATTCGGGCACCCCATGAGGTTCTCAGGACGTCTCCATATGGAGAGTCCGTTAGTGGATCGTTCCATGCATACACCTGCAAAGCTCCTTTTGCTCACCTTGTTGTCGTTATTTTCCGTGCGTGCCTTGGGGCAGGCATACCCGATCAACGGAGGTGATGTAAGCACTTGCAGTGGGGCTTTGTTGGACAGCGGAGGCCAAGGCGGAGGCGGTTACGGCAACACCGAGCATTTCATCATCACCATCTGCCCCGGGCAACCGGACAGTGCGATCACGCTCAACTTCGTGATCTTCAACCTTTCCGCAGCGGGATCGCTTCCTACGGACAACCTGTCGATCTACGATGGGACCTCCACATCGGCCCCATTGATCGGCACTTGGTCAGGGATCGCTTCCCCCGGCATCGTACATGCCAGTTTCGCCAATACCTCAGGCTGCCTGACCGTGGAGTTCACTTCCAACGAGATGGGCACCGGTGTGTTCGCGGCCGGCATCACCTGCTCAAAGCCCTGCGAGCCTCCCACTGCCGTCGCCGTAATGAGCGAAGTGGCACCTGCATTGATCTGCCAAGGTGAAGCACTGGGCTTTGACGGCTCGTCCTCCACAGCGGCCCCTGGCTTTTCAATTTCACAATACCTCTGGGATTTCGGAGACGGCGCTTTGGACAGCACAAGCGGTGCCGTGTTGAGCCATGTTTTCCTTGGCCCTGCGGGGCAACACGTGGTACACCTCACGGTGACCGATGACAACGATTGCCTGAACATCAACCCTGTTGACCTACAAGTGCAGATCAGCACCACGCCCACCTTCCTCGGATTCAACAACATCACCCACTGCTCCGGAGAACCCGTGGACCTCTCTGCGGCAACCTCCGTGACCGGTACCACATGGACAAGCATCCCGGACGCCAACTTCGGAGGTGGGATGGTGCTGCCGGACAATGTGGGCACTCCTTTCTCCAGCTCGCTCAACTTTACCGCCTTCCCTCCTGGTGCCACGCTCACCAACATTAACCAACTGCTGTCGGTGTGCATCAGTATGGAACATTCCTTCATGGGCGATTTCGTCCTGCAGCTTACTTCTCCTTCCGGTGTCACGGTGGTCTTTCACCAACAAGGCGGAGGAGGCACCTACTTAGGGATCCCCAATGACAATGATGAAGGCAATCCCCAGATCGGCACTTGCTGGGAATATTGCTTCAGCCCCACGGCGACGAATGGCACGTGGGTGGACAATGCCGCCGGCGTCACCTCGTTGCCCGCGGGGACCTATCAAAGCCTGAACCCCATGTCCGCCTTTGTGGGCAGCCCGCTGAACGGCACATGGACCTTGACGTTCACGGACCTTTGGGCGATCGATAACGGCTTCATCTGTTCCTGGGGTATCAACTTCGATCCGTCCATCCTTCCGGCTGATGTGGCTTATACGCCCATACCCGGCATCGCCCACAGCGACAGCAGCTACTGGAGCGGGCCTGACCTGACGAATGACCCGCTGAACCCACTTCATTACATCGCCAACCCGCTGACCGTGGGACCTCACGTGTACACATACACTGTTACGGACAACTTCGGTTGCAACTATGACACCACGCTTACCATCAACATCACGCCCGGCGTTCAATTCAATGTCACCTCCGCTCCTCCTGCTGTTTGCGGAGATCCGATCCTGCTGCAGCCCGGCCTGATGCTTCCGCTCCCAACAGGAGCGATCACGTATCAGTGGTCCCCGCCTGCCGGGCTTTCCAGCACGAGCTCCCCATTCCCCACTGCATCTCCGATCGTGCCCACGTGGTATACGTTGCGCGCCTTCCCCGCCGGCCATCCGTTGTGCGGCATGGTGGACAGCACATTCGTACTCCCATTGACCACGATGGTGAGCGATAGCATTGTGGTGGACAACCTGTGCCATGGTGATGGTACAGGTTCCATCCAAGTGATCACCGTGGGTGATGGCGGACCTTGGAACTACACTTGGACCAATGCCGCGGGCGCGGTTGTGCGGAGCACAACGGCATCGAACGGCGACACTTTCCATGGGAGCGGAGGAACGTATAAAGTAGTGATCACCGAAGGCGCGAACGGGAACGGATGCGCGGACAGCTTGATGGCGACGATCCATGAACCGCCACCACTTATGATCGCTAGCTACGGCACGGACACCATTATCTGCCGCACCGGGACTGCCACCCTGAACGCCATGGCGGTAGGAGGCACCGCGCCGGCGATCATGCATTGGGACCATGGTGTAGGCAATGGCTCCGCTCAATCGGTCTCGCCACTACAGACCACGACATACAGGGTGTATGCCACGGATGCGCACAACTGTTATTCCGATACCGCGATGGTGGTGATCACTGTTCTACCGGGTCTGGATGCTGAACTCGTGGACAGCATTACCAGCTGTCCCAGGGTGGATGCCATGCTACAGCTTGACACGGTCTTTGGCGGCAACGGACAGTACAGCTATGATTGGGGCACCGGGGGATCGACCGCGGATTCCTTGATCGTGAACCTCCGCACGACACAGGATTTCTGCGTTACCATACACGATGGTTGCGAGACGCCGCCGATAACACGTTGTGCGACCGTGGTGGTCACACCTGTCCCAACTTTGGAATTGACGGTGGACAGCGTCTTGGGCTGTAGGCCGTTCACCGTTCACTTCTCCATGAACGACACCACGGGCGGCGCCACTGCGGACTGGAATTTCGGGTATGGACCAACGCAGACCGACCGGCCGATGGCCATTACCCATGTGTACGACCAGTACGGGACATTCAGTGTGCGGGTCAACGTGCATTGGCCGAACGGTTGCTCCATGGACAGCACTTATTCAAACCTGATCAAGGTGATCGACATCCCGCATGCCGATTTCAATTGGACGCCCTATCCGGCCACCATCTTCACGAACGACGTCCATTTTCACGAACTGGCCACTGACATCGCCGCCACCTTCCAATGGGATTTTGCCGGCATGGACAGTTCCTTCCTTCCTGACCCGGTCTTCACATTCCCCGATGACCTCGGCAGGAATTACCCGGTGCGGTTGATCGTAAGGAACTACCTGGGCTGCGTGGACACCATCTGGAAGTTGGTGAACGTGGAGGATGTTTTCCTGGTCTATGTGCCGACGGCCTTCACACCGGACGGCGACGGCTTGAATGAGGTGCTGTATGTGGAAGGCAATGACATCGCGGACCACGACTTCCACTTCACGGTGTTCGACCGCTGGGGTGAGAAGATCTATGATACGACGGACCGCCATGCCGGATGGGATGGCAAGATGAACGGGAAGGTGGTGAAGAACGGCGTGTATACGTGGATGCTACGCGCCCAGTCGGTGTACAACGGCGTGAACCATGACCTGCAAGGGCATGTGACGGTGGTCCGGTAGTGACCAATTCCGGAGCGAGCGAAGTCAAGCCGTTCAAAAAGCGAGGGTTCTTGGAGTTCAATGGTCATGCCCTTTCGGCCGGACAACTGTTTTTTATGGCATTCGTCGTAAGAAAACTTCTATTCGTCCGTGAATAACACCTGCCATGTATAAAGAATGTTCCGGACCGATACTTTACATGCGACTCAGGCAGACCTTGCCACGTCGTTATGTATATGGTACGAGCCACTACTCTCCATTCCCTTATTCAACTCTGTCGCCCTTGGCTGCTGGCCTGTGGCCTTTTCTGGGCGTTTTTTGCACTACCCTCCGGAGCTACAGGCCAAGCCTTCCCTATTTCCAACGGCACGAACAATACTTGTGTCGGGGCTCTTTTGGACAGCGGCGGCGAAGGCGCCAGCGGTTATGGCAACAACGAGAACTATACGTACACGATATGTCCTGATGCGCCCGGAGGAGCGATCTCGCTAAGCTTCGTCACCTTCAACCTGAGCATTGCGGGTGTCGCACCGATCGATGGGATGTCGATCTACGATGGCAACAGCATCACCGCACCTCTACTGGGGACTTGGACGGGCACCTCACTTCAAGGTCAGGTGGTTTCCGCCAGTAGTGGCAATTCCACGGGTTGCCTTACGGTGGTTTTCCGCTCGAACAACACGGGCACCGGCGTGTTCGCCGCCACGATCACCTGCTATCAACCCTGCTCCCGGCCCACGGCCGCGGCCACCCATAGCTCATTGAAGATCTGCCCAGGTGAGGCCGTCACCTTCAACAGCTCCGCCTCTTTCGCGGCAGCCGGTTTCAGCATCGCGAACCGTCGTTGGGATTTCGGCGATGGCACGGTGCTGAACAATGCACCCGCTGTTTTGAACCACACCTACGCGCAGCCGGGAGGCTATACGGCCCAGCTCTTTTTGGAGGACAATAATGGATGCGCAAGCACCAACCGCGTAGACCTGTTGACCTTGGTGGGCACTGCCCCCAACTTCAACGGCACCGCAGGCATCACGGGCTGTTCCGGAGAGGCGCTCTGTTTGGACGGCGTGGTGAACGCGACGCCTTGGAACGACCTACCCGGAAGCGGCCTGGGCACGGGTGTGTTCCTGCCGGACAATGTGGGATCCTGCTTCAATACCACGCTCGACTTCACGCAGTTCGCTCCTGGGCAAACGCTCACCAACATCAATCAGTTGCTTGGCATCTGCGTGAGCATGGAGCACTCCTTCATAGGTGATCTAGTGATCAGCATCATCAGCCCCACGGGACAGACGGTGGTGCTACACCAGCAAGGAGGTGGCGGAACTTTCCTGGGTGTCCCTGTGGACAATGATGCGACACCCAACATTCAAGGGACCTGCTGGGAATATTGCTGGAGCCCAACAGCGACGAATGGTACTTGGGCCAGTAATGCAGGAACCACACTGCCAAGCGGTACATACCAAAGCGTGAACCCACTATCCGGTCTTTTGGGATCGCAATTGAACGGCACGTGGACCTTCCGGGTGTGCGACATGTGGGGACAGGACAACGGCTTCATATGTGACTGGGGATTGGATTTCGCACCGTCCGTTTTTCCTGACCTCCTCGAATTCACTCCGGTATATGGCGCAGGCTGCGACAGTTCCTCGTGGTCCGGGCCGAACATTACCACGACCACCAATGGCTGCAACCATATCTGTGCGACGGGCCTTGCACTTGGCGATCACCCTTATGTGTACACGGTGACGGATGATTTCGGCTGCACCTACGACACCACGGTGATGATCACCATCGTTCCGGACCTGCAAGTGAATGCGGGTTTGGACGCATCCACCTGTGGCACTGCTGTGCAATTAGGGGCAACAACCAGTGGAGGAATGTCCACCGATTGCGACTATGTGCTCTGGCTCTACGACACCTTCGGGGATGGATGGACGAACAATTCCTATGTAACCGTCAGCATTGACGGCGTTAGCACGAACTGGACCTTGACCGGTGGAAGTGCAGGGAGCACTACCATGTCGGTTCCCAATGGATCCACCATCGCGTTAGCCTACAACGGAGCAGGGCTCTTCGCCTATGAGCAATCGTTCACGTTGCTGAACAGCTCCGGGGTGAGTGTGTATTCCGGGATCGATCCCACAAGCGGTATCGTGTGGATCGGAACCGCTGACTGTGCAGGGGGTGCGCTGGTCTATAGTTGGAGCCCGACCACCGGGCTATCAAATGCGGCGATCGCGAACCCCATCGCTACTGTCACTTCCACCACGCAGTACTGTGTCACGGTCTACCAAACGGGACATCCGGAGTGCGTGGCCACGGATTGCATGACCATCACTGTGGATGATCCGGTGGACGCGGGAACGAACGGAGCGACCACGCTTTGCAGCAGTGCAAGTTCGTTCAACCTGTTCGGCCAACTTGGTGGAACGCCTCTTGTGGGTGGCACTTGGACGGATCCGTCCGAAGTAGCCCATAGCGCCACCTTCACACCCGGGTCCGATCCTAGTGGGATCTACACCTACACGGTGAGTGGGACGGGGGCCTGTGGAAATTCAACTTCCACCTCCACTGTCACCGTTACGATCCAAACCCCGCCCGACCCCGGGGCCGATGGGGCCATCACGCTGTGCAGCTCCGACGCGTCCGCTTCACTCTTCGCGCAGCTTGGCGGAACGCCCGATGCCGGCGGAGCATGGAGCGGGCCCAGCACCGTGGCCGGTGGCATGATCGATCCTGCCAGCATGAGCGCGGGAGCCTATACCTATACAGTCACTGGAACGGCACCCTGCCCTGTTGAGAGCGCGACGGTGAACGTCACGATCAACACGCCGCCTGATCCCGGTACCGATGGTGTGATCACGCTCTGCAGCTCTGATGCAGCAGTTTCGCTATTCGCGCAGCTCGGCGGAACGCCCGATGCAGGAGGAACATGGACCGGTCCCAGCACTGTGACCGGCGGCATGATCGATCCCACGAGCATGAGCGCGGGTACGTACACCTACACCATGGCTGGCACTGCGCCTTGTCCGGTTGAGAGCGCGACCGTGACCGTTGCGATCAACACTCCGCCCAATGCAGGTATCGATGGTGCCATCACCCTCTGCAGCTCTGATGCGGCGGCTTCGCTATTCGCACAGCTCGGAGGAACGCCCGATGCAGGAGGAACATGGACCGGCCCCAGCACCGTGACCGGTGGCATGATCGATCCCGCAAACATGAGCGCGGGAGCCTATGTCTACACAGTAGCAGGAACAGCGCCGTGTCCGGTTGAGACCGCGACGGTGAATGTCACGATCAACACGCCGCCCGATCCCGGTACCGATGGTGTGATCACGCTCTGCAGCTCGGATGCAGCAGCTTCGCTATTCGCGCAGCTCGGCGGAACGCCCGATGCAGGAGGAACATGGACCGGTCCCAGCACTGTGACCGGCGGCATGATCGATCCCGCCAGCATGAGCGCGGGCTCGTACACCTACACCGTTGCTGGCACTGCGCCTTGTCCGGTTGAGAGCGCGACCGTGACCGTTGCGATCAACACTCCGCCCAATGCAGGTATCGATGGTGCCATCACCCTCTGCAGCTCTGATGCGGCGGCTTCGCT
>JBBSUV010000009.1:0-112960 GCA_038234075.1 Flavobacteriales bacterium | reverse complement strand
CTCGGACCTGGCCATATTTGTTGATAACCCGACCATCACACCAAGAGCAGTTTTTTTGTTCATGACCTTTGAATCGACCCTAACCTAAGCCAGGCAAGGCATACCGAAGGTTGCGCCATTCGTTTTGTCCATTAACCCAAATTCATCTTGGAAGTAATCCTCTTTGCTAAGGGTGGTAAAGCCCTGATCGTAGCGGACCAACAAGCCAAACGTTAGCGGTGCTTTCAGGTCCCAGCCCACTCCAAACGCGCCATAGCCAAAGACAACCGGGGAATTGACTTTGGACGTCAGATCCGAGATCACAACATTTCCCGGTTGCAAGAAAGAATCTGGAGTTCGGACTTGAGCTGCGCTGATCAATGTCGGCATGACGCCTAAGAAGAGAAGGCCATGGACGCGACCCGAGGTCTTGTATGCACCGCCCAATGCAAGCCCGACGTGATCGAAACGATAAACGATCTTGCCACTGCTTGTTCGATCACCCATTTCGTTGAATCCGTAAAAATCCTGCGAAGCCCCCATGCGGGCGAACCGAAGCTGGGCTTGAATGCCAAATCCTTTCTTGGTCCAATGGTGGTATTGTATGCCTGTTTGAAAGGCCATTACAGGGTCTGGATGCTCGAAGATGGTGTTGCCCTGAAGCCTACAAATACTTACGCCTCCAGTGACACCAAGTTCGTTGGTCTGGCTATGTGTGATCAGGCATAAGCTGAAACATAGAAGTGTTGCTGTCCACCTCATTTTATTCCGGGAACGGGAGTTGCAACACCTGTTGATGGCTACCGTCCGGGTCCATCAAAACGATGTCGGTTTCGATCTTCAGGTCATACTGGTTCAACGGTGTCCGCGTAATGCGAGTAGATACCAGCTTGTTGGTTTGTGGCGAATAATCCAAGCCTACAAAGTAACAAGCGTTGCAGGTGGTAAGCAATTACACGGTCGAACCCGTGATCATGTCTGTTCGGAACAAGCCGTCTATATGTGCCCAAACCAAGGTGCGCCCATCCGGAAGCATAGCGGTCCCGGCAGGTGTGCTGGTTCCATCCAATGCGGCAGGGAGTTCGCACACTTTATGTACTTCCCCAGAGGCCATGTCCCAGTTCCATACGCCGGTATAGGACACCGTACTTACAGCCTCCTCCGTGTACCACGTGGAGGATTGATCAAAGAAACCGGATAACGTATCTGAAGCACCGGTAGATGGTTCGTATTTGACCGCAAATTGTTGACCTGGTTGATATTGATATCCAAATGAATCTCCGGAGGGCGACCAAAGTGGGTTGAAGTTCATGCTCGTGAAAGTGACTTGTGTCAAGCTATCGCCATTGTCCATTAGTTTGTAGATATTCGACCCTGTCTGACTGGATAAATTAAGCAAAAGCCATCCAGTACTGCCCCAGTCGGCGGGATAACTCATGTTCACAAGGTTTGAACCACTGAGGATCACATCGTCCGTACCGATACTGATTCGGTAACGGTGCAGATGGAACTGGGTTTGCGAACCGAAGGGTCGTTCGATGAAGATAATCTCATCACCGTTATTGGGATTGTAGCGCGGGCCGTTCACCACATGCTCCGGCACTTGAAAGTTCCAACCAAGCATCGGCGTCTCCGGTGTCTGGATACAATCCGAAGGGGGGGCAACAGGCCCAATGGGGTGGTCCCTCCGGCAAGCCGGAAGAACCACCCATAGGGCGATCAAGAATGGTATGCCTGTCTTCCTGAACACTCGATCAGCGTTTAATGAATCGCTTGACAATGGGGCCATCCCCCGTTAGGACCCGCAAGGCGTACGTACCCTGACTCAACCCATCCACGGCGATCTGGTGAATGGTTCCCTTTCTATCCATAGATTCTACTCCGGGAACGGAATATCCACCACCTGCTTCCCACTCCCGTCCAAATTCATAATGACGATGGATGTCTCAAGTTTAATGGCATGCGGAACGGGGTCGTCGGGGGTGAACTTGGTCCTTGAAAGTAGCAGCTTGTTGTTCATCGGATGGCAGTCAACGCTCCTATAGCAATTGGACGAGCAAGTTTCTTCTATGAGCACGGTCTCATGCGTACTGATGCTGGTAGTATGCAGCCCCGAGTCCCACACCCATGCGATGCGGTCCAGGTCATTGACAAAGGAGATTCGATAGTAACTCCCGGTAGTGGTGTCTGTGATTAGATTGATGGGGATTCCGTCGTACGGATTAAAAATGTAAAGACCTTCCGAAGAAGATCCTAAATAATGCGGATGCCGCCAACTACTTATGTTTTCAGTATAGCCGCCTCCATTCGGCAGGTGTTGAATGTATGTACCATCAGCGAGCATGATCCGGGTGTCATTGGCTGCATGATAGTACACGATCGTGTCTCCCCAATAGTTCCACTCCCCGCCGAAATTCTGGCCATCATAGGTGAGCTGGGTCAAGCTGTCTCCGTTTGCCTTGATCTTGTAGATGTTCGCAGGCCAACCCATATTGAGCAGTATCCAACCCGTCTTTCCCCATTCGGGTGAATACAGGATATTGCCTTCCGTCAACAGGTTCAGTTCGTGGGTACTCAGATTGTACTTCCACAATCTCGATAGTGAAGTTGACCGGTACTCAAGCAGTGTGAACTCATCCGGGTCGTTCGGATTCCATCGCGGGTAGCCGAAGTAGGGTTCCACGAACCACTCGTTCCAACCTTGCGGCGGTGCCTCGGGAAGCGGAATGCACGTTGCTGTGGCCACACCGCCCGCCGAAGGTCCCGGATCAGGGTCCTTTCGGCAGGCGGACAGCATGGTCAAACCGATCACTATGAGATACAACCAACGCATCGGTTTTTTAGAACTTTACAAATGAGCGGTTGAGGCGATCGTTACCCTTCCAGAGCTGGAGGGTATAGGTGCCGTGGGCAAGGTCCCCGATGGGCAAGGTCTCCCGCAGCGTGGTGCGGATGCCCAAGTCTTTTTGGCTGACAAGCCTACCGGACACATCGTAGATCGCATAGCGGAAGTGGGCGGCACGGTCATTATCCAAATAGACGTTCAGCTCATCCATGGCCGGGTTTGGAAAGGCGTTCAAATTCCACCCCGTTGTGGACTCATTAATGCCATCAAACAAGGGGTCATACAGGTTCAGCGAGTACGCGGTCTTTACATCGCCCGGTGCCGCCGGGTACCATTGACCATTGATCTGGTAGGTGGCGGTAACGGCAGTAACCTCCACGGTATTCCCGGTGACCGTGAAGGTATAGTTGCCATAAGGCCGTCCATCAAGGTCCGTGGAGTTGTAATTAAACCCGAGCGTACCACTGTAACGGGGCCATTGGCCCAAGACCTCTGTGCTGGGCGTAAAGGTGTTGGTGTATGTATGGGTCACCTGCACCTTATTGGCCGTATAGATGCCCGGACTTAAGCCGTTGATGGGATAGGTGAAGTGCACAGGTCCGCCCCCAAAGGAGGTTTGGCTGCTCGTATTGGGTTCGCCTGAATGGAACACGCTGTAATGCGGCCAAACGATATGGTCCATCGTATTGGTAGCGTCGATAAGGCCCCAGCCACTTTGGGCATCCGGACCCACAGTGTATGGGAACTCTGTCAGGTCCTTCGCGTAATGCTCCATCAAATATGTCACATCGTCGGGTGCCAGATCATGGTCGCGGCCGTTCTGCACATTGTATTCGCTCATCAACAAGGCGGCCACGCCACTGGCGATCGCACAGGAAGCGCTGGTGCCGCTGAAGCAGGTGTATTGACCGTTCAAGCCGCAAGAGTTCCAGTTATAGGGCTGATCGGCGTATTGGGTGGTCGCTACCAGTTCCGTAACGCCCGGCGCCAACAGGTCCATGTAAAGCCCATAGGAGGAGGAAAAGGGATTGGACGTGGTGGTGGTATGCCGCTTTCCGTCCGTCCCGCTGGCCCCAACGCTCAATACCCAATCGCCCCAACTGGAGCAGGCTGGGAAGTAAATGTTCTGTGCACCTCCGTTCCCCCGTCCGGCAACTAGTAGGCATTCATTCTGGAAACAAAAAATGATGGCCGTTCGCAACTCCGCATTGTCGATGGTGGTAGCCCAAGCGTGGTTTTGGATGTGCAGGCCGTACCCATTGCTGTTCGCGCCTTCTTCGATCGCATTGGCCGCATTTGCAAAGGTCGTCAAGTTGTTATTGTTGAAGATGGCCATGGAGTAAAGGTCAGCACCCGTGTTTCCGGTGCTGTCCACGTCGCCACCAGCAATGCCCGCCACCCCTTGGCCGTTGTTCCTCAACGCACCGATAATGCCAGCCTCGGCGGTACCATGGCTGTTGGGTGGGTCCGTTACATTCTGGAGGTCCGTACCGTTGTAGTAATCATATCCTCCTCGCACTTTGGAGCCGGAATATGTGCCATCCCCGAATTCCTCGTGCGCCCAATAGATGGGGTCGTCGTATACACCCACTTTCACGTAAGGTTGGCCTGTTTGAATGTCCCACGCGCCGTCCAGATTTATGCTTCCGTCCGGATAGGATGCATTGGGGATCAGGCCCGGCTGGAAGACGCTGAAATCAGGGTCATTGGGCGCGTTGGTATGTACGCCAACGCCGTTCACCTCAGCGTAGTCAATATAATCGGTCAGTAGGCCCAGCGAGTCCTTCGCAGCATTGAGGTCAAGTCCGGGAGGCAGTTTAAGCAGAAAAGAACTCCAGAACTTGGGTACGCGAACCTCATTTCCTGTGCGGGAAATAGAGATGCTGTCCGCTGTGGTGAGCCGCTTGTAGATCTTGCACAGGTACAGTGGCTTGATACTCGACTCCACGCCAAGAGCTGCCTTCATCGCCTCGGCGATCGCTGGGCCTACCACTTTTTCAAGCTCTGCATACTGAGATCCTTTGTCGTCCACGAAGTCGGTGTTCACAACACTCGGACGGAATTTTACGATCAGCTCGTGGTCCATGCAGTAGGGGTCTCCGTTCTGGTCGTAAACGACTCCATTACTGGTTTTCAACGCACTGTACTTCACCGTAGTATAGGTGGCCCCCGACCCGGCACTAGTCACTCCTGTGACATAGACCTTGCCATCAGTCCCCACAAGGATGTCCTTGCCTTTGGCGTCACCTTCAAGGCCGTTGTACTCCTTCTCCCATTCCAGTTTGCCGTCCGCGGTGTATTTCACGGTCATGAAATTTTGCCTTTCCCCGTCGAAGATAGTGCCTACAACGATCACGCCACCATCTGCCGATACTGCGAGCTTGTTGGCCTCGGCCATCCAAATGTCCTTCTTGGCTTGATACCGTCGCTGCCAAAGAACCTCACCGGCCGGCCCATACTTGATGGTGATGAAGTCACTTCCGCCGTTGGCCTTGTCCGTCCGTCCCGCCACATAGACGTTTCCCGAATTGTCCGCACCGATCGCCCGGCCTTCATCCGCCAGCCCTTCGCCGTCGTAGTTCACGACCCAAGCCAACGTAAAGGTATTGTCGAGCTTCACCGTCTGGATGTCCTTTTCCCCGTTCACTTCCCTATACCCCGTGATGTAGAGGTCACCTGCTGTCCCCCGGATGAAAGCCAGTGCGTTGTCCAAGCCTACACCGGGCACGTTCACGCGGTTCGTCCCGCTTTGTACTCCGCTCGCTTTGTTGTACCGCACCGTCGCATAGTCCCATGCATCGGCGGCGGTCGCGCTGCCGCCGGTTACGACAGGGTCCATCATGGCGTCGAATGAGATACCGGTCGCTACATCGGGGAAGCCCGCATAGTCATAGGCGGAAGCCCATTGTAGATTACCATCTGGATTTAGTTTGAGCAGGGCATAGTTCGGGTTTGTTGGAGAACCGTATGTGGTTCCGGCCACATAGACATTGCCGAGGGGGTCCAAGGCCACACTGCTGGGGGCATCGTACAAATTCGACGGTCCGTTCCATTCCGTGTGCCATATCAGGTCTCCAGCCGCATTGTACTTCAATACCGCAATGTCCAAGGAGGAACCCGTATTGGTGACCGTGGCAGCGACATAGCAGTTGCCGGAATTATCCGTCGCAACTGCCACGCCATAATCCTGGACCTCGGCATTCCCGCCATAGGTTCTTTGCCAGATCAGTTCACCGTCCCTACTGTACTTGCTGATGAGCACATCCGGGTTTCCGGTTGATTGAAGGGTGTTCCCGACAACGAGGATGTTCCCCTCATTGTCGAGAGCTGTGGCGGTCCAGTCAATGTCGTCCGGCAATCCCGTGGTCTCCGCCCATTCCTTGTTCACATACATCTGGGCCGCCAATGCGGTTACCATGACGGTCGCGCAGGCCATACCTGCAAGCCGCTTTCCGAGTGTGTTTGTTTGTGCCATCACGTTAGGGTGTTTGGGGTTACTTTCAATTTCCATGGTCCGTTGTCCGAAACCGAGTTCGACCCGGCCCGCACAGTTCCACAGTACGAACCTATGTGACCGCATTGCTTCGATCGGGTACATTCGTGCAAACAATCAGGCATCTGTGCATAGTTTTGGGACATCATGCAAGAGGCAGCACCTGACGCGGGACACGTCGAGTTGAAAAGCAAGAAATTATTGATGCTCCGTATCGACCGCCACTTGACGCAACAGTACGTGGCAGACGCCTTGGGCATTGATGCCTCCACACTGTGCCGGTGGGAACAGAACGAGGACAAGATCAACGTAGGAAAGCTCCGCGAGCTGGCTGACTTCTACCACGTAAGCGTTGAATGGCTGCTCAGCCCGGAACCCTTGGTGCTGCACATGCATGACTACAAGGTTGAGAACGGAGCGAACGGCGCCCACAATACAGTGAATGTGGTGCCAAAAGAAGTGCTGGAAGAGATCTTGCAGAAGGCTACCGCCCCATACAGTGCACACATCGAATCCCTGAACAAAGTGACCGAGCGGTTACTGGACTTGACTGAGCGGATGTTCGATCAGCGGGATGGCCGAAAAGGGTGATCTGCGATAAAGCCCGTCGGCAGCTCTGATCACCGAACACAATCCACGATCACCACCAGCATTTCTCCGCGTCTCAGCGCCTCGGCGACCGATCTAAAGGCAGAGCACCTCCGACACACCCTCCGTGCCTCTGTGGTGAAAAAAACGAAGGTCACTTCAGCCGCGCCAAGTACTTGTCCTCCTCCACCCGCATGGCGGAGCGCTTGGCCACGCTCTTGTCGCTGTGGCCCATCAGGTGCAGCAGGCCGTGTACCATCACGCGCTTTAGCTCCTGCTGGGCGCTGACGCCGTAGGTCTTTGCGTTGTCCCGCACCCGGTCGTAGCTGATGAGGATGTCGCCGGAGATGCCCGTGCCCGTCTGTAGGTCGAAGGTGATCACGTCGGTGAACTCGTCGTGATCCAGATAGCGCTTGTTGTAGGGTAGCAGGCCCTTGTCATCCAGCAGCACGAAGGTGACCTCGCCGATGGAGTGCCCATGGTCCGAGGCAACGGCGCGGATCCATTTCCGCAGGCTCTCCCGATCGCGGAAGGCGTCGGTGACACCGATGGCCTTGAACGCGATGGTCCCGCCTTGGGCCATTACTCGGTTACCGGTGTGAGGCTGAAGGTGAGCGCGACGGAGGCGCCGTTATCGGAGAACTCCACGTTATCCGAGAGCGCGCGCATCAGGAACACACCACGGCCATGCGGCTTTTCGATGTTCTGTGGGTCCGTGGGGTCGGGCAGATGCTCAAAGTCGAAGCCCGGACCCTCATCACTGACCATGAACGTGATCTTCTCCCCTTCCGCCACATAGCCCAAGGTCACCTGCTTGGCAGGGTCCAAGGCATTGCCGTGGTGGATCGCGTTGTTCACCGCCTCGGTAAGGGCGATGAGGATATTCCCGTACAGGGATTCATGCACGTTATAACGGCCACAGGCCTCGTCGATCATCTTTTCCGCCAAATGGATGTTCTCGGCCTTGGCGGCAAATTCGATACGCTCGGTGAACTGGATATCCTCGGTTGGTGCTCCCATGGTCATTCTTCAGGGTCGGTCAAAAGTATCGAAATACTGATCCACACGGGCCTTGTAATAGGGCTTAAGCCCCGGAGGCACGGTGCGGAGCAGTTCCGCCTCTCTCATTTTGCTGCGTTGGTAGTTGAAAAAACGGGCCGGATCCGGATGGTCGCGGTCCTGTCCGGAAATACTTTCCCGCTTCTGGTCCAGCTCCCGTTCGCGTTCCGCCTTCTCCGCTTCCAGCATGCGCGTCATGATGTCCTGCTGGCGCTTCATCGATTCGTTCGTGAGGTTCTTGTTCACGATGTCCTTCTCGTTCTGCTCCATCTGCTCAGCGAGCTTCTGTAGGCCGTTGCCGCTGCCGGAGCCGTCCTTGTTCAGCTCTTGGGCCATACGCTGCATCTCTTGGCGTAATGCAGCCTGCTGCGCCGCTAATTGCGCGAGCTGCTGGCTCATGCCGGGCCCCATGCCGCCGGGGTTCTGTTCACCGGGCTTATCCCCCGGCTTCTTGCCTTTCTCCAACGCCTTCTTCATCGCCTCCAGCTGCTTGGACAAGGCCTCCTGCTGGCTCTTGATCTTCTGCATCTTCTTGCTGTCGCCACTGCTGCTGCCCGCGCCGCCCGGCTTTTTGCAACTGCCCTTGCCCGGCATGCCGCTGGCCTGCTGCTGCATCTGCTGAAGCGCCTCGTCCAGCATCAGTGCGAGGTTGTTCAAGGACGTCATGGCGCGCTGTTGACGATCCGCCGCCAAGGGGCGCTCGCGGTCGTTAGCACGGGCTTCGGCGAGGTGTGAAAGCGCCTGGTCCATGTTGTCGTTCACGAGGTTCATCTCGCGGTTCACCATCGCCTGCAACTGCGGTACCCGCTTGCTCAGGGCGAAGAGCGAGTCCTCCACTTGTTTGGCATCGTCGCGCAGTTTCTTCTGCTGCCGCCCGATGTCCACCAAGTGCGGGTCGCGCACGGCTGTAGCCTGCAGATCGTTCATGTTCGCCTCCTGATCGAAACTGAGCTGGACGATGTTCTCCAGCAGCTGCCGTAACGCGTCCATGTCCTCCTCGGCCTTCTCCTTCTCGTCGTCCTTCATGGCGCTCTTCATATCAGCAGCCAATTGCTCCATCTGGTCACCGGCCTTCTTCTGGCTTTCGCTGGCCTTCTTATCCTGCTTCTTCTCGAGCTGGTCGCTGCTGTTCTCCTGCTCCTTCTGGATGCTCTTCTCCTGTTCGTCGGTCTTCGGAAGCTCCAGCGGCCGCTCGAGGTCCTGGTTCTTCTTGTCCAATGAATCAAGCTGGTCGCGCACGTCCTTGAATTCCTTGTTCAGTGAATCCTGTTTCTGCTTCAGGTCTTCTTTGTCGTTATTGGGGTCCTTGGTCTCCTCGCTGAGCTTCTGCTGCTCCTCCGCGAGCTTCTCCAACTGGTCGGCAATGTCCTCCGCCTTCTGCTCCACCTCCATCTGCTTGAACTGCTCCAGGGCGCGGTCCAGCTCCTTCTCCACGTCCTCCTGGCTCAGCTTCATGTCCTGCATCTTCTCCTGCAGCTGGTCCTTGTCGATCTTCTCCAGCATCTCCTGCACCTGCTTGTAGAGCTCCTTCATCTGCTCGCTCAACACGTTCTCGAAAAGTTCCTGCACCTGCTGTTGCTTCTGAAGGATCCGCTCGTCGCTTTGCTTGAAGCTCTGTTGCTCCTGCTGCGTTTTCTTCATCTGCTCAGTGGCGTTCTCAATGCGCTGCTCCAGCTTCTTCTGCCGGTCCAGCACATTCTGCATCTTCTGCTTGTCCTGCCAGTTCAGCTCCTTCTTGTCCTGCATCTCGCGACGCATCTTCTCCAGGTCCTGCTGAAGATCCTGCGCTTGCTTGATGCTTTCGCGCAGGTCGTCCTTGATCGCCTCTCCCTGCTTGTCCTGCTTCTCCGCCAACTCCTTCAGCGTGGGTGCCTCGAAGACCTGCGTGGTGCTACGTGCGCTCTTGCTGCCGTTCACGCCGTCGTTGTCCCACACCTCGAACCAGTATTCCAGCTTGTCGCCGGGCATCAGATGCAGCTCGCCAAGGTCCTCGAAGTCGAAGAAGCTCTGGCGCGTGGTGCTGGGCTCAATGCCGATGTTCTTGCTGAGCTCGCGCTTGTCCGCCGGGATGCTGTCGCCGCCTTCGGTCACACGGTAGTGGAACGCCAAGCGCTTGAAGCCGTGGTCGTCGCCGATGTCGCCCTTGAAGTACAGGCGGCGCGTCGAAATGCTGTCAGCCTTCTGCTCCACGGCTATGGTGGGATACAGATCAGGCACTACATCCACGCGGTATTGTGCTGGGGTCTGTGCCTTCAGGTCGCCGTTTCCAGGGATCAGGGAGTAGGCACTGCCCTTGAGGAAACGCCGAGTGGCAGTGAAGCGCTGATCTCCCGCATGCGCCGGAAGCAGGCTGTAGGTGGTGTCGTCGAACGCGATGGCCAGCTTGTCCGCGCTGCGTGTCTCGGCGGTCCAAGTGACGCGTGTTCCAGCAGGCACGCTGATGTCTCCCGTGTTGTTCGTCACGGTGTTCTTCAGCCCCAAATACGGCGGATAATCCAAGGCCACGGTGAGGCCGAGCAGCATCGGGTTGGCCTCGGTGCTCAGGCGCAAGGCCGCGCTATGGAAACCGTCCGCGCCGAGGCGGAAATCCACCGGCTCCTGCACGTTGCGGAAGCGGTGCGTGAAGTGGGAAGCATCCTGACGCACCAAGGGGATGCGCTTGCCGTCCTGCTCCAGGAACACCTGCTGGGGCAAGGCGTCGCCCTTCATTTCCACTTGTAGCTCGAAATCCTCGTTCTCCGGCACGGTAAGTTCCTTGTTGCCCACCACAAATTGGAATGGTGCTTCTGGAAGGAACTCGGTACTGTGTGCGAGAATGCGTTTCGTGGGGCCGGTGATCAGGCTTGGCGCCGCGAAAAGCAGGATCACCAACACACCCACCGGAGGCAGTGCGTAGCGCAAGTAGCGACGGTTGCGGCCCAAGTCGATAGCGGTGCTGAAGGGCACCGGTGAAAGCTCTCTACTGCGTTGTGCGATGCTGGCCTCGATGAGCATCCGCCGTTGCGGATCCTCTTCGTTCTGCCCGCGCAATTGCAACGTATTCAGCAGTTTGTCCTTCACCTGCGGGAAGTGGTTGCCCACAATGCTCGCAGCCTCCTCGTGAGTGATCACCGTGCCGAGGCGGAAGAGTTTTACCAGGGGGATGGCGATGAAACGCACCAACACCACGGCCGTTACCACCGCCAATAGCCAGAACAAACCAGTGCGCACTCCCGTGCCGAACTTTCCGAAGTACTCGCCCAGCGAGGCCATCAGGAAGAAAAGCACGAGCAGCCCAACGCTGTACAAGGCTCCGCGGATCAAGCGGTCCTTGTAGTATTTGCGGATGAAGCCATCCAGCTTGGCGATGAGCAGGTCGTAGTCCGAGGCCATGGAGCAGGGAGCGTGGTCCGTAGAACGAAGGGACCCCGCTGGAATTGCTCCGAAAGTTAGGCAGTAACGTGTACGGAACTGGACCGTGGCTTTCCGGCTATCAACTGTTGCTCTGGAAACATCTGAGCTAAGGCTCGATTTTCTTGCTGGGCCTGCGACTAGCGCGTTAACGGTTCGTACATGTAGTCGGCCACGGCCAGCTCAAGATCCACAGGTCTTTCGGCTCTTGCCAAACCTGTGCTGAACGCTTCTTCCGCCACGGCGACCGCCACAGCTTGGGAGAGCTTGCGGATCTCCGTCAGGCGCGGATACAAGGAGCCGCGTGCGATGTCATCCTCCTGTACACATTGCGCCAACGTGCGCGTGGCGATCAAGAACATGGCATCGGTGATGATACGGGTGTTCGAAACGATGGCGCCTAGGCCCACACCCGGAAAGATGTACGCGTTGTTGCCCTGCCCCGGTCGGAATTCGGTGCCTTTGTACACCACCTTGTCGAATGGGCTACCGCTGGTGAATACCGCCCTGCCGTCGCTCCAAGTGTAGGCTTCTTCGGCGGTGCATTCGGCGCGGGAGGTGGGGTTGCTCAGCGCGAAGATCACCGGACGTTCGTTCATCGCACTCATCTTTTCAATGACCGCTTTGTTGAAGGTACCCGGCGAGCCCGTGGCGCCGATCAACACATGCGGCTTGATGGCGTCCATGGCATCCATGAACTGCATCGGGGCGTGCTTGTGCGCATACCGCAGGTTGTGCGACTTCAGCCGGTCCCGGCCTTCCACGATCAGCCCCTTGCTGTCCAGGAACCACAGGCGGTGGTAGGCTTCCTGCTCGCTCAACCCTTCCTCTTGGAAGGCGGAGACCATCAGGTCGGCAATGCCCGTTGCGGCGGAACCGGCTCCCAGGAACATCACGCGCAGGTCCTTGAACGCCATGCCGGTGATGCGCGTGGACGCATACACGCCGGCCAAAGCCACCGCCGCAGTGCCTTGGATATCGTCGTTGAAACAGAGCACTTCATCCCGGTACTTCTCTAGGAAGGTGTACGCGTTCGGCGTGGCGAAATCCTCGAACTGGATGAGCGCCTTGGGGAACCGCTGCTGCACGGCCTGCACGAATTCATCCACGAGCTCCATGTATGCGTTCCCTTCCAGCCGCTTCTCAGGATAGCCCAGGTACAGCACATCATCCAATATTTCCTGATTGTTGGTGCCCACGTCCAACATCACTGGCATGCATTGATGTGGGGGAATACCTGCAGTGCCTGAATACAGTTGCAGCTTGCCGATGGGGATGCCCATGCCGTTGGCGCCCAGATCGCCCAAGCCCAAAATGCGCTGGCCATCGGTGACCACGATGATGCGGACGTCCTGCTCCGGCCAGTTCCCGAGGATGGTGCTGATGCGGCCCTTGTCGTCCGGGGTGATGTAGAACCCTTTCGTTTGGCGGAAGATGTGCGAGAATTCACGGCAGGCCTGCCCCACGGTGGGCGTGTAGATCAGCGGCATGATCTCCTCGATGTGATGCACAATGACCGCGTAGAACAAGCGCTCGTTCCTGTCGCTCAATGAATTCAGCAGGATGTAACGTTCGATATCGTTCTCCTTGCGCCGCAGGGTTTCCATGAAGCGGTCCACCTGGTGTTGCTGCGTAGCCACCAAATGTGGCAATAGCCCTTGCAGCCCCAGCGCCTCCCGTTCGGCACGCGTGAACTCCACGGAACGATTGATGGTCTTGTCCCGCAAGACGTCGATGCCTTTCTTCATGATGGGCTGGAATGGTGCCAAGGTACTTATGGAGCGTCTGGACGTTGAAGATCCCGGCCCTGCGAAGAGCAGGTGGGATCATGGCAGCGGATCGCTCACCGGTTGAATTCATGCGATCACACGTTGTCCAGGCCCACAAAGGCCATGATGCACTACCCCCGCCGTACCCCGGCGATATCCCCCAGCTTGCAGGCCGTGCCCGCCAACGCGGCATAGCTCGAGTGTGCAAGCGCCTTCAGCTTGTTGTTGCGGCGGAACCACCACACGTCCTTCAGGAAGAGCGGGAAGTTATGCCCGTTCAGCAGGTCGAACGCAATGGACATCGTGGGCTCCAACGACGTGGCCGTGTGCCAGATGCCGAAGGGGATGAAGAGCGTTTCGCCGGCACCCACAGTGAAGGTGATGGGCGTGGCGTTACGGTAGAGCGGGAACTTCTCATAGTCCGGGTTCTCATAGTCGGTCACCATGGATTTCCATGGGTCGTTCGGGTCAGGGTAGAGGTATTTCTCCTGTCCACGCGGCCATACGGTGAACTGCTTCTTGCCGTAGAGCTGATTGATCCACGCGCTGAGGTGGTAATAATCCAGGTGGATGTATGGGAATTTCCCGCCGGGTCCGCCGATGAATAATTCGGTAGCGCCACCCCACTGTCCCTTGGAAAACCAGGAGCTTTCCAGCCAATTGGGCGTGGCATAATTCAGCCCGAGCGGCTTCAGCATGGGCAGCACTTCCGGCAGCTGCGTATCAACGTGGAACTTGCAGGGATACGGCACGGGGCGCGAGGTGTCCTTCCCTTCAACCAGGTCGAGGATCTCGTTCATGGTATAGTCGGTGCCATCCACCACGGTGGGCCGGTCACCGTAGTTCTTGCGGAACCAGTCCGGAGTGAACGTGCCGTTTGCCTTCCACACTTGGCTGGCGTCGGTGAACACCAATGGGATGCCTGGTTTCCAGTGTTCGTCAATGAACCGCTTGGGGCTCATTTCGTGGATCGATGCGCGTTTGATCTCCATTGGTGGTTTCTCTGATCGGTGGCGTTTCTACGCGACCCACTCCCGGAAGTTGGGGATAATGGCGCACGTCCTCCATGCAAAGTACGCAACTGTTTACCGGACCATACCCAACATAGGGACGGGATCACTCGGAAAAAGTAAGTGTGAAGGTCGTTCCTTTGCCTACTGCGCTCTCCACGTCCATGTGCACACCATGCGCATTGAGGATGGTGCGCGCGCTGGTGAGGCCAAGCCCCATACCACCGGTCCGGCCGGAATAGAAGGCTTGGAAAAGCCGCCGGATGTTCTCCTCTGCAATGCCTTTCCCATTGTCGATCACACAAACGCGCACTTTGCCGCGGTACATCACCGCCTTGAGCAGCATGTGGCCCCTGCCCTCCTCCATGGCCTCGATCGCATTGATGCACAGGTTGGTCAATGCCACACCGAGCATCTCGGGGTCGGCCATCACATCCCCCATGCCTTTTTCCACGGAGACATCGGCCCGCATCTCCAGCAGATCCATGCGGTCCTGCACCGAGGCCAGGGCATTGTTCAATAACGTCTCCACGTTGCACGAGCGCTTGTACAGTTCCTTGGCTTTGGAGGATTCCAGTAGATCGGTGATGAGCTTGCTGATGCGGTGCATGTTCCGTTGCAGGATCTCCGAATACGGTTTGATCTCCTCTTGGACCTTCGGATCCAGCTCATCCAGCATCTGCTCCAAGGCCATGTGTAGGTTGGTGAGCGGGTTCCGCACCTCATGTGCGATGGTGCGCGCGATGCCTCCGGTGATGGCCAAGCGGTCGCCTTCCGCCAGCAATCCTTTGGCCCGCCGCGTCTCGGAGATGTCCGTAATGGTCACCACAAAACCATCCAACAGTCGCAGAGCATGCACATGGATCCACACGTCCGGACGCTGGACCGACTGCTGCTCGTTCTCATAGGGCGTCCCGGATTCCACAACCTCCATCATGGAATCGAAGAAGGCGCTGTCCCGTACCTTGGGCAGTACGGCCAGCATTCGCTTTCCGATAAGTCCATCTTGTTTTGCGCAGTAGATGCGCTCACTTTCTTTGTTCGCTAGGATCCACTCAAAATCGACTACCCCGCCCAAAGGGTCCCGAATACTCCGGAAGGCCATGATAGCGCTTGGCGAGCTGTCCAACACACGCTTCAGCGACCGTTCGGCGAACTCGCGGGTGCGCACCTCCTTGTTCAGCTCGTCCACCTGTCGCTGGATCTCCTTTTCACCCCGTTCCGCCTTGGCCAACGCCAGGAAAAGCCGCCAGAAAAGCAGTCCCGTGGCGAAGATGGCCAGGAGAGAGTAGACCAGCAGCATCATGGGCGTGTCCGGCTTCAAGCTCTGCTCTTCGGAGAGGTTGCTGTCGCGGCTTTTCTCGACCGTGGACACAAGACGGGCTTTCTCGGTCCGGATCCGCTCCATCAGGTCCCGCGAGTGATGCATTTGGCCCAACTCCCTGCCTTGGAGCCCGATCGGGGAACTGCGCTCAGAGAGGAATTGTTCCTGGATGCCCTTGAGCATCTGTCTTGACAGCTCCTGGATCTTGGTGAAGTCAAGTGCTGTGGCCCCAGCGCGGTTCAACGAATCCAGCCGATGGATGCTCTGTTCAACTGCTGGCTGGGCAAGCCGGAAAGGAAGCACGAAGGAGGTATCATGCGTGAGTACATAGCCCCGATATCCAGCCTGTGCGTCCTTCAAGCCGGATGCCATGGACTCCAGCTCCTGCATTACCGCATTGCTATCGCGAATGCTCTTGTTGGCCGAGGAGTAACGGTCGAAAGTGCGGATAGTGGCCAATAGGAAAAGAACCAACGAGATAACCGTCCCCGCATAGAGCATCCGCAGCAGGCGGCGCTCCTTTGAGCTTCTGTTGGCCGGGCTACCGATGGGGAACATCCTGCTTACGTGTTCAGGCCTCCAGCGAGGCGGGGATCGGGGCGCGGGAACTGAACCATGGCCGCGCCTTGTTCAGATCTCAATACCGAAGGATTTCAGTTTGTTGTAAAGCGTCTTGCGGTCGATGTTGAGCATCTCCGCTGTACGCGACTTGTTGAAGCCGTTCCGCTCAAGAGCTTTCAGGATCGCTTGTTTCTCCGCGGTGTGGGAGATCCCCTTCAGACCGTCCGTGGACATGGATTCCGCAGCACCGCGCTCTACGGTCCTTGGTGCTGGCGCTCCGCTGATCACCTCCGCGGGCAATCCATTCATCTGGATCACGGGACCCGTGGTCAGCAGAACGGCACGTTTCACCACATTGCCCAGTTCACGCAGGTTGCCCGGCCACGCATGCGCCTTGAGCCTTGCCTCCACGGCCTCGTCAAAGCCCTCCACGGACTTACCCAACTGAGCGTTGGCCTTTTCCAGGAAGTAACGCGCAAAGACCATGATATCCTCGGGTCGGTCGCGAAGTGGCAACAGGGCCAAGCTGAATTCATTGATCCGGTGCAAAAGGTCCTCCCGGAAACGGCCTTCGGCCATGGCCGTGCGCAGGTCCTCATTGGTGGCGGCAAGCACGCGCACATCCACCAGGATATCCTTCTCATCCCCCACCCTCTTGATGCGTCGCTCTTGAAGCACCCGCAGTAATTTCACCTGGTTCTCATAGGTGAGGTTACCGATCTCATCCAGGAAAAGGGTGCCTCCGTTGGCCTGCTCGAAGCTACCGCGCTTATCGCTCACCGCACCGGTAAAAGCCCCTTTGACGTGCCCGAACAGTTCGCTGCCAGCCAACTCCTTGGGCAGTGCCCCGCAGTCCACCGCTACGAACACCTTACCGGTCCGCTTGCTCTGATGATGGATCTCCTTGGCCACGAATTCCTTACCCGTCCCCGTTTCGCCGGTGATCAGTACCGTCATGTCCGTGGGGGCCACCAAACCGATGTGCGAAGCCAGACCGGCCGCGTGTGGACCACTGCCTTGGACGTACCCCAAGTTGCTTTCAGCCGCACCCTTCGCTTTGGACTTCGGCGCGTCCTGCTGCGGTTCATCCCGTCCGGCTAACGCATCCTTGATCCGCATCAGGATCTCGTCCGGATAAAGCGGTTTCCCCACATAGTCGAACGCACCCTTCCGCATCAGCTCAACAGCGGTGCGCACATCGGAGTAACCGGTGATGATGATCACCGCCGTATCGCGCGATATTCCTTTGATATGCTGGAGCATTTCCGCACTATCGGTGTCCGGAAGCCGGTGGTCACACAAGACCAGGTCGTAACGCTTTTGCTTCAGCAGCTCCTTCGCAGTGGATCCGCGCTGGGCGGAATCCACCTCGTATCCCTGTTTGGTCAGGAACCGTGTAAGGAGCGTGCAGATGTCGGCATCGTCATCGATGACGAGCAGGTGGGATTTAGCCATTGGTGGGGTAAGAAGGAGGTTCAGGCGGTTAGGCCCAGTGTGCGCAAGCCGTCTAATATACTACCCTTGTCAAAGGGCTTGGCGATAAAGAGGTCCGCCCCGCGGTCCTTTGCATTTTTTCGTTCATTGTCCACGGCACTGATCGCGATCACTTGTGTGTCCGGTTGGGATTCACGGATCTCGGGTATCAGCTGGTAGCCGAGGCCATCGGGCAAGTGGATATCCAAGAAGACCGCTTGATACTTTCCGACCACCAGTTGCTCGCGTCCCTGCGCCATGCTATGGGCCATATCGCATGTGATACCCTCTCGGCGCAACATGTTCTTCAGAAGAAAACAGATCTCGGTCTCGTCGTCGATCAATAGCACATTCATGTTCGGAGCTCGCTATTCAACACCGTTGCACATAACCACGACTTGGAGGTGTGGTCAGCGTAGGTGAGTGGTGCCTGAGCAAGCAAAAAGCGGACCTTGGCCGTTGGGCCATGCACGTCACAATCGATCGGGGAAGATGTTCCACGATCTGCGCAATTAAACCCACATCCTCGCGACCTCTGGGTAATGAGAAAGCTGGACCAAAGCGAAGAGCGTGATCAAACGGTCTCGCTAAGCATACCTTTGCGGGTTGATTTGTCCGGTGATCAAGGACAACCTGAGCCCATTCTTCATGTTTCATCCAAATTTCAGACCGTTCAGGTTCAAGTCCAGGATCAGATCAACGGTGTCTCCATGTTACACACCGCCTAATATTACCCTCTAACAAACTGGATATCAGGGCATATGCCCAAAGGTTCCACGTGGAACAACACACATGAAGGACAGTTACGACATCATTGTTGTGGGCGGCGGTCATGCCGGCTGCGAGGCCGCAGCGGCGGCAGCCAACATGGGGAGCTCCGTGCTCTTGGTCACCATGAATATGGGCGTGATCGCCCAGATGAGCTGCAATCCAGCAATGGGAGGTGTGGGCAAGGGGCAGATCGTGCGGGAGATCGACGCCTTGGGCGGCTTCTCCGGAATCGTTAGCGACATCAGTACCGTTCAGTTCCGCCTGCTGAACCGTAGTAAGGGGCCAGCCATGTGGAGCCCCCGAACGCAGAACGACAGGGAACTATTCGCACATACTTGGAGAAAGAAACTGGAAGAGACTCCCAATGTGCACTTCCGCCAGGATACCGTCACTGGCATCGAAACCGAACGAGGCCCCGACGGCCTAGCACGTGTCACAGGCGTGCGCACAGGCATCGGTAGCGTGATACCCTGCCGCGCCGTCATTCTCACCAACGGCACCTTCCTGAGCGCTGTAATGCACATCGGGGAAAAACATTTCGGCGGGGGCCGTTCCGGGGAAAAGGCGGCCTACGGGATCACAGAACAGCTCGCGCAATTAGGATTTGAATCCGGCCGCATGAAGACGGGAACTCCACCCCGCGTGGATGGCCGTAGTATTGATTACACAAAATTGGAGGAACAAAAAGGTGATGAAACTCCGTCGAAATTCAGCTTCTCCACCGAGACCCGCCGGATCCAGAAACAGCTCAGCTGCTGGATCACTCACACTAACAACGAGGTACACGATATCCTGCGAACCGGCTTCGATCGCAGCCCGATGTTCACCGGCAGGATCCAAGGTGTAGGTCCGCGTTATTGCCCAAGCATCGAGGATAAGATCGATAGGTTCGCGGATAAGGACAGTCATCAGATCTTCGTTGAGCCAGAGGGTTGGAACACGGTGGAGACCTATATCAACGGGTTCAGCACGAGCCTGCCTGAGGAGGTGCAGACAGCTGCTTTGCGTAAGCTACCTGGCTTCGCCGAAGCACGCATTTTCCGCCCGGGATATGCGGTGGAATATGACTACTTCCCTCCTACCCAGATCCGGCATACCCTGGAGACTAAGCTCGTCCAAGGGCTATACTTCGCCGGACAGATCAACGGCACTACCGGCTACGAAGAAGCAGCATGTCAAGGATTGATGGCCGGCATCAACGCCCACTTGAAAGTCGCGGAAAAGGGACCATTCATCCTGCGCCGCGACCAAGCTTACATCGGCGTTCTGGTGGACGATTTGATCACCAAAGGCACGGAGGAACCATACCGTATGTTCACCAGCAGGGCTGAATTCCGCATCCTCTTGAGGCAGGATAATGCCGATTTAAGGCTCACTCCACTGTCCCACGCGATCGGACTCGCAAGTGCTGGGCGTATGCAACGCAGCGAGCAAAAAGCAGCGCATACGGCCAAGCTAATGAGTGCTCTACACAGCGGAAGCGCGGATCCCGAATCCACGAATGCGGTGATCGTTCCACGTGGAACAGACCCCGTGAAGCAGAAGGTAAAGTTCCACAGTTTGCTCCTTCGCCCACAACTTTCCTACGCCGATATCGAACCGCTTTCTTCAACTCTCTCATCGCTCACAGCCTCCTTCGGAGAACTCCGGAACGAGGTGGTTGAGCAAACCGAGATCAAGGCGAAGTACGAAGGATATATAGACAAGGAGCGGAACATGGCTGACCGACTTTCTCACTTGGAGGACGTGCCCCTAACAGCCGACATGCCCTATGCGAAACTAACATCGCTCTCGATAGAAGCACGCCAAAAATTGGACAGGATCCGCCCAAATACTTTGGGGCAGGCCTCAAGGATCAGTGGCATCTCACCTGCAGACATCAGCGTCCTTATGGTCTACCTCGGACGCTAAAAACATCGATCGTTCCACGTGGAACATGCCCATGGAAACCGTTGATCAGTGCCCTGTCTGCCAGTCCAAAATAAGCACCGTAGCCCTGACCGCGACCGACCATACCGTCAGTCAGGAAAGGTTCGATATTCGCAAATGCGATGGCTGTGGATTTCATTTTACATCGCCGCGTCCTGACCAGGACAACATCGGAAAATACTATCTTTCCGAGGACTATATCTCCCATGCAGCGAAAGCTACTAGCGTTAAAGACCGCATTTATCACAACGTCCGTCGCCGGGCGATCAGGGGCAAGCACAGACTGATCGCCGACCATCATTCCGCGGGTTCCGTCTTGGACGTGGGTTGCGGAACCGGCGATTTTCTAGCCTACCTCAAAAATCAGGGTTATGCCACGCAAGGAGTGGAGGTAAGTGCCCCAGCGCGCAGCCTTGCCGAAGCGAAAGGACTATCCGTGGCTGACCGCTTGGAAGCCATTCCGACGGTTGCTCAATTCCAAGTGATCACTTTATGGCATGTCCTGGAGCATGTGCCCAACCCAAAGCACACACTCGATCAGCTTCATGCTCGATGCGCGGAAGATGCGCTTTTAGTGATCGCCGTGCCAGACCACGACAGCTGGGACTGCACACACTATGGCGCGAAGTGGGCCGCCTGGGATGTCCCGCGCCACCTCTCGCATTTCCGCCGTGAAGACATGACGCGGCTTTTTCAGGAAGCCGGCTTTGAGCCCATCGCGACAAAGAAGATGTGGTACGACGCTCCCTACGTCTCCATGCTCAGTGAACAGTATCGTGGATCAGGACCGTTGGGTTCTTTGATCAAAGGCGCCCTCTTCGGAACATGGTCGAATATGACAACCTTAACCTCCGGACGGCCAACTTCGAGTTCCTTGTACTTGGCAAGAAAGACCAAAGTGTCGGGAAGGGGCTAAATCTTCGATTTCCGAAGGTTTGACGTCTGTGCGGCACACGACCTATCCCACTCTGCCGATAATGGAGCCATGGACACCTAATGATGTCGGCATATCTTGCTGATTATCAGCAGTTTGCCACGAATGATCATAAATGGAGCCATTCGCTTCTCCACTCCACCCATTCGAGGCTTTCCACATTGTTAAAGTCAGCCACAGGAAACCTCTCAACGAACGTCGCAAACACGACCTCACTGTTGCACTAAGCCGCCGCCCGAATATACCCCTTTTGAAACCTCCGTACCTTTGCAGCCCCAATTACACACCCTATCCCAATGAGCACCCTCACCTCCCCATCGCGCATCGCCGACCTGCTGAAACAATGGAAGATCACCGAAGACCATTCGGGGGTTTCCACGGGGACCAAGTGGCTGAAGGGAGAAGGCGAGCGCATGGTCTCTGCCTCCCCAGTGGACGGGGCCGAGATCGGCACCGTGCGCGGTGCTTCACGTGCAGAATACGACAAGGCGGTGAAAACCGCACAGGACGCCTTCTTGGAATGGCGCACTTGGCCTGCCCCAAAGCGCGGTGAAGTTGTCCGCCAGCTCGGAGAGGAACTCCGCAAACACAAGGCTGATCTCGGCAAACTCGTGAGCTATGAGATGGGCAAGAGCTACCAAGAAGGCTTGGGCGAGGTTCAGGAGATGATCGACATCTGCGATTTCGCTGTTGGTCTTTCACGCCAACTGCACGGTCTCACCATGCACAGCGAGCGTCCTGAGCACCGTATGTATGAGCAGTGGCATGCGATCGGATTGGTCGGCATCATCACAGCGTTCAACTTCCCGGTTGCTGTATGGGCGTGGAACACCGCGTTGGCTTGGGTTTGCGGCGATGTCACCCTCTGGAAGCCCAGCGAGAAGGTTCCCTTGTGCAGCTTGGCCTGTCAAGCGATCGCGACGGAAGTGTTGGCACGCAACAACGCCCCTGAAGGCGTAAGCGTGATCATTAACGGTGGTCGAGAAGTAGGGGAGTGGTTGGCCAGTGATGAGCGTATTGCTTTGGTAAGCGCTACGGGAAGCACCCGCATGGGTAAAGCTGTGGGAGCCGCCGTGGGTCAGCGCTTGGGCCGTTCCCTACTGGAACTCGGTGGCAACAACGCCATCATCATTACCGACAAGGCAGACTTGGACATCGCCATGCACGCCTCGCTCTTCGGAGCCGTAGGTACGGCCGGACAGCGCTGCACCACCACACGCCGCTTGATCATCCACGACTCTGTGTACAAGGCTTTCACGGAGAAGTTGGTGAAAGCCTATGGCCAATTGCGCATCGGAGACCCGTTGGATGAGAACAACCATGTAGGACCGCTGATCGACAAGGCCGCCGTGGACATGTACCTCAAGGCCCTCGAAGCTGCGAAGAAGCAAGGCGGGAAGATCCTGGTGGAAGGCGGCGTGTTATCCGGTGGCAAGTTCGAGAGCGGCTGCTATGTGAAACCCGCTATCGTGGAAGCCACGCCGGACATGGAGATCGTGAAGCAGGAGACCTTCGCGCCCATCCTCTACGTGATGCGCTATTCCGGTGATGTCACCAACGCCATCGCCATACAGAACAACGTGAAGCAAGGGCTTTCCTCTTCCGTTATGACCACGGATCTGCGCGAAATGGAGCGTTTCCTCAGTGTGGCGGGCAGCGATTGTGGCATCGCCAACGTGAACATCGGCACCAGTGGCGCTGAGATCGGCGGGGCGTTCGGCGGTGAGAAGGAGACCGGCGGCGGGCGTGAAAGCGGTTCCGATGCGTGGAAAGCCTACATGCGCAGGCAGACGAACACCATCAACTACGGCACCACCGTACCGTTGGCACAGGGCATCAAGTTCGACCTTTAGCATAACGGTCGGAAACTGGTGCTTCAGGCGCTATCGCCGATGCATATGGGGAGGGCTACTGACCTCTATAAGACTTATGCTGTGTTCTCACATCCTCAACGCTTAAGGCAGCGTGGGGACTTCAAGCCTGAGCGGTTTTATGTCAGTGACTTCCCGGTGCTGCGCCTATGTTCGTACCATTCTACTGATCGATGTCCAGATCTTTGTTCCCAGCCTTCATCCTGTTGTTATTGACCGGCGCTTGCCAAGGACCGGCAAGCAGGATCCCCGGGGAAAAACTCCTTACCGGCCCTTGGCGCATGGCCTTGGACTTGGACACAACGAGCGCCTACAAGGAACTCCCGTTCCAGTTCGACCTGGTACACAAGGACTCTGTTTGGCATATTTTGGTCCACAATCAGGACGAAACCATCACCGTGGATTCCATTGTCCTGAAGGGGGACAGCATCCGCATACGCATGCCCTTCTTCGACTCGGAATTCCGAGGTGTGGTGAAGGATCCCCAGCACTTCCAAGGACTTTGGTACAACCACTACAAGGGGCCGGGGTACGCCATACCCTTCACAGCCACGGCCGGTAAGCAACCGCGGTTCGCGAAAGCCACAACCGCCACTGTTGACATCTCCGGCGACTGGGAGGTTCACTTTACTGATGCGGATGACGATGAACCGGCCATCGGCATCTTTTCGGTGAAAAATGGGCACGTGAAGGGTTCATTCGCCACGGAAACCGGTGATCTCCGCTTCCTGGAAGGGGTGACCACGCGCGATTCACTATTCCTCTCCTCGTTCAATGGCTCACAGGCCTTCTTGTTCAGCGCAGCTATCCGCCCCGACAGCCTGTTGGGGGAATTCCGCAGTGGCCACCGATGGAAACAACCCTGGTATGCCGTGCGAAACCCGCACTTCGCTTTGGCCGATGATGAGACCATGACGCAATTGGACCCAGCACATCCTGTGGCCTTCTCATTCATAGGCACGGACGGTGTTGTCCATAGCTTGTCTGATGAAAAATACAAGGGCCAAGCAGTGGTTGTGGAGATCATGGGCACATGGTGCCCCAACTGCTTGGACGAGAGCCGCATGCTGGGTGAATTCTACTCTAAATACCGCAGGGATGGCTTAGAGGCCGTGGCGCTCTGCTTTGAACGCTACCCGGACAGCTTGACCTCAGTGGCCGCCATACGCCACTTCAAAGAAAAACTGGGAGTGGATTACGAGATGCTCTATGCCGGCCAGGCCAACAAGGACAGCGTGCGCAAGAAACTCCCGTTCATCAGTCAGCTCAAGAGCTATCCCACCACCTTGCTCATCGGTCGCGACGGTACTGTACGGCGCATTTTCACCGGCATTTATGGCCCTGGCACCGGCGCTCGATACACCCGGTTCAAGGATCGGATGGAGAACTCGATCGTGGAGCTGCTCCGGGAGCCGGTGAAGGGCTGATGGGTCGGATCAATTGGTCATAGAGACCCTTGCCGTCCCCTCTCCCTCATAAAAATAGGGGTCGAGGATGGTTCCTGCAGGCGAGGACTGAGTTATTCGCCCTTCTTCTGCACCGGGTGATCCACCACGATCCGCGCATCACGGTTGGCCAGGTCCCAAGCGGTATGGAACACCAACAACGTTCTTTTCCTGAGCAGGTCGAAGCGGATCTTGTCCACCTCGTCATGAGGTCCATGGTAATCCGCATGGACACCGTTGAAGAAGAAGGCGATGGGTACACCGTTCTTCGCAAAATTGTAGTGGTCGCTGCGGTAGTAGAAGCGGTTTGGGTCGGTGTCGGAATCGAAGGTATAGTCAAGGTCCAGGTGCGTCCACGTGGAATTCTCCCGCTCGATGATGCTGCCCAGCTCGGTGCTGATCCGCTTGCTGCCGATCACATACACATAGGAGGAGCTATCTCCGTAAACCGTGTCGGTCCGGCCGATCATGTCGATGTTCAGGTCAGCCACCGTGCTGTCCAATGGGAAAACCGGATTGTCCGCATACCAATGCGATCCAAGCAATCCTTTCTCCTCGCCGCTCACGGTCATGAAAAGCATGCTGCGCCGAGGACCGTGGCCCTCCGCCTTCGCTTTGGCAAATGCTTGTGCCATTTCAAGCACTGCTACCGTGCCGGAACCATCATCGTCAGCGCCGTTGTACACTTCACCATCGATAATGCCAATATGGTCATAGTGCGCCGTTACCGCTACCAGTTCACCCTTCTTATCACTCCCCTCCACGTAGCCAAGCACATTCTCCCCGGTGAATTGCTGGTCCAATGAGGTATAGGTGAATTTGATCGGCACCTTCACCAACACCCGCTTGTTCTCGGCGGTCTTCCACGCCTTCTTCATGCTCAGGTGCCCTTTGTCCAGGATGACCTGTGCAAGTTCCGGAGTGATCATGATCACCTGTGGCGAAGCAGACTTCGTGCCCTTTTCCGGTTCCACCAAGCGCATGCGTTGCCGGTCAATGAGCGGCCCATACCGTTCCATCAGGATCTTAGCGCTGTCCTCAACCAGTAGAAGGACCTCAGTACCTGTGCCTGAAAGAGCCTGCGCTAATTTCTTCCGCTCGAGGAAAGCCTTGCTTTCTGGGGTATCATCATCCAACATCATCACCACTTTGCTCCCTCCACCTAAGCGGGCGCCACCAGCGGTCACCGGGGTGATCAATAAAACCTCTGAGGCATCCAGGTCGTGCCGTAGTCCTTCCGTGATGTAGTAATAATCCTGCATGAACAGGTAGTTCTTGCCGTCGATCCGCATAGAGAGCCCACCTGGCTTGGATAATACCAGCGGATATTGTTGCTGGTAGCCGTCGGCCATCATCCCGCGCTTCTCCGCACCGGGTACGGGCGGGATACCGAATTGCTGGAACTGCTTCTCGATGTATGCAGCGGCCATCTTCTGGCCTTTAAGACCGGTCTCTCTGCCCTCGTAAGCATCACTCGCCAATATGGTCAAATGCATGCGGAGGTCCGCCTCGGTAATGGTGGATGCATAACGCAGTGCCACACTGTCCGATTGGGCCATGGCCGGGCTGAGGATCGCGATGAACGCGACCAGGATCATACATCTCCACATACTGTTCGCTATTGCTCGATGGCGTCCACCCGACGTTGATGACGCCCACCCTCGAAATCCGTTCCCAGGAAGGCATCGGTGATCGCGATAGCCTCCTCCGTTGAAATGTATCGCGCAGGCAGGGCGAGCACGTTGGCATTGTTGTGCTGTCGCGCCAGTTCAGCCACTTCCTTGTTCCATGCCAAAGCCGAGCGCACTCCGTGGTGCTTGTTCGCGGTGATGTTCACCCCGTTGCCACTGCCGCAGATCACAATGCCCTGTTCCACCCGCTTCTCCGCAACATCCCGTGCAACAGCATGGGCATAGTCCGGGTAATCGGTGCTTTCTTCGCTGAAGGTCCCCTTGTCCTCCACCTTATGGCCAGCTGCCCGAAGATGTTCCACCAGCTGCTCCTTCAACCGGAAACCCGCGTGATCACTGCCTATTGCGATGTGCATGCCTCAAAGATAGCGGCACCTGCAATGATCGAACATTCCACCTGTTGAAAAGGGAGTTATCCTGTGTACAACTTATGATGAAGATATTGTGCCCATTCCGATCCTGTCCTGCATGATCAAATTATCCGGGGTTACAAGGATCTTCCATCACCGAGTTCAAACAAAGATCGAACGATCCCTAGGGTCCTTCGGGCGGACGATCCATCCACAAAGCAAGTAGCCGGGGCTTTCGCACGATCGTTGATAGGATACCGCTGCTTCCGCTGTGGGCACCGTTCCCCGCAGGAACTGCGCTCACTGCGGATGTTCACTCCCTGTTGAATACTTTTGAGAAGTGATAAAGTCAAGCCCGGACCGATCTGATCGTCAACACGACCAACAGCCCATATCATATCATCATCTCTTTTTAAAAAGAGTAATACTGATACTGATGTGTGTTCAAGGGAGTGTGCTGTCCGCTCAGGTCGGCGATGGCTTCCACCAGTACTTTTACCCCGATGGGAAAGTCAGCAGCGAAGGGCGATTGGTGGATGGCAAGCCGGAAGGCCATTGGAAGACTTTTTATGAGAACGGCGTGCTCAAAAGCGAAGGGAACCGGTTGGATCTTAAACTGGACAGCACTTGGAGCTTCCATGCCCCGGATGGTGGTTTAACAAGCACCATCGAATACAAAGAAGGCAAGAAGAACGGACCGTTGAGAACATACGCCCCTGGCGATACGCTGCTCACGGAAGAAAGCTACGTGGCGGACGTGAAAGAAGGCCCTGCCAGCACTTTCTACCCGGACGGGGCCAAGAGTTCCACGGTGGAGTTCAAGAACGGGAAGGAGGAGGGTAAAGCCTATGAATACGCCGAGGACGGGAGGATCATCACCATCACGGACTGGCGCGCAGGTGTGCTGCAACGCAGGCTGGCCATCAACCGGTATGATGCGCAGCACCTTCGGCAAGGCCCTTGGCAAGGCTATTGGCCCAATGGAAAGCTTAAGTGGGAAGGTCGTTTCGTGGACGACAAGCGCCAAGGGATATTCAAGGAATACGACCAGCAGGGAAACCTGAAGGACCTAGCCAAGTACGACCAGGATGAGGTGCTACCGGATGCCGCGGAAACCACGTTGCTGGATATCAAGAACACCTATCATTCCAATGGTACGGTGGCCAGTATCGGGAGCTACTCCAAGGACGGGAAGAAGGAGGGCTTGTTCCGCCGTTTCGATACCAAAGGGAAACCTTCGGACGCATCTATCTACAGCAATAATGTACTGGTAAGTGAAGGTGAAATGAGTGATGTCGGCGCCATGACCGGACCATGGACCGAGTACTATGCCACCGGTGAGAAAAAGGCGGAAGGTCAATACAAGGAAGGCAAGAAGGACGGGCCTTGGACCTTTTATCACCGGGGTGGTGAGGTGGAGCAGAAAGGCAATTACTTGAATGGCCTACCTCAAGGCAATTGGAAGTGGTATTACCAGACAGGCGAGCTTCACCGGGAGGAAAATTACAGAAAAGGGAAGGAGGAAGGGGCCTCGGTGGAATACGAAAAGGATGGTTCCGTGATCACGCAAGGTGAATACATCGATGGCTTGAAGGACGGTGCCTGGACCTACCATGTAGGGGGACATACCGAGAAAGGAGCTTATAAGGATGGGCTTCGGGACGGACCTTGGACCAGTCTTTATGACAATGGAAAGAAGAACTTCACAGGTTCGTTCGTGGGCGGGGAACGCAATGGCAAGCATCGGTGGTACTGGCCGAACGGACGATTGAAACTGGAGGGGAAATACTCGGCGGGCCTGGAACAGGGTGATTTCAACTACTACGACAGCAACGGCGTGCTCCTGCTGTCCATCCGGTATAAGGACGGAAATGAAATGCGGCTGGACGATCAAAAGCTACCACCACCTTTTGAGCCGTCCGGCTTTATGCCATAAAGTGAACGTGCTTCATTTTTTCAGAGATAAAGGAAATGCCAAGCAAGGGAAAGGTCGAGGGGGCGGGGAGTGAGCATCAGACGCGTTATGGTGGCCTCTTAGAGGGAGACCTCTTGGGCTGGTACCAGACCTCCGTGACCGGTCGTATGCTGGATTGTAACCAGGCCCTGTCGAACCTGCTGGGTTATAGCACTCGTGATGAGCTCTTGGAGATACCGGTGAAGGAGTTCTACTTTGATATGGGGGAACGCCAGCGCTTCCTCGATAACCTCCTCGCTAAAAAGCGCTTGAACAACTATGAGATACTGCTTAAACACCGGAGTGGAAGGGCTGTGCATGTGTTGGAGAACGTAGTGGTAAAGGAGGAGCCCGGAAGGACATCCGTGATCGAGGGGATCATCATCGACATCACACCACTTCGCCAAGCAGAGCTGGAACAGCGTGAATTAGCCAACAGTTACCGCCAGCTCACGGAAAGGATCAGGGACGGCATCCTTATCGTCCAACAGGGAAAGGTGACCTACGCCAATCCATCCGCTACCACGATGTTGGGAATTCCATTTCCCACGGGCACGGAGCTGGCCAAGTTGGTGGTGGACGAGGACGTCACTGTACTGAACAACCTACTTCAAGCGATCCAGGATGGGCAAGAGACCGACACCGTTAGGATACACTTCAAAACAAACGGTTCCGCACCGAGTCCCTTAATGCTCTTCGGTACGGTCACTTGGCACTTGAACACTCCGGCCGTTCAGCTCACGATGCATGATGCGGAGACCGAGCGGAGCCTGATGCAGGAGCGACTGCGCGCGACCATGGCGGAGGAAGTGAACGCCATGCTGCGTGTAGAGATCGAAGAGCATCACCGCACGCAGGAAGCCTTGCTGAACAGCAGGCGCCTATCTAAAAGCTTGATCGATAGTTCGCTGGATATGATCGTCGCGGTGGACCCCAAGGGTTTGATCACGGAGTTCAATCCTGCTGCGATGATCAAATTCGGTCACGAGACCGAGGATGTCCTGGGCCGGAGTTCGCATATGCTTTATGCCGACCAGGCCGAATTCGAGCGTGTACAAGAGGAAATGTCACGCTTCGGAGCCTACGCTGGTGAGGTCAAGAACATCACGACCGATGGAAAGGTCTTTGTCAGCTTCTTAGCTGCATCACGGCTGTTCGATGAGGATGGTGTATTGCTGGGAAGCATGGGCGTAAGCCGGGATGTGACGCAAGCCAAGCGGGATCGCGAAGCTTTGCGGATCAGTGAGGAGCGATACCGCGACCTGGTGGATAATGCCACGGATCTGATCCACAGCATGGATGCCACTGGGCGGATCCTTTTCGTCAACAGTGCTTGGAAAAAAACATTGGGTTATACAGAGAAGGACCTCACCTCACTGACGATGTTCGATCTCCTGCCAGAGGATAAGCGGCAACTGGCATCGCGATGGTTGGTACAAGTGGCTGACGAGATCGATCCCGATCCGTGGCGATCGCTATTTGTTACCAAGGATGGCAGGAAATTACTGATGGAAGGCACCTCCAGCCTTCGACAGGAACAGGGTAAAACCGTGGCCATACGCAGCATTTTCCGCGATATCACCTCGGCGAACGCGGCGCAGGAGCAGCTGCTCAAGCATGCTGCCAAGGAAAAGGCACTCTTTGAGGCAAGCGAACATCTCTTTTGGACAGTCGACCGTCGTATTGCTCTGACCAGTTTCAACCAAGGGTATCTGAATATGGTGAAGCGGCTCCATGGGACCGTTCCCCATATCAATACCGATCCGGACACTCCCCGTGGCCTTTTCGCCCCGGAGGACTACCATGATTTCTGGAAGAGCAAATACGACGAAGTGTTCGCTGGAAAGACCGTGCGCTTCGAGACCGACAGGACGGACCGGGAAGGGGAGCGCGTATGTAATGAGATCTATATCAGCCCTGTGCTCGACGGCGACGGCAACGTGGTAGAGGCTTTCGGCATCGGCCACGAGATCACTGCAGAGCGCGTGGCCGAGGCAAGAGTCCGCGAACAGGCGGCCAAGCTCAATGCGATCTTTGAAAGCAGTGCTGATGTGATGATCTGGGGCTTGGACCGGGAGTTTCGGATAACCGCATGCAACAAGCATTTTGTTAACGTAGGAAAGCAGCACTTCGGATTAGAGTTCGGGGCGGGGATGAACATCCGCGAAATTTTCAGGCCGCTCATCGACGAGGAGTTGGATATTGAGTTCCTCAGGGTGGCCGAATCGGTGTTTGGGGGAAAGAGCAGGCACTTCGAATCGAACATGATGCGGAAGGACGGTTCCACGATCTGCTTCGAATTCTTTGTCAGCCCCATACTGGCGGACGGGGTGATCAATGAGGTGAGCTGTCTGGCACACGACATAACCGAGAAAAAGAAGTCCGAACAAGCCATGATGGAAAGCCTTCAGGAGAAGGAGGTCCTATTGAAGGAAGTACACCACCGCGTGAAGAACAACCTCCAGATCATCAGTAGCATCTTCAGCCTGCAACGTGACCACGTGGAGGACGATCCACGTTCCATGGCACTCCTGAACGAGAGCCAGAACCGGATCCGTAGCATGTCCTTCATCCACGAAAGCCTGTACCAGAACACAAACTTCAGCCAGGTTGATCTTGCCCAATACATAGAGGGACTAACTCGCAACCTGCTGATGAGCTATTCGCTTACCGGAAAGGTGCTGCTCCACACCGAGATGGAACCCTTGATGCTGGACTTGGACAAAGCGATCCCCTGCGGGCTGATCCTGAACGAATTGATCAGCAATGCGTTGAAGCACGCATTCCCGGAAAATAATGGAGGAAACATCAGCATTGGCCTGCAGGAGCAGGAGGGGACCGTACGCATCATACTGGGCGATGACGGAGCGGGATTTCCTGCGGACTATCTGGAATCCCGCGATGGGGGACTTGGCATGGAACTCGTGGAGATGCTGATCGACCAACTGGATGGACAAATTGAGCGATCCAGCCCAAAGGGAGTGCGGGGGACGTCCTATTTGATTACTTTTGAACGTTACTGATCACGAGCCATGGCGCAGACGAATGTACTGGTGGTTGAGGATGAAAGCATCGTCAGCAAAGACATCCAGCAAAGCCTGAAGAAATTGGGCTATAACGTGGTGGGCGCTGCCTCCACGGGTGAGAACGCCGTTGCACTGGCACTGGAGGCCAAGCCGGACATCATTCTCATGGACATCATGCTGAAGGGCGAGATGAACGGTATCGAGGCGGCTACACGCATCCGCGCTGAGGCCAATATCCCTGTGATCTTCCTCACCGCCTACGCCGATGAGAGCACGCTCAGCAAGGCCAAGGTGACCCAGCCCTACGGCTACATCATCAAGCCGTTCAAGGAGATCGACATCCACACCTCGATCGAGATGGCCCTCTACAAGCACAAGAAGGAGGCCGAGGTGTTGAAGGAACGCGACCTGCTGTTCAACTTGGTGGAAGGCCAAAGCAGCGGCAAGGACCTTCTCTTCGTGAAGAGCAACAGCCGTATGGTGAAACTCCGCACAAGCGACATCTACTACGTGGAGGCGCTGAAGGATTACGTGGTGATCAACACACTCAACACCCGCTACACCATCCACAGCACCATGAAGGACATCGAGGCCAAGTTGCCCGAATCCGACTTCATGCGTGTACACCGCTCCTTCATCGTCCGCATCGACAAGATCACCGCCATCGAGCAGCCCAACTTGATCCTGGAGAACGACAAGAAGATCATCCCGATCGGCGGCAGCTACAAGGACGACTTGGCGAAGCGGTTGAACTTGGTTTGAGGATTGAGCCGCTGACCGGCCTTCACCAAAGCGGCTATGCCAAGGCGAAGGTGTGGAGACGCCGAAAAATGCGGAATACCATCTAATTTCTACCGCAAATGCTACATCCCGCCCTTGGGAGTGCACTAAGGGCGCCAATGAGGATAGCGAGGCACCAGTACCACTGACCGAGCATACTTCTTTAGTAGTCCGCTTAAGCTCCTCAATGGTCTTTTGAAGGGGACCCTGACGCAGCCAAGGTACACTGCGTGACACTTGGATCGGACAAGATCACTCAGCAGGCCTACCTCCGCTTCTTCCCCTGTCCCTTCGAGTTGCCTCCGCTCTTTCTCTCCTTTTTTGCGCCGGTCCCTTTGGCGCTTCGGAAGCCCTTTTTGGCTCCATTGCCGCCGCCGGCAGGGTAGGGGCGGGTCTCGTCCCATTGGCCCCTGGCGGAGCCTGCTTGCGGTATGTTGATCGGTCCTTCATCCACCAAGGAGAAGTCGATCACGCGCTTTTCCATGTCCACGCCGCGCACCATCACCTGTAGATCATCGCCCAAGCTGAAGCGCCTGCCCGTGCGCTGGCCCACCACGGAGTATTTCTCCTGCTCGAACTTATAGTGATCGCCGGGAAGGTCGCGCAGCGAGATCATGCCCTCGCATTTGTTCTCGATCACCTCCACGTACATGCCCCAAGAGGTGAGGCCACTGATGATGCCCGCGAAGGTCTGCCCAACGCGTGCAAGCATGTATTCCGCCTGCTTGAACTTAATGCTGGCGCGTTCGGCGTCGGCGGCGCGCTTTTCCATGGCGCTGCTGTGGGCGCAGCTGATGTCCAGCTTCTTCACGTCCAAGGGCTTGCCCCCGGCGAGGTAGTGTGCCATGGCGCGGTGCACCATCAGGTCCGGGTAGCGGCGGATGGGGCTGGTGAAGTGCGTATAGTCATCGAAGCCAAGGCCGTAGTGCCCGATGTTCTCCGTGCTGTAAATGGCCTTGCTCATGCTGCGGATGGTGACCTGCTTGAGGATGTTCTCTTCCTCGGTGCCCTTCACTTCGCGCATCAGTTGGTTGATGGCCTTGGGCAGGTCTTCCGGGCGACCGTCCGTCTTCAGGTTGTGCCCGAAGCTTTTGGCCAGAATACGCAGTTGTTGCACTTTTTCAGGGTCCGGCAGATCGTGGATCCGGTACACGAACGGCGGAGCGCCACCCTTGCGGTTGCTCACCCAGGCCGCCACGCGCTTGTTCGCCAGCAGCATGAATTCCTCGATCAGCCAGTTGGCTGGGCCCATTACCTTCTCATACACTTCAATGGGCCGACCCTGTTCGTCCAGTCTGAATTTCACTTCGTTGCCGCCCACCTCCAGCGCGCCGTTCTCCATGCGCTCCCGGCGCAGGATCTTCGAGAGTTCATAAAGTGTTAGTACCTCTTCCTTGAACTCACCTTGCCCACCATCGATGAGAGCCTGCGCTTCGGCATATGCGAAACGCCTGTCGCTGTTCATGATGGTCCTGCCGAACCATTCGCTGTGCAGGCGGGCCTTGTCGTCGATCTCGAAAATGGCGCTGAAGCTGAGCTTGTCCGTGTGCGGGTTCAGCGAGCAGAGGTTGTTGCTGAGGTGCTCGGGCAACATGGGCACCACCCGGTCTACGAGATACACGCTGGTGGCACGGGCTGCGGCCTCTTTGTCCACAGGAGCACCTGGTTGCACATAGTGACTTACGTCGGCGATGTGGATGCCGACTTCCCAGTTCCCATTGTCCAACTTGCGCACGCTGAGGGCATCGTCCAGGTCCTTGGCGTCATCCGGATCGATGGTGAGTGTGGTGATCTTGCGCACGTCGCGTCGCTTGGCGATCTCTTCCTTGGTAATGCCGGAGGGGATGTTCTCCGCGGCTTCTTCCACCTCGGGAGGAAATTCCGCCGGCAGGTCGAATTCCGCCAAGATGGCATGGATCTCCACCTCGTGCTCGCCCGCTTTACCCAGAATGCGCACTACGTTGCAGCGTGGCATCTCACGGGCATCGGTCCAAGGGGCCATTTCCGCAATGACCTTTTCGCCCGGCTTTGCACCATTAAGTCCTTCTGGCATGATCAAGAGCGGACGGTTCATCTTCTGGTCGTCCGGGTTCAGGAGCATTTGCGCGCCCTTCTTCTCCACTTTACCCACGTAGCGGGTGCGGCGCCGTTCGAGCACTTGCAGCACCTTGCCTTCCGCCCGGCCGCGTTGGCTCCCGATACGGATGAGCACCTTGTCCCCATGTAGCGCAACACCCACCGCGTTCTCGGGGATGTAGACATCGTCCTTTCCTGGGCCGAGGCGCGCATAACCAGCACCGCTCATGATGATATCGATCGTGGCTTCAGTACCTCCACTCTGCTTTTCGGGACCCGCTTGCCCACCATGCGCCACATATCGCCCCCGGGAGGCGCTTTCCACTTTCCCCTTGGCGATCAAGTCGGTAAGCATGGCGTGTACAGCCTCGCGGTCGCGTTTGTCCGATCCGAGCTTCAGCAGTAGTTGTTGGGCTGTGATGCCGGTGTCGCCCGCATCTCGGACCAAGGCCAGTAGGCCTTGCTGTGAGGGGCCATTCGTGTTCCGGGTACGGGTATTTTTGCTCATCGGCTGCGAAGTTGAAAAGAAATGTGCGGTAATCCTCAATAAACCGGAGCTTTACCCGGGGCAAAAAGATCCTATCAACGATCGTTGATAACTGGCGGAGGATCATTACATTTGCGGCCCTTTTCGGGGCCTTGGCCCTAAGGAGCATGGACCACAACGAGCACGATAGCGCAAAGATCTTCGGCGGAACAGCCACCCGCGACCTTGCGGGACGCATTGCTGTGGAGAGCGGGCAGAAACTCGGGGAGGTGACCGTGAGCCGCTTCAGCGACGGTGAATTCCAGCCCAGCTTCGAGGAGACCGTGCGTGGAAAGGTGGTATTCATCGTGCAAAGCACCATGCCCCCCAGTGACAACCTATTCGAGCTGTTGCTGATGGTGGATGCCGCCAAGCGGGCCAGTGCCCAGCGTATCGTGGCTGTGATCCCTTACTTCGGTTTCGCACGTCAGGACCGCAAGGACAAGCCTCGTGTGAGCATCGGCGCCAAGCTGGTGGCCAACATGCTCATCGCCGCCGGTGTGGACCGCGTAATGACGATGGACCTCCACGCGGACCAGATCCAGGGCTTTTTCGAAGTGCCTGTGGACCATCTTTTCGCCAGCAGCATCTTCCTGCCCCATATCCAAAGCTTGGGGCTCAAGGAGCTTATTATGGCCGCCCCGGATACCGGCGGCACCAAGCGGGCCAGCGCTTACGCCAAGCATTTGGGTGTGGACATGGCCATCTGCTACAAGCAGCGCAAGGTGGCCAATAAGGTGGACAGCATGACGGTGATCGGCGATGTGGCCAAAAAGAACGTGGTTCTTATTGACGACATGGTGGATACCGCCGGAACGTTGACGAAAGCCGCAACCATGATGATGGAACAGGGCGCCCTAAGCGTCCGTGCCATGTGTACCCATGCCGTATTGAGCGGTGACGCTTACCAGCGGATCCAGGCCAGCGACCTTGTGGAGCTCATCGTTACCGATACCATTCCGGTAACGGCGGAAAAACTTATAGCAACACCAAAGATCAAGCAACTGTCAGTGGCGCAGTTGTTCGCCGACGTGATCCAACGGGTCCGGCACCACGAAAGCATCAGCAGCCACTTCATCATCGCATAACATCCCGAGGAAAATGAAGAACGTCGAACTCATCGGCACCAAGCGCGAGATAAATGGCACCACCGGTGCCAAGGAGGTCCGCCGCAACAAGCAGGTACCCTGCGTACTCTATGGCGGCGAGGACGTCGTGCATTTCAGCGTGGAGGAGCGCGCACTTAGCAAGATAGTCCATTCCCCCGAGGCACACAGTATTCAACTGGACATCGATGGCGTGAAGCGGATGGCACTGCTGCATGACAAGCAGTTCCAGCCGTTGACCGACGCGGTGATCCACGCCGATTTCTTGGAGACCATCCCGAACAGGGATGCTCGCTTGAGCATGACCGTACGCCTGAAAGGGCAGAGTGCCGGCGTGCGTATGGGCGGCAAGCTCAACCAGACCATGCGCAAATTGCGCGTGAAGGGTCTTCCGGAGGCATTGCCGGAAGTGATCGAGCTGGATATCACCAAGCTCGAGTTGGGAGAGAATATCCGCGTAAGCGATCTGAAATTCCCAGGAATGACCATTTTGGAAAAACCCAATGATGTGGTGGTATCCGTGAAGATGGCGAAGAAAGCCGTAGAGACACCGGCCGAGGCCGCTGCTACCGCTGCTGCACCTGCCGCCGCCGATAAGAAAGCAGAACCCGCTGCCGCCAAGAAATAACCCGGATCTACGTGAACTAGCAGCCGTTCTTCCCTCTACAAGCCCCGCCTCGTGCGGGGCTTGTAATTTCACGGCCGATCCATGAAATACCTCATTACGGGCCTAGGTAATCCCGGGCCGGAATACGCCGGCACGCGGCACAACATCGGCTTCCAAGTACTGGATGGCCTTGCCGCCACGTTCGAGACCTCCTTCAGCCCGGGACGCTATGCCGATACTGCGCATTTCAAGCATAAAGGGCGCACTTTCGTGCTGATCAAGCCGCAGACGTTCATGAATCTCAGTGGCAAAGCGGTGCGCTATTGGCTGGACCAGGAAAGCCTCGATCCAGAGCATTTGTTGGTGATCGCCGATGACCTGGCACTTCCCTTCGGCAAGATCCGTTTGCGGGGTTCCGGTGGCGCCGGAGGGCATAACGGTCTCACGAGCATCATTGAATTGCTTGGCACCGAGGAATTCCCGCGTTTGCGGTTCGGCATCGGCGGCGATTTCCCGCGGGGAAGACAGAGTGAATACGTGCTGGGCGCGTGGACCACTGAAGAAGCAAAGATTATGGCCGAACGAGTGGAACTGTCAGGAAAAGCGGTGCTCCAGTTCGGGATGCTCGGCATCGCCCAAGCCATGAACGGATTCAATAAAAGGTGAGGGGATCCATTATCTTCACGCACTAACCCTGAAACAATCGGCAAATGGTATCGAAGAAGGTGGAGAATGCGCTGAACCAGCAGGTGGCGAAGGAGGCGATGAGCAGCCAAGTCTACTTGGCCATGGCCTCTTGGGCGGAGGTGCAGGGCTTGGAAGGCATTGCCACCTTCCTCTACCGCCACAGCGACGAAGAGCGCATGCACGCACTGAAATTGATGCGCTATATCAACGAGCGGGGCGGGCACGCGGTGGTACCGGCATTAGCCAAGCCACCCAAGGAGATGAAGGGTATCATGGACGTGTTCAAAAGCATCCTGCAGCAGGAGGTGGAGGTGAGCGCAGAGATCAACGGTATCGTGGATCTCTGCCTGAAGGAAAAGGATTACACCACCCACAACTTCATGCAGTGGTACGTAGCCGAGCAGATCGAGGAGGAACGCTTGGCACGCACCATGTTGGACAAGCTTAACCTGATCGGTGGTGACAAGGGTGGCCTGTATCTGTTCGACCGCGATCTGAGCGGTGCTGCATCATCCAAACCCTGACCTGACCGGCCACTTCTCTCTTTTGGGACGGGCAATACACAGCCGCATGTGTAAAGCGGGCTTGCCGCCAGGGTGGCATAGGTGTTGCCTAGGGCTACTTTGGCGCTCCTTGGGCCAATGAAGATCCGCTTTTATCCATTAACCGTCGGGCGTGATGTGCATCCGGGCGGGCGGACCGTCCTGTGGCGCATAGCTTCCGTTCTCCTGCTGCTACTGGCTCCAGTTCTCTTCGGGGGCGTGATCCAGCGCGAGCCGGACAAGGATACCACTGCGATCATCCAGGCCAGCTACATCTACAACATCGCAAAATTGGTGGAGTGGCGTGAGCCCGCCATGCGGAAGGGGCCGTTCGTGATCGGTGTACTGGGAAGCGGGAACCTCTATCAAGAGCTCGTTAAGAAATACGCCACCCGCTCCATCGGCAAACAACCCATAGAGGTCAGGAAACTTCCGGAGACGCAAGAGGTGGACCGCTGCCATATCCTGTTCGTTCCCGAGGAGGACCGTGCGCTATTGCCCGGGATCATGAAACAAGCAAATGCCCGGTCCACTCTGGTGATCACGGATTTCCCTGACGCCCTCTCCAGCGGTGCCGTCGTGAACTTCATAACCGCCAAGAACACCTTGAAATATGAGATCAGTTTGGTGAATGCGGACAAACAGAACATCGATGTGGGCCTCACATTGAAACAACTGGCGGACCGGGTAGTGGAATGACCATGAAACGCGTATTTTCCATACTCCTATGCACCTTGGTCCTCACGACCTTGGCGATGGCCCAGGCTGACTTGCTTGGCAAGGCCAACCAGAAGTACCGGGAGGGCGACCTGAAGGGCGCTCGCATATTGGTGGACAAGGCTGTAGCCGATCAGGCACTGGCGCGTTCTCCGGAAGTCTGGGTATTGCGTGGGTTCATTTACAAGGACATGTGCAAGGATGCCACGGGTGAGGAGGCCGATGTTCTTAGGGACGAGGCTTTGGCCAGTCTTTACACGGCGGTGCTCAACGACAGTGCGAAGGAATACACGCAAAGCAGCGTGCCGGCTTATTATTACTTGGCAAAGACCATGTACAACGATGCCGCACACGCGCTCAACGATCTGGAGCCGGTCCGGGCCATCGCGCTCTTCGACAAGTATGGCGAGGCGCTGCGTCGAATGGCACCGGACACCGTGCTCACCGACCGTGACATCGAGTTCGGGAACGCATTGGGCACTGTGTACGTCAAGCTTTATACCCAGGACCGCAAGCAGCTGGAGTGGTATGACAAGGCTGTAAGCACCTACAAGCACGTCCTGGCCTTGGACAGTTCCAACTATGGTGCGAACTACAACTTGGCCACACTGTACTACAACCGAGGCGTCTACAACATCCAGCTGATCACGGCGGACAATGACATTCCGAGCATTCAGCAGATACAAGAGGTGAGCCGTGAGTTTTTCACATTGGCGCTGCCCTATATGCTCAAGGCACACCGGATGAGACCGGACCGGAAGGAGACCATACTGGGACTGGAAGGGATCCACTATAGCCTGCAGGATGAGGAGCAGAGCAGGCATTATCGTCACTTGTATGAAGAGCTACAGCACGACGATCGAAAGGAGAAGGATCAGTGACCTTTGAGCATGCGGATACGGATGACCATAGGGCGCCGGATCGGGATCGGCTTCGGCCTGTTCATTTTTTTTGCACTTGTGGTGGTCCTGATCACGAACAGTACGATCGAGAAGAGCCGCTCGATCAACACCCAGATCAACAATGTGTACGGACCCTCGGTGGACGCCTTGGTGCGCCTGCGGAACCTGGTGGTCAACGCGCGGACCCTCATCAAGCACTGGGCCTTGGTGGAGAGCATCCCTGACGCGCCGGAGAAGACCGCCTTGCTGAGATTGACGGAGCGTGACCTGCCAGGTCTCATCGACCGCATCGATACACTGCAGTCCTCATGGGGAAAGGAAGATGTGGCATCCATGAGCCGGGCGTTCCAGGACATGAGCGTGCTGTTCGCCATGCACGACAGTGTGAAGCGTATGCTTCCCACGTTCGAGAGCTACAAGGATCCCGTAGCTTATTTCAATGCACGTGACCTCGCGGAGGAGGGGGGCGCGTTGGACGTGCAGACGGATAAGGTGCTGGAGGACCTGGATGTGCTCCTTGAAGAGCAGGGCCGTAAAAGGGAAGCTCTGCGGGATGGTATGATCCGGAGCCTCAATTCATTGAAGTTCTTCGTGCTGTACCTCGGTTCGGCCTTGGTGGTCATCGGTTCGATCATGGCTTTCCTGTTGGTGCGCGGCATCGTCAAGCCTGTTCATCGCCTTCGCGGTATTCTTCTCCAGTTGGGCCGTGGTGTTTTCCCCCGGGCCAGGATCGTCTCGCGCAACGACGAGATCGGTGACATGTCCAGAGCCTTGACCGGCCTTGTGGATGGATTGAAGCGGACCACGGACTTCTCCCATGCCTTGGCTGCGGGTGATTTCAAGGCCGAGTACCAGCCCCTGAGTAATGAAGATGTATTGGGCCATGCCCTGTTGATGATGCGCAAGGAGCTTGGGGAACGTGAGCGCATCCTGGAAGAGAAGGTAAGGGAGCGAACGGAGGAGATGGTGCGGCAGAAGGATGAAGTGGAACGCCAAAGCAAGAAGGTGGTGGAGCTGTACAAGAATGTCACTGACAGCATCCGCTATGCCAAGCGCCTGCAGGAGTCCATTCTCCCCTTGGATCAGCGCATCCGTGAACTGCTGCCGGGAAGTTTCGTGCTTTATCGGCCCAAGGACATCGTAAGCGGTGACTTCTATTGGGTGGAACCCATTGATGGTAAGACGGTCTTTGCGGCCGTGGATTGCACCGGTCACGGCGTACCGGGCGCGTTCATGAGCCTAGTGGGCCACAATGGCCTTAACCAAGTGGTGAAGGAAAGGGGACTGACCAAGCCGAGCGAAGTGCTGGACCAGTTGAACCGCATCGCCTTTGAAACCCTGCACAAGGACCGGGATCAGTATGTCCGGGACGGCATGGACATGGCCCTATGCACCTTCCATCCGGAGGAATTGGTGCTGGAGTTCGCCGGGGCCAACTGCCCGCTCTATGTGGTGCGCGGAGAGGAGGTGCTCCAATTCGCACCGAACAAGATGCCGATCGGCGGCTTCGCACTGGAGGACAAGGCGTTCACCGGCCACACTGTGCAGTTGCAAAAGGGCGATGCGGCTTATGTGTTCTCGGATGGCTATGCGGATCAGTTCGGCGGGCCGCGCGGAAAAAAGTTCTTCTATCGCCAATTCCGCGAACTGTTGGTGAGGATCACACCCGAAACGCCCGAACGGAAGAAGGCCCTGTTGATCGAGGCATTCAACGATTGGAAGGGGACCCAGGAACAGGTGGATGACATCCTGGTGATGGGAATGCAGGTGTAAGGAAGTAAACCCATTCCCGCTGGTAACTCCTTCACCACGGACACGTGCCCAACCGAAGGTGCGCGCGATATACCGGGCTGAAAGGATCACTGGAAGCTCCAGCCTCCGCCCATCGCCGATTCGCGCGGGTTCATCAGCATCACCGGGATCATCGCCTCGTTGGTGATGATCTCCTGCTCATAGGGCACACCCAAAACGCCGAAGATGTTGCCCTTTGCCAGGTTCATTATGGCGATCAAGTCCGCATCCACCTTGCGCGCATGGCTCACCACGGCGTCGACGAAGCTGCCGCTGTCCACCTCGGCGATGGTGGCTTCAAGTTCCACATGTCGCTCCCCGAAATACTGCTTCGCGAAGCGGATGTTGTTCTCCAACTGTTTGTGCAGGAATTCATCGGTCTCGCGTGGTGTGATCACATGGACCTTACTGTTGAAATAGCTGGCCATTTCGGCCACCAGAGCCACTTTCTGGCGTGTTTCCCGCTGTAGGTCCATCGGGACCACGATGTCGCTGTACCCGTTCGCCCGGATGTTGCGGTCCTGCACCACGATGAATGGCACATTGCCGTTCGTGATAACACGGAGGGCGCGACTGCCTGTGATGAACTGCATACCACGCATTCCGTGGGTGCCCATGATGATCAACTCCGCGCCGATCTCAGAGGCTGTATTGCCGATCTCTTCATAGACGGAACCGACCCGTACCTGTGGCTTCACCTTCACACGGTCGCTCCATTTCCTGAAGCGCTCCACCTCCATGGCTACTTTCATGCGTGCCTCCTCCAGCTCCGCCTGCTTGGATACGATATGGAGTATGTTGACCTCAGCATCCATCAATTCGGCCATTGCCGAGGCGTGGTTCATGGCGCAGTCCGCCACTTTGGTGAAGTCCGTGGGAACCAAGATCCTTTTCTGATCACTCATGCCAGCAATGTGCTTTTTCGTCGGTGGGCCGCTAAGATAGGGTGGGATCCAGCTGTCGAGGCAAGTGATCTTGGTCAGAAAAAACGTCAAACAAACGGTTATGAACGCCTATAAACGTCTACTGACCGAATGCTGTCGGAAGGCCGCTGAATGTTTGCATCGGCCAAACGGACCGATCGGAAAACAAACCCTAAAACACAAGAAACATGGAAACGATGATCAAGAACCGCGTGCAACTGATGGGCAATCTGGGCAAAGACCCGGACTTCAAGGAATTTGAAGGGGGCAAGAAGAAGACGCGCTTCAGTGTCGCCACCAACGAACGCTTCACCTATGGGGATGGGCAGTTCAAGGAAGACATCCAGTGGCATAACGTGGTGGCATGGGGCAAGCTGGCAGAGCAAGCCACGGAACAGTTGAGCAAAGGTGCCCGCATCACACTGGAAGGGCGTCTGGTCCACGGGTCCTACGAGACCAAGGAAGGGCAAAAGCGGTACTTCACGGAAGTCGTCATGAACTCCTTCCAGATCGTGGAGAAGACCGCCGTGATCGCGGAGGCGGCATAGGTCCGGAATACTAAAAGGGGCAAGGGCCGCGGCATACGCCGCGGCCCTTGCTGCATTATGACCCATGCCCTTCAGCACGTTGGTGCCTTGATACCCTTGTCTACGTCACCTACGGGATCTAATTCACCTTCCTGAGCTTTTGACCACATGCACCCCTTTCACATTTGTGGGGGTGTACAACCGTAGCAGATAATTGCCCACGGCGAGCTTTTCCCCTAGAATGGTGAATGGCCCTGCTGTGGTCGAGATCCCCTTTTGCAGTGTGCGACCCAGTAGATCCACCAGCTCCCAATGTGTGCCTGCATCCGCACCTTCCACGGTGAGCACATCGGAGAAGGGGATGGGGTAGGCACGGAGTAACTCGGGAGAGCGATAAGGTCCTGTGCTGGTGGAGGCGTTGGAGGTGTAGACATATTCACAAGCCGATGCCGTGCAGGTATCCGGGGTCAAGGGCCCCCAGAGGTCCACGGTCCCGCAAACTTGGTAGTAGCCGTCCTCGCTGTAAGTGTGAATGATAGGGCTACCAGTGGCTGTGGCACCGTCGCCGAAATCCCAGGTGATGGAGGAGTTCATGCCGGAGGTGATGCTTTGATCGAACACCGCGACGGTCCGTTCATACTTGATCACCCCGATAGCTGGATGCAGTAGTGTATTGCACGGAACCCCGGTCGGCCCCGTGTAGATCCAATTGCAGGCCGTGGAGCTGCAGCCGGAGGAGGTCACAGTGAGGCAAGCTTGGTAGGGCCCTGCACCGGAATAGCTGTGTGTGGGAGCTGTTTCCGTGGAAACGGTGCCATCCCCGAAATCCCATGTCCAGCTCGTGATCGGTGCGCTGTATGAGGTTTGGTCAATGAAATTCAACGTGCCGCCCTGAGCACTGATGGTAAAGCCCGCCACCAGGGAGGCGCATGCCGGGTCATCAGGCACCACCAACAGTTCACATTGTGTCGACAGACACGTTTGTTGTCCATCCATCACGGTGGCGCGCATGCAGACCAAGTAATCACCCGGTCCCGGGAAAGTATACTCGGGTTGGAGTTCCAAGCTGAAGTCCATCAGGTATAGCCCAGCGAACCCCCACTCCGTGTAAACAACACTGGCTCCGGAGGCCGTAGGGTTTGGCGTGAACAGGTAACTATACGTCCCGGTGCTCTGGGAGGTGAAGGTTACCGTGTTCAGGCTGTCGCAGGTGTTCTGGGCCACGCCCAGGGCGCAGGTTGTTAACGACACCAGAAGTGCAAGCGGGCGTAAGGCTCGAAATTGTCGTGATCTCATCGGCCGGGGCGAAGGGTGTAGGCGAGGCGTAGGCGGACACCAAGGCGTTCAGGCACAGCGTAAGGCGAACCATCGGTGGGTGACAAAGAAAATAACCCCGCGGCGTAGCCGGGCGAGGCCCAAAGACCCAAGCGTTCCGTGAGCGCGTAGCCGACATCCAGTGCGACCCCTCCGCTCACCAAGGTAGCGGTGCGCTTTTCCGCCGAGGATACATCCACGCTCCGCGTACCCCCGTCGCCGCTCATTAAGGTGACACCGGACCGCATGGTGTTGAACTCCACGGCCACGCCGCACCGCAGGCCTACATGCCAGCGTCGCCAGGCCTTGTGCCAGGTGCCCTCCAACGGCACGCGGAGCGTGGTATAGCGGTTCACAGCGGCCACTGATCTGCGCACCTCGGTGGAGGTGGAGATGGTATCCACGTAGCTGTCCAGCACAACGGTGTTGAAGGTGATCACATGCGTCACCAAGGAGTCCTGGGTGGCGCGGAACTGGTCGAAGTGCTGGAAATCGTAGCGAGCAGCGCCGTACTCGATACCGGTGGTGATGCCCCAGCCTTTGCGCCCCTCCAACCCTGCAAGCACGCCGAAGTTCGTTGTGCGGTGCGGCATCTCTGTGCCTTGCAAGGCCTTTACCAACTGCGCATCCCCACCATGCCAAGAACGTGTTTCACGGTATTGACCTGCGGTCACTGCCATCCACCAAGCTTGGTGAGGGCCGACGAAGGTCGGCGATGGCATATTTCGCGGCTCCGGTTGAAGCAGTTCGGGATCGAGCCCTGAAATACGTGTGGACAGCAGGTCGATGCGGCTGATCTCCGAGCCCTGTGCTTCTCTGCGATGGTATCGTTCGGAGGTCGCTGCCAATGTCGCACGTGGCTTGGATAATTCTGTGGTCAGTGTGTTGTAAGTCGACCCTATCGATGGTCCTTCGGAAACTGCAATACCGATCTGCGCGTCTGTCGAGGTCAATGCTTGGTCAGCTCCGGAGGTGGACTTCAAGGTGCTTGTGGGCGGCATCCTGAGCGAGTGACCTTGAGGTTTTTGCCGTTGATCATGGTTGGTGACGAATGATCTGTGTTCCACGATGGAAGCATCGTCCGATGGCTGCGAGGTGGTCCGTGATAAAGTAGATACCGGCCCGTTCGTGATCGATGAGCTTGCTGGCTCAGTGCTCACGGGCGCGCGTTCCCCGAAGGAGGCGTTCTCTGCCACAGTGAAAGAAGCGCCCACCGAAGAGTTGGAGGCAGCCGTATCCGAAGTTGAACTGCCGACTCTTAGCACTTCCGCATGCTTTTCACCGGAGGAGGTGATGCCTAAGTATCCTGCGGTGCCGCCAAACAGAAGGATCAGCGCCAGCCAGCCCCAACGTCGCCGAAGCTGCAACAGTGTGAGGTGCGCCCATCCACGTTCCTGCACGATGCCATCCCACACCGCATCGGACGGCGTGGCCTCGGCATCCCGCAGGGCGCGGGCGAAAAGGTCATCTAATGGATGTTGTTCCCTCATAGTGTTCCATTGCTTTCAGTTCTTCCAAACGCCGTTGCAGCATCTGCCGTGCCTTGGCCAATTGGCTGCGCGAGGTGCTTTCTCCGCAAGCCATCAGTTCCGCGATCTCCGCGTGGTCGTATCCCTCTACCGCGTACAGGTTGAACACCGCCCGATAGCCCGGCGGTAATTCCTGTACCAAGCTCATCAGTTCCTCCTGCCCCAGGTTGGCCAGGGCCATGGGCGCCACCGAGCGCTCCTGAACGTGGTCCGTGCCCAGGACCTCGTCGCGCACGGATTTTTTCCGAATGTGGTTGATGCAGGTGTGTACCATGATCCGTCGTATCCATCCCTCCAGCGAACCCTCCATACGGAAGTCGCCCAACTTGTCGAACACGCGCACGAAACCCTCCTGCAGCAGATCCTCCGCCTCCGGCCGATGGCGCGCATAGCGGAGGCACACAGCGAACATGCGCCGTGTAAAACGAGCGTACAGGGCTTCCTGCGCGCTGCGTTCCTCACGCTGGCATCCTCGTGCCAGCTCGTATTCGCTGAGCTCCTGCACCGTTCGGGTCAAGGTGTTTCCGAGAGAAGACACGGAACAAGGGCCGCGCGCTGCCTCGGTGGATGGATTTCTGAAAAGATAAGTGGAACAAAGGGTTCGGAGGACGAAAATGACCGTTGTACAAACGACAGCAAACAGCTATGAACGACTACAAACGCAAGATCAACCGAATAAAGGGAAAGCACCAGTGAATGTTTGCAGCGGAGTTCAACACCAACAACTCCCCCAAACCGAAAACCCTTAAAACCCCAACACCATGACAACGCTGAACAACCTCGTCCGCCTGACCGGTAACCTCGGATTCGACCCTGAAGTGCGTGAGATCGCCAAAGGGCGCAAAGTGGCCCGGATGAGCGTAGCCACCAATGAGAGCTACACCAACTCCGCCGGCGATATGGTCACCGATACCCAATGGCACACCGTGGTGGCTTGGGGTCGCATCGCTGGCCAAGTGGAGATGATGCTGCGGAAAGGTTCCCCCGTGATGCTGGAGGGCCGCCTGGTACACCGCAGCTACGCCGGGAAAGACGGCCTCAAGCGCTACATCACCGAGATCGTGCTGAGCGACTTCAAAGTGATCGCCTACACCAAGCGGGAGGAGGAAGCCGAGACCAAGGCAGCCGCCTGATCCAGGCCCGAAAGCCGAAAGCGGGGGTGCGGGTTTTCCGTGCCCCCGTTGCTTTTTCGCTGAAAGCCAACACACATAACGATCAACATGGGCAAGAAAGAAAGTACTCCGGCCATTCCTGAGGAACTGGTAATGAGCAAGATCCACACAGTGCGCGGGCACAAGGTGATGCTCGACCGTGATCTGGCGGAACTGTATGGTGCACCCACCAAGGCGCTCAAGCAAGCCGTTCGTCGCAACGCCGACCGCTTCCCGGAGGACTTCATGTTTGAGATGAGCAAGGTGGAACTTGGTCATTGGAGGTCACAAATTGTGACCTCCAATCCTGGGGACAGTATGGGATTGCGTTATGCCCCGTTCTGTTTCACGGAGCATGGCGTGCTGATGTTGTCCAGCGTGCTGAACAGCCAGGCCGCCATCGCGGTCAACATCCAGATCATTCGCGTATTCACACGGATGCGTACAATGTTCGCCACGCACAAGGACGTACTGGTCCAACTGGAAAAACTGAGCGGTACGGTCGGCCATCACGATCGCCACATCAGGGCGATCTTCAAGCACTTGAAGAAGATGGAACAGCACGAGGAGGAACGCCGATTGCGGGCGCAAGTCGCCAAGACCAAGCCCCGGCAGGTCGCTGGGTTCAAAGCGGGGAAGGAGAATGCCAACGGGTGAAGCGGGAAGTTGCATCATCGTTCGAAGCCTAATTCCAGGTGGACGCATTTTGTGTCCACCTCTATTGCCTTAACGATCCGAACTTGAGGTCACAAATTGTGACCTCAAGTCGTGGGTGAGCGCGGGGCAGCTTGTGACGATATTCTTCCCTGACCATCATCCCATCCCAGCCCCGATCTTTGTACCATGCCGAATGACATCCAGTCCAACACCCTGCTGCGGGAACCGCAACAGGCAACCACCGTGCGTGTGGTGAACAAGAGTCGACATCCTTTGCCTGAATATGCCACGGACAATAGCGCGGGGTTGGACCTTCGCGCCAATTTGGATGCGTCCATCATTCTAGCACCCGGTGCTTACAAGCTCATTCCCACGGGACTGTTCATTGAACTGCCGGAAGGAACGGAGGCGCAGGTTCGGCCCCGTAGCGGATTGGCCTTCAAATATGGCATAACGGTGTTGAATTCACCCGGCACCATCGATGCGGATTATCGCGGCGAAGTGGGCGTATTGCTGATCAATCACGGCAAGGAGCCTTTCGAAGTGAAGGACGGCGAACGGGTGGCTCAATTGGTTGTTTCGCGTTACGAACGCATCCGTTTCGAGGAAAACGCGGACCTTCGCGCCTCTGAACGCGGCACCGGCGGCTTCGGCCATACCGGTACGCATTGACCGTGAAGACCTGATATGAAGATCATTGTTCCCATGGCCGGTATGGGCAAGCGGATGCGTCCGCACACCCACACCACCGCGAAACCCTTGTTGCCCATTGCGGGCAAGCCCATCGTACAACGCCTAGTGGAGGACCTTGCCAAGGTGGCCGGGGAAGCCGTGGAAGAGGTCGCCTTTGTGACCAACCCGGCATTCGGCACCGCCGTGGAAGAGCAGCTGATAGCGATCGCCAAGGGTGTTGGCGCCAAAGGGACCATCCACCACCAGACGGAAGCATTGGGAACCGCCCATGCCATCCTTTGTGCTGAAAGCGCTCTTTCGGGCCCCGTGATCGTCGCCTTTGCCGATACGCTCTTCCGCGCAGACATGAAGCTGGATGACGATTGTGATGGCGTGATCTGGGTGAACCAAGTGGAGGATCCGCGCGCTTTTGGCGTTGTGAAATTGGATGACAAAGGCATCATTACCGAGTTCGTGGAGAAGCCGCAGGAATTCGTGAGTGACTTGGCCATCATCGGTATCTATTACTTCAAGGACGGCGAACGGTTGCGCGGTGAAATGCAATACCTCATCGACAACGACATCCGGGATAAGGGCGAGTACCAGCTCACCAATGCGATGGAGCACATGAAGCAGAAGGGTGCCCGCTTCAAGGCCGGCACCGTGAGCGCGTGGATGGACTGTGGCAACAAGAACGCCATGGTGGACACCAACACCAAGGTGCTCGGTTTCCTGAAGGATGAGAAAGGATTGGTGGACCCGAAGCTGAAGATGACCGATAGCGTAGTGATACCGCCTTGCTACATCGGTGAAGGCGTCACCTTGGACAAAGCCATTATCGGGCCTTATGTCTCCATTGAAAAGGGCAGTACGATCACGGGAAGCATAGTGCGCAATTCCATTGTGCGTGCGAACGTTTCGATCATCGACGCCGTTATCGACAACAGCATGCTCGGTGAGCGCAGCTCCGTGCGTGGAACGGCCATGGACTTAAGCATCGGTGACGATTGTGCAGTAGCTTGAACGCCTCAATGACACGCATTTTCCTCCCCCTGCTCCTTATCATCCTGCTGGCCTCCTGTGGCGGGGCGAAGGCGGTGAGCAACGTCTCCTCCTCGCCGGATACGGATGGCTCCGCGCCGAAGGACAAGCAGGCGATGGAGATGCGCTTGTACTTGGACGCCACCAGTGCAAGGCTACAAGGTGATCCCGGGAAGGCCGTGCAGCTGTACCGCGCCGCGCTGAAGGTGGACCCTGCCAACGCTGCGGCCATGTTCGAGCTTGCCAAGCTCTACCACCAAGCGCAACAGGGTGACGAGGCACTCGCCATGGCGAAGAAAGCCGTTGCCACGGACAAGGACAATATCTGGTACCGCTTTCTATTGGCGGACCTCAGCACCCAGCTGGGGGATCTTCCCGGTGCAACCAAAGCTTACCAGGGGATCCTGGACAAATGGCCGGATCGCTACGAGGTGTACTTCGGCCTTGCCGATGTGCTCAGCAAACAGAAGAAGACCGACGAAGCCCAAAAGGTCTATCGCGACCTAGAGAAGCGCTTTGGGTCCAGCGAGGAACTGGTGATGCGTGAATACGATATGCTCGTGGGTGCCAATGAGATCACAAAAGCTCGCGACCTGTTGGAACGCACCCTTGCCGCGGACCCGCAGGACACGCATTACTATGGCATGCTAGCGGAGGTGTATCAGGAACTGGGCCAGAACGACAAGGCCTTGGAGCTCTACAAAAAGGCGATCGCTGACGACCCGGACGATAGTATGACGCGCATCTCCTTGGCGCAGTTCTACTATGATAAGGGCGATCTGGACCAAGGTTTCGAGCAATTGAGGGAGGCCTTCTCCGACCCCGATCTGGACATCGATCCCAAAATGCAGTTGTTGCTGGGTTTTTACCAAATGACCGGCGCTTCGAAAACGGATTCAGTGACCCAGCAACTGGTGCAACAGAGCCACCAACTGATCGAGGTGTTGAAAAAGGCCCATCCGCAGTCCGGTAAGCCATGGTCGATCGAAGGGGACTATTTCATGCGGGAAAAGAAACCCGAGCAGGCCCGCGATGCTTTCAAGGAAGCACTGGTGCATGAGCAGGACAAGTTCCCGATCTGGAGTGCGCTGTTGCAGTTGGATTACCAGTTGGCGGATTGGAAGTCGCTCAACGAGGATGCCGCAAAAGCAGCGGATCTTTTCCCGACGCAACCTGAACTCTTTCTTTATCAAGGCATAGCCCTGACGCAGCTCAAACGCAACGATGAAGCCATTGACGCGCTGGTGACCGGACGGGATCTAGTGGTGGACAATAAGCCGCTGGAGGCCCAATTCTGGAGCCTGCTTGGTGATTCCTACAATACAGCGAAGGATTTCCCCAAGTGTGACGAAGCATACGGGAAAGCACTTGCCATCAACCCCAACGATGCCAGCGTATTGAACAACTGGGCCTACTACCTCAGCGAGCGCGGTGAAAAGCTGCCCAAGGCCGAGGAAATGAGCCGGAAGAGCAATGACCTTACACCGGGCATGGCCACATACATGGACACCTATGCCTGGATCCTGTTCAAGGAAGGTCAATATGCCAAGGCCAAGGAATGGCAGGAGAAGGCCCTGAAGGCGAACGGCAAGGACGAGGGAGTCTTGCTGGAACACTACGGTGACATACTCTTCAAGCTAGGAGATGCCGCCGGTGCACTGGAGCAATGGAAAAAGGCCCAGGCCGCAGGCGGGGCCAGTGATCTCATAGACCGGAAGGTCAGCGAAGGAACCTTGGCGGAATGAGAACACCGCTTTGGGCCATACCCGCTGGACTTGTTCTCTTGCTTTCCGCCTGCCGGAGTGGCAAACCCATGATCGGGAGAAGCAATGGCGATCTGCGCCCGAAGAGCGCTACCGAGATCCAAGATGGCATGGCGGCCCGGACAACGGAGGAAATCCGCTACTTCAGCGCCAAGGCTGATATTTCCTTGAAGACGAACACCGACAACAAGAGCTTCAAGGCGCACCTGCGGGTGGTGCGGGATAGTGCCGCTTGGATCAGCATTACGCCGGCCTTGGGCATTGAAGTAGCGCGGGCCTTGCTCACCCCGGATTCGCTCCTTCTGATCGACAAGATCCACGACACTTACTGGCTTGGGGACACCACACAGGCACAGGCCAAATTCGGCGTGAAGCCCACCCTGAAGCTTTTCCAGGACGCATTGCTGGGCCGGCCTATCGGACTCGACCCCACGGAAAAATACCGCAGCGACCGGGAGGACGGCATGTACACCCTTACCAGCAAGGAAAAGCGGAAATTCGTAAGGGCCGCCGAGGATATCTCTCCCGGTGACACCCTGCCGAACGACAAGGATATGCGCGAAAAACAACTGGCGCGGACCTTGCGCAAAGCCGAGCGCCACGAAGCGATGGTGTACAAGTATTGGATAGATCCCGACAGCATGCGTGTAAGCCGTGTGCTCATAAGCGATCTTGCGCACGATCAACAGGCCGATGTGCGTTATATGGAACGAAAGACCGTGGACGGGCGCTCAATTCCCACGCTCGTCATACTTTCTTTGTCCACCCCAAGCCAACAGGCCACAGGCACGTTACGCTTGGACCGCATCCAACTGAATGGACCGCTTAATCTTCCCTTCCGCATTCCGGAGAAGTTCACGCCGATGGACTAGGTCGTTGGCGCTGGTCCTGTTCCTCGGTATCTGCCTGTTCCCGGCAGCGGCGCAGGGAAGAAAGGACCTGGAGAAGAAGCGCGATGCCTTGGACGCACAGATCAAGGAGACCAGCGCGCTGATCGAAAAAGCCCGCGGTGAGCAGCGCAGCACCCAACAGCAGGTGCAGTTGCTGGATGCTCAGATAGGCCAACGGCAAGAGCTGATCAACACCATGAACAGTGAGGTGTTCCGGATCGACCAGGAGATCCAGGACACACGCGACAGCATCCGAACCTTGGAGGCGGACCTGGGGAAGCTCAAGGATGAATATGCGCGCATGGTGCAGTTCGCCTATATGAACAGGAATTCCTACGACCGGCTCAGCTACATTTTTGCGGCGGAAAGCTTTGCCCAAGCGTTCAGGCGATCACGCTACTTGGAACAATTGGCCCAACAGCGCAGGCAGCAGGCCACGTTGATCGACGAGACGCGCACCACGCTCGCCGGAAAAGTGGACGTGTTGGCCGCGAAGAGAAAGGACAAGACCAACCTGCTGGACCGCCAATTGACGGAAGCGCAAAAGCTCACTGTGGACAAGAAAGGCCAGCAGAGCGCCTTGGAGGGATTGAGGAAAGAAGAAGGCCGATTGCGGCAGGCCTTGGGGAAGCAGGAAAAGCAGCGGCAGGAGTTGGCGTCCGCTATCCGCAAGTCCATCGAGGCGGAGATCGCGAAGAGCAGGAAGTCTGCAGGCAAGACCACTTCGGCGGGCACGGCTCCGGGGAAAATGGAATTCACCATGACCCCGGAGGCCAAGGAGCTGAACGCGGACTTCGAGAAGAACAAGGGTAAACTGCCATGGCCCGTTGACAAAGGGACCGTCACCAGCAGCTTCGGCAAGCAGCCACACCCTGTGCTTCGCGGGATCATGATCGAGAACAACGGTCTGGACATCGGCTGTGTGCCCGGTGCGCCGGTGCGCGCCATCTTCCGTGGCGAGGTCAGCAGCGTGATAGTGATTCCCGGAGCGGGAAAGGCCGTAATGCTGAGCCACGGAGCCTATCGTACCGTGTACAGCAACCTCCGGGACGTGTCCGTGGGCAAAGGCGACCACGTGGATACCAAACAGCAGGTGGGCACAGTGATGACCGAGGACGGCGCCAGCACGGCCCATATCGAGATCTGGAAGATCGCCAGTGATGGCTCCCTGCAAAAAGTGGATCCCGCCACTTGGATCCTGCAATAGGGGTGTGGGAAGTTCCCTCGCACTACATTTGTCACCTCGGGCGGACCGCTCTTTCGGTCGCCCGCTGAATCATGGGAAGATTAGGTCCTACGGAGATCATCCTTATCGTCGCGCTGATCCTGCTGCTGTTCGGTGGCAAGAAAATACCCGAGCTGATGCGCGGATTGGGCAAAGGCATGAAGGAGTTCAAGGACGCCCAGAAGGACGACACCACGCCGCCTTCGAGCAACACTTGAGCGCCCCTCCACCGGCGCGATGAGCATGACGCGAACCTTTCACGAGGCCAAGGCCGCATTGACCTCCGGCACCACTTCGGTGACGGAGATGACCCATGCGGCGCTTCGTGAGGCACGGGCGAAAGCCGACCTGAACATTTTCTTGGAGCTGTTCGATGAGACCGCCTTGGCAAAGGCCGCCGAGGTGGATGCGAAGATCGCGGCTGGAACGGCCGGACCATTGGCTGGTGCCATCATCAGCATCAAGGACAACCTTTGCTATGCCGGCCATCGCGTGTCGGCTTCGTCCCGGATGCTGGAAGGCTATGTGAGCCCCTACAGCGGCACGGTGGTTGAACGTATACTGGCTGCTGATGCGGTGATCATCGGGCGCACCAATTGCGACGAGTTCGCCATGGGAAGCAGCAACGAGAACAGCGCTTTCGGTGCGGTGAAAAACCCTATTGATCCAGCCATGGTGCCCGGTGGAAGCAGCGGGGGGGCAGCGGCCTCGGTGGCGGCTGGCATCTGCCACATCGCTTTGGGAAGTGACACAGGCGGGTCCATCCGACAGCCCGCATCTTTTTGTGGCGTGGCCGGGTTGAAGCCCACCTATGGGCGGGTCAGCCGGTACGGCTTGGTCGCTTTCGCCAGTTCTTTCGATCAGGTCGGACCCTTTGCCCACGACACACAGGACATCGATACCATCTACCGTGTGATCGCCGGGCCGGATGAGCGGGACAATACCAGCAGCCACAAACCATTCCCTTCCGCTCCGTCGGAAACGGGGAAGTTGAAGATCGGCTACTACGATCATTGCTTGGAACATCCGGGCATGGACCCGGAGATCAAGGCCCATGTAAGCGGCCAGATCGAAAGACTTCGCGCGGAAGGGCACACGGTAGAGCCCGCGGAATTGCCCCTAGCAGATCTTTTCGTGGCCACCTACTACATCCTTTCCACAGCCGAGGCCAGCAGCAACCTGGCCCGCTTTGACGGCATCCGTTACGGTCATCGCTCCGAGAGCGCTAAAGGGATCGATGAGACTTATCGAAAAAGCCGCACAGAAGGCTTTGGTCCGGAGGTGCAAAGACGGATCCTTTTGGGAACGTTCGTGCTGAGTGCAGGATTTTACGATGCTTACTACGCACAAGGCATGCGGGTGCGGCGGATCATTCGGGACAACACCTTGGATGCCCTTTCCCGCTTCGACCTGATATTGACACCGACTTGCCCTACCACGGCCTTCCCACACGGCCACATCAGCGATCCGGTGGCGATGTATCTGCAGGACATCTTCACGGTGCAGGCCAACCTTGCCGGCACGCCGGCCATATCGCTCCCTACGGGCACCCATTCCAACGGGTTGCCTTACGGTATCCAGCTGATGGCCAAGCCGTTCGACGATGAACTATTATTGGCCAGGGCGCAGCGGTTGTTCGGCCAATAAGGTTCTTTGGGAGGCCAAGCAAGCTGCAAGGCTTACCTTCATAGTCGGCGTAGCCAACGATCGATCGTTGACCGTGAAGGGCAACATACCTTAGTTGGCTGACGTATAGAACAAGATATTCGTCCCTCCATGAAGATCCGAAATCTTTTACTCGCGACCGTGCTGCTTCCACTCGGGTTGTCCGCTCAGGATCCCATTGCAGCGAACGACCCTGTATTGGAGCGCTTGGATGCGCTGAGCCAGCTCCCTTGGCTGAAGAACGACCCTTTCACTACGGACGTCGCTGAGCTGAACACGCACAACTTCGCACCCGGAGAGGTCCCGAAATACTCCCCGGAGGTCTATCAACAACGCCTGCTGGAACTGGATGAGCGCACACCGTTCAAGCTGACCTACAACAAGCAGGTGCAGGCCTATATCGACATGTATGGCGAGCGCAAACGCGAACAGACCGCAAGGATGCTCGGCATGGCCCAGCTCTATTTCCCGGCGTTCGAAGAGGCGCTGGACCGCTATGGCCTTCCGCAAGAACTGAAATACCTCGCCGTGGTGGAGAGCGCACTTTATCCTGGGGCTCGCTCACGGGCATCGGCGGTGGGTTTGTGGCAGTTCATCATCGGCACAGGCAAGCTCTACGGTTTGCGTGTGGACAGCTACGTGGATGAGCGCTGCGATGTATACAAGAGCACGGATGCCGCCTGCCGCTACCTGCGAGACCTCTATCAGGCATTCGGCAACTGGGAGCTGGCATTGGCCGCATACAACTGCGGGCCGGGCAACGTGAACAAGGCTGTACGCCGTGCGGGTGGCACCTTGGACTATTGGAAGATCTATGATAACCTGCCCCGTGAGACCCGCGGATACGTGCCCGCGTTCATCGCTGTGAACTACATCTTCAACCATGCGTCGGATCATAACATCTATCCGGTGATCCCCAATTACTGCGCCTATGAGGTGGATACCATGCAGATCCGCTACCCGTTGGAGTTGGACCGGCTCGCCGCCATTCTGGGAGCGGACTCTACAGAGTTGCGCGACCTCAACCCGGTGTTCAAGGTGGGTGTTATCCCGGTGATGAAAGGCCCGGCCACGGTATACATCCCCAGGACCCTCACGGCGTCGTTCATCCAGTACGAGGATACCATTTCGCGTTCCTACTTGCCGGATGTCAGCACACCGGCACCCGCCACCACTTACGCTTCAGTCGCCAAGAGTTCCTCCTCCAAGAGTTTTACGCATGTGGTCCGGCACGGAGAGTCGCTCGGTTTGATCGCGCAGAAGAACCGGGTCAGCATTCAGGACCTTCGCAAATGGAATCATTTGCGCGGCGACCGCATCCATGCCGGCCAGCGGCTGGTGTTGCACCGCGAGTCCGATCCGGAGCCGGTCACCACCGCAAAGGCGCCCGAAGAGGCCAAGGTCGTGCCGGCCAGCGCAGGAAACAGGGAATACATCTATCATACCGTGCAGCCAGGAGATACGCTGTGGGGTATCGCCCAGACCTATCCCGGGGTGAGCGTGGATGACCTGAAGCGGCTCAACAGCGACATGAATTTCCAGCACCTGACAATTGGCGAGAAGATCAAAGTGGGTGTGGAAAAGAGCTGACGAAAGGCTTTTTCAATCGTCGTGGTTTTCAACGATCTGGTCGCTTTTGTTGATCGATTTATCGAGGGTTGCGGTCCTGGTTTATTTACCTTTCGGTGCAAACAGATGCACCATGGGCCTGCCGAACATTCGTGAATTCATGCATGCGCATTGCCGGTTCCGTCTTCGCTCCGGCAGGGAGATCTTCGGCGTGGTGTGGGAGGCGGGCGCCAATGAGAGCGACCGACTCCACTTTGCCAGCATCGGCGACTATGAGCGCTCGCGCCGTGATCCCCGCCAGCCTTTGGAGGTGATCCGCATGGCCCCGGAGGAGATCCTACTTGCTGAGCGTTTGGCCGGTTAGTCCTTGTGTCCCCCTCTTTTCCGCTTTGCCCTTCCGGTTGAAAGCTCGGTCCAGTAGAAAGGCATAGATCCGGGCTACCTCGTTCAAGCGTTCAAAACGACCTGTGGCACCGCCATGGCCGGCCTCCATGTTCGTCCAGAGCAGCATGGGCTGTTCACCCTGTTGGTGTTCCCGCAGCCGTGATACCCATTTTGCGGGTTCCCAATACTGGACTTGGCTGTCGTGGAATCCTGTGGTTGCCAGCAGTGCCGGATACTTCGCGTCATGAACGTTGTCGTAGGGTGAATACCCGAGCATGCGTTCGAAAGCATCTAGCTCCCTTGGGTCGCCCCATTCATCGTATTCGCCCGTTGTCAGCGGAAGGCTGGCGTCAAGCATCGTGTTGACAATGTCAACAAAAGGAACTTCGGCCACGACCGCGTCCCAAAGGTCCGGCCTCATGTTCATCACCGTCCCCACGAGCAGTCCGCCGGCACTCCCGCCCATGCAGTAAAGCCGCTTCGGATCAACATGGCCGTCCGCCATCAACTGTTCCGCACAGGCGATGAAGTCGGTGAAGGTGTTCATCTTGTTCTCCATGCGCCCATCCTCATACCAAGCGCGTCCCAATTCTTCGCCCCCCCGGATGTGTGCGAGGCCGAAGACAAAGCCTCGGTCCAGCATGCTGAGCCGAGCGCTGCTGAAGACGGGTTCCACATTGATGCCGTAGGAGCCATAGCCATAGAGAAGCAATGGGGCCTTGCCGTTAAGTTCCGTATCCCGCCGGCAGACCAAGCTGATGGGTATTTGCACGCCATCCTTGGCCGTGGCCCAGATCCGTTCGCTCACATAGCGCGTGCCGTCGAATCCGCCCAGTACCTCCTGTTGCTTCAACAAGCGGTTCCAACCGGTGATCATGTCGTGCTCGAATACGCTGGTGGGCGTGGTGAGCGAGGTGTATCCATAGCGGAATTTGGTCGTGTCCCATTCCGGGTTCGTGCCGCCAAAGGCCACGTAGGCTGGGTCGTGGAAGGTGATCTCGTGCTCTTCCCCGGTGCTCAGCCGCAAGATGCGCAGGTGGGCCAGGCCGTTCACTCTTTCAGTGAATGCCAGGTGGTCGATGAATACCTCCACATCCTCCAACATCACATCTTCACGGTGGGGTACCACTTCGGTCCATGCGGACTTTTCCGTGCGGTTCTCCGGGCATTCCATCAGCCGGAAATTCCGTGCCTTCCAATTGGTGAGGATATAGAATTTGCCGGGCCCGAGCAGGTCCTCGGAGTTCGGCACATGCATGATGCTCATCTCATGCTTTCGGCCGCGGGGAAAGGTTATCCGGAACTCCCCCATTGGATCATCCGTACGCAAAAGCCGGTGTTCACTTGACAGGGTGCTCTCGGTGGTGATGATGACGTAACGGTCCGAGCGGCTGCGGTACACGTCGCAACTGAAGGCGCGGTTCTTTTCATGGAACACCTCCACATCCGTCGTTGGGTCCGTGCCTATCAGATGGCGAAAAACGCGGGCATTACGCAAGCTCCTATCCTTCCGCACATAAAAGAAGGTCCCGTCATCGGCGAAGGCACCCCCATCGTCCGCATGGGTGATCACATCCTCCAGGTCCTTGCCGGTGGATAGGTCACGGAAACGGGTCTCGTAGCGTCTGCGGCCCACCGTGTCCAAGCTGTATGCCATCAGCCTGTTCCCGGGTGCTATCTCGAAGTCCGCCAGGTCGAAGTAATCATGCTCTGCGGCCATGGCGTTCTCATTGAGAAAATCCACGAAGGCATCGGGTATCCGGTCTTTTTCGGGAAGCATCGGCGCCCGCATGTGGATGGGATATTCCGCTCCCTCCTCGAAGCGGTATTGGTACCAGTAGCCATTTTCCCGATAAGGAACGCTCATGTCGCTTTCCTTCACCCGTCCCTTCATCTCGGCGAACAGGGTTTTGCGCAGCTCGGAGACCGGTGCAAGCATCTCCTCGCAATAGGCGTTCTCTTCGCGCAGGTAGGTGATCACGCGTTGGGTGTGTTCATCCGGTGCCTTAGCGATACGCTGCTTTTCTGTCAGTCGCATCCACGCGAACTCGTCGGTGCGCGCATGACCGTGCAGGGAGGTCCGTTGTGGTTCCTTGGCGGCGCGGGGCGGCCGAGGCAGGGAGGATGCTTTCATGGAGGTCATTTCGGCCGTAATGGCCAAGGATGATGATGGCACGGAACAAGACTGGCGAAAATAGCGCCCGGTACGCGGAACGGCCTCAGTGGAGCAGGGCGTGCAAGATCGTAGGCGAGCGCAATTGACCGAATCCCTCCACGTGGATGCGGAAATAGTCCAGTAACTGCTCCAGCAACCTTTTTCGGGCCTCTGACGCCAAGGGTACGTCCACCCCGGAGGATTCCGCCTTTAGCAGTTCCGCAAAGTCCAACGAGCTGTTGCGGTCCATACAGAATCCATGCTGGGGAATGCCACTGAAGAAATGGCCCTCACGCAGATCAAAGCAATCCTCACCGGGGCCGGGCGGCTCGGGAAGAAAGCCAAGGTGCTGGGCCAAGCGCACAAGGAGCAAAAGCGGAAGCTGGGCGAGGTTGTCCCCCGTATCGATCTCCTCCAGCGTACGTTGAACAAGATCGAACAGGTCGGGGTCCGATGATTCCTCTTTCAAGGTGCGATAGAACACTTCTTGGGCGAACAATAGCAACAGCCCCCTGGCCGGATCGCCCGCAATTCCCAAGTATGCCCTCTCCATGCGGACCTCACGAACGGTGTGCATTTCCCTTTCCCCGGTCTCGCTCACCACCAGTTCCAATCGGGCCAACGGCTGCAGGAGAGCGGGTTTTGCGCTCCCGCGCTTGCTGATGCGCACGATGTACGAGCGGGCACCGAACAGTTCGGTATAGGCCTTCAGGATAATGGCGTTATCGCCATGTTTGAATGTGCGGAGCACAACAGCCCGAGTGGTATGCAACATGTGCGAATATCCCGGTGGACTAACGGCGCGGGCTTATCTCACCACGGCCACTTTGGTGTTGCACTTGCGCTTGCCATCAGGGTCCACGGCCAGCACGAGGTAGATCCCTGTGCTGACCCGGTTGCCGCTGAGGTCCGTGGCGGGCCAAATGGCCTGTCCGCCCAAGGAGATGGTGTGAAAAACGAGATTACCTGCGACGTCCGTGATGCGCACGTCACTGCCCTGCACGAGGCCGGTAATTGCCACGGGTCCGGTAAAGGTCTCCCGGACCGGGTTGGGGAATACGCTGGCACAGTCCGCCGTCAGGCTGCCCTCGGTGGCATCGCTGCGGTAGCCTATGATGCCCTGGTCGGTCCCGATGAATACCTCGCCGGTGATGGCATCGATGTTCAGGCAGATGACATTGTCGCTGGGCAACGGGCTGTTCGCTGCGGTGAAATGGGCGATCTGCTTTGTGCCATCAGCTGAAACCAGGAAGAGGCCGCCTGTCTGTGTGCCCAGCCACTTCCGGTTCGCTCCGTCCACCGCTATCGCACTTACCGATTCGGTCTCCAAAAGGATCTGGACATTGCCATCCTGTTCGATCAGGATCTGCTGAGCGTCGAAATTGCTGCTGGTAAAAACAGCATCCGGATTATAGAATACGGCAACCCCTTTTCCCGTGCCCACCCAGATCTGCTGATCCTTGTCCTCCGCTACAGCGAATACATCCATGGATGGCAGCTTTCCTTGACCCTCGAACGTACTGAGCGCCTTAGCCTGATCATCTCCCGGTTCGGAAGGCGTGCCGTTGTCCGTGAATACCAGCATGCCGGAACTCCGGGGACGTACGATCCACTTGTAGCCGTTCTTTCCCACGATGATGTCTGAGACCAGGGTGTTATTAGCCAAGGCGGTATTGGCCGAGAAGGAATGCCAAGTGCCATTTTTCATGCGGACGCTGATGGGTGCGCTGCAATTACTGTTGGTTACCCATAAGTTTCCTTTTTCGTCGTAGGCCAAGCCACCCACTAATGTGCCGACGGAATTGGAACTGCTGTTCTGGTCCCGCTGTAGGGAACTATTGTCCGCACCAAAGAAACCGACGCCACGACCATTGCGCATTTCCAGCAGGCCATCATCCCAACTACCCACGAAGGCGTGGGTTCCGTCTTCCGGGTCGACCTGCACTGGCATTACATCGTTCAATCCGCCGGCAAAATCATTGCTGCCGGAGGCGAACAGTGGATCATTGGTCAGGTCGGTGGTTGCCCAGCGGCCGTCCACCAAGTAATGGATCCCGTCCTTGCGGAACTCATCACCCCAATTCCCTGAGGGTGCTCCTGTGGTGACATAGAGCGAACCCTTCGCTGAGGACATGCGGTAGACGCTATTGTTGGCGGGGCCGTTGGGGTAGATATCCACCACATCGTCCCCACCCTTAAAGCGGACAAGACCGTGGCGGTTTGTGGCCACCCAAAGGCCGCCTCCAGTCCGCCCGATGGCGTCCACTGGATCCATGGGCGAATTGCCGGAGGCACGATCGGCGTAATAGGTCTCGCTCAGGGCCGTGTTGAACTGCCTCACTCGCCCTTGTTGGGTCACCGTGAGCGTGGATCCGTCCGGTGAAACACGCAGGGCCATGTTGACATTGCCTTGGATGGCTTCCATGATATGCCAGCCCGTGTCGTAGTAATACGCGGTGTCCTGTGGTACCGATGGGTCCGAGCTTTTCTTATGATTCACCAGCAACTTGTCGCCGAAGGATAGAACGGCCGAGAACTTACCGTTCGCACCGGGAACATCGGGCCGCTTGTGCCAGTTGGTATAGGCGGCCAGATTCACTTCCTCCTGCCACGCTGCGTAGAGCCCTTGTTGGGTGGCCGCATAGATTGAATCACCATGGAAGGCAATGCTATTGACCTGCAATTGTGCAGCGTTCGGGCCGATGAGCCAGGTATCCTTCACCTCCATGCGCACCAGGTCCACCACCACGATACCGAAGCCACAGCCCAAATAGACAAGTCCCCCACGTTCGAGCATGGTGTAGATCCCCTTGTCCCCCACGATCGAGCTGCGCTTGATGTCCGGCAGATTGATGGAATTGCCACCCCGGATCACATCGAGATTGCCATTCTTATAGCCTACCAGCAGTGCGCTCTGTTCCGTATTCCAACCCACGGTGAGGATATCCACGTCGTTCAATGCATTCACCTTCGTGTAGCGCTCGGTCTCGCCGGACTGTTCGCTGTACTTGAAGATGGCCGTGGTCGTCGCGCAGTAGATGTCCGCGTTGCCTTGGACCACAGCGATGGTTTTTCGGTACTGGAAATGATCACGCCAATGGCCAATGGCGGGCTGGGCGGCTAGACCTCCGGCCAGACCAAGGAGGCCGGAGACGAGGAAAAGCGTTCGGGATGGTCGCATGCGGTCAGTGGGATACGGTGGTCACAACGCGGAACCGGTGAGATCGGTATGGCACGGCGAATTTGGGCCAAAATGCAAGACGCCCCGGAATTCCGGAGCGTCTTGGGGGAGGTCGCGTGCGGATTCGAACCGCAGTAGCAGCTTTTGCAGAGCTGTGCCTAACCACTCGGCCACGCGACCATTCTTTATCCTTTATCAGGCCATGAAGCCATATTCAGGGCGGCGAAGATAACCGCTTCCTTCTTATCCCTCAACGGTGTACACCACGCGGTCCACGGCACCCGGTATGGGCGGGTGTTCCTTCTCCAGCCTCACACGCCACACGAGGCCGTGGGGCCATTCTTTCCGAAGGGCCGCGAGTATCCGTGCGGCCACATGTTCGATCAGATGGGAACGTTCGGCCATCTGTTCCACTACGATCGCCGTAACACGGCTGTAATCGATGGTGTCCGTGAGCTTGTCGGTCCGCTCCGCACGGGTCATATCGCCTTGTACGGCGATGTCCACGCGGTAGTGCCCACCGATGCGGCCTTCCTCTGTGAGGCAGCCGTGGTAGGCGTATACCTTGATCCCGTTAACCTCGATCAACCCCATGCCATACAACGTTCGAGCCCGGCCTTCAGCCGCGCGATCACTTCGTTCTTGCCCAACAAGGTGCTCACGTCGAACATGCCGGGCCCTTGCATGCGGCCAGCCACGAAAAGGCGGTAGAGAGGCATGATCTGACCGATCTTTTTCCCTTGTTCTGTCAACACCTCGTGGAAGATCTGTTCGAGGGCGGCAGGTTGGACCGATGACATTTCCGAGATCTTTGAAATGAAGGCCTTCAGCGTATCGGCAGCCTCAGGCTTCCAGCGTTTCTTCAGCTCGGCCAGGCCTTCCTCGTTGCCCTCCAACGGCGATCCCGTGGTGAAGAGGTAGGCCCCTTCCAACATGTCATCCGGAAAGGTAGCGCGCTCCTTGAGCAAGGCCACGGCCGCTGTGGCCTTCTCCGCCGTGGCGGCGATGCCCATGCCCTCAAGGCCCTTGCGCAGTTGTTCACCCAGCTCCGCGTCCGGCCGCATGCGCAGATATTGCTGGTTGAACCACTTGGTTTTCTCCGGGTCGAATTTCGCCCCACCCTTGTGGACACGCTCCAGGTCAAAGAGCTTCGTTAGCTCTTCCATGGACATGATCTCCTTGTCGGTGCCGGGGTTCCATCCCAGCAGGGCCAGCATGTTCACGAAGGCCTCCGGATAATAACCGCGTTCGCAATAGCCGCTGCCGCGTTCGCCACTGGCCGGGTCCTGCCAATCGAGCGGGAAGACCGGGAAGCCGAGCCGGTCACCATCGCGCTTGCTCAGCTTGCCGTTGCCGTCCGGTTTCAGGATCAGTGGGAGATGGGCAAATGCCGGGCGTTCCCAGCCAAAAGCCTCGTAAAGGAGTACGTGCAGCGGGGCGCTCGGTAGCCATTCCTCCCCGCGGATCACATGTGTGATGCGCATCAGGTGGTCGTCCACAATGTTGGCAAGATGGTATGTCGGCATGCCGTCGCTCTTGTACAGCACTTTGTCGTCGATGTTGGAACTGTGCACGGTGACCCAACCCCGGATGACGTCCTCGAAGCGGACCTCGGCATTGCGTGGCACTTTCAAGCGGATCACATGCTCATCGCCCCGTGCCAACCTTTCCTGCGTCTCCGTCGCGCTCAGGGTGAGGCTGTTCTTCATGTGCTCACGCGTTACCGCGTTGTATGCCGGTGCCGCGACCCCAGCGGCCTTCAGGCGCTCCCGCATGGCCTCCAGGTCCTCGGAAGTGTCGAAAGCGTAATAGGCCTTGTCGTCCTTTACCAGCTTGTCAGCGTACTCCCTGTACAAGTGCTTGCGATCGCTTTGGCGATAAGGGCCGTCGGGGCCACCGTTCCAGGGCCCTTCATCGGGCTTCATGCCGCACCACTCCAAGGCCTTGCGGATGTAATCCTCAGCCCCGGGAACGAACCGTGCTTGGTCCGTGTCCTCGATGCGCAGCAGGAACTGGCCACCGTGCTTGCGTGCGAAGAGATAGTTGTAAAGGGCGGTGCGCACACCACCCATGTGCAATGGCCCGGTGGGACTTGGGGCGAAGCGGACTCTTACGGACATGCTCTTTGTGCGGACCCGGACGTCGGGCAGGATGGACCCACCGAACAGCCATTACGTTGACGTGAATATATGGGACGGGATCGTGTTCAGACCTGAACACCCTTCTCCACGATGCGCTTCCATTCGGGATGCTCGCGCAGGTGGGCCGTGACGAACGAGCACATCGGGACCAGCTTCAGGTTGTTCTCCTCGATGAAGGCGAACACACGCTCCACGATCTCCGCTCCAACACCTTGGCCGGCCAATGATTTGGGAACCTTGGCGTGGGTCAGGAACATCTTTGTCCCGTTCAGTTCATACTCCACCTTGGCCATACGACCATCCACCTCCATTTCGAATTGGCGGGAACTGGTGTCGTTGATCAGTGGAATGTTGCTCAGGTCGGTCATGGCGCTATTGTCTGGTCCCGGTTAACGGACAAGGTCCGTTGAGGAAAAGGCGCGCAAAGGTACGAAATCGCTAAATGGCAGCACCCTTACCGGGTGGGGCCATGTTCAGGGGACCAAAGGAAGGATGCGTTGTTCAGGGCTCAAAGTGTAGCCATAACTCTTTCATTTTGAACCGCCCCCATTAACGATAGAAGACGTCAAACCCGATCCCGCCGTCGCTTTCGTGCTTTTGCGAAACGGCGTGATCGGCTTAGCCTTTGTTCGTGGCGCGGATGGGCCATGGGTGTAACTTCGTCCTTCCGATAACAACAGAAAGACCATGGCCACAGCAACGTTGAAATACAAGACTGAGAACTACATTGCCGGGAAGCCCGGTGCCAACGGACAGAAGCAGTTGGACGTGTATTCTCCGCTGGACGGCAGCGTGATCAGCACAGTTCCGCTCAGTACCGCGAAGGATCTCGATGTGGCCGTGAAAGCCGCTGAAGCCGCATTCCCGTCCTGGAGCGCAATGCCGATCAAGGAGCGCTCGCAGATCTTTTTCAGGTACCGCGAGCTGCTATTGAAGAACCGCGAAGAACTGGCCCATCTGGTGCACGAAGAGAACGGCAAGACGATGGACGAATCCTACGCCGAGGTGGACAAGAGCGCGGAGCTGACCGAGTTCGCGTGCAGCCTGCCACAGCTCGTGCAGGGCGAAGTGCTGGAGGTGAGCAGAGGCGTGGAATGCCGGATCGAGCGCAAACCACTTGGCGTGGTGGCGAGTATTTCGCCGTTCAACTTCCCCAACATGGTGCCGCACTGGACGATCCCCAACGCGCTGATGCTGGGCAACACCATGATCCTGAAGCCAAGCGAACTGGTGCCCATCAGCGGCGTGCGTATCGCCGAATTGCTTAAAGAGGCCGGCCTGCCGGATGGCGTCTTCAACGTCGTCAACGGCGACCGCGAGATCGTGGAGGCCATTTGCGACCATCCAGGCATCAAGGCCGTGAGCTTTGTGGGCAGCACCAAGGTGGCCAAGATCGTTTACATCCGGGCCAGCGCCTCGCTGAAACGCGCGGTATGCTTGGGCGGCGCGAAGAACCACTTGATCGTGCTTCCCGATGCGCACTTGGAGATGACGGCCAGCAACGTGGTGGCCAGCATGAGCGGTTGCGCAGGCCAGCGCTGCATGGCCGCCGCGCAGATGATCGGCGTGGGTGCCGTGGACGGCATCGTGGACCAGATGCTCGTGGAGGCGAAGAAGCTCGTCCCCGGCAAGAGCCTCGGACCGGTGATCAGCAAGGCTGCGTATGAGCGCATTACGGGTTACATCGCAGAAGCGGAGAAGGCCGGTGCGAAGATCCTGCTCGATGGACGCAACCCGACAGTGGAAGGCGGGGCGAAAGACGGTTTCTACCTCGGCCCCACGATCATCGACCAGGTGACGCCCGACATGCGCATCGCGAAGGAAGAGGTCTTCGGTCCGGTGATCACCATCATCCGCGCGAAGGACCTCGACGCCGCGCTGGATATTGAGAACGCGAACCCGTACGGTAACGCAGCTGCTGTCTTCACACAAAGCGGCGCCATGGCCCGGCATGTAATGGAACGCGCCAGCGCAGGAATGATCGGCGTGAACATCGGCGTGCCTGTGCCCCGCGAGCCTTTCAGCTTCGGCGGCTGGAACGACAGCAAGTTCGGTACCTGCGACATCACAGGAAAGAGCAGCATCGAATTCTGGACACAGCTGAAGAAGACCACTACGAAGTGGAACCCTGAAGGGAAGGTGAACTGGATGAGCTAAGGAGCAGGAAGGGCGTGAGTTCTCTCGCCCCGAAGACCATCACCGATAGATATGGAACCAGTAAGGGCGGGAAACTTTCCGCCCCAACCACGAAACTTATGAGCACCCAAACCAAGACCGACCCCGCCGAGATCCTCAAGGAGAATCTCGAGCACACCATCTTCAGCTGGAACAAGCAGAGCGGCCTGAACCCGCTCAACATCGCTTCAGCCAAGGGCCTTTACCTCCACACTCGCGATGGCCGGAAGATCCTCGATTTCAGCTCGCAGCTGATGAACGTGAACATCGGGCACGGGCATCCGAAGGTGGCGGAGGCTGTAGCGAAGCAGATGGCCGAGGTGAGTTACGTGCATCCGGGTATGATCACCGAGGCACGCGGAAAGCTGGGAAAGAAGCTGGCGGAGATCACGCCGGGTTCGCTGAACCGTACCTTCTTCACCAATGGCGGGACTGAAGCGGTGGAGCACGCCATGAAGCTTGCCCGCCTGTACACGGGTCGCCACAAGATCATCACGCTGTACCAGAGCTACCACGGTGCCACCTACGGCGCGCTTTCCGCAGGCGGCGACCCGCGCGGCTTGCCGCACGACAGCCAAGGCGTTCCCAACATCATCCACGTTGAGAACCCCTACTTCTACCGCTGTCCGTGGAACAGCAAGACACCGGAGGAATGCACGGAGAACGCATTGGCGCATTTGGAGCGCGTGGTGAAGTTCGAGGGTCCGCAGTACATCGCGGCGATCATGATGGAGGGAGAAAGCGGTTCAAGTGGCTGCATTAAATACCCGCCCGGCTACTGGAAGGGCGTCAAGGCCATTGCGGATAAATATGGCATCCTCACCATCTGCGACGAGGTGATGAGCGGCTTCGGGCGCACCGGCAAGTGGTTCGGCATCGATCATCACGGCGTGGTCCCCGACATCCTCTGCATGGCGAAGGGTATCACAAGCGGCTACATCCCGCTCGGCGGTCTCATTGTGCGCGAGGAGATCATCAAGGCCTTCGACGACAAACCGCTTCCCATCGGGCTTACGTATAGCGCGCACGCCGTTGCCTGCGCGGCAGCCAACGCTGTGATCGGTATCTACGAGGACGAGAACCTGATCGAGAACGCCGCACGCATGGGCAAGTATGTGGAGAAGCGTGTGGCTGAACTGGCGAAGCGGCATCCGAGCATCGGCGACTTCCGCAATACCGGACTGCTGGGCTGCATCGAGCTGGTGAAGAACCGCGAGACGAAGGAGCCGATGGCTCCGTGGAATGCCAAGCCAGAGGAGATGATCGTGATGAACAAGGTGGCCGCCAAGATCGCGGAGTTGGGCATGTTCACTTTCGTACGCTGGAACTGGATCTTCATCGCACCGCCGCTAATTATTGATGAGGCTGGGATCGACGAGGGCATGGAGATCATCTCGAAGGCCATCGATGTCGCCGATGAGGCGTGTGTTTGAACCCTCGAAACGTAAGAACGAAAAAGGCCCCAGCGCTATGCTGAGGCCTTTCGCTCCCCGGGTTGGACTTGAACCAACGACCCCCTGATTAACAGTCAGGTGCTCTAACCAGCTGAGCTACCAGGGAAGAAACCCTTCTTTCAAAGGGAGCGCAAAAGTAGAAATAGCGGGCGATCCCACAAGCCTTCCAATTTTTGGTTCCCAAAAGAATGGACTTTGGGTCTCTGAGGTGGTGATGTGCGCAGACCTGCGGGCATGTCCCGCGCGCTCAACCTCCTGTAAATTATGGAGTTTGATGAAATCCAAAGCCGCATTCCTCCGCATTCTTCACCTTTGCGGCCCTCAAACATCCTCACGAACATGAAGCTTATCACCGTTGGAACCGTCGCTTTCGACAACATTGAAACCCCGTTCGGCAAGGCCGACAAGGTGGTCGGAGGTGCTGCCACTTACATCTCCTTGGCCGCCTCCTTCTTCCTGAAGGAGCAAGGCATCGTGAGCGTGGTAGGGGATGATTTCCCGGTGGAAATGATGGATGCCATGCGCAAACGCGGGATCGATCAGGCGGGGTTGGAGGTGCTGAAAGGCAAGGAAAGCTTCTTCTGGAGCGGCAAGTACCACTACGATATGAACACGCGCGACACGTTGGAGACGCGGCTCAATGTTTTGCTGGAACTGGATCCAAAGCTGAATCAACAGTACAAGGCTGCGGAATACCTGATGCTCGGCAACTTGGACCCGGCGGTACAAACCAAAGTGCTTGACCAGATGGATGGCCCTGCGTTGGTGGTGTTGGACACCATGAACTTCTGGATGGATATCGCCATGGACAAGTTGAAGGAGGTGATCAAGCGTGTGGACATCCTCACGATCAACGATTCCGAGGCACGCCAGCTCAGCGGCGAGCACAGCTTGGTGAAAGCGGCACATGTGATCATGGGAATGGGTCCGAAATACCTCGTGGTGAAGAAAGGCGAACACGGTGCGCTGCTCTTCAACAAGGACCGGGTTTTCTTCGCTCCTGCATTGCCACTTGACGAAGTGATCGATCCCACGGGTGCGGGTGACACCTTCGCGGGTGGCTTCATCGGCTACCTCGCCCGCAGCGGCGACCATAGCTTCAACAACATGAAGCGCGCCATCATCGTGGGCTCCGCCATGGCCTCCTTCTGCTGCGAGAAGTTCGGAGTGCAGCGCCTGCTGGAACTCACCCAGGAAGAGATCGATCTGCGCATCCAACAGTTCGTGGACCTGGTGGATTTCGATATCAAGCTGGAGGAAGCCTAAGCCCATAGTACTTGGCCCATGGCACCGAAGGGACCGGCAGTCATTTTCCTGTCGATCCTGTTGGCCTGCTTCATCGGCTGCGGCCAGCGGTCCACGGTGGTCGTGCCATCCGCTTTCCATTGGCGGAACAATGATCCGTTGAACTACAGTGACCGGGAGGCCATTGCCGCGAACGGCCTTCAACGCATCTATTTCAAACTGTTGGACATCGGCTGGAATCCGGCCAATGGCGCTTATCCGGTCTCTTCGGTGTCCGTGCCATTCGATTGGCGCAACTATGACGGCCTATCCGGTGCGTGGACGGATTCCGTGGAGTTCGTGCCCTGCATCTACATCACGAACAACACCTTCGAGAAGATCAGTGATGCGGAGGTGGACCAGCTGGCCGCGAATCTGTTGCGGAAACTGCGGATTGAATGTCCTCGAAAGATCCACGGGGTGCTGCTGGATTGCGATTGGACCGCCACCACGAAAGACCGCTTCTTCCGCTTGACGAAGCTGATGAACGACAGCCTCGACGTGCCGTTGACCGCCACCATACGCCTGCACCAATACGCCCATCCCGGAAAGACCGGCGTGCCCCCGGCGGACCGCGGCATGCTGATGATGTACAACGTGGGCAAGGTGAATGCACCCGGTGCCGCCAATTCCATCTTCAACTTGGAGGAGGCCGCACCCTACTTCCGAAGGCACAAGCCGTACCCGCTTCCCTTGGACATCGCCTTGCCTGCTTTTTCATGGGGTGCCCAATTCCGGATGGGTCATTTCGTGGGCATCCTGCAAGAGGAGCAGATCAACGAGGCGGCCTCCCGTGGCTTGCTTGCCGGCTCTTGGACCGGCACCATGCAGGTGATGAACGAGGACAACGACCGAATACCGGAATTGCACTTGGGGGATGAGGTCCGGATCGAGCGCATGACACCGGAGGTGATCAGCCAAGTGGCACAACTGGCCCGTTCGGCCGTCAATAGTGATACCACGGCGGTGGCCTTCTTCGAGGTGGGCACACGTTCTTTCCGATCGTTGTCACCAGCCTTCGTGGACAGCACCTGCAATAGCTTCGGGCCAAGAAGTGGCCGCATCAACGCACTGCCTTTCCCCCGCCGCCACACACCATGAAGCGCATCCTTCTGCTTATCGCCTTGGGCGTTGTCTCCTTGGTACAGGAACAAGCGAACGGCTGCGGCTGGAGCATTGAGGGGGAGCAGTTCCGTTTCTGGCTGCTTCAGCCGGAACTGGCCGACACCCGTGATCTGCATCCGTTCTACTTCACCACCGAGATCTTCAATGGCCCGGATGTGCAGGAGCTGCAGGAAGTGGCCCATCGGATGAACATCGCGGAATGGCAGGCCACGGTGGGGCCGGGAATACCGGAGGATGCCATCGCCCAGATCCTCTACGGCATCGATCCGGATGAATTCTGGAACAACGAGACGAAGCTCTTCGCGGGGAATGCCTTTCTCCAACGGCTTATCACCATGGGCGGCGGTTGGCGGGAGTTCATCCGCTACGCGAAAATCTGCGAACAACTCGTGAACCAGAGCGACCCTTGGGGTTTCCAGGAGAAGGACGTGCAGCGCATGCGGAACGCTTGGAACGACGGGAAGAAGCTGCTGAAGAAGTCGGAGGATCCCGTCCTGAACGCACGCATCGCCTATCAAATGGTGCGTTTGGCATTTTATGCGCCGGACCTGAAGCTCGATGCGCAAGCCGTGTACGACAAGGACCTGGCGCCGCTGCGCGGAAAGACCTGGCTGGAGCCTTCCGCGGCCTTCTATGTGGCCAGTATGAAGGAAAACCCGGATCGCGATCTGGCTTTCTCGGAACTGTTCGATCGCGCACGGGACAAGCGCTTCCGGATGACGCAGCTCTTCGTAAGCAGCGAAACGGAGAACTACATCACCTTGGCCAAGACCGATCAGCAACGCGCCACGCTGCTGGTGATGCGCGACCTGCAACACCCCGGCCGTGCGCTGAAGGACCTGAAGCGGATCGCGGCATGGGATCCGGGCAACACCCATCTGCCTTTGCTGCTGTGCCGCGAGGTGAACAAGTTGGAGGATTGGCTGCTGACCCCGACGCTTACCGGCTATGGCTCCGCGATCCGATTATGGTCCGGAAACGAGGATGGCCTGAGCGAGGCGGATGTGGCACGTGTCGATCTGGCCTACCTACAAGAGGTGAAGAATTTTATCGCCCGCATTTTGCCGCAGGCCGCGCCCGATCAGCGTCCGTTGTTGATGCTGCTCGATGGTCACCTCAGCTTTATCGCCGGGGACATGCCTGCCGTACGTGTGGCTATGGAGCGCGTGGCGAAGGAGCCGTTGGCCAGCCCCGAGATGATCGCCCAAGCCCGGGTGGACCTCGTGCTAAGCGGCATCATGGCCTCCCCGAAACTCACCGATGCCACTCGTGAGGACTTGATGGAACTCATCACGTTGGTGAATACCTCACCTGTTTTGGCTGCCAGCAGCAGGATGATGCTGGATCAACTGCACCTTTATCTCGGTAAAAAGCTCATTGCCCGTGGCGAAATGGCCGAAGGCGCGTTCCTGTTGGCTCGCTCCGAGCGGTCCTACACCTCCTCCGTTTCCAGCTATTGTGCCAATGCCCGCCACATGGTCTTTGAGCAGGCCGCGTCCGCCGACTACGATCACATGATCGCCCTGCTGGAGAAGCCGGATAAAACGCCGTTCGAGCAATACCTCACCGGCACTGAGCAGCATCGCGATGGTTGGGCTTACGATGCCGAGCGTGTGGCCGGTGCCGAACTGACGCGCAACAAGCTGCTGGACTACAAGGCCACTTGGTTCCTGCGGGAAGGACAGCTGGAGCAGGCAGCTGCTGTCTTCAAACTGATCCCCGATGAGTTCTGGACCGGATCCCCGTATGCCATGTTCGCCGAAGATGATCCCTTCGTGGTGAACATCGAGGATCCGCACAACTACAACAAGGGTGATAGCGCACGGTACAACAAGCGCACGATCGTGGAGCGCATGCTGGCACTGCAAAGCGAGGCGGACCGCGATCCCGCGAAATGGGCGCTGAACAACTATCTGCTGGGGAATGCCTACTACAACATGAGCTGGCACGGCAAGTACTGGATCATGTCGCGCATCGGGTGGAGCATGTGGGAAATGAGCCAGTGGAACGACCGGGAGAACAGTACTCCGGGCGATGCCGATTACTTCGGCAACCAAAGAGCACTACGGCATTATGAGATCGCGTTGAAGACGGCAAAAGATCCGGTGCTGAAGGCTTTGTCGTGCCGCATGGCAGATGAGTGCCAGCGCAACTGGTGGGCGTTTTCGGGCGAGGGCGGTATGGAGGAAGAAACGAATCCTTACATCGGTCAGCTGACAGATGCCCGGAGTCAAGAGGCCTACAGCGCTATCGAGGACTGCTCGGGCTACGCGGATTTTGTAGCGCGGTTCCGGTGAACGGACCCTCTTGAAACGGAAGCGGCCCAAGAGCTCCCCGTCTTACCGGGAAGCCCTTGGGCCGCAGCCATAGATCGGCTTTTTCTTAGCTACCGAGGTAGTTGAACTCACGCACACCGCTGTCATTGAAGGGGCCGGGCACCAAGGTCCCGCTGCCGTCGATCAGCTCCAGGCGTACCGTGTGCTTCCCAAGTTCCAGGCCTTCGATGAAGTAAGCCTCCCACTTGTTGATCGTCCACACCTTGCCGTCGATGGTGGCGCGCACGCTGTAGCCCTTGTCCTTGAGGTCCGTGTTCAGCAAGTAGAAGTCCAGCAGCATTTTATCGCCGTCCATCTTTTTGTAATCGCCTTTCGGGCGGCTGTAGAAGAGCGTAGGGTCCTTCGTGACATCGCCGGCCATCAGGGAATCCTTGCCAGGCATGGTGAACTCCTTCACCACCACGGCCTTGTTGCTCTTCAGGCTTTCGTGGTAGCTGCGGCTCAGAAAGCAGAGGGCCACATTCCGTCCAGGGTTCGCCTTCTCTGTGAATTCAGAGGTGTACTCAGCCTTGTACGGAGCGTTGTTCAGGATGAAGTGGATGTGCTGTCCGTCCTTGCTGTTGGCACAACCGCGCGTTGCCGCATCGGGTGTTTGGGCCTTCAGATCGAAGCCGTTGACAGTGAACTTGTACTTGGTCTCCATCTTCTTGCTGTTCGGGACGATGGTGTCCAATTTCATATCCGCATCCGGGAATTCCGTTGCGGGAGGAGCCACCACAAGCTTGATGGTGGCGTCAGCGGGGGCCACCACATCCGGACGCTCAGCAGGCACAGTAGCCGTGGTATCCACTGACGGCGGTGGGGGTGGAGGAATATCCTTGGGAGGGTTGCTACACGCTGCCAGCAGCAATAGCGACAGGAGGGTCAGGGCTTGGGTCTTCATGGTTTTCTTCGGGGTTTTTATTCAAAGCTTAGCAGGAGCTGGCCCTTTTCCACAGCGGTGTGCTCCACAGTATGTATTTTTTTGACGACGGCATCACCGGCGCTCTTGATCACGTTCTCCATCTTCATGGCCTCCAGCACCAGCAAGGGGTCATTCTTCTTCACCGTGTCGCCTTCTTTCACCAGCATCTTCAACACCAGGCCGGGCATGGGAGCTTTCAGCTCGCGGACCATCGCACGTGCGCTCCGATCGATACCCAGCAATTGCATCAGTCTCGAGCGATCATCCTCCAAATGTACCGTATGACAATGGGCACCGATGCGCATCCGTACCGTGCCGTTCTCTTCGTCCTGCTTCAGAACCAAGACACTGAATGAACGACCCTTGTACACCACGCTGAACATGCCGGGGCCTGTGGCGACCATGTCCGGCGCTTTCTCACCGGGAATGGCCCAGGATGCGCTTGGTACGGGCCGCTCAAGTTCCAAAGGTTCGGCGCTGGAATTGACGGTGGCGAAGAGTTTTGCACACATGAACTTAGCTTGAACAATTCCGGGGGGAAGTGGTTCATTCCACGCCCTATCACGGGGCGAATATATCCTAGCCTGTTGCCTCCGACCGTTCGAAGGCCTCATCCGCAGGGAGTCCGGGCTGCTCTCTTGCCGCGACAGCAAGGCGGTCACACAGTTCGTTCAGTGGATGCCCTGTATGGCCTTTGATCCAATGGAAACGCACCTTATGCCTAGGGTAGATCTTCAGGAAACGTTTCCACAGGTCCGGGTTCTTTTTCTTCGCAAAGCCCGTCTTCTCCCATCCGAATACCCATTTCTTCTCCACGGAATCCACCACGTACTTGCTATCGCTCACGATGGTCACCTCGTGACCTTCGCCCTTCAGCGCCTCCAACGCCGCGATCACGGCGAGCAGTTCCATGCGGTTGTTGGTGGTGCGCCGGAAACCTCCCCAGAGTTCCTTCCGGTGCTTGCCCGCCTCCAGCACCGCGCCGAAACCACCAGGGCCAGGGTTGCCACTGGCCGCGCCGTCGGTATGGATAGTGATCTTCATAGTTGAGGAAATGGCCGCCGGGACGCGGAGACGCAGAGGAATGCAAGAAGGCTCAACCGCAACGAAGCAACGACGCGGAGAAGTCGCAACGCCTGAAAACTTGCGCCGGATGAATTTCGTGGCGTTCCTGTTGCGTCGCTGCGTCGTTGCGGTTCAATTGTAAGCAACATTTCAGCGCGGGAAGAGGTACGTGATGTTCCCGGCGAACAGCTTCACGCTGATGGCCAAGAGGATCACGCCGAAGGCTTTCCGCAGCACGATGAGACCTACGCGACCGAGCATGCGTTCAATGCGGTTGGTGAGCAGCAGAACGGTCACCACCACGACCATGTTCAGGATGATCGCCACCAAGATCTCCGGCCGCGTGAATTCCGCTCGCAGTGAAAGCACCGTGGTGATGGTGCCGGAACCGGCGATCACCGGGAAGGCCAAGGGTACGATGCTATACACCTTCGGATCCTCACTGAGGCCCGGCGCACTGGTGTCCTCCTTGAACAGACGGATGCCGAGGGTCATTTCCAAGGCGATGAAGAAGAGGACGAAGGAACCAGCTACCGCAAAGGAGTTCACATCGATGCCCAAGAAGGAAAGGATGGTCTCGCCAAGGTAGAGGAAGACGATCATGATGGCCGCGCTCACCAACGTGGCCCGTGCCGGATAGATCTTCCCGGCTTTTTCCCGCACCTGCAGGATCACCGGTATGCCGCCGATGATGTCGATCACCGCGAAAAGCACCAAGAATGCCTTGAACACATGGGCCAATTGCATGGGGCAAATGTCGTGGGGAAGGCTTGGCAACCGACCTCCAGGATCCCGGAATTATTCCACCGCCTTGTTGAGGATGCTGTTCACAACGCCCTGGACAACCACCGGATAGTGTTGGTGTTCCAAGCCATGGATCCGTGCAGCCAGCGCATCAGCATCATCCTCCGGCAGTACCGGGCAGGCAGCCTGGAAGAGCACTTGGCCCTCGTCGTACCGTTCGTTGACCAAGTGTATGGTGATGCCGCTCTCCTTTTCGCCAGCGGCCAGCACGGCGCGGTGGACATGATCGCCATACATGCCTTTGCCGCCGTACTTGGGAAGCAATGCGGGGTGGATGTTGATCATCCGGTCCGGGAAAGCACGGACCACCTCTGCCGGGATCAAGCGCATGAATCCGGCCAACACGACCAGGTCGATCCGGTAGCCTTCCAGTTCGTGCAATACGGTGCCGTCCTTCAACTCCGAACCGTTGAACAAGTAGCATGGAACGCCCATGTCCCAAGCGCGCTGCACCACGCCTGCGCGGGGCTTGTCGCTGCATACCAAGGCCACTTCCGCAGAAGGATGCCCTTGGAAGTGCTCCATCAGCTTTTGGGCGTTGGTGCCGGAGCCGGATGCAAGAATGGCGATGCGTACCATGGCGCGAAGTTGCGACCTGCAGCCTCATTCTGCTCATCGCGTCCGGATCAACCTTTCGGGCATCTCAACGGGGGTCAGGACGCTGGAGCATCCGGCCGAACGCGAATGGAACTTGGTCTCTTTTCAGATCACCGCTGCTGGAACGGACCTTCAATGAAAAGACCTTTCTCGCTGATCCCCACGGGATTTCCAATGTGGGAGTTCTGTGGGTCAGCCTCTTGCTAGAGGTGTTTGCGGGATGTCCGTGGATCATTCAAATGATGCTTTCGTCGCAGATGTCGAAAATATCTTTCCTTTGCACCCTGTTCAACCAACAACAAACGGATATGTCCGATATCAAGTCAAGGGTCATCGCCATCATCGTGGATAAGCTCGGGGTAGACCAGGGCGAGGTCACCCCAGAGGCGAGCTTCACGAACGACCTTGGCGCCGACAGCCTGGATACCGTCGAGCTCATCATGGAGTTCGAGAAGGAATTCAACATCGCCATCCCTGACGATCAGGCCGAGAAGATCCAAACCGTAGGCCAAGCTGTGGACTACGTGGAGAAGAACGCGAAGTAACGTTGACGGATGCAGCTCAGACGAGTGGTTGTCACCGGTCTGGGCGCTCTCACCCCGCTCGGGAATACGCTCCAAGCGTATTGGGACGGGCTGGTGAAGGGCACTAGCGGAGCTGCGCCCATCACGAATTTCGACGCGTCCAAGTTCAAGACGCGGTTCGCTTGTGAGGTCAAGGGTTTTGACCCCACGGCATTCATGGATCGGAAGGAGGCCCGTAAGATGGACCCCGTCTCCCAGTACGCCGTGGCCGCGAGTGTAGAGGCCATGGCGGATTCGGGTCTGATCCCTAAGGACGATGCCCACCGCGAGCGGATGGGCGTGATCCTGGGCTCAGGCATCGGAGGGCTACTCACGTTCCAGCAGGAATGTGTGGACTTCGGAAGAGGCGATGGCACCCCGCGTTTCAATCCGTTCTTCATCCCCAAGATGATCGCGGACAGCTCCTCTGGGCTTATCAGCATGAGGTATGGCCTGCGCGGTCCCAGCTATGTGACCGTGAGCGCTTGTGCCAGTGCCAACAATGCGTTGATCGATTCCTTCAACTACATCCGATTGGGTACTGTGGACGCCATGGTCACCGGAGGTAGTGAAGCATCCATCCATGAGGCGGGCGTAGGAGGCTTCAATGCCATGCACGCCATGAGCACCCGCAATGACGACCCGGCCACAGCAAGTCGCCCGTACGACAAGGACCGCGACGGTTTTGTGCTGGGGGAGGGAAGTGGCATCCTGATATTGGAGGAACTGGAGCATGCCAAGGCCCGCGGCGCCAAGATCTACTGCGAAGTAATGGGCGGTGGTATGAGCAGTGATGCTTACCACATTACCGCACCGCACCCGGAGGGACTCGGTGCATTCCTGTGCATGAAGCACGCTCTGCAGGACGCGGGCATGAAGCCCGAGGATATCGACTACATCAATACGCACGGCACCAGCACGCCCATCGGCGACCCCCAAGAGGTAAAGGCCATCCAACGTCTTTTCGGGGATGCTGCTTACCGGCTGAACATCAGTTCATCCAAGAGCATGACCGGCCACTTGCTCGGCGCCGCCGGCGCGGTGGAGGCCATTGCCAGCATCATGGCCATCCATACGGACACGGTGCCGCCCACTATCAATCATTTCACGGACGATCCCGAGATCGACCCCAAGTTGAACTTCACGTTCAACAAGGCGCAGAAGCGCACGGTCAACGCTGCCATGAGCAACACCTTCGGGTTTGGCGGGCACAACACCTCGGTGATCTTCCGCAAGTACAGCTAAGCCCTTTGTTCTCCGCACTATTCAGCCGAGGCGGTACCCCAGAGGAACGCCGTATACGTGCCTGGTGCCGCAAGACATTGGGTGTCACGCCCAAGAACATCGTCTTGTACCAGCAGGCCCTGCGGCACCGCAGCGCCATACCCGAAGGGCATGACATGCCGGACAACGAACGGCTGGAATTCCTAGGTGATACCGTGCTGGATACCATCGTGGGGCAGTACCTCTACCTCACCTACCCCGATAAGGGCGAAGGATTCCTTACCCGTCTGCGCAGCAAGTTGGTGAGCCGGCACCAGCTCAGCATCCTCGCCAACAAGGTGGAGATCGAGCGGGTGATGGAGGTGAAGATCGGCAGCGGCAGGGACACCTCCGTGCCAGGCAACGCCATGGAGGCTTTGATCGGTGCACTGTTCTTGGACAAAGGCTTCGAGCGTACAAAAGCCACCGTGATCACATTGATCAATGCGCATTTCGACCTGAAGACCGTGGAGCTGGAGGATCGCGACAGCAAGAGCCGCTTGCTGGAGTGGGGCCAGAAGAAGCACCGGAAGGTGGAATTCGTGCTCACGGAAGAACATGAACGCGGTGGCAGAGGCAAGCAGTTCACCGCGGAAGTGCAAGTGGATGGTAAGCCTTGCGGCAATGGAAAGGGCCACAGCAAGAAGAAAGCCGAGCAGGAGGCCGCGCGTGATGCATCGCGGATCCTGCACTTGCGCCCAGCCGGGAAGGCTAGTGGGGATGAAGAGCCGGAGAATGCCCCTGTTAGGGCACAAGCCCGCAAACGTTCCGGGGAAAGGCGCGGAGGAAGAAGAGGCGGCGGTGACCGCAGTGGACGACCTCCACGACCAAAGAGCGATAGCCCGAGTGAATAGGGTGCAGCCAGCGACCTGTTCACCGCAGGCGAAGATGTGGAAGGGTCCCCCCACAGCTCTACCTTTGTCCGCTCTTTTCCAGTATGGCCAAATTAAAGCTCGATAACGATTTCGACCTCGATGTCTTTCTCATCGCGATCAGCAGCCATGTGAATGATTACCGGCTCTGCTGGGCGTTGAACAACAGCCTGGGGATCGACCTGGGCCGGCGCCAGAAGGACATCGTTGAGCAGGGACCGGAACATCCCGCCTACTTTTCGGCCTTCGACCATACGGAAGAGGCCACCCAGGCCAACATCACACTGATCAGTAACCACGCCCCCGAAGGAGTGCTGGTGAACGAACAAAGACAAGCCGACTTTTTCCTCTTGGTGGACGGGGAAAGCACACTCTCACCCGCTCTGGCGCTTGAGCGCGTGAGGCAAGCAGAATTCGTGCTCACTGCATTCCCATTGGACATCAAAAGCCTCAAAGGCGCATATAAGCTCTTGCAATGACCTCTACTCCCGACCCGAAGACGAAGATCGTGGCCACCCTCGGCCCCGCAAGCTCCAAGCGCGAAGTGCTCCGTGAAATGTTGATCAGCGGACTTGATGTCTGTCGGCTGAACTTCAGCCACGGGACCTATGAATTCTACGCGGACGTGATCGCCACCATCCGTTCGCTCAATGAAGAACTGGGACTCACAACGGCGATCCTTGCGGACCTGCAAGGACCCAAGCTGCGCGTGGGACAAATGGATGATGGCCCCATCGAACTGAAGGAAGGGGAGGAACTGGTGATCACCACCGATCCCGTGAAAGGCGTGCCGGGCTTGGTGAGCACCAGCTATGCGCAGTTCCCGCATGACATCAAAGTGGGTGAAATGGTGCTGTTGGACGACGGCAAACTGCGCCTGCAGGTGAAGCATACCGACGGAAAGAAGAAGGTGACCACCACGGTGATCAACGGGGGCATGCTCAGCAGTAACAAAGGGATCAACCTGCCCAACACGAAAGTGAGCCTGCCCTGCCTGACCACCAAGGACCGGGAGGACCTGTCCTTCGCGCTTTCACAAGGTGTGGATTGGATCGGGCTGAGCTTCGTGCGCAGTGCTAGGGACATCATCGAATTGAAGCACCAGATCCATTCCGAGGGCGGCAGCGCCCGTGTGATCGCCAAGATCGAGAAGCCGGAGGCCATGCTGGAGATCGACGAGATCATCCGTGAATCGGACGCGCTGATGGTGGCCCGTGGCGACCTGGGCGTGGAGGTTCCCATGGAGCAGGTACCGCTATTGCAGAAGGACATCATCCGCCGGTGCCTCCTGCAGCACCGCCCAGTGATCGTGGCCACGCAGATGATGGAGAGCATGATCACCAGCAGCACGCCCACCCGCGCCGAAGTGAACGATGTGGCCAACGCTGTGCTGGACCATGCCGATGCCGTGATGCTCAGTGCCGAGACCAGCGTGGGCAAATACCCTGTGGAAGTGGTAAGGGTCATGAACAAGATCCTCCTCGAGATGGAGAAGAGTGAGATCATGTACAACGTGTCGGAACCCGACCTTTTCGATCATGACCGCATGGTCACCGATACCATCTGTACGGCAAGCGTTCGCATGGCCGCGGCCATCGACATCAAGGCCATTGTCACCATGACGCACAGCGGCTACACCGCCTTCAAGATCAGCAGCCTCCGTCCCAAGGCCCACATCTTCGCCTTCACCAGCAACAAGCGCATCCTCAACATGCTCAACCTGGTGTGGGGCGTGCGCGCCGAGTACTATGACAAGACCGTGAGCACCGACCACACCATCGCCGACATCAAGCACATCCTGCGCCGCAAGGAACTGGTGAAGAAAGGTGACCTGGTGGTGAACGTCGCCAGTATGCCCATCGCTGAGCAGGGCATGGCGAATATGATCCGGTTGAGCGCGGTGTAGGACTTCCGCAGGTCAATACAGGCCCTACGTGGATGGTGATGGCCGTGCTGAACGACCACTGGCTCAAGCGCCACTTGCGATCCTCCGATCACCACAGTTGCTTAGGATCCGCTGCGCGAGATCAGTGAGCGAACAACCCCGACCTTTGCCACCGATGGATGAGCAGGCTTGGGATGATGTGGCGGCGACTTTCGATGAGGATATCTTCAGTGTGCCGAAACACGACCGGGGGAGGAAGATCCTGCAGTGCGTGCAGCAATATGCCGGGAAGAAGCGCATTGCGGCCGACATCGGTTGTGGCATAGGCCGCACTGTACCCATGCTGGCGGAGAATTTCGCAGCCGTCCATGCAACTGACCTCTCCAGTGAATGCCTTGCCGTGGCGGAAAAGAAGTACGCTCGTTACCAGAACGTCAGCTATTACCACGCCGATCTGGACACTCCGCTGCCCTTTCAGCCGGTGGACTTCGCTCTGTGCATCAATGTGCTGCTGATCGCTTCACGTGCCAAGCGCCAAGCGATGATGGCGAATATGTGCGCGGCGGTGAAGCCCGGTGGCCACCTGCTGCTGGTGACGCCTGCGCTGGAATCCGCGCTCTACGCCTCCCACCGCTTAGTGCAATTGAACGAGCTGAGAGGCATGAAGCCCTCCGTGGCCCAGCAAAAAGCTGGAAGGGACACGACCAATTTGGATATGGGCATCGTCGTGGTGAACGGAGCACCCACCAAACATCATCTCAAGGAAGAATTGGCCGACCTGCTGACTCAGCGCGGCATGAAGGTGCTGGAGTTGGGGAAGATCGAGTACCCATGGACCTACGCGCTGGAGGATGCTCCGGCGGACATGCCCGCGCCCATGCCTTGGAACTGGATGGCGGTGGCGGAACGCGTTGCGTAGCCGTCGAGCAAAGTATCTGGCCCCGAGGCTGAGTCCGCGTGAACTCTTCTCTGCGCCTCAGCGTCTCTGCGGCCTCTTCCTACCCGAAGAGCAACTTCAAGTAAAACCCGGGCTTCTTCAATCGCTCGCGCATGTCCAGGTCGTTGAACATGCAGCTGATCGTGTCCGCGAGCACCGGGTTGCCGGCCGCCTTGTTCACCACGAAGTTGAACAGCCATGGTCGGTCGGCGAGCTGCTGCAGCCGGGTGCTGATCCCGAGCTCCTTACCCAAGCGTTTCCACACGCGGACATCATAGTCCTTGAGCGCGGCTTGGGGGATCGGTTGATCCTTGGGAGCAGCCTGAAGTGCTTCCGCAGCGACGTTCGCGGCATGCACGCCGCTGATCATCGCATGGCTGATGCCCTCGCCAGTGAAGGGGTCGATCAAATGCGCCGCGTCGCCGATCAGTAGATAACCATCGCCGCTGATGGGCCAGCGCTTGCTTGCCAAGGGTAATCCCATCCCTTGGATCGGTCCTTCGGCTTTGGCATGCGCGAAGCGATCACGCAGTTGCGGATGTTCCGCGATCGCCCCGGACAGGAGCTTTTTCAGGTCCGCGCGTCGCTTGCGGACCATGTCGCTGCGCAGACCAAGACCCACGTTGGCGCGTCCGCCTGGCAGCGGGAAGATCCAGAGATAGGCGGGTAGCAGGTCCTTCAGGAAGATAAGTTCGATGAAGCCCTGCGGATCCAGACCGGTGACACCGCTGTAGTAGGCACGCACCCCGGCACAGTGGTGCCGCGGTTCCATCGGCAATCCGGCCACCTGTTTGGAGAAGATGGAATTGGCACCGGAAGCATCGATCAACAAGCGGCACTGAATGGTGCGCTCGTGCTTGTCCGTTCCGATCACTTTCACGGACCAGCCGTTCGCGGTCCGTTCAAAGCTTTTTGCTTGGGTGCCTTCCAAGATCCGGGTATGCCCCTCGCGCTTCACGGCTTCCAGCATGAACTGGTCGAAGTCCATCCGTGGAAGGATCGCGCCCGGAGCTTCACCGATGCCGGTTTCCCGGCTGAACGGTACGCGCAACGACTTACCGCTCGGTGCCACGAAAGTGACGCCCCAGCTCGGTTCCAACTTCGCCTGTTTCCGGAGCTCAACGACCAGCGCAGGATCAAGCCGCTCGAGAGAGCGCATGACCTTGCCGCTCAGCGCATCGCCGCACACCTTGTCCCGGGGGAATACGGCTTTGTCCAGCACAAGCGTATCCACGCCGTGCTTGGCCAGTTGTAAGGCCGTGGCACAACCACCAGGGCCTGCACCGAGGATGCAGACGTCCGCCTTCAGCGCAGCGTCCATGGCGGTCTCAGCCACGGAAGGCGCCGTCGGTGAACTGCTCCAGGAAGCGCACGTCGTTCTCCCAATACAACCGCAGGTCCGGTACGCGGTAGATCAGCTGTGCGATGCGTTCCACACCCATTCCGAAGGCGAAGCCGCTGTAGATCTCCGGGTCGATCCCGCAGTTGGTGAGCACGGCGGGATCCACCATCCCGCAGCCCATGATCTCCACCCAACCGCTGTGCTTGCACACCGCGCAACCGCTGCCTCCGCAGATGGTGCAGCTCATGTCCACCTCGGCGCTCGGCTCCGTGAACGGAAAATAGCTGGGACGTAAGCGGATCTTCACCTCTGCCCCGAACATGCTCTTCGCGAAATGGTCCAACGTGCCCTTCAGTTCCGCGAAGCTCACGCCCTTGTCCACATACAGGCCTTCCACCTGGTGGAACATGCAATGTGCCCGCGCGCTGATGGCCTCGTTGCGATAGACGCGGCCCGGGGAAATGGTGCGGATCGGAGGAGCCCCGCTCTCCATCACGCGCACCTGCACGCTGCTGGTGTGTGTGCGTAGCGCCAGACCTGCCCTCTCCCCGGGAGAGGGGCGGGGGGTGAGGGCCTCGACCTTCTCCCCCGAAGATGGGTCAAGGTCCTCCACGAAGAATGTGTCCTGCATATCCCGCGCCGGGTGGTCTGGAGGGAAATTCAATGCGCCGAAGTTGTGGTGGTCGTCCTCCACTTCGGGTCCTTGGCTCACGGTGTAGCCGATCCGCGCGAACACGTCCACGATACGCTGGCGGACGATGCTGATGGGATGCAGACTTCCGGTGGCTTCGGTGAGGGCGGGACGCGTGATGTCGCCCACAGGCCCTGTTGCCTTTGCGGGCACGGCCTCCGCGGTGGCCTTCAATTCCTCCCAGCGCGTGCGGGCCGTGCTCTTCAGTTGATTCAGCCGTTGGCCCCAAAGGCGCTTTTCCTCGGCGGGCACCTCCTTGAAGGCGTCCAGCAGGGAGGTCACCTTTCCATTGCGGCCGAGCATGTCCACGCGGAAGGCCTCTACGGCTTCCGCAGATGCCGCGACGGCTGCGGTCAATTCAGCCTCCACGGCCTCGATGCGTTCTTTCAGGTTCATTGGAGTACGCGCATCCACACGCGGATATCTGCTAGCGGACGGTCCATTCCGTCACAGGGTTGGTTCGCGATAAGGTCCAGCACATCCATGCCGGCCACCACTTGGCCGAACACGGTATAGCCGCCATCCAAGTGCGGAGCGCCGCCCAGGTTCTTGTAGGTCTCCACTTGGTCGGGAGTGTAATGCACCTTGAGGCTGTCCGGAAGATCACTGTTCATCTGCACCTCCAGCTGTGCGAGATCGGAGGGGCGCCACGTTCGGCCTTGCACGATGTAGAACTGGCTGCCGCTGCTGCGTTTCTCCGGGTTCACATCATCGCCGAGGCGAGCCGCCGCCAACGCGCCCTTGCGCTGGATGTATGAGGAATGGATCTCCGCAGGAAGCGTATAGCCGGGTCCGCCTTGGCCCAATGGAACCGTGCGGTCCTCAGCCTTGCGACTGTCCGGGTCCCCGCCCTGTATCATGAACCCGGGGATCACACGGTGGAACAAGGTGCTGTCGTAATACTGCTCGCGGACCAGCTTCAGGAAGTTGTCGCGGTGGACGGGTGTTTCATTGTACAATTCAACCACCATACGTCCCGCAGTGGTCTTGATCTCCACGAGATACCTTTTTCCCACGGGCTTCTGCTGCGCCGAAGCGATGCTCACCACAGCCAAGAGCGCTGTCGCGAGAAACAGATTCCGGGGAGATAATTGCGCTGGCATCGCTGAGAACCTTATTTTTGGCTTCATTCGCGGTGCGAAGGCTGCAACAAGGCGGCCAAAAGTAACCAACACGCCCTCCCATGTTCCGTAAGGCCATCATCGTTCCCGTCCTCTTGCTCATCCTGGGTTCAGGCCTTGGCGCGTGCAACAAGGAGAAGGCCACCAAGGCGACGATCACCGTGTTGGATACCGCAGGTTCCGTTGTTGCTGGCGCGCATGTGAAGCTTTACGCCAATCCCACGAACCCGTTGCAAGCCGATTTCTCCCGCCTCACCATGGAGGGCAACACCAGCTCGGACGGCAAGGTCACCTTCGACTATAGCGATTTCTATAAGCGTGGGCAGGCCGGATTCGCGGTGCTGGACATCCTGGCGCAGAAGGACTCGATGTCTGGCGAGGGCATCATCCGCATCGAGGAGGAGCAGACCAACGAAGAGACGGTGGTCGTTTCCGGCGGCAACTAAGCCGACCTCCTTTTCCCAACACTTAGTGTTCCTCGAAGTAGGAGAGCACGGCCTCCTTCATCAGGTGCTCCTGCTCTGTCGCGTCCAGCGCAGGCAGCTCCTTCACCCGCTCGAAATGCGGCCAGCCATCGGCATCGCGGCCCAGCTCCTTGTAGTAGCCATAGGGCGTGAGCAGCACCGAGATGGCGATGTGCATCAGGTTCACCTTTTCGTCCTTTTTGAAAACCCGCGCGTGCTGGCCGAGCTCCTGCACGCCGATAAGAAAGAGCACCCCGTTGAGGTCCACGGGCATGCCGAAGCGCTGCTCCAAGTTCTTCAGGAGGTCACGCCAACGCTTATTGAAAGCTAGATCGAACATAGGATATCACTCCCTGCGATGAGCGCCAAGGAAGGGCCGCGAAGGTAGCAGCGATGCGTATTACACTTGTTGCCATGAACTGGTTGGATTGGACGCTGTTGGTATTGCTGGCCGCCGCAGCCGTGCGCGGATTCTTCCGCGGCTTCGTGGTGGAGATCGCCTCCTTGATCGCTGTGGTCCTCGGTATCTGGGTGGCTTCCCGCTACAATGCCCGCGTTGCCGCTTGGGTGGGCATGGATGCGCAGCACGAGGTGATCTCCTTCATCGTCACCTTCATCGGTGTCCTGATCGTGGTGCACTTGCTGGCCAAAGTGATCACCAAAGCGATGGACTTGGCCATGTTGGGCCTGCCGAATAAAGTGGCGGGCACGTTCTTCGGTGCGTTGCGGGCCGCATTCGTGCTCAGCGTGGCGTTGAACATCCTGATGGCGCGGGCCGAGGTTTCGGGCCTTGTCCCACAGGAAACCCTCGATGGTTCCACGCTCTACCGACCGCTGCGTGCGTTCGCGCCATTCATCGTTCCTGCGCTGAGAGACAGCCGCTGGGTACAGGATGCGATCGATGCATTGAAGAAGCGGACAGGGGAGGACGAGCGGAAGGAGGAGTGATCCTTGTCACCACAGTTGCCGGGGTGAAGCGATAGCTTCGCATCATGTCCGAACGCAAACTCCGCCCCGAGAGCCTGATGATGAGCTACGGCTACAAGCCAGAGCTCTCGCAAGGCGCCATCAAGTGCCCCATCTTCCAGACCAGCACCTTCGTGTTCCAGAAAGCGGAGGATGGCAAGGCTTTTTTCGAGGTAGCCTACGGACTGCGCGAACAAGGGGAAAAGGAAGAATTGGGCCTGATCTACAGCCGGCTGAACAATCCGGACCTGGAGATCTTGGAGGACCGGCTATCCCTATGGGAGAATGCGGGAGGCTGCGCCGTGTTCGAGAGCGGCATGAGCGCCATCACCACCATGCTGTTGGAGTTCCTATCGCCTGGCGATGTGCTCCTCTTCAGCAACCCCATCTATGGCGGAACGGACCACTTTATCAAACAGATCCTTACGCGCTTCGGTATTGAGGTGATCGGCTTTTATCCGTGGGAACAAGATCAACTGGAAGACCTGGTGCGCAAAAGCGGCAAGGGCGATCGCTTGAAGATGGTCTACGTGGAAACCCCGGCCAACCCTACCAATATCCTGATCGACATCGCTGCGTGCAGCCGCTTAGCAAAGGCCTTCAGCACCCCTGAAAAGCAGGTGTTGCTGGCGGTCGACAACACCTACATGGGGCCACTGTGGCAACATCCCATGAAGCAGGGCGCGGACCTGGTGCTCTATTCGGCCACCAAGTACATCGGCGGCCATAGCGACGTGATCGCTGGTGCGTGCTTGGGTAGCAGTGAACTGATCACCCGACTAAAAGGCATGCGCAGTTTCCTAGGTTGCATGGCCGGCCCATGGACGGGCTGGTTGCTGTTGCGCAGTTTGGAAACGCTGAAGCCCCGCATGGAAACACAGGCCCGCAACGCCGAGCAGGTGGCCGCTTACCTGAAGGCCCATCCCAAGGTGAAGAAGGTCCACTATCTCGGCTTCTTGGATAGCCCGGAGCAACAGGCCATTTACGATTCGCAGTGCTTCAGTGCCGGCGCCATGCTTTCGTTCGATGTACAAGGCGGTGAGCCCGAAGCCTTCCGCTTCCTAAACGCGCTGAAACTGGTGAAGCTCGCCGTGAGCCTCGGCAGCACGGAATCCCTCGCTGAGCACCGTGCTACCATGACCCACGTGGGCGTGGACCCGGTGGAGCGCGAAAAGCTCGGCATCACGGGTGGGCTGGTGCGCCTCAGTGTAGGTGTGGAGCATCCGGATGATCTGATCTGGGACCTCGGGCAGGCGCTGGAGGCGGTGTGAAGGCGCCTTGACCGCAAGGCTAAGGCCTAACTTTACGCTACTAAAATGTCTGCGTCATGACCGCTATCGAGCTGAGAACAGAGATCATGCAAATGATCAAGGATGAACAGGACACGTCCATTCTTGAGGCGATCCGGATCCTCCTTTTTAAGCTGCGTAGTTCGGCATCGGAGGATGATGACCTGACCGATGAAGAGGTGGCGGGCTTCAATGAAGAACTGGCTAAACGTGATCGCGGCGAGATCAAATTCCACACCGAGGAGGAATCCATCCGCTTGATCCGTCACGGTTCGGGAAAATGAAGTACCGCTTGGACATCGCGCCAAGCGTGGTGGAGGAAGCCCGCCGGATCTATTTGTCGCGAGAAGTTGGGTCCAAAGGATCAGGGGGTCGCTTCGTCGATGAGCTCGTGGACTGTTATGCGCGCATCAAGGCCTATCCGTTCGGTTGCCAGATCCGCAAGGACAAATACCGCCATATCATGCTCCGTCGCCTGAAATGCCGCGTGGTCTACAAGGTGGAAGGTGAACTTGTATCGGTGGTGCAGTTGCGCCACACCAGCCGCAGGCCGAGCAAAAAATTCGGACCGTAGAATGCGCGAAATGCCTAATGGCCTGACCAACATTCCGGATAGGAAGCCACAAGTGCCCCAGCCCATCATGAACGTACAACTTTGGAAGGGTGGAACACTTGCGGCAGCGATGGGGCCTCGGGCAGGCGCTGGAGGCGATGTGAGGCCTAAGACGTTCCCGTATGGTCGAAAGGACAACAGCCTAACTTTACGGTTCGGCAATTATCCGATCAATCGCTAAGCCATGGACATTGCACTGAAAAAACTGGACCTGATCCAGCGCCTGATGTCGATCTGGGATGAAGCCGCGCTGCAGCGCGTGGCCAAGGTTCTCGAAGCGGAGGTTCCGGAGACCGACGAGGACTTCACACCCGAGGAGATCGCAGAATTGGATCGTCGCCGTGCGCGCCATCTGCGCGGGGAAGGCACTTCGTACACGCTGGAGGAGTCCATCAAAAAGCTCAGAGGCTTCGGTAAATGAAACACTTCGCCCTGAAGGTCCGGGACGAAGCGCAGGAGGAGACCGAACGGATAATTGCGTGGTACGAAGAGCATAGTCCCGGTATGGGTGACCGCTTCGTAGATGCGCTGGAAACGGCATACCGGCACATCCAAGAATACCCGATCTATCAGCTGCGTAAGGGGATTTATAGGCATGCGCAGATCGAGGGATTTCCTCTCTACCGGATCGTGTATGTCGTGGATGATGAAACGGTGTTCGTCTACCAAGTGCGCCACACCAGTCGGAAGCCCAGCAAGAAGTTCGGACCGTAGGAATTTGAGACGCTCAAGGCACCAACCCCTGTGCCTTGAGTATCCGCACGATGCTTCCGGGATCGTTATCGTAGTGGTGATCCCCGGGTACCTGTGCGAATTTGATCCCGGTGCCGGCCAGTTCATTGGGCAATGTTGAGTCCTCCTTCTCGCCCGTAATGATCAGCACCGGGGTGGAAGGTGCGATCAGCTTCAGTTCCTTCACCACATCATAGGTGTTGCTGGAGTTGCCCATGCTGAGCATGTTCGTGATATGCACCTCGAAATCCCCCATTTCGCCGGGTGAAAGGAGGACCGATCCCTTGACCGCACTTTTCATCTCCGGGCTCAGGTTGCTGAAGATGAAGGGCAACACCTCGGCACCCATGCTGTAGCCGATCAGAACGACCTTTTGCTTGTTGAAGCGGGCCATGTAGGCTTTGCACGTTTGCTCAACAGCCGCAGCGCTCTGTTCAGGTGTCTTCCGGTCCCAGAAGTATTTCTTGGCATCCAACCCCACGGTGGGTGTTCCGCTCTCGGCCATCAGGTCGCTCATGTTCCCCTCAAAGCTGTACCAGCCGCCATCCCCGGAAATGAAGAAGACCAAAGGCGAAAGTGGATCCGATCCTTTTGCGGGCGTTATGATCAGTGGAAGGTCGGGATCCACCGCTGGACCGGCCTCGTTGATCGTGGTCCTTGCCACAGGCTTCGTCATTCGATCGAAGGCTTGTTCCCATTGCGGCATGAAGTCCGACCATTTACCGAACCCATGTCCCACGTGCTCCAAGGGAACAAGAACAGCATCGGAACAACCAGCGATGAAATCGGCGGTGTTCTTGTAGTTGCAGACCTGATCGAGCTTTCCATGCAGCACCACCCAGGGTTCACTGAGTTTGGAGTCCGGGTCCAGGTCAAAGCTTTTCCCGTTCACCAAGGGGTGCAATTTCAACCCGTTGGACTCGCAAAAGAGTTTCGGTAATTCCACGTCAGCGCAGAAACCCAAGGAGATGCCGCCTTGGAACGTGCCCGGGCGCGATTGGCACAATAAGGCATAGACCATGGTGGCGCCGCTGGAATAACCCATGAGCAGGGGTTCCCGGTATTCAGGGATGCCATACTGCTTTTCACCTTCCGCGGCCAAGGCGATGAAGTCGGTGGCGATGTGCAGGCAGTCCCCATCGCGCGCTTTCAGATCGGCATAGTAGCGAAGGATGTCCACCCCGATGACCAAGCTGTTCCGTTCAGCGAAATGCTTGGCGAAATCGATCACGCCGAACTTCCATCCCGCATCGCCGGAGATCATGATCGTTACCGACTTGGGCGGCCCGTCCGGCACGTACACATGCACTTTGCCAAAGGGTGCCACCGTCATGGAATCCACTCGCACTGAGCCTTGCGATGAAGTGCAAAGGACAACGAGGAACAGCAGTGCAAGGCAATGGAAGGGTCTTGACATGGGAAAGATGTGGGGGCTGCTGTGATGGTTGGTGCGCACCAGTGCATGTGGTGCAACGTCCAAAGCACGAATGACAACACGAAGTTAGTGGTGGCTCCGCTCCAACTCCGCGGATGGTTGCTTGAGACTCTCTGTGCTCGATTTAACCGGAGACCTCATTGATCGGAAGCTCCTATGGCCGGCAGATGAAGCTTCGGTGGGCTTCCGTCCACAACACATTCAATACGCTCGCAGTATCCGGAACTCACCAGCCGAAGCGCACGTAGTGGATCGTCCGCCCCTCTTCCAGCCACATGCTTTCGTAAAAGGTGCGGATGTTCAGCACGGCCTTTTCCTCCTGTGAGACGCGTGGCACCAGTTCGGCATAGACGTCGGCGCTGCTTTCCTCGGTGCGCAGCTTATGCTCCACGATCTGCTCCAAGGTGTATTCGTAGAGCAGTGGGCTGTCGGTCTTCAGGTGGATGATGCCGTTCGGTTTCAGGATCTCCTTGTAGCGCGCGAGGAAGAGCGGGCTGGTGAGGCGTTTCCGGGCCTTGCCGATCTGCGGATCGCTGAAGGTGAGCCAGATCTCGTCCACTTCATGTTTGCCGAAGCAACGCAGGATGTGATCGACATGCGTGCGCAGAAAACCGACGTTGTCCAATCCTTTTTCCTTGGCGCTCCGTGCGCCGCGCCAGATCCGTGCGCCTTTGATGTCCACACCGATGTAGTTCTTCTCCGGGTGGAGCTCTGCCAAGCCTACCGTGTATTCGCCGCCGCCGCAGCCCAGTTCCAAAACCAAGGGTGCTTCCCGCTTAAAGAAATCGCTGTTCCACTTGCCCTTCTGCGGAAGGTCCGCCGCTTGAAGCTCGGTGAACAGGGGTTGCACCACGTGATCGAAGGTGGCGTTCTCGGCAAAACGGGAGAGCTTGTTCTTGCCCATTGCAATGGCTGTGAAGATCGTGGGTTCCGTGAAAAGTCCGCGAAAGAACGAAGAGTTCCTGATCCACGGTTTCAATGACTGTCCGCAGATGACACAGATGGCCACAGATGCTGCCTTCGGCAGCTTGAAAGTTTAAGCAGGCGCAGCCTATCCCCGCAACGCGGGGGACATCTGTGTCATCTGTGACTTCTGTGGACAAAACAAGCAGGTCTTTTATGGACGATCCAAGATTGCTTCGATAGAGGCTCACCGTGCGGACTTGACCGGTGGACGAACTTCGCGCCATGTTCCACGGCGTACGAATCCTGGTGGCCCCGCTCGATTGGGGCTTGGGCCATGCCGCGCGCTGTGTGCCCATCATCCGCGCTTTGCAGGAGCAGGGGGCCGTGCCGGTGATCGGCGCTGACAAGGGGCCGTTGGCGTTGCTTCGGGAAGAGTTCCCGCTGTTGGAACACGTGCGCATCCCCGGCATGGAGGTCCGTTATGCCAAAGGCCGCTCACAGGCGTGGGCCATGGCCAAGCAGTTCCCGGCGATGTTGCGCCAAGTGCGCGAGGAACAACACATGTTCGAACGTTTACGGCGTGAGCTTGCCCTCGATGCCGTGATCAGCGATCAACGCTTCGGGATCCGTGGGGCAGGTCTTCCCAGCGTGCTGATCACGCACCAGCTCTTTCCCTTCGCGCCCTTCGCACAAGGTGTGGCGCGACGGATCAACCGACGGCACATCGGTCGCTTCGATCTGTGCTGGGTTCCTGACCATGCGGCCGCGCCGGGGCTTTCCGGAGCACTGTCGCACGGAGAGGCTCTTCCGCCGCAAGCGCGTTTCATCGGGCCGCTGAGCCGATTAGCTTATGAGGATAGGATCCTTCCTGACAGCCGCTATCGCGTGGTCGCCGTGATCAGCGGGCCGGAACCGCAACGCACAATGTTGGAAGATGCAGTCAGTGCCCAACTGAAAAAGATCGAAGGATCGCACTTGATCATTTCCGGAAAGCCGGGAACCGGTGATGTTCAACAAGGGAAAATCCGGACGGTAGGGCATTTGAAAGCAGAAGAGCTAAGCGCCGCAATGCGGAACGCCGAACTCGTCATCAGCCGCACAGGTTACACCACACTGATGGACCTCGCCGCGATCGGTCGTGGCGCACTTCTTGTCCCCACTCCCGGCCAACTTGAGCAAGAATACCTCGGCAGGCTGCACAGGGAAATGAACCTTCACCGCATCCAAGAACAGCATCGGCTGGACATCGCGGAGGTGTTGCGCGATCCGCCCGGAAAGAACCGACCACAACAAAATACCGCTGCACTTCTGCCCGCGATGAACGAACTTGCACGCTCGATCATCCAACGGCGTAACGCCATTCAAGAACACGTATGACCATCCGCACCGCAGCGCAATTGATCGCGCTACTCACCTTCTCCGCCCTCTCCGCCCAGACCGCACAGGACAAGACCCTCCAAGCTGTTCAACAGGAATACAAACAGTTGCAGGATCAGCTGGATCAGATGCGGGGTAAGGTCGAAAAGGCCAAGCTCGATGTGATGCAGCACGACCTCGCCCAGTGGGGCTATCCCGCGCTGGATGCCGGTGATACCGTGATCGTACACCCGGGCCACGCGCTGGTGTGGGATGACAAATACAAGGTGCCGAAGTGGACCGCGCACATCATCATGCCGGACATCATGGAGGGCAACCTCGCACGCATCGACACCTTCCTGCCCGATCCTTTGGTAAAGACCAATACCGCGTTGATCACCAGCTATTGGTACAGCGGATATGACCGCGGCCACATGGTGCCGAGCGCGGACATGCGCTGGAGCCTTGAGGCCTTGAAAGCGACCTACCTCTATAGCAACATATCACCGCAGAAGCCCGAGCTCAACCGCGGCTCATGGGCCGACCTGGAGGACTGGATGCGCCGCTACGTCCACTACTCAGGCCATCGCGTGTACGTGGTGACCGCGCCCATCCTCGGCCCGAACATGCCGCTGCTGAACAAGCCGAAGGCCGAGGCGGACGTGAGCGCTCCGCCCTACTTCTTCAAGGCGATGATCGACCTCGATGCGCCTGTGAAGAAGGGCATTGCCTTCGTGATGAGCAACGGGCTGAACGATCATGGGTTGCTCACCTACGCATGCTCCATCGATAGTGTAGAGAAACTGTCCGGACTGAACCTCTATCCGGCGCTGGACGACACGCTCGAGAACCGCATCGAAGCGATGCACAACACGCAGGACTGGTATGGCGAGGGCGACCGCGCCATGGGCGAAGTAGCCCCGCTGACCCCGCCGCTGCCCGGCGGCCGCTTCAACACCACGCAGGCGAAATACCACATCGGCAACAAGGTCACCATCTGCGGTACCGTGGTGAGCACACGCCGCACCAAGAAGGCGAATGCGCTCTACCTCAACTTCGACCGCCTGTACCCCAACCAGGATTTTTATGCCACCGTGTGGGACAGCAATAGCCCCAACTTCTCTTACGACCCTGAGACCTATTTACAAGGACGGAAAGTATGCGTCACCGGCATGGTCTCCACCTTCAGTGACATCGCGCGGATCAGCATCAACAACGAAAAGGAGATCACCTTTTGGGAGGATGTGGTGAAGGGGGATGATGAACGGTGATCCTTGGAAATAGAGCGCTGAACGCGCTGAAAGTGAGAGCAGTAGGTCTTGCCAAAGGTCTTGCCAAGGTGCTTCGGATAGCGAGATCACACCTTCCTCATTGAAGGCGGTCCGGCCTTCACTTCAAACGTTCTCCACATGCACTAGGAAATAGCAACGGCGCTTTGCGGGCGCCGTTGCTTGGGGTATTTCCGAAGTGGTCAGCTCCTCAGCGCTTCACGAAGGGACTGTTCCAGCTCTTTCCATCTTCACTCACTTGCAGAAAGTAGCTTCCTGCGGGCAAGCTGGAAACATCCCAACTGCGGTGGTCCGTACCGATCACGCTCCATGCCGGGAACTGCTTCACCAAAGCACCATGCGCATCCAGCACGCTCACGTTCAAACTGCGCGAAGGAGCGGTGCTCATCCGTAGCCCAATGCGGTCTGCGGTAGGGTTGGGGAAGACCGTCACGTTCGTGAGGCCTGGTAGTTCAGCGATCGCCGTGAAGAAGCTGTACTCCGTGGTCAGCGGCACGCTCCATCCGTCCGGGTCGCCCTTGAAACGGATGGTGAACAGGTGCTCGCCCGGAATGGTGTTCGTCGGCAGGTCGGCGATGAGGTCCACCAGGTCGGCTGGTCCCACCGTTCCGCTGGTGCGCCCGCCGATGTCGTCGTCGATCCAATACTCGTAACCGCTCACCGGCCCGATGCGATGGACATAGAGGTGCGTGATGGGTGTGCTGTATTCCCCGTCCGCGTCCGTGAACTGCACCGTCACCCGGTTGTAGTGGCTATCCGAGGAAATGGTGTTGAGGACATCGTTCAGGTATACCGTAGCGTTCGGCGTCACCGAAGCTGTGGCCAGCGTGCTTGGATCATCGTTGAACCAGTAACGATATCCGGTGATGGCCGAGCTGGAACGCTTGAACACCTGTGTCAGTGGTGCGCTCCAATTTTGGCCATCGTTGAACTGCATGGTGATCCGGTGGAAACCCGGCTCCATGGTGCCCGTGGGCAGCGTGGTGGCCAAGGCCAGTTCCGGTGTGGCACTCACGGTCTGGGTCACGGCGTTGGCGACATCATCATTGTACCAGTAGCGGTACTGCGTGATATCCTGCGCCGAGGCCTGCCCGATCGCGAAGGCTGTAAGTAGAATTGCTATGATCCGCATGTGTTTCATCCCGCTTTATCGGGAGCTCAGTTGGGTTGTGCGGCCACGCGGATGTTAACAGGCAGGTCGCCGTTGGGGTTGGTGCTGGTGGCGATGGTGGCTTGGCGGTAGTGTGGGTTATACGGAACGCCACCGGCCTTGAAAGGAGAAGTACTCCCGTAGATGCCGATGTCCGTACCGTCGTCCGCTGCACCGATACCGGGGCTGCCGCTGGACAAATTCAGATCATCGGACCATTGGAAATCGGCTGTGTTGGGATCGTTCACGAAGATGCTGCCGGTCTGTCCATAGATGTTGTTGCTCACCGTGACACCGGCGCCTGCGGTGGTGCCGAGCAAGAGACAATTGTTGATCGCACCGGAACACCCGTCTGCCGCATAAGCGTTCGGGAAAACACTGTTCTTTACCAGGATGCCATCGCAGTTCATGATGTAATACCGGACGATGCAATGGTCCATGAAAAGGCCGCTTGGCTTAAATATCTCGACGTACGATGCGAAATCGCACCGGGTGAAGGTGGTCGCTGTTAGTCCCCAACCACGCACTAGGCCGGTGAGCACGCATTCGTTAAAGGAGGAGCTGCTACCCGGTGTGGTTTGATCCGCAGCGTTTCCGGGCCCGGGGATCCCAAGGGCAACGGCACATTGGAAATTGCACCGTTCGAAGACCATGTTCAGGGGCGCATCATTTTCCGTGGTGGTTCCGTACTGGACGATATTACCATAGAAGTTGTTGCCACCATCGGGGTAAAAATGGATGCCGGTGAAACTGCTACCTCCCGCCCCGGTCAGGAACGTGAAGTCGCCGTTGACGGTCCTTAGCATCGTGATCGCCGTGACATTGGTGCTGTCCTGGCTGATCCCGGCACCGATCCAATGCAAGGGTTTGTCCAGCGTGATGCCACCATTTCCAGTGGTGAACGTGCCGCCGCTGAAGTAGAGCTTGTCGTTCGGTTGCGCCGCAGCCACGGCACTATCAATGGAAGTGAAGACCTGCGGGGCTCCCGTGCCTTGCAGCACGATGCGCGGGTTCTGCGCTTTCACGCTGAAGGAGAGGGCACCAATGCCGCAAATAAGAAGGAGTCCAGCTGTTTTCATCGGTTGAAGTTTGATGCGCCAAAGGTCCCGTCGCGGGATGCATCCGTCAATACCGCAAAAGGGTGATAGGCCGATCGTGGCTAACCGACGGTACCGCCGGATACGGCTTGCCTGTTCCGGGATCAACTTAGAAATCCGCCTTTCAAGGTCTTCGCCACAGCCTCGGTGTTGTTGTGCACCTGCAGTTTCTCATAGATGCGCTTCATGTGGCTGCGAACCGTCTCGTAGCTGATCTCGAGCTTGTCGGCGATCAACTTATAGCTCAACCCTTCCACCAGCCCTTGCAGCACCTCCTTCTCCCGAGGACTTAGACCATGGTCCTCCATGGTGGCACGTGGCGGGGAAGGCATGCGTTGAAAGTGCAGCATCACTTTGCGGGCGATGCCGGGGCTCATGGGTGCTCCGCCATTGCGGACCTCAGCGATGGCATCGAGCAATGCGTTGGGGTTGCTGTTCTTCAGCAGGTAGCCCCTGGCACCCGCGCACAGTGATGCATACACGCGGTCCTCGTTATCGAAGACGGTAAGCATGATCACCGGTAGGTCCGGATGGTGCTTGTGCAGGAGTGCCGTGGCCTGTATGCCATCCATCCCCGGCATGTCGATGTCCATCAACACCACGTCCGGCTTACAGGCGGCGATGCGTTGCAGCAGATGCTCCGCGTTCGGATAGCAACCGCATAGTCCGATCCCGTCCGTGGTGCCGAAGAAGGAGCTCAGCGAGTCGCGGATGCTCTGACTGTCATCGAAGAGGGCCACGTGAACAGTATCCGCCATGATGCTGACAAAGCTACCTGACCTCTTTGGGCCATTTATCCCCAGTACGGGGGATGCCCTTCCCGATCGGGACCTGCACCACGATCACGGTGCCGGACGCTGGCGTACTCCTCACCGTGGTCGTTCCGCCGATGCTCTCGGCCCGCGTCGCCATGCCGCGGAGGCCATTGCCGTTGTAAGGCTGCACTGTCGCCAGGTCGAAGCCGCACCCATTGTCGATAACCTCGAGGCGCAGTTGTCGGCCTTCCTGCCTCAACTCCACTTCCACTAAGGTGCAACCGGAGTATTTCAGCGCGTTGTTCAAGGCTTCCTTGAAGATGAGGAAGAGCGTGCGGCGGGTGCGCGTGTCCAATGGACCATTATTGAGTTGCTGTGTTGCCGGGAACGAAAGTTCCACGCCATGCGCCGCAAGCAAGTTCGTGGCATAGGCCCGCGTGCGCTCCTCAAGGGATCCAGCACTGTCGTTACGTGGATCAATGCTCCATACGATATCCCCCATCCGATCGATCATCTCGCGCGAACTTTGACCGATCTTGTCCGCTACCTCTTGCGCCGCAACGTCCCCGGCACCGATCCTCCGTTTTAATGCCTCGCTGTAGTAGCTGATACTGCCCAAGGTGCTACCCACATCGTCGTGCAGGTCCCGGGCGATCCCATCACGCACCGCCTGCATTCGGATCGCCTGGCCGATGGTATAGCGCGTCCAGGCCCATACTACCGCGGCAAGGGCCAGCGCGATCAAAGCATAGAACCACCATTGATGCCAGAAGGGCCCTGCGATCGCCAACGTGAGCAGCGCTCGTTCGGGCCCGAGCCGACCATAAGCATCGCGTGTGCGCACGAGCAGGCGATGTTCCCCGATGGGCATGCCTGCATAGCGCAGGGGCTGTTCGGCGGTAGTGGCCCGAGCTTCCTGTTCCACACCCTCGACCCTATAAATGAATTCCAGCGGACCGGTGCCAACGGTGTTCAATGCGGTCAATTCCGCCTCGAAGGATCCATCGCGATATGACAATTCCACGCGGTGGTGCGCATTGGGTGTCAGGCTGCCCCATGAATTCTTCACAATGATCAACTCTGGGACCGGTACGGGAGGGAGGTTATTGTACGCGGCCGGATCGAACGTGATCAAACTATTGTCCGCACAGAAAGCGATGTTGCCGTTCTGCAAGGTGATGATGGCCCCGTTCAACTGCCGGAAGATCTTCCCGTCATTCACCGGCACGCGTATCCAAGATCCGCTTGCGGTGTTGTAACACGCCAGCCCGTTTCCCGTGGTACACCATGCATTTCCATCCCGGTCGAAGGTTATGCCGAACAGGTCCGTTGCGATATGCCGCGGGGCTTGAAAGAAGGTGGCGGCCCCTCCGGTGATCGCGACCAATGCACCATCGCGCATGGCCGCCCATACTGTGGCTCCATGTATCTTCAGCGCGCTCACCTGGTCACTGGGCAACTTGTGTCCATCAGGTTCTTCCCTTCCGTAGAAATCCACCATGTCCGAGATGGACTGGCCCTTAATGGACCAACGGTAGATGCCTTTATCTGTGCCGCTCCAATAGGAGCCTTTGGCGTCGCGCACAGTACAGTAGATCAATGGGCCGATCTCGACAGCGGCTCTTTTCGAGCTCGATGGTAGCGACCGCATGGTCATGGGGTCGAACAAGGTGGTGGCAAAGCCCAATGCCCCCACGACCAGCGCGGGCTTCCCTACAATGGTGTCAAGAAGTACCGATCGTACTTGGTACATCTTGATCTGCTTGAATGGCCGTATCGCTTCCTTGTATGCAGTAGGGATCGCTTCCCTTTGCCGGTCATAGCGGAACAGGCCTGTTTCGGTTCCTACGCACCATGTATCCTTACCGGTGTGGAAAAGCCCAGTGACCTCCAAAGGATGGCCATTCTCCTCCAGCGGGATATGCTTTGGTGCGGATCGCGCATCCTTGAAGGTGAAGAAGCCATGTGAGGTGGAGATACGTATTGTGCCGTCGGTTTCCTGTTGCAGGTTGTGGAAGGTCAGATCCGGTTGATCGGTCTTTTCCGGAGGGAACAAACTCCTTACGGACATCCGCCATACGGAAGGTGCATGAACACTGAGGCCGCCAGCGGTCCCCACCCAGAGGTTGCCTTGCCGGTCCTTCATCACACAACGCACCCGATCGTTGATCAAGGAGGTCGGGTCGCCCCGCTGGTGCCGGAAGCGCATTAGTGGATGAAGATCCGGACCCAGAAGGATCAAGCCGTTGATCTTGGTACCGGCCAGGACCTTGTCACCATCCCATGGGACCATGGCAGTGATCTCGTCCGGGAGCGGGATGTACGATTGTCGGTGACCGCTTTCAATGGGTATGCGGGTGAGGCCCGGTCCCCAGCCTCCCGCGATCAAGTCGCCGTCCAATAGGATCGCATTGCTGAGGGAGTACAGGCTGTCCACATGTGCGGAGCGGACCTCAGTGAGTTCCTTGCCGGTCCATGCATCGATCACGAATGAGTTGCCGCCTGGTATAAGACCCAGCCAAACACGGTCATTGTCCAACCTAGTGGTGGTATGGCACCAGCTGCCTTTTTCGACCGCGCCATCCTTGCTTGTCAGGGTTGTATCCAAGTTGTAGGCATTGGAACGCCATGTGCCTGACCGGCCGTTGTACCAGATAACACCTGCATTTTGGGAACAAAGCACCAAGATGCTGTCATTCAGGGCCAGCACATGGTTGAGGTTGTCCGTGGGCAGGCTATGGGGGTCATGCGGCGTGTGCCTGAGATGGATGAATGATCGAGCAGCCGGGCTGTAACGAAAGAGCCCGGCATCCGTGCTGGCTGCCCACACGTTCCCAGCACTATCCAAGGCGAGGGCGGAAATGTGCGCCAAGCCCGGCCACCCCGGTCCTTTAAAGTGCTCCATCCGTTGCCCATCATAGCGTTGCAGGCCCCGTTCTGTGCCGACCCAGACGTAACCTTCCCGGTCTTCCAGCAAACAGGTGATCCCGTTATCACTCAATCCATCCTCCGTGGTGATCTGTTGGAAGCGGATCTCCGATTGGGCAACGATCCGTCCGACCGACAACAGCAGCACGAATGGGAGGATATGCCTGGTCGATCGCCGCATGGGTATGGTCGGTAAGTTAATGGCATAGCCGCTGAACGCGAAAGAGTCCACCGTTATCGGAGGGCCTTTTGCCTTCCTGACCCACTGGAACTATCGCTCGATTCGGGCCACCCACCCTGCTTTCATGGGCTTGATCGCCAGTCGACGCGCACGTTGCGGATCATCCAGCAGTGACGCGATCCTCAATATGAGGCCCGAAGTGAGCTGCAACTGTAACGCCTACGCGATGAAAGCCGATGAGAGATCGCCGTATCGCGAAGCCATCACTCGATGACGATAGCGTCCGTATACACCGTATTGCTCTCGTGCAACTCCCTGTCCGCGATGCGCACGCTGAACCGCACGGTATCTCCCGGCACCTGCGGGAGCACCAGCGGGCTGATCTGCACGGCGATATCGCCTTGCAAGGCCTTGTTCTGTCCCGTGGGCGTGATCACTGGGATGCGGTAATACAGCGGTAGTGTGAACTGCTGGAGTACCCACTGGCCATTCTGCCGTCTGTAGTAGTCCACGAAAAAGTTGTGGTACCACTGGCTGCCGGGGTTGAAGGGGGCCAGCGTATCCCCTTGGTTCAAACCGATATCACCATCGCCATCGGTGAAGGAGATGGTGAGTTTGGCGGAATCCGGGGACTGGGTGTAGGACTTGAATTCGATGTGCGGCTCTTTGGGGAATTCCTCCGTTTTCAGGCAGGCGGAGAGCAGCACGCCCATCAACAGCATGGCCCCTGATACTTTTGTGATCATTATCCGCTTCTCACCCATCGTTCCACAAAAGTATGAACGGCGCAGCGCCTTCCCCCATTGTGCCCCAAGCGCTGCTTGAAAAGCCGTTCTTGCTGCATGGCCCGGAAGCCTTTTCTGCACTGGCGTTGGAGCTCTTCGTCCTGCATGCAAAGCACAATGCGGTATACCGCGAATACCTGCAGGCATTGACCATCGACCCGGGATCGATCACCACCGTGGAACGTATCCCCTGCCTGCCGATCGGCCTGTTCCGCAATCGCCATGTCCTCTTGGATGGGCTCGAAGCGTCATTGCAATTCACGAGCAGCGGTACCACCGGACCCGTCACCAGCACCCATCATGTGCCTTGGCCGGAACTTTACGAACGCTCCTTCCGGACATCATTCGGTGCCGAATACGGGCAGCCTTCCCGCTGGCGGATCCTGGCCTTGTTGCCGGCCTACTTGGAACGTCCCGGAAGCTCGCTGGTCTACATGGCGGAAAAACTCATCCAAGAAAGCGGCGACCCGAAAAGCGGTACGTGGCTTCACGACCTCGACGGCTTGGCGCGGCTTCTACAGGAAAGTGAGGCCGATGGCATCCCAACGCTTTTACTGGGCGTTCCGTTCGCCCTGCTGGAGCTGGCGGAAATGCATCCGATGCCTCTAAAGCACACGGTGATCATGGAGACCGGCGGCATGAAGGGAAGGCGGCCGGAGATGGTGCGCGAGGAATTGCACCGGATCCTGAAAGAGGCGTTCTCCGTGGATCATATTCACAGTGAGTACGGCATGACGGAACTGTTGTCACAAGCTTGGTCTCAGGGTGAAGGGATCTACCGTTGCCCACCGTGGATGCGGGTACTGACGCGGGATGTGAACGACCCGTTCGCACGCGTGGCTGCCGGACGCACCGGCGGTATCGATGTGATCGACCTGTGCAACATCGCCAGTTGCCCGTTCATCAGCGCGCAGGACTTGGGGCGGGTCCAAGCGGACGGAAGCTTCGAAGTGCTGGGCCGGTTTGACAACAGCGATCTGCGGGGGTGCAATTTGTTGGTGGAATAGTGGTCGCCAACCGCAACGGCGCTACGACGCAACGGGAACGCAACGCCTGAATGCCGACGGCAATAAACGAGACGCGAAGCCGGAAAGGGTTCACACCGCCTTCACCAAGAAGTAGTTCTTCTTGCCGCGCTGCAGCAGGATGAATTTCCCTGCGATCATATCGTCCGCATTCACGGTGCGCTCTTCTCCCACCTTCACTTTGTTCACGCTGATGCTGCCTTCCTTCAGTGCGCGTTTGGCTTCTCCTTTGGACGCTAAGAAACCGGTGCCGTCGCTAAGCAGGTCGATGATACCGATGCCTGAAGTGAACGTTGCGCGCGGCACTTCCGCCTGCGGCACACCGTCGAATACATCCAGCCATTGCTTCTCGCTCAGCGTGCCCAATCCTTCTGCGGCATTGCCGAAGAGGATCGTGCTTGCTTGTATCGCGGCATCCAGTTCAGCGGCGCCATGCACCAAGGTGGTGATGTGCCCGGCGACCGCCTTCTGCAGTTTCCGCTCGTGCGGTGCGGTCGCATGCTCGGCCACAAGTGCTTCCACTTCTGCTTGTGTCCACGGCGTGAAGATGGCCGCGAAACGTGCTGCGTCCGCATCGGTGGCGTTGAGCCAGAACTGGTAGAATTTGTACGGTGATGTGCGCTCGGCATCGAGCCACACATTCCCGCTTTCGCTCTTGCCGAACTTGCTGCCATCGGCCTTGGTGAGCAATGGCGTGGTAATGGCGTAAGCCTCGTTGCCGCCCATGCGCCGGATCAATTCCGTGCCGGTGGTGATGTTGCCCCATTGGTCGCTGCCGCCCATCTGCACCGAGCAATTCTCGTGCTGGTTCAGCCACCAATAGTCATAGCCCTGCACCAACTGGTAGCTGAACTCCGTGAAAGAGAGGCCCGTTTCCAAACGGCTCTTCACGCTGTCCTTCGCCATCATGTAGTTCACGGTGATGTGCTTACCCACGTCGCGGATGAAGCGCAGGAAGCCCATGTCCTTGAACCAGTCGTAGTTGTTCACCAGCCGTGCTCCGTTCGCGGCATCGCTGAAATCGAGGAAGCGCTCGAGCTGCTTCTGCACGCAGGCTTGGTTGTGGCGCAGCGCCTCCTCATCGAGCAGGTTGCGCTCGCTCTTCTTTCCGCTGGGGTCACCCACCATGCCCGTGGCTCCGCCCACCAAGGCCACCGGCTTGTGCCCGCAGCGCTGGAAATGCACCAGGATCATGATCTGCACTAAGTTGCCCACGTGCAATGAATCCGCCGTTGGGTCGAAGCCGATGTAGCCGCTCGCAGGGCCCTTCATCAAGTGCTCCTCGGCACCGGGCGTGCTGTCCTGCAACAATCCGCGCCAGCGGAGTTCCTCCACGAAATTCAATACTGCCATGTGTTTTCTACCGCAAAGTGCGCAAAGGACGCAAAGAAATGCGACTTTGGCGGAGCCGGACAGCTATGATCACGTATGGTGGAAAGCGGGATCCGGTCAGGCTGGGGATAACTTGCACCCGCGCCAATTCGCGCATAGATGGATCTGGTAACAGGAGGAACGGGGATCGTGGGCGCACACGTGTTGGACGCCTTGCTGACCGAAGGCCGAAGTGTGCGTGCACTGCTGCGGAAGGGCAGTGACGTTTCCATCGTGAAGCGGATCTTGGAGCATTATCATCCTGACGGTGCCGAACGCTTCCATCGGATCCAATGGATCGAAGGCGACCTGTTCGATGTGGATGCCTTGCGCGAAGCGATGCAGGACGTTGAACATGTGTACCACTGCGCGGCGATGGTCTCCTTCGATCCGCGGGACGCGCGAGAGCTATTGCGTACCAACGTGGAGGGCACTGCGAGCGTGGTGGATGCAGCATTGGATTCCGGAGTGAAGCGCCTTTGCCACGTGAGCTCCACGGCCACCATCGGCGGTGGGTTGGACGGCGGCATCGGCGATGAGGCGAAGCCCTTCGTGCAGGACAAGAATTCCTCCGGCTATGCGATCAGCAAAGCGGATGCGGAGCTTGAAGTGCATCGCGGAATCGCAGAAGGTCTGGATGCGGTGATGGTGAACCCCTGCGTGGTCTTCGGCCCAGGGCAGCACGGACGGAGCACTATGACGATGATCGATCGGGTGCGTAAGGGCTCGCGCTTTTTCCCTGGTGGCACCAATGCGGTCGTGGACGCACGTGATGTGGCGACAGCGATGACACGGTTGATCACAGAGGGCGGCATCGGTGAACGCTATCTGCTGATCGGTGAGGAGATCTCCTATGAGCGGCTTTTCACGCTGATCGCACAAAGTGCCGGGATGCCGGCACCCTCCGTGAAACTGCCGTCATGGGCGCTGGAGCTCGGATGGCGCGCCGAAGGCATGCGCACGCTTTTCGGCGGAAGACCGTTTATCACGCGCAACACGGCCCGCACGGCTTCGCGGGTCCGCCTCTACGATGGTTCCAAGGCCGAGCGCCTGTTGGGGATGCGTTTCCGTTCCGCGGAAGAGGCGATCAGGAACGTGGCGGATTTTCTCCGCAGCTAGACGTCAGGGCCAGATCCTGCTTCAGTGATGAAGGTCCATTTGTCGGCTTCCGCAACCCTGCACTTTAACAGTACCATACATTCCATACTTTCGGAGTGTATGGTCCGCATCAGTTGAAGCTCGAAGACTTCGTGAGGAAGCGCGGAACCAGCCTCCAGAGCAAGAAGCCACAAGTGATCCAGATCATTATGAACCCGACCTCTTGGATATGAAACTTTTTCCCACGAGCGTAACTCTGCTTCTGTCGCTGTGCGCATGCATTCCAAATACCAGTGAAAGGGAAACTCGATTGAACATTTATTCTACCGCCGATTCGGAGCGACAGTTTGATATTATTGTCCAGCACGGCGAGGCTGGTTCGGCTACCTATCACTTGGTAGGGACTGATGCAAGGCACGACAGCGTATTGTTGGATTCTGGTTTCGTGAATATATCCATATTGAGCAACAGTGCCGTTCTGTCACAGTCTTTGTGGGTTGATAAAAAATATGCCGAACCGACCGTGGACGTTTACTTTAATGATGCCGACTCAGCCATTCAGGGATTTACGAAGCAGAGTCTTTCTGTTTTCTATTACGACAAGGGGCGGCTGCTTTTGGAGTAGATAATGCCCCGCTGAGCATTGAAAGTCTTAAACGCCAGAAATCAAAGCTCACTCCTCCACCGCCGCGATCCCCGGCAGCACCTTTCCTTCCAGGTATTCCAGCATGGCGCCGCCGCCGGTGCTCACGTAGCTGATCTTGTCGGTGAGGCCGAACTGGTTGATCGCCGCCACGCTGTCGCCGCCGCCCACCAAGGAGTAGGCGCCGAACTCGGTGGCATCGGCCACGGCCTCTGCGATAGCTCGGGTGCCCTTCTGGAAGCTCGGCATCTCGAACACGCCCATCGGGCCGTTCCAGAGGATGGTCTTGGCGCGCTTCACGGCGGCGCTGAAGACTTTGATCGTCTCCGGCCCGATGTCCAGGCCCATCCATCCGTCCGGGATGGCGTTGGCGGGGCAGATGTCCGTGTTGGCCGTATCCGCGAAAGCATCCGCCACGACGGCATCGGTAGGCAGGTACAGCAGCACGCCCTTGTCCTGCGCGGCCGCGAGGATGGCTTTGGCGGTTTCTATGTGGTCATCCTCCACGAGCGATGCGCCCACTTTCCCGCCCTGTGCCTTGATGAAGGTGAAGGCCATGCCACCGCCGATGATCACCTCGTCGCACTTGTCCAGCAGGTTCTGCAGCACTTCGATCTTGCTGCTCACCTTGGCGCCGCCGACGATGGCGCAGAGCGGCTTCTTCGGCACGTTGAGCACCTGGCCGAGGCTGCGAAGCTCACCGGCGATGAGGTAGCCAAAGAGCTTGGCTTCCGGGAAATACTTCGCGACTACGGTAGTGCTGGCGTGTGCGCGGTGCGCGGTGCCGAACGCATCGTTCACATAGACGTCGCCGAGCGTGGAGAGCGCCTTGCTGAAAGCTTCATCGCCCTTCTCTTCTTCGGGATGGAAGCGGAGATTTTCCAGCAACAGCACTTCACCAGGTTTCAATGCAGCAGCTTTTGCTTGTGCCACAGGTCCAATGCAGTCGGTGGCGAATTGCACGGGCACGCCAAGCAGTCCTTCGAGGTGCTTGGCCACGGGCCTCAGGCTCAAGTCGGGGTTCACTTTGCCTTTGGGCCGGCCGAGGTGGCTCATCAGGATCACGCTCCCGCCGTCCTTCAAGATCTTCTTCACTGTGGGGACTATGGCCTTGGTGCGGTTGTCATCGGTCACGTTGAACTGCGCGTCCAGCGGCACGTTGAGGTCCACGCGAACGAGAGCCTTGCGGCCTTTGAAATCGAAGCTGTCCATGGTATGCATGCCGCGAAATTACCGGGAAGTGTGGAATGAAGGTTTAACCGCGGAGGACGCGGAGAAGAAGAGTGCGAAAAACCGCAGATGACGCAGATGTGGTCTTTGGCCGAATGCCTTCCGCCGAAGCCTTGAAGCGAAAGCCATTCGCCCTATCGGATACAGTACGGGGATTCTGCATTTATCTGCGGTCATCTGCGTCATCTCCGGTGCTCTTCCTCAGGCTCGGCGGCGTAAACTTGCATCGTGCAATTCAACAAGATCATCGGGCATGCCGAGCTGAAGGCGCGGCTTATCGGCAACATCCGTGAAGGCCGCGTGGCGCATGCGCAATTCTACCTCGGGCCGCGCGGTAGTGGCGTGCTTCCGCTGGTGTTGGCTTATGCGACCTACCTGTTCTGTGAGAACCCCGGCGAAGGCGACAGTTGCGGCCGGTGCAACTCCTGCAAGATGATGGAGAATCTCGCACATCCGGACCTGAACCTGGTGTTCCCCATTTTCCTGTCAGAAAAGATAAAGACCTGCGATTCCTTTATGCCTCAATGGCGTAAGGCCGTGCTGAGCGAACCCTACCTCGATGCCGATGTGTGGCGCGATCTATTGACCGGGGAGAACAAGCAGTTGAGGATGGGCGTGGACATCGCCGCTGAGGTGGTGCGGAAGCTCAGCCTGAAATCCTTTATGGGTGGATGGAAAGTGATGCTGGTCTGGCTTCCGGAGATGATGGATGCTTCCATGGCGAACAAGATCCTCAAGGTACTGGAAGAGCCGGAGCCGAAGACGGTCTTTCTGCTCGCCGGCCATGCCAACGACAGGGTCCTGCCCACCATCCTCAGCCGCACGCAATTGGTGAAAGTGCCGGCACCGAACCCGATCGAGGTCACAGCGGCCATTCAGGAACGTTTTCCCGAGATCCAGCCAGCGGACGCGCGCAGTATCGCAGGGCGTAGCGAGGGGGATCTCCTGGAGGCCTTTGCCATGGCTGCTGGGCAGGAGGAGGCACTTTTCATTTTCTTCCGCGATTGGCTCCGGGCCTGTTATTCCAACAATGTGACCGAGAACGTGGCCTATGCCGATTATTTCGCCAAGGAGGGCCGGGAGAAGCAAAAGGGCCTGATGACCTACGCGCTCTATCTGATCCGTCAGTGCATGCTCCAATGGCAGGATGTGCCGCAGCTCATCGCCGCCTTCGGGCAGGAGATGGAGTTCGTGAAGAAATTCAGTGCCTTGCTGAACGTACATAACGCCGACGGCATCCGTCGTGAATTGGAACTAGCCCACGGCCACTTGGAGCGCAACGCCAATCCCAAGGTGCTTTTCTTGGACCTGAGCTACCGCTTGGGGACCCTGCTGCGGATGAAGGAGCCGGTGGCGTGAGTCCCAGTGATCGGTGATCAGCGCTGCCCTCTGCCACTGCCGACTGCCAACTTCTGCTGCCCTCTGCCACTGCCGACTGCCAACTAGCTGCTGGAGTTACCCTTTTAGCTTCAAATTTCCACTTTCAGCTTTCCCCAGCCGTTATCTTCGCGCCTCATGTCCTGTACAGGTTGCGCAAATGGTACCGACGGCAAGCCCGCCGGATGCAAGAGCAATGGCTTTTGCAGCAGCAGTGGCTGCAATAAATTGGATGTCTTCGATTGGCTCGAGGGCGTGCCCTTGCCCGGCGGTCAATCGCCGTTCGATGCGGTGGAGGTACGCTTCAAGAGCACGCGGAAATCCTTCTACCGGAATGCCCATGCACTCTCGCTGATGCCAGGTGACCTGGTGACCGTCGAGGCCTCTTCGGGCCACGATGTGGGCATGGTGAGCCTTGCTGGCGAGCTGGTCCGCGCACAGATGCAGCGCAAAGGCGGCACCACGGACAGCTACGAGCTTCGCAAAGTGATCCGCAAGAGTTCACAGGACGATATCGACACTTGGCATACCGCCCGCAAACGGGAGGACGAAACCCTGATGGAGGCCCGCCGGGTCTGCAAGGAGGCCCGCCTCGACATGAAGGTGAGCGACGTGGAATACCAAGGCGATGGCACCCGCGCCACCTTCTTCTATACCTCCGAGCAACGCATTGATTTCAGGGACCTGCTACGGAAGCTGGCGGACCAGTTCCATGTGCGCGTGGACATGAAGCAGATCGGCGCGAGGCAGGAGGCCGGTCGTGTCGGTGGCATAGGCAGCTGCGGCCGCGAATTATGCTGCAGCACCTGGCTCACCGACTTCCGCACCGTTACCACCAGCGCCGCGCGCTACCAGCAACTGGCGCTCAATCCGCAGAAGCTCGCGGGCCAGTGCGGCAAACTGAAGTGCTGCCTGAACTACGAGCTCGACATGTACATCGAGGCGATCAAGAGCTATCCCTCGGCGAACGCCAAGCTGAAGACCAAGCAGGGCACTGGCATGCACGTGAAGACGGACATCTTCGGGGAACAGATGTGGTACATCTTCAAAAAACCCGGTGAGCCCACGGCCATGGCGGGTTTCCCGGTGACAAAGGTGCGCGAGATACTGGCGCAGAACAAGGAAGGCATCGAGCCCGAAGTGGATCTGCACATGGCGGAGGTACGACCGGTCGTCAAGGTCGAGGAACAGAGCACGGACTATGAGAACGTGAGCGACGGCGCGGAGGACCTCACCCGTTTCGATAAGAAGATCAAGACCGGAGGGAATAAGCGTAACCGTGACGGCAAGAAGCGGAACGCATCCGACAGCCGGACTCCCCGGGAAGGAGGCCAAGGGCCACAACAACCGCGACGGGATGGCAGGAAACGTGAAGGCGGCCCAGCCGGTGAGCGATCCGCTCGACAAGGACCGCGCCCGGAAGGGGGTAGGCCCGCTGACGGTAGCGAACGCCCTGCCGGTGAGCGACCCGCTCGAGTACCACGTCCAGAAGGCGGCAGGCCCGCTAACGGTGGCGAACGCCCTGCTGGTGATCGACCCGCTCGTCAAGGTCCACGTCCGGAAGGCGGCAAGCCCGCTAACCGTGGTGAACGCCCTGCTGGTGATCGAGCCGCTCGTCAAGGACCTCGTCCGGAAGGTGGCGGACCTGCTACCGGTGGTGAACGCCCCGCCGGAGAGGGCCGAAGTCGCGATGGCCGGGGGCGTAAAAGACGAGGGCCCCGACCCGAGGGACCGGCCCAAGGCGGCGGCGGTCCAAAGCCCAGCGACGCGTGAAGCCCATTGCCCTGATCTCGCTTTGTGCCGGCCTGCTTATGGCCGGTTGTGCCGAGCATGTCGTGTTCCAAAAGGATATGGAGGTGCCGGGTGGCAATTGGGCCAGGACTTGGAAACCGCAGTTCGTTTTCAACATTACGGACACCACCTCGCAATGCGACATCTATCTCGATATCCGACATACCGGCGATTACCAGTTCAGTAACATCTACATCTTCACCACTTTGGAAGGCCCCGGAGGCCATTCCTTCACCGATACCGTGGAATGCACGCTCGCTGATCCCACGGGCCGTTGGTATGGGAAAGGCACGGGCTTCATCTTTAGCGACCGCTTCCAAGCTCACGTCCTTTACCGGATGAGCAACAGATTTCCCCGTTCCGGCCGTTATGTGTTCACGCTGGAGCAGGCCATGCGCACGGAGGACCTGGACGGTATCATCGATGTGGGTGTGAGCGTGGAGGAGGCCCGGAAGCGCCGTTGAACGAAGTAGACCATGGCTACCAAGGGAAAAGAGCAAGCAAAGACCGGAAGGCGTTGGTATGCCTTGTGGTGGTTGGCGGTACTGGCGCCCGTGCTCGGGTTGCTGGTCATGTTGTTGGCAGCGGCGGGAAGCAAAGGCCTACCCAGCACATCCGAGTTGCAGAACCCAAGGAGCGATCTGGCCACGGCGGTGCTCTTCAGCGATGGCTCCATCATGGGGCAGTACTACCGTGAGAACCGCATTCCGGTGGACTACGCGCACATCAACCCCCACGTGGTGAATGCTTTGCTGGCCACAGAGGATGCACGTTTCCGGGATCACAGCGGCATCGACGTGCGCGGAACCGCACGCGCGGCGATCTACCTCGGCAAGCGTGGCGGTGCCAGCACCATCACCCAGCAGCTGGCCAAGATGCTCTTCCACGATGCCCGGCGCGACATTCTGGGCCGCGTTTTCCAGAAATTCCAGGAGTGGATCATCTCGGCACGGCTCGAGCGCGAGTACACCAAGGATGAGATCATAGCCATGTACCTCAATCGCTTCGATTGGATCAATCAGGCGGTGGGCATCAATTCCGCGGCACGCGTCTACTTCAACACCACACCGGATTCCCTGCGCATCGAGCAGGCCGCCATGCTGGTGGGCATGTGCAAGAACCCCGCACTCTTCAACCCGCTCCGAAGGCCTGACACCACGCTCACCCGCCGCATGGTGGTGCTGGCACAAATGGTGAAGGGCGGCTTCTTGGATAAACAGCAATACGATTCTCTGAAGGTGCTGCCGCTCGGGTTGGACTTCCAGCGGATCGATCATACGGAAGGCCCTGCGCCCTATCTGCGGGAAACCTTGCGCGGTGAGCTGCAGCGGATGTTCAGCGAGAAGGACCCGGAGACCGGAAAACTCAAGTTGGCCAAGCCGGACGGCACCGCCTACGACATTTATACCGACGGACTGAAGGTGTATACCACTGTGGATCGTCGCATGCAGAGCTATGCCGAGTGGGGCATGAGGGAACACCTCTCCACGGAATTGCAGGAGCAGTTCTTCAAGGACCTCGCCAAGAAGAAGAACAATCCCTTCGACTTCCGGGTGAGCACGGAGGAGGTGGAAGGCATCATGAACTCCGCTCGCAAACGCAGCGATAGGTTCCGTACCGATGTCGGAAAACTCTGCCCCAACTGCCGGCGACCAGCGGCCTACATCGTGAAAGCGGTGCATGACGGGAAGACCATGTTCCATTGCGACCCCGACAAGGGCGGGTGCGACACCTGGTGGCCCGTGCTCGATGAGAAGGCTATCGAAAAGCAGTTCGTAACGCCCACGAAGATGACCGTGTTCAGCTGGCACGGTGACGTGGATACCGTGATGTCGCCGAATGACAGCATCCGCTACTACAAGAGCTTCCTGCAGAGCGGGCTCCTCAGCATGGACCCGCATACCGGCTTTGTAAAGGCTTGGGTGGGCGGCATCGATTACAAAAATTTCCAGTTCGACCACGTATCGCAGGCACGGCGGCAGGTGGGTTCCACGTTCAAGCCCTTCGTCTACGCCACCGCCATCCGCGAAGGATTAAAACCCTGCTTGGAACTGCCGAACCAGAAGACCTGCTTCACCATGCCTGCGGGCCAGCCGGAATGGTGCCCGCAGAACAGCGACAATAACTATGGTGGCATGGTCACCATCAAGTATGCATTGGCCAATTCCATGAACACCATCACGGCTTGGCTGATGAAGCAATACGGCCCACAGGCGGTGATCACTTTGGCGCGCCACATGGGGGTGAAGAGCCCGATGGATGCTGTGCCGTCGCTCTGCTTGGGCGTCGCGGATCTCACGCTGGAAGAGATGGTCGGGGCCTTCTCCACCTTCGCCAACGATGGCGTGTACATCAAGCCCGTGGTCTTCACGCGCATCGAGGACAAGAGCGGGAACGCCATTTTCGATATGACCCCGCAGACGGAGGAGGCACTTGACCCGCGCACCTCTTACATCATGCTGGAAATGCTGAAGGGCGTGGTGGACGGCGCATACAACCCCAGCACGGGAAAGACCGTGGGCACGGGCATGAGGCTACGCATGGGCTGGGGCAACAGGGCCAAGTATGCCAACATCAAGTATCCCACTGCGGGCAAGACCGGTACCACCCAGAACAACAGCGACGGTTGGTTTATTGGGATCACCCCGGACCTGGTGACCGGCGTATGGACCGGTGCGGAGGACCGCAGCGTTCGGTTCAGCAGGACCGACCTGGGCCAAGGCGCCAACATGGCCTTGCCGATCTATGGCTACTACATGAACAAGGTGTATGCCGACAGCACGATCACCATCAGCAAAGGGGATTTTGCGAAGCCCGAAGGCATCGGTGACTTGGACCTGGACTGCTTCGGGAAGAGAGGTGCCCGCACCAACAACCTTTACGAGGAGCGGCACGAAGCACCGAGCTGGGAGTAACCCTCACACGTACTTCCGCAGCACAGAGCTCACCCGGTCCGCATAACTGCCGCCGAAGAGGTTGAGGTGTACCAACAACGGATACAGGTTGCAGAGATCCACGCGCTCCTCCCAATCCGGAGCTAAGGGTTCCTCTTCTTGGTAGGCCTCGTAGAAATCCCGGTAGAAGCCCCCGAAAAGCCGGGTCATGGCAAGGTCCATTTCGCGATGGCCGTAATACACTGCCGGGTCGATCAACACGGCTTCGCCATCCGCAGCGACGAGAAAGTTGTTCTTCCACAAATCGCCGTGGAGCAGCGCAGGCAGCTCGGCGGGAAACATCGTGGACAATTGGCCATAAAGACGCTCAAAACGCAGTACATCACCTGTGTGGATACGCTTGTTGTCACGGGCCATCTTCACCATTGGCATGAAACGGCAGTGGATCAGGAATTCCGCCCAGTCCAAGTTCGGTGTGTTCACTTGGGGCAACAGGCCGATGTGATTGTCCCTGTCCAGCCCGAAAGTTGCATGCGTATGTCGATGCAGCTGGGCCAGCTTCCTACCGAAGCGGGACTGGAAGCCGTCCACCTCTTCAGCAGGTGCTATGTATTCCAGCAGCAGGAAGGTGGTGTCGTCACATTCGCCTTGGGCGATGAACGCAGGTACGCGCAGATCGCCAGCTTGCCGAAGGAGGTGCAGCCCATGCGCCTCACCGCTGAAAAGGCTGGGGAATTGATCGGCGGAGTTGGTCTTCAGGAAGAACGGGCCAGCATCCGTTTCCAAGCGGAAGGCTTCGTTCACACTGCCTCCGTGCACGGGGTGGGAGTTCCGGATAACGACCGGACGTCCTTGCTGTTCCGTGAGCAGGCTTTCGAGATGAAGATCGAGGGCTTTGGGCAAGCGCATGCACAAAGGAAGCATGCATAGTCAGAACGGATGTTGCAGTGTCCGAAACGCCATAACCCGGACGCAGAAGTGCACAACAGAAAAGGCGGCCCTGTGCGGACCGCCTTTCGGGTGGAGAATATCGGAGTCGAACAGATGACCTTCCCGCACGGTGTGCGGGACGCTCTATCCAGCTTCGATAAGCTGTTCGATGTACGCCCGGCTTTTTCGTGCCTTGATCGCTCGCTCCTTGGCCATTGCCTCAGCGCGTGTGGGAAACCATTGCACCCAGCGAT